>NZ_JASHJL010000007.1 GCF_030733205.1 Mameliella sp. MMSF_3455
GCTCCTCTCAGGTGCGGGCTTTCACAGACCCACCTTGGCACAACGCGAAGCCGCTGGTGGAGCCATCCACACCATCAGTGGCGCGCAATGGCTCACCGTTAGCTCTTTCCCAGTAGGTCCTTCAAGACGACGTTGTCCAACATGGTATCGGCCAACAGGCGCTTGAGCTTGACGTTCTCGTCCTCGAGGGCCTTCAGCCTGGCCGCCTCGGACACCTCCATGCCGCCATACTTGGCCTTCAGTTTGTAGAACGTCGCCGTGCTCAGCCCGTGCCTACGGCACACCTCCGCAGTCGGCATTCCGTTCGGCGCTACGATTGATCCACTGGATCAATCGCTTCACGCTTGAACCCTTTTCCTTGATCATCCCGATGATTTGCGCCTCGGTGAAACGGCTCTTTCGCATTTGTCTGCTCCTTCAAAGTTGGCGCAGACTCTACATTACGGTGAGGGATTTCGCGGGGGCAGGTCAGTCCTGTGCTTTCGGGCAAACATCATCTGTTCGCCGCCCGGGAGGGGCGGCGCTCGCGAGATCATTGTCTTGTTTCGGTGGGTGCCGGGTCGTCAGACGCCCTTGACGCGCCACTTGGGGAGTGTCCAGCGGACGTTCTTGTCAAGTTCCGCCAGCACTGCCGAGATATGCGCCACGTCCGCGAGAGCCGCCTTGCGCGCGGCGGGGTCCGCGAGATCGGCGTTCTCGATTTCCCGAAGGCGGGCCTGAAGCTCTTCTTTCTTGAATCGGTTAACTACCAAAGCGAGTTCGACCGCTGCGAACAGCAGGTTATCGATCATGTTCTCGGCGCGCCCGATGGATCCGCGTGCCCCCTGGAACATCTCGTCACGGTCACCGTCGCCCATTGCTTCTTCGAATGCAAAGGCTTCAGGACCTCTGTCATCCTCAAAGACCGGCATCTCGATCCCCATAAGTTCGAAGTTGATTCGCGCACACTGAAGTCCTCGTGATCGTCGAGGTGTTCGAAGAAGGGTATTCGGAGGTACCGGTATGTGCAGTCCTCCTGGCGACGCTCCTCTTCGCGTTGCCGTTCCAGTTGTCGTCTTTTGCGCTCAGTTGCTAAAAGTGCCATTTTTTTGAACCTGCATCCCCGTGATCTCCGTTGTGAACGTGAATACAACATTCACAACGCAAGTCGAAATACTCGCGGTCGCAAGTGGCTGTACCGCATGCTGATTTTGATGGTGGGAAGGAGGGTGAGGCGCAGGAGGAGAGCTTTAAAACTCTACGTATTATCAGGTGGTTGCGCCGGTTTTTGGCGGAGAGGAAGGGATTCGAACCCTCGAGACGGTTTCCCGCCTACACACTTTCCAGGCGTGCGCCTTCGACCACTCGGCCACCTCTCCGTCGACCCGTTTAGCAAGGACTGCGCGTCGGCTGCAAGAGGCATTCCGACCTTCTCTCCCTGTCATTTGTCGGCACGGTAACCTACGCCCCCGCGTCAGGCTTGCATGTATGAGCACGTGCACCGCACTCTGTGTGGTGAAATGCAAGGAGGGCGGGGATGTTCGCGCGCAAGCAGTTGAAATACGAGGCGGTGGATCTGCCCGACCGGGTTTCGATGCCGGATGAGGAAATGGTCCGGGCGGCGGCCGATTTCCATGACCGGATGAAACAGAGGCATTCGGTGCGAGAGTTCTCTGACCGTTCGGTGCCAAGGGCGGTCATCGAAAACTGTATCCGGACGGCGGGATCGGCGCCCTCGGGGGCCAACCACCAACCGTGGCACTTCGTGGCGATCTCGAATTCGGGGGTGAAGTCGCGCATCCGTGCCGCGGCAGAGGAAGAAGAGCGCAGCTTTTACGACGGGGCGGCGGGGGATGAATGGCTGCGGGCGTTGGAACCGATCGGAACGGGGCCGGAAAAGCCGCACCTTGAGATCGCGCCTTGGCTGATTGTGGTCTTTGCCCAGCGCTATGGGCGGTTCGACGATGGCACGCGGTTCAAGAACTATTACGTGCCCGAAAGCGTCGGCATTTCTACCGGCTTTCTGCTGGCGGCCTTGCACCATGCCGGGCTGGTGTCCCTGACCCACACGCCAAACCCGATGCGGTTCCTGAACGCGCTGCTTGGGCGGCCGGATTCGGAAAAGCCGGTGATGATTATCGCTGCGGGGCATCCGGCGCCCGGGGCAAAGGTCCCCGCCGTGGCCAAGATCAAGAAACCCCTGGACGAGATCCTGACCGTGGTCGAGTAGGCGGCAGGTGCCTCAGCTTGCGACTTGTTCACGCAGGATCGAGGCGGTCAGCGAGATCATCAGGTAGATGCCGCCGAAGATCAGGAAGGCCAGCATCGTGTTCTCGAACTTGCGGGGGTAGCTCGGGTCCTCCGAAGGTACGGGAACCACCGATGTGGTCAGGTAGCGGGCCTGGCTGTCGGCGTCGCGGCGGGCCTGTTCCAAGCGTTCCAGCGCGGTTTGCAGCATCAGGTCGCGGGTCGAGAGATCTGCTTCTGCCAGCTTGATCTGCACGGCCACCTCGGCCAGAGAGTCCTTTCCCGTTGTGGCCGTCGTCATCTCGAGGTTGAGCCGGTCCAGCAGCGCCTCAAGGCGGCGAATGTCGCCCTGGGCACCTTCGACCTTGGCGGAATTCGGACGGCTGTTATCCAGTAGAGCCTGCAGTTGCAGTTGTTTCTCCTGCAGTTGCAGCTCGTAGGTATTGATCTGTGAGCGCAACGCGGCAATCCGGCCCTCGGGGTCGATGACGTTGCCTTCCTGTTGCATGCGGACCAGCTTTTCCTGAGCGTCGCGGCGGGCGGCTTCGGCATCGGCCAAACCTTCCTCTGCGTCCTTGACCGCGTTGGATCGTTTGCGCAGCGAAAGGTTGTCCACCCGTTCCTCCGCATAACCGATCAGCGCGCTGGAAAAATCGGCGGCGACCTGCGGGTCGGCGGCCATGACTTCCATCTTGATCACACCCTCGGTCGGATCATAGCCGATCTGGACGTGACGTTTGTACAAGGCATAGGCCTCTTCGTTGGTGGGCTCCGGTTCCAACCGCTGGATCGGGTCGATGAACCCTTGAGTGAAATGCGACTTGAACCCTTCGTCCCGATCCAGGCGCAGCATGGCATCCTTGGAGGTCAGGTAGGATTGCACGGCGATAGCGTCCTGATTGGTGGCGAATTGGGTGCCCGAGAAAAGCGACCCCATCGCCCCGCCCGAGCTTTCGGCCTTGAGGATCAGGAATTCCGACTTGGTCGAATACATCGGGGTCGCAACGGCATAGAAGTAATAGCCGGCGACGAGGGTGGGGAGCAGGACAAAGGCCGCAAGCCGCACCATGAGCAGCATCATCTTCTTGCGGCGTCGTGCCGCCAGTTCGCGCTGGATCTGCCGTATTTCGGTGGCGCGGCGCTCTGCCGGGCTGATGGTTTCCGTCGAAGGCAGTTGCGCCTTTTCCATCTTGATGGTCTGGGGCAGTTGCACCTTGGGTTCCGGTTTCGATGGCTGCGGCGCGGCGGGCCTGTTGTCGGGGTCGGCCTTCACAAGTTCCAGCATGTTGGTGCGCTGGAACGGGTCGATCCCACGTTGGCGCAACAGACGCACGGCGTCGAAATCCGATGTCGCCTCAAACCCGTGCTTGTTGGCGACACGGCGGGCCATGCGCAATTGACGCGCGGTCAGCCCCTCGGCGCGGATCGAGTCGATGTCCGTCTCACCCGCGACCTGGCGGGAAGCGGCGACCTCGTCACTGCGGGCCTTTGCGGAAGTCTCGGTGTTCGAGAACTGCGGTCGTCCCGCTGCGGGCCGGTTGCCCCCGGACTCGGGCGGCTTTGGGGCAGGTGTTTCTGCCGGCGCGGTACGATCGGTCTCGGCACCCTCGCCTGGTTGGGCGGCAGCGGCCGGTGAACGCCGAATGCGGAACTTCTTAGCCTTCGGTTTCATAGTCATACAGCCGTTTCGCTTCTTCCAGGGTGTCGAACATGTACATCTTGCCGTCCATCAGGACAGCCGCCTTGCGGGCAAATTTCTCCAGCACCTTTGGTTGGTGACTGACGATTACGATCGTCGTCGTCCGCAGCCTTTCGGCCAGGATGTCGCCAGCGCGCTTGTTGAACGCGGCGTCGGTGGAATTGGGCATGCCCTCGTCGATCAGGTACATGTCGAAATCCAGCGCCAGCATCAGGGCAAAGGTGAACCGGGCCCTCATACCGGACGAATATGTGCCGATGGGCTGGTCGAAATACTCCTTCAGATCGCAAAGCCAACGGCAGAAGGATTCGACGTAGTCGGGATCAATCCCGTAGAGCTTGGCGATGAACCGGGCGTTTTCCCTGGCCGAGATCTTGGACACGACGCCGCCCATGAAGCCCAGTGGAAACGAGACACGGCAACCACGCCGGATTTCGCCCTCATCCGGTTTTTCCAGTCCTGCCATCATCTTGATGACGGTGGATTTGCCGGTGCCGTTGGGGGCGAGGATGCCAAGGGATTCACCCAGGTCAACGCGGAACGACACCCGGTCAAGAATCACCTTGCGCTGGGCGCCCGTCCAGAAGGACTTGCTGACCATGTCGAACTCTAACATCTGGGTGCCCTGACTACGCTCGGATCCCTAATGATCTGGTGTATGCGCCAACTTGGTAGACAATTTGTTCACATTATGGCGCTGGCGCGAAACAAAAACAAACCGGGCCCCGTGCAGGGACCCGGCAAGTCAACAATTCTCCATGAGGTTCAGGCGACGAGACCCCAGGTCATGCCTGCGATCAGTGCCCCCAGCAACGCGTAGACGAAGTAGGCCAAGAATACGCGGGGTTTGACGAGCGCCCAGACCGCGATGGCCGCAGGGATGCAGCTGACACCACCGGCGACGACAAAGCTCATCGCCGCGCCCGGTGCCATGCCCTGCGCCAGCAGCGCATCGACCAGCGGCACAGCGGCATAGCCGTTCAGATAGGCCGGCGCCCCGACCAATGCGCCCAGCAGGACCGGCATGAACCCGGTGCCACCCAGCACGCCGGCGATCATTTCGGCGGGCACGTAGTGGATCATCAACGCCTCGATGACATAGGCCAATGTCAGCCATTTCAGCAGGAACAGGGCGTTCTCAAATGCCGTATCGCGGAAGGTGGCGGTGCGTTCGCTCTCTTGCCAGAAGGCCCAGACGGGCTTGCCCTGAAAGGGTTTCTTGACGCCGCAGCAGCCGCCCACCTGCGGTTTTTCGCGCAGTGGGGCGCGGAAGACCGGGCTATCGGCCAGGGTCTTGGTCCCGAACCCGCCCAAAAGGCCCAGGCCGACGGCAGCGACGGTCTTGGCCACGGCGAAGTCCCAGCCAAGCGTGCCCGCGGTGATGAGGAACATGGCCGGATCCATCAGCGGCGAGGCCAGCCAGAAGGCCATGACCGCCGACAAGGGGGCGCCCACCGCCAGCAGCGCCGCGATGAAGGGGATCACTTCGCAGGAACAGAAAGGCGACATGCCCCCCAGCAGCGCGGCCAGGAAAATCATCCGGACTTCGCGCCCCTCAAAGGCCCTCGCCAGCAGCGTTTCGGCCCCGGTGGCCTTGAGATAGGCGACCGCCAGCACGGCAAAGAGGATGAACGGCGCGGTATGGCCAAGGGCCCCCGCGGTGAAAGTCACCGTCGGCCAGAACTGGGGCCAGTCGATCAGCGCGACGAGAGCCAGAAGCACGGCACTGGCCAGCCAGGCCTTGGAAACGGGCGGCAGGCGGCGTGTGGCCGTTGTTGACGTATCAGCCATTGTCGATGTCCTTGTGGCAGATCGAGGCATCCGCGCAGCACTGGCGCAGCAGGTAGTCCGACAGCGCCTCGACCTCGGAATAGTCGGCGGCGGCGCAGATGATCGAGCGTCCCTGCCGCGCCTGGGTAACGAGCCCGGCGGCAGAGAGGATTTTCAGGTGATGGGTGAGTGTTGATCCGGTGATCCCGGTACGTTCACCCAGTGCGCCGATGCTGAGCCCGTCGTGCCCGGCCCGCACCAGCGTGTGCAGAACCTGAAGGCGCTGTTCGGACCCGAGCGCGGCGAACTTGGAGGCCGCCGTTTCGACGGTCAGGGGAAGAGAATCGGTCATTTTCATAATTCTAAAAATGTCGAACTGAAGGCGCTTTCGCAAGTCAAATTTCGACAACCTTCGAAATGAGTGCTGGTCAAGGCGCCAGCGTTGCCGGAAATTGCGGCAGCTCCGGAGGAGCGTACTCCCGGCCGCTTGTGTTTCTTTGGGCCGAAAATACCTCCCGGGGAGAGGCCGAAGGCCGAGGAGGCAGCGCCCCCTCCCGGCGTGACCTCGACGCATCGGCGCATTAGACTTGCGCAATGCATCAACTGCTTGCCGACATTCGCGCCTGCCGTCTCTGCGCCGAGCGTTTCGCCGCCACCGAGACGGAACATGCGCCGCGCCCGGTCCTGCGGGCCCGGCCCTCGGCCCGGTTGCTCATCGCGGGTCAGGCCCCGGGAATGAAGGTCCATCACTCGGGCTTGCCGTTTACCGATCCCTCCGGAGACCGTCTGCGCGACTGGCTGGGCGTCGACGCCGAGACCTTCTACGACGAGACCCGCGTGGCCATCGTGCCCATGGCCTTCTGCTTTCCCGGCTACCGCAAGGGCTCGGACCTGCCGCCGCCGCCGATCTGTGCCCGCACCTGGCGGCAACAGGTTATCGATGCATTGCCCGATGTCCGGCTGACCGTCCTCGTCGGCGGCTATGCCCAGAAATGGCATCTGGGTGTCAAAGGCGGGGTGACAGAGACCGTTGCCTGCTGGCGCGACTTTTCGCCCGCGGCACTGCCCTTGCCGCATCCCTCGTGGCGCAATACCGCATGGTTGAAACGCAATCCCTGGTTCGAGGCCGAGCTGCTGCCCGTCCTGCGGACCCGTGTCGCGGAGGTGCTGGCATGAGCGAAGAGACCCTGACCGAACTGGACCGCGCCCATGCGGCGATGGAGGCCGCGCCGGATGATGACGCTCTGCGCCTGCGTTACTACGACCGGCTGGCCACGACCGAACTGTACCTGATGCTTGCCGCCGAACCGCAGGGGCAGGAGATCTCTCCCGAGATCTTCGAACTGGGCGACGCGCGCTTCGTCCTGGGGTTCGACCGGGAGGAACGGCTGTCCGGTTTTGCCGGGCGGGCCGTTCCCTACGCGGCACTGTCCGGCCGGGCGCTGGCCGCGATGCTGGCGGGGCAGGGGATCGGCCTGGCCCTGAACCTCGAGGTCGCCCCTTCGCAGTACCTGCTGCCGCCCGAGGCACTGGCCTGGCTGGCGGAAACTCTGGGTCACGGCCCGCAACAGGCCGAGGCGCGCCCCGCCGAGTTCCGCGCCCCGCGCGTGCCAGAGGCGCTGGTGACGGCGCTGGATGCGCGTCTGGCCACCGGCGCCGGGCTTGCCCGCAAGGCCTACCTCGCCGAGGTGATCTATGACGACGGGACGCGGGGGCACCTTCTGGGGATCACCGGCGCCGTTGCGGGCGCCGAAGCCGCGCTGGCCGGGGCCATCAACGAGGCGCTGGTCTTCTCGGGGTTGGAGGCGGGGGCGCTGGACGTCACCTTTCTGTCGGACAGCGACCGACTGACTGCCGATCTTGCCCGCGTCGCGCTGCGCTTTGACCTGCCAGAGGCTCAGGAACCAAAGAGGGTCGAGCGTCTGGCCCCCGGAGCCGATCCGGAAAAGCCGCCGATCCTGCGCTGATCTTCCGGTCAGGCCAGGTCGGACCTCAGCGTCGGCAGGGTATCCCCTTGGCGGGGCTGCGCTTCCCAGATCGCGCGGGCGATGGCGCGGGACAGGCACAGGCTGGCCGCATGGCCGATCATCGTTCCTTGCGTGCCCGGATCGTCCAAGGGCCGTGCGCCTGTAGCGGCTGCAAAAACAAGGTCCCCGTCCATCGGTGAATGCGCCGGCAGTATCGCCCGCGCGATCCCGTCATGGGCCGCAACGGCGACGCGGTGGCACTGTGCCTTGCTCAGCGCGGCGTCGGTGGCCACGATCGCGATGGTCGTGTTGCCCTGGGCGGCCATTGCGCCGAGTTTGCGGCTGGGGGGGAGGGCGAGGCCTGGAGACGGGTCCACGCCGAGGCCGCCGAACTCTGCCCCGATTTCGAAAGGGGCCGCCCAGAAATGGCGCCCGGAGGGGGTGGTCACGCTGCCCATCGGGTTGGCGGCGACCAGCGCGCCCACCGTGATGCCGTCGTCCAGCACGAGGCTGGCAGAGCCCAGCCCGCCCTTGTGCTGCGCCGTCTGCGCGCCGGTGCCCGCACCAGCGGTGCCCAGGGCGAAGTCCGCGGCCGCCGAGGTCAGCGCCCGCCGACCCAGCGCGGGATAGGGATTGTCGGCCCAAGCCTTGTCGCCGCCGTTCAGCAGGTCGAAGAGGATGGCCGCCGGGACGATTGGCACGCGTGCCGAGAAGATGCTGAATCCCTTGCCTTTTTCATGCAGTGCGTCCATCACGCCCTGTGCCGCGGCAAGCCCGAAGGCGCTGCCGCCGGACAGCACCAGCGCATGCACGGCCTCGACCGTTTTGTCCGGCGCCAGCAGGTCGGTTTCGCGTGTCCCGGGCGCCCCGCCCATGACCGAAACCGAGGCGGTGAACGGGCTGTCCGAAGTCAGGACCGTGGTGCCCGACCGGAGCGTTTCGTCCTCGGCATTGCCGACCAGAAGGCCGGGCACGTCGGTGATCAGGTTACGGTTTCCGGGTCGCATGGCTGGCCTTGGTCTCGGGAATTTGCGCGCAGCATCCGGGTCCCTCCGCAGAATCGCAAGGGGCCTTGGCCGCGACCGATGAAGATCCGGTGACGGCGGCGGGCGAGGGGGTTAACACGGCGTGCGCGCCGCAACACGGCACAAGATGTTGTGGTCATGCCCGGTCCGGACACGGCTGGAAACAGAGAGGCAGGGCAGCCTGTTCCGTACGTTTTGTACAAAACGTACGGCGTTTTCAGCAAAACGTACAAAACCCTTCGCGCTTTGGTCCGGTCACGAAGGTGACGTTGCGTCCGAAAAGGTTAAGGCCGGTGAGGCGGGGGCCGGTGCGCTCAGGGGCGCCCGGCCAGATCCGTGACCTGCGCCCGCATGACAGAGACAAAATCCCCGCTGGCGGGCCGCGACGCGAGTGGCGCGAAGATGACGGAGGCAAGACCCATCTCGGCGGCGCGGTCCCTGGCCTCCCGGGGCGGTTCGGCCTCCCAGATCAGGAGGGCGGCGCCGGTGTCCGTCACCATGTTCTGAAGGTCCTGCCACTGCGCCTCGCCCGGCATGGCGCCGGCCTCCCATTCGAGCGCGGCGATATCGAGACCGTAGGCCCGGGCGAAATACTGGTAGCGGGGGTGGGTCGCGATGATCGTCGTGCCTTGCAGCGCCGCGAGGGCCTCGCGCGCATGGCTGTCGAGGGCGTCCAGATCGGCCAGCAGCGCGGGCAGGGTTTCCGCCACCTGATCGCTCAGGTCGGGCATCCGGCGTTGCATGGCGGCCGCCAATGCCTGCGCCTGTCCGGCTGCCAGTTCGAAATCGAGCCAGGTATAGCTGGCGGTGCCGGTGTGCGAATGTTCACCATCCTCGCCGTGGCTGTGGGTCACGGATTGCGTGGCGATGAAGGCCCCGGACAGGTCCGAGGAGGTATCGATGAGCCGCGAGCGCGGCAGCGAGGCGCGCGTCGTCCATGCCGCGAACCCGGCCCCGTTGAGCGCGATCAGATCCGCCTGCTGGATCGCCGCGATGTCGGACAGGCCGGGCCGCCAGAAGGACGGGTCGCGCCCCTCGGGGACCGGGAACAGCACCTCGATCGCATCGCCGCCCAGCCGTTCCGCCATCCAGGCCAAGGGGTAGTTCACGGTGGCCACCACCGGCCGGTCCTGAGCGCTGGCGGCGCCGGCCAGAACGGCCAGCGCAAAGGCAAGAGGTTTGAGCATCAGTTCGTTCCCTGACCGTAGGCGATGTCGTCCGGTGTCAGCATCCAGTAATCGGAATGGCCCTCGTTGACCTCGACCTCGATCATCAGGCCGGTGTTCGCCGTGCCCTCTGGCAGGGTGAACTGCGTCTTGCCCTCGGCGCCGATCTCCAGCGTCATCAGCAGGACGTTGTCGGCATCCAGCACGCGCACCGCGCCCCCTGTGGGGGTGCGGCCGGATGAAAAGGTGGATTCCACCGTCACGGTCTGCCCCGAGACAGAGGCAAAGACCCGCAGGTCATGCGCCGCGACGGGCAGGGCGGCGACAACCAGGGCAAAGGCGAGGGCGCGGATCATTCCGTGGCCCAGGGTTCGAAGTGGACCCAGATCACCGCGCCCAGTTCGTGGGCCTTGTCCTCACCGTCATGCTGCATCGGCTCTGCGGCGGTGTTCAGCGCGGCAAAGCCCCACCATCCGGCGGTCGGCACGGCATAGCTGAAGACGCCATCGGCGTCGGCTTTGATCGTCTGGGTGATCATCAGGTCCGAGGGCGCGACGGCGCTGCCGTCCTCGTTGTAGTATTCGACCTCGACCTCTGCATAGGGCACGGGTTCGCCGTCGAGCTTGACGATGCCCTGGAACAGGTTGCCTTCCCACAGGGCAAAGGGCTTGGACAGCGGCACGATCTCTGTCTTGAGGCCCAGTTCAGCGTCCCAGCCTTCATCGTCGCCATAGGCCGAGACGTAGGTCTTGGTGAAATGGGTGATGAAGGCGTCTTCCTCGGGTTCCCAGTAGGGTTGGGGCGTCAGGGCAAAGACATGCGTGCCCGGACGTTCCAGCCGGTATTCGGTGGCAAAGCCGGCGTGGTCCATGACCTGCGTGTCCTCCAACGTGTCCAGCAGGTCGGTCGTCTCGCCGCCGTGTGTCACGGTAAAGGCCTCGGGCATCTCCAGCACCATGCCCACGCCCTCGAACGGATGCGAGAAGGAGAGCGTCAGGTCGATGCTGCGCCCGTCTTCCTGGCTGACCATGTTGTCGGAGGGGATGATCATGCCGTAGTGGGCCGTTGCCGTCGTGGCGAAGGCGGCAAGGGCCGCGGCGGTCATCAGTGTCTTCATCGGAATGTCTCCGTTACAGGTCAGGTCAAATGGCTACTCAAAGTGCAAGGATCCAGGCAACAAGGCTGTCGCCGTTCATCGTGACGAGCGTGACAAGCCCCGCGGCAATCCCTGCCGACAGGATCAACAGTAGGGCAATTTCCGCGAAGGCCAATCGCAGGATCATGAAACGGCCCGCGCCGAGCCGCCGGGCGGTTTCGATCTCGGGCGCGCGCAGGCTCCACGCCAGGAAGAGCGACAGGCCGATGGCGCCAAGCGCGGCGATCCCGATCACCAGGGTGACCGCGTCCAGGAGCGCCGCGATCCGGAAGATCCGGTCGACCAGTCCCGCGACCACCTCTGCCGGGACGGTCATCTGCAGCGGGTTTTCCGGGTCGAGATAGCGCCCGCGCAGGATCGTGCCCGAGCGCGTGTCGTAGGGGGCGACCAGCACGGCGGAGAGCGGGTAGTCACCAGAGGCGCCGTGGAAATGAAAGCTGTCGATGTTCTCGGGCGTGATGCGCTGGAACTGGGTGATGGCGGCATTGGCGGTGACATTGCCCGCGGCGTCCGGTGTCACCACGTCATCATGCCCGTGACCGATGCCGGCGATGATCCAGGTGGTCTTGACGTCGGTAAAGACGGCCTCGTCGTCGGGCGTGCCGGTGGCGGCCAGCACGCCGGTGATCTGCAGTTCCAGCGGATAGACCCCGTCGAGGTCGAAGAGGTTTTCCGGCGCCGAGACGACGGTGTCGCCGGGGCCGAGGCCGAGCCGGTCCGCCACCTGCGCGCCCAGCACCGCCTCGCCCAGGAGGGCCATCTGGCGCCCCTCGGCGATCTGCAGGCCGCGAAAGTCGAAGTAGTCGAGCGAGGTGCCCACGATCCGGGCGCCATTGGTCTGGAAGGCGGTGTGCAGCGGGATCGGCAGGGCCAGCCCGCTGTCCCAGACCGCGTCCTCGGCGGCGCGGGTGACGGGCTGGGCGCGGTCCTGCGAGAAATAGACCGCGCCCATCACCAGGTCGAGCTGGCTGCCGCGCGCGCCCAGCACCAGCGGCGTGACCTCGGCCCGGCGGGTCAGCGCCTCTTCGGAGCCGCGCAAGAGGACCTGCGTCACCAGCGGGACCGAGAGGATCAGCGCGCCTACGACGACGAGCAGCAGACTGCGCGCCCATGTCCAGCGCAGGTGGGCGAAGGCCAGGAAAAGCGCGTTCATGCGGGTCGTCTCAGCGATGCGAAATCGATCACCCGGTCGAACCGGGGCAAGAGGTCGTGGTCATGTGTCACCGCGACGACGGTTGCCTGCATGTCAGAGGCCCGGTCGAACAGCAGGTCGAGGATGGCTTCCTTGGTTTCCGGGTCGAGGTTGCCGGTGGCCTCGTCCGCGAGGATCAGTTTCGGTTGCGTGACCAGCGCCCGGCAGATGGCCACGCGCTGCTGCTCGCCCCCCGACAGCGCGGCGGGATGGCTTTTCAGGCGATGCGCGATTCCGCAGGCCTCTGCCAGGGCGCGGGCCCGTTCCCTGACCTGCGCATCGAGCCGCAGCCCGAGGCCGACGCGATAGGGATAGAGGATGTTCTCGTAGGCGTTCAGGTAGTCGACCAGCGCGAAATTCTGAAAGATGAAGCCCACATGCGTCGCCCGGAACCGGCGGCGCGCGGCGTCGTCCAGCGTCGCCAGATCGGTGTCGGCGACGGTCAATGCGCCGGCGTCCGCCCGGACCATCCCGGCCACGAGGTTCAGCAGCGTCGTCTTGCCGGTGCCGCTGGGACCGATCACGCCGACCCGTTCGCACGGCGCCACGTCCAGCGTGGGCACCTTCAGGGCAAAGCCGCCGCCGGGATAGGCAAAGGACAGGTCGCGGGCGGCGATCAACTGCCGTCTCCCGGGGGAGGCGCGTCGGCGTTGCGTTCGAGCGTGCCCGCGTCGCTGCGGTCGACCTCTGTCAGCGAGAAGCCGGTGATCTTCCAGGCGCCCTGGTCGGCGGCCATCGTGAGATCGGCGGCGTAGGCGTTGCCGCGCATGTGCATGTGCTCGGCATGGCCGACCACGCCAAGGACGCGCCACCTGGCGGTGATCTCGACCATGTCGCCGTTTCGGCGCGCGCTCATGCCCAGTAGCGAGACCTCGTGGATTTCCTGGTCCGGGTTCAGGCCGCCCCCGGCCATTGCCCCGACCCGTTCGAGGTAGAGCTGTTCCAGCGCCGGCCCCGTGGCCACCTTTGCCAGCCGGTCGTAGATCTCGGTCTCTTCGGTCTGGCTGAAGGCCTCGTAGATCGTGGCGAGGATGCCCGGCAGCAACAGGGGGCTTTCGCGCGAGAATTCCTGCGGCGACATGCCGTCGGCGGTGACGGGGCCCGTCCGGTCCGGCGCGATGAAGGTCCAGACGCCGATCGCGATGCCGGCCGCCGCCAGCGCCGCGGCCAAGATGTTTCTGAACATGATACGACTGCACCGCCTTCCGAACTGTCGCCAAGAGCATAGTGCAGACCGGATCGCGTGCAAGGCGGGCAGGGCAGGTTCACCTTGCATCGAGGGCCATGCCTTTGCTTGCCGTGCAGCGCGCTTAGATGCACCTGCCGCCGTCCACCTCCATGCAGACGCCGGTGATCATGTCGGCCTCGTCCGAGCAGAGGAACAGGGCGGCGTTGGCGAGGTCGCGGGGCGTGGAAAACCGGCCCAGCGGGATGGTGGAGAGGAATTTCGCCCGCATCTCTGGCGTGTCCTCACCCATGAAACTGGCGAGCAGGGGCGTTTCGCCCGCCACCGGGTTGAGCGCGTTGACACGGATGCCCGCAGGCGCCAGTTCCACCGCCATGGCCCGGGTCGCGGTGTTCATCCAGCCCTTGGAGGCGTTGTACCAGTTCAGGTTCGGCCGGGGCGAGACGCCGGCGGTGGAGGCCACGTTGAGGATCGCGCCCGAGCCCTGCGCCTTGAGCGCAGGGACAAGCGCGCGGGCGGCGAGGTAGACGGACTTGCAGTTGACGGCGAAGACGCGGTCGAAGTCCTCTTCGCTGACCTCTTCCATCGGGGCGGGCAGATGGGTGATGCCGGCGTTGTTCACCAGGATGTCGATGCCGCCCATGTGTTCGGTCGCCAGCGCCACGAGGGCGCGGACGCTGGCGCCGTCGGCGACATCGGTGTGCAGGGGATGGGCGCCGGTCTCCTTGGCCACGCGGCGGGCGTTTTCATAGTTGATGTCGGCCACCACCACCTGCGCGCCCTCGGCGGCGAACCGGGTGACGATCCCCTCGCCAAAGCCGGAGCCGCCGCCGGTGACGATGGCGCGTTTTCCTTGCAGTCTCATGCTGGGTCTCCCTAGTAGGTGGCGCGGCCGCCGGACTGGTCGAAGACCGCCCCGGTGGTGAAACTCGCCTCGGACGAGGCGAGCCAGCAGGCCATCGCGGCAATTTCGTCGATGGTGCCGAAGCGGCCCATCGGGATTTTCGATTCCATGTAGGCGATGAACTCGTCCGTCATCTGGTCGAAGATCGCGGTGCGCACGGCAGCAGGCGCGATGGCGTTGACGGTGATCTGCGTGTCGGCCAGTTCCTTGCCCAGCGATTTCGTCAGCCCGATGACCGCGGCCTTGGAGGCGGAATAGGCCGAGGCGTTGGGGTTGCCCTCTTTCCCGGCGACCGAGGCCATGTTGACGATCCGGCCAAAGCCCGCGGGCCGCATCAGCGCGGCGGCGGCGCGGTTGCAGTAGAACAGCCCGTGTGTATTGAGCTCGAACACCTGTTTCCAGGCCTCGGTGGGGTATTCGATGACGGTGGTGTTGGGGCCGGTGATCCCGGCGGAGCAGACCAGGGTGTCGAGCCCGCCCATCGCGGTCTGGTCCTCTGCCATCGCGCGGGTGACGGCCTGCGGATCGGTGACGTCGATCGCGCGGGTGCGGATGTTGGTTTCGCCCTCGATCGCGGCGAGGTTGTCGGCGGAAATGTCCCAGACCGTGACGATGGCGCCCTCGGCCGCAAGGCGGCGCGAAATGGCCGCGCCGATGCCCGAGGCGCCGCCTGTCACCACCGCGTGGCGGTTTTCGAAGCGCATTCAGTGTCCTCCCTTTTGCGCGGCATGTTGCGGGCTTGCTGCGGCGAGGTCCAGAGGATTGCGCGCGGTCGGCGGGGCGGCTCTGTTTGCGGCTGGCGCCGCAAAGACGCCCGCCCGCCGACCCTTGGGACAGGCTGCGCCTGTAGGCCTTCTTTCGGAGGTTCCGGGGACCAGGCCGGGCGGCTGGACCAGCCGGTGAGGGTGTCAGGAGGCAAGGTGCGGCAGGCGGGGGGCGGCGTCGAGCAGGGTTCGGGTGTAGGGATCCCGCGGCGCGGAGAAGATCCGCCCGGTCGGGCCTTGCTCGACGATGCGGCCCCTCTGCATGACCATGACCCGGTCGGTGATCCCGCGCACCACCGACAGATCGTGGCTGATGAAGAGATAGGCCAGCCCGTAGCTGGCGCTGAGACCGGCGATCAGGTCGAGGATCTGCGCCCGCACGCGCACGTCCAGCGCCGAGACCGCCTCGTCGAAGACGATCAGCTCGGGCCGGATGATGAGCGCGCGGGCGATGGCGAGGCGCTGGCGTTGGCCGCCGGAAAAGGCGTGGATGTGTTTCTGCGCGTCGTCGGGGGACAAGCCGACGGCGGTGAGCGCCTCGGCGATGGCATCCTCACGCGCCTTGCCCCGGAGCGGATCGGGCAGCAGGTGGAAAGGTTCGGAGATCAGCCGCGCGACCCGGTGGCGGGGGTTGAAGCTGCCGTAGGGGTCCTGGAAGACCACCTGCACCTTGCGCCGCACCTGCGGGTTGGGGCGGTGATGGGTGAAGACCGGCGTGGCGTCGAGCGTGATGACCCCCGAGGCGATGGGCGTCAATCCCAGCAGGGCGCGGGTGAGGGTGGACTTGCCGCAGCCGGATTCGCCGACGAGGCCGACGCGTTCGCCGCGCCCGATGGCAAAGCTGACATCGTCGACGGCGGTGAACCGGGGATGGGCGGCAAGGGGATGCGGACGCGGCAGCGGGTAGGTGCAGGTCACGCGCTGCGCCTCGAGCAGGGCGCCGCTGTCAGGACGCGGTGGCAGGTGCGGCTGATGGCCCGACGCTTCGAAGAGGGCGCGGGTATAGGGGTGGTCGCGACGGGCGATGAGCTGGTGCGTGGGAGCGCTTTCGACGATGCGGCCCTTTTGCATGACGGCGATGCGATGGGCCATGGCGGCGACCACGGCGAGGTCATGGGTGATCATCATCAGTGCCATGCCCTCGGTCCTCGTGAGGTCTTGCAGCAACTCGAGGATCTGTGCCTGGGTGGTCACGTCGAGCGCGGTGGTGGGTTCGTCCGCGATCAGCAGCCGGGGCCTGAGCGCGATGGCCATGGCGATGACCACGCGCTGGCGCTGGCCGCCGGAGAGTTCGTGCGGGTAGCGTGACAGCGGCAGGTCGAGACCGCAGCGGGCGAGCGCCTCTCTGGCGCGGGTGCGGGCCTCGGCCCGGGAGGTGCGGGGGGCGTGTTGCAGGATGGTTTCCGAGACCTGCGCGCCGATGCTCTGCACCGGGTTGAGCGCGGTCATCGGTTCCTGGAAGACCATGCCGATGTCGCGGCCCCGGATGTCGCAGAGCCTGCGTTCCGACAGCGCCAGCAGATCGGTGCCGTCCAGCACGATCCGCCCCGCGGCCCGCGCGCCCTGCGGCAGGAGGCCCATCGCCGCCAGCGCCGTCATCGATTTGCCGGAGCCGGATTCGCCGGTCAGGGCGAGGATTTCACCGGGCGCGATCGACAGCGAGATGGCGTCGAGGATTCGCGTGCCCTGGATCTCGACGGTGAGGGCGTGGATGTCGAGAAGGGGGGGCGCTGCCCCCGGCCTGCGGCCTCCCCCGGAGTATTTTTCGAGAGAAGAAGCCGTCATGTGCGCAGGACCTTCAGCCGCGGGTCCAGCGCGTCGCGCAGCCCGTCGCCCAGCAGGTTCAGGCCCAGCACCATGAAGACGATCGCGAGGCCCGGGATCACGGCC
This sequence comes from Mameliella sp. MMSF_3455, assembly GCF_030733205.1. Taxonomy (GTDB): domain Bacteria; phylum Pseudomonadota; class Alphaproteobacteria; order Rhodobacterales; family Rhodobacteraceae; genus Antarctobacter. Next base: position 16,946 of record NZ_JASHJL010000007.1, read on the forward strand.
ACATGCGGGGCGAGGGAGACCAGCGTCTGGGCATCGGCCAGCATCCGCCCCCAGGAGGGGACCGGGGGCTGGGCGCCGAGGCCGACATAGCTGAGGCCGGCCTCGGCGAGGATGCCGAGGGAGAACTGGATGGTGCTTTGCACGATCAGCAGGTTGGCGATGTTGGGCAGGATGTGTTCGGCGCTGATCCGCAGCGTGGACTTGCCCGCGACACGGGCGGCGAGGATGAACTCGCGCGTCCAGAGCGACAGCGCGGCGCCGCGTGCGAGCCGGGCGAAGACGGGGATGTTGAAGATGCCGATGGCGAGGATGGCGTTGATCGCGCCGGGGCCGAAGACGGCGGTGATCAGGATGGCGATGACGAGGCTGGGAAAGGCGAAGATCAGGTCGGAGCTGCGCGAGATGAGCTCGTCCACGAGACCGCCCCTGTGGGCGGCGGCGGCGAGGCCGAGCGGGACGCCGAGCGTCAGGCCGATGCCCACGGCCACCAGCGCCACGGCGATGGAGGTGCGCGCGCCGACCATGAGCATGCTCAGGATGTCGCGGCCGAAGTGATCGGTGCCCAGCAGGTGGGCGCCGCCCGGCGGCCGGAGGCGGCCCGGGATGTTCATCGCGGTGACGTCGCCCGGTGTCCAGACAAAGGACAGGGCCGCGGCGGCCAGGAAAAGCGCGGTGAGCAAACCGCCGAGGATCAGGTTGCGGCTCATCTGTGGCGCAGCCTCGGGTCGGCCAGCGCATAGGCGAGGTCGGTGAGGAAGTTCACGAGGATGACGGCAAAGACCAGCAGCATGACGGTGCTTTCCACCACGATCAGGTCGCGTTGCGAGATGGCCTGGAAGATCAGGCGCCCGAGGCCCGGGAGGTAGAAGACCTGCTCGATGATGATGCCCCCGGCGATGAGAAAGGAGAATTGCAGCCCGATGATGGTCAGCACCGGGATCAGCGCGTTGCGCACCCCGTGCCGCCAGAGCGTCTGGGTGCGGGTCAGCCCCTTGGCGCGGGCGGTGCGGATATAGTCCTCTCCCAGCGCGTCGATGAGCGAGGAGCGCAGGACGCGGGCAAGGATGGCGGCCTGCGGCAGGGCCAGCGCCACGGCGGGCAGGGTCAGGGCACGGATGGCCTGTAGCGGGTCCTCCCAGCCGGGGAAGCCGCCGGAGGGGAAGATGCGCCAGGTGATGGCAAAGCCCAGCACGAGCAGCATGGCGAACCAGAAGTTCGGGATCGCGACGCCCAGTTGCGAGAAGGCCATGACGCCGAGGTCCGGTGCGCGGCCGCGGGTGGCGGCGGCAATGAGCCCCGCCGGGAAGGCCAGCAGAACCGCCAGCGTCAGCGCGAAAAGCGCCAGCGGCAGCGAGATCCAGAGCCTTTCGCCGATGATTTCGGAGACCGGGGCGCGGTAGGTGTAGGACATGCCGAAGTCGCCGCTCAGCATGCCGGTTGTCCAGGCGAGGTAGCGTTGCCATTTCGGCAGATCGAGGCCCAGTTCCTGGCGCAGGGCGGCCAGGGTTTCGGGCTGGGCGTTGATGCCCAGCATGTAGCTGGCCGGATCGCCCGGGGCCACTTCGACGACGAGGAAGATTACCGCCGATGCGACGGCGAGGCTGAGGACCAGCGAGATCAGGCGTCGGGTGAGATAGGCCAGCATTGGGGCACCGTATGATTGGCCCGTGGCGGCGTCCAGAGGGTTGCAGGCGGCGGGCCGGTCCGGGGGATCAGTCCGGCGTGGACAGGAAGCCCTGCAACGCCTCGGTCGTCTCGGCCGGGGACTGGTCGACGAAGAAATGCCCGCCGGGGATCGCGCGGGCCCGCATGTGATCCAGCCGGGGCGCCCAGGTGGCGGGCACGTCGTAGGCCCGCGCCATTGCGCCCTCGGCGCCATAGAGCACCAGCGCTGGGCAGGTCACGCGCCGGTCGAGGTCGTCCGTGTCATGCTGCAGGTCGATGTCCAGCGCCGCGCGGTAGTCGTCGTTCATCGCGCGGCGGCACTCTGGATCGGCCCATGCGGCGCGGTAGGCATCGAGCTGGGCAGGCGGGAAATCCGACAGGTCCGCCTTGCCGAAGCCCAGCAGGCAGCGGGTGTAGAAGGTCTCTGGGTCGGCGGCGATCAGGGTTTCCGGGAACGGTTCCGGCTGGGCGAGGAAGAACCAGTGGTAATAGCCCCTTGCGACGTCGTGGGTCAGGTCCGTCAGCAGGTGGTGGGTGGGCACGATGTCCATGACCGTCAGCGAGCGCAGGGCCTCGGGCGCGTCGAGCGCGAGGCGGTGCGCGGTACGGGCGCCGCGATCGTGTCCGACAAGGTGAAAGCTCTCATGGCCGAGGTGCTGCATCAGGGCCAGCTGGTCGCGGGCCATGTTGCGAAAGCTGTAGCTGGCGACGCCTGCGGGCTTGTCGCTTTCGCCGTAGCCGCGCAGATCGGGGCAGATGACGGTGAAATCTCGGGCGAGGGTGGGGGCGACCTCGGCCCACATGGCGCGGGTCTGGGGAAAACCGTGCAGCAACAGCAGCGGCGGCCCGGAGCCGCCGTGTTCATAGGCGATCCGCGTGCCGTCAAGCTCGGCGCTGGCAGGGGTGAATCCGGGGATGTCGTTGCGGAGCATGGCGTTCAGCCTCCTGTCACGCAGAGGATTTCGTCCCGGCCGGGGGGCTGAGAAGCGGCGTCTGGGAAATGGGTCGTCGGGCGGGCTGGTCCCATGCCCTTTCACGACGGCCCGAAGGCAAGCGCGCCCTGTCCACCGACAAGGCGCGCCCCGGGGTTACTGTGTCCAGCGCACCTGCGCCAGCGGGTTTGCCTGGGTCGGCTGGTTGACCCACAGGCCCTCGATCCGGGCATCGGCGACGGTGGGGAAGGCCAGCTGGAACAGGAAGCCGTTGACGTAGTCGCGGGCGATCAGCGTCTGTGCCTCGGCCAGCATGTCCGACCGTGCCGCCGGGTCGGTGGTGGCGTTCAGGGTCGTCATCAGGGCCCGGAACTCTTGGCTGTCGTACTGGAAGTAATAGTCGGGCCGGGCGTAGATGCCGATGTCGAGCGGTTCGGTATGGCTGACGATGGTCAGTCCGTAGCCCTTGCCCTTGAACACTTCCTCCAGCCACTGCGCCCATTCCAGGTTGGTGATCTCGGCCTCGATCCCGACATTGCGCAGTTGCGCGGCGATGATCTCTCCGCCGCGGCGGGCGTAGGAGGGGGGCGGCAGCTTGAGCGTTGTCTTGAACCCTTCTGCATAGCCCGCGTCCACCAGCAACATGCGCGCGCGGTCGGGATCATGCGGCGACAGGCCGGTCAGGTCGACGTAATCGGGGTTGTGCGGCGCGAAATGCGTGCCGATGGGCGTGCCCAGGCCGAACATGGCGCCGTCGATGATCGCCTGCCGGTCGATGGCATGAGCCACCGCCTCGCGCACGCGGGGATCGTCGAAGGGCGGCTGCTTGTTGTTCATCGCCAGGATCGTCTCGCCCTCGGACGAGCCGAGCAGCACCTGGAATCGCGGGTCGCCCTGGAACTGGGGCAGGTTTTCGGGTGCCGGGTAGCCGGAGAACACGTCGATGTCCTGCGCCATCATGGCGGCGAATGCGGCGGTCGGGTCCGAGATGAACTTGAACGTGGCCTCTGTCAGATGGGGCGCATCGCCCCAGTAGTCGGCATTCTGCACCAGGCGGACGCTGTCGCCCTTGCGCCATTCATCAAACTTGAACGGGCCGGTGCCGATGGGGGTCTGCTGGATGTCCTCGATGCTTTCGGGGGCCACCATGACCGCGTCGCCCCAGGCCAGGTTGAACAGCAGGTTGCCGTTGGGCGCATTCAGGGTCAGCTCGACCGTGGCGGGGTCGATCACCGTGACCTCGGCAATGTCGGAAAACAGCGCCTTCTGGGCGTTGGTGCTGTCCTCGGCCCGGGCGCGGTCGAGGCTGAACTTGACGTCCTCGGCGTCGAAGGTGGTGCCATCGTGAAAGACGACACCCTCGGCGAGGTGGAAGGTATAGGTCAGCCCGTCGTCGGAGATCTCCCATGTGCGGGCCAGTGCCGGGACGATGGCGCCATCGCCGGTGAACCGGGTCAGACCTTCGAAGACATTGGAATAGAGCACGCTGTCGATCGCCCCGGCGGCGGCAGAGGTCGGATCGAGGTGCGGCGGTTCCAGCTGGATCGCGATGGTCAGGTCGGTCTGCTGGGCAAGCGCCGCGGTCCCGCCCAGAAGGGCGGCGGCGAGGGTAAGGCGGAATGTCATGTCGGTTCCCCTGTTGCTTTGGGGTCGAGTGTTGCGCTTTGCCGGGCGCGGTTCAAGCACGGGCTGCAAATGGGCTCTGGTTCTGCGTTGCAGCAAATGATAGGTGGGTGCGCAACTTTGTTGCGCGAGGGGCGTCGGACCTTGTCCGGTCCTTGCGCCACGCTCAGGGAGGAGGCCCAGGCGATGAGTGCAACCGCGAAGAAGACAGCGCTAATGGCGGAGGATATCCGCGCCCGCAAAGGCGGCGAACCGCTGGTCAGCCTGACGGCCTATACCACGCCGATGGCGCAGATGATGGACGCGCATTGCGATTTCGTGCTGGTCGGCGACAGCGTGGGCATGGTGCTGCACGGGCTGCCCTCGACCCTGGGCGTGACGATGGAGATGATGATCCTGCATGGTCAGGCGGTGGCGCGGGGCCTGTCCAGCGCCATGATGGTGATCGACATGCCCTTTGGATCCTACGAGGAAAGTCCCCAGCAGGCCTTTCGCAATGCCGCGCGGCTGATGGCCGAAACCGGCGCGGGCGCGGTCAAGCTGGAAGGCGGGGTGGAGATGGCGCCGACGATCGCCTTTCTGGTGAAACGCGGTATACCGGTCATGGCGCATGTCGGTCTGACGCCTCAGTCGATCAACACGCTGGGCGGCTACAAGGTGCAGGGGCGCGGCACGGCGGGCGAGGCGCTGATGGCCGATGCCCGCGCCGTCGCCGAGGCGGGGGCGTTTTCGGTGGTGCTGGAAAAGGTGCCTGCCTCGCTGGCCGACGCGGTGACGGGCGCGGTGTCGATCCCGACCATCGGCATCGGAGCGGGACCCGGCTGTGACGGGCAGATACTTGTCGTGGACGACATGCTGGGGCTGTTCACGGCCTTCAAGGCGAAATTCGTGAAACGCTACGCGACCCTGGGCGCGGACGGCGAGGCGGCGATTGCCGACTATGCCCGCGAGGTCCGCGCGCGGAGCTTCCCCGCGCCCGAGCATGTCTTTGGCGACGACGCGCCGGAGGGCAAGGCATGATCGCGCCGATCGTCCGCAGCGTCGCCGAGCTGCGCCAGCTGACCGACGGCTGGCGCCGCGCGGGGGAAACCATTGGTGCGGTGCCGACGATGGGGGCGCTGCATGACGGCCACCTCAGCCTTGTCGCGGCGGCCAAGGACCGCTGTGATCGGGTGATCGTGACGATCTTTGTCAATCCAAGGCAGTTCAACAGCCGCGAGGATTACGAGAAATATCCGCGTACCGAACATGACGACGCCCGCAAGCTCGAGCGATTTGCCGTCGACGCGATCTTTGTCCCCGACGGGGACGAGATGTACCCGCAGGGGTTTGCGACCGGCGTGTCCGTGTCCGGCCTGACCGACGTTCTGTGCGGCGCGCACCGGCCCGGACATTTCGACGGGGTGGCCACGGTGGTGACCAAGCTGCTGTTGCAGACCGCCGCCGACCGGGCCTTTTTCGGCGAGAAGGACTGGCAGCAGTTGCAGGTGGTGCGGCGGCTGGTGGCCGATCTGAACATCCCCTGCGAAATCCTGGGCTGCCCGACGATCCGCGAGATCGACGGGCTGGCCATGTCCTCTCGCAACCTGCTGCTGTCCGACATGGCGCGGGCACGGGCGGCGGCCCTGAACGAGGCGCTGGAGGAGATGGCTGAAGGGTTGCGCGCCGGGCGTTCGGCCTCTGATCTGCGCCCCGGGGCAGAGGCGCGGCTGGCGGCGGCGGGCTTTACGCAGGTCGAATACCTGGACCTGCGCGCCAATGACGACCTGTCGCTGCTGGACCGGCCCGAACGGCCCGCGCGCCTGCTGGTCGCGGCCTGGCTTGCCGGGGTGCGGTTGATCGACAATATCGCGGTGTGAGCGCCGGGCGCCGGGGCCTAGTAACAGCCGGAATGCCCGCCCATGGCCCCGCGGTCGACGACCAGCATGACCTCGGCCCATCCGCGTCCGCAGACATAGACCTCGACCGCAGAGGGGCGGCCCGCGCGGACATCCGCGACAAAGCCCTGCGCCGCGCCAAGGTCGACGATGCCGGGAATGCGCGCGCGGGCATCGCGGGCATGAAAGATGGGATCACCCGTGTCGCCCTGCTGGCGCAGCCCGAAGCGATGATAATTGGCACGGTCCTGCTGGATCACCGCGCGGGGATCGGTCAGGCGGGTGCCGCGCGAATTGTAAAGATCGTCGGTCCCGATGGTCGCTCCGTACCAGGCGACCTCGCCCCAGTCCTGGGCCTGTGCCAGCGGTGCGCCAAGGCCCCAGAGCGCGGCGGCGAGGATGGCAACGCGAGTCATGTGAAACCCTTTCATGCAATACCGCGCAAAGGATCGGAGCGGGCCGCGGCCCTGTCAACGAAACTCTAGGGCAACAGCAGCTTTTCCAGCGTGCGGCCCATGACCTTGGCGCTGTCGAGCATATCGGTCACGCCGACCCATTCATCGGGTTTGTGCGCCAGTTCCAGAACCCCCGGCCCGTAGGCGATGCAGTTCTGCAGCCGCCCGATGCGGTCGATGTGTTTCTGGTCGTAGGACCCGGGCGAGGCGACGTACTCCGGCGCCTGTCCCAGCACGTCGCCGATGGCTTCGGCCACCGTCGTCACCACCGGCGCGTCCTGCGCCGTCATCGAGGGGTCGATGCGGTTGATGTCGCGGATCGCGTAGTCGAACCGGGGGCGGCGGGTCTTGAGATCGTCGAGCAGGGCAATGACCTCGCCGCGCACCTCGTCGTAGGCCTCTTCGACGAGGAACCGCCGGTCGATCACCATGCGGCAGCTGTCGGGGACATTGGGTGCGGGCAGGCCGGTGAAATCCTCCAGCTCCGGTTCGCCCCCGTGGACCGAGTTGATGTTGAGCGTCGATTGCCGTGCGGCCTCTGGCGTGACGGGCATGGCGGTTTCCCGCGTTGTCAGAGAGGGGAACAGCCGGTCCTCGAAGGCCTGCATCACGGCGCCCATGTGGCGCACGGCGCAATCGCCGAGGAAGGGCATGGAGCCATGCGCGATCTCTCCCTTGGTCTCGATCTCGGCCCACCAGGCGCCGCGATGGCCCAGGCAGATGCGGTCCTTGTTGAGCGGCTCGGGGATGATGACGTGCTGTACCCTGTCGGGCGAAAAATACCCCAGCCGGGCCAGATGCGCGACGCCGCCGTAGCCGCCGGTTTCCTCGTCCGCGGTGCCGGAAATCTCGATGGCACCGGCAAAGTCGGGGTGTTCGGCGATGAAACATTCTGCGGCGATGATCGAGGCGGCCAGCCCGCCCTTCATGTCGCAGGTGCCACGGCCATAGATCCTGTCGCCGTCCAGTTCGGCCCCAAAGGGATCGCGGGTCCAGCCGTGGCCGACCTCGACCACGTCGATATGGCTGTTGAAATGCACGCAGTCACCGGGGCGCGTGCCCTCGCGCCGGGCGATCACGTTCCAGCGCGGGTAACGGTCGCTGTCGCCCGGCGCGCCGGTCGCACGGATCAGCTCGCAGGTGAACCCCGAGGGCGCGAGGCGCTGTTGCAAGAGCTCGCAGATCTCGCGGTAGTGCCGGCCCGGCGGGTTCAGCGTGGGCAAACGGACAAGGGCCTGGGTCAGCGCGATCAGGTCGTCGCGGGCGGCATCGATCCGCGCGAAAAGGGAATCTGTCATGCGCAAAGTTTCTGCCGCTTGTCGCGACGGCGCAAGGGGGCGCAGCCGCGACCGGTGCTCAGGGCAGCCGTAGCCGGGGCGCCCTGCCCAGAAGGGCGTCGCCAAGCGAGACCTGTCCCGCGTCGAAGATCAGCCGCAGGTCGGGGCTGTCCTCGCGCGCGCGCGCAAGTGCGTCGGCCAGTGGGGCGGGGATCAGGTCGGCCCGGCGGGCGCTGTCCAGCAGCGTGGTCCAGTTGTCGGTGCCCAGGGCGAGATCTCCGCCGGGGCGTCCCTGGGCGTCGATCTCCAGCAGGCCGCTGGCGTCAAGCTGTGCGCCGCCGGACGTATAGCTGCCCTGTCGCAGGTCGATCCTGACGGGCTGCGGCACGGGTCCGGCAAGGCTGTCGAGGTGCCAGTCCCGGTCAAAGGTGACCTCGGCCCGCAGGGCCAACCCGTTGTCCGCCGGCGTTCCGGCGAACCCGGCGCTCAATCCCAGACGGTAGAGACCCGGTGTGGCCGGCACGTCCAGCAGGCCCGCGCGTAGGTCGGACAGGGACAGTTTGCCGGCGCGAAAACTGTCCGCCTCGAGGTTGGCGCGCAGGATCACGCCCTCGGCGTCGTGGATCAGGGAGGCGCGCAGGCCCCTGCCTTGCACCGTGACCGGGCCGGAGGGCAGCGTCACGGTCTGGCTGTCGGGCCAGACCAGGATGCGGTGCCCGGGCCGGTAGGTCAGCCCCAGCACCTGGAAGAAATCCCCCTGCCAGACGATACCGCGCGCGGTGTCCTTCAGGACCACATCGTTCAGCGTGGCGTCGAGACGGCTGGGAAAGCCGCGCACGGAGAGCGAGGAATACTCTGCCTGCCAACCCTCGGCACGGCGCGCCTCGAACCAGTTGGCGATATCGGCTTTCAATGCCCAGGAGGAGGTCAGCCAGAGCGCCGACCAGGCCAGCCCCAGCGCCAAGGTCACGGCAAAGATCCAACGTGCCACGCGCGCCCCCCTTTTCCTGCCGCACCCGATCGTGTTTACAGGCCCATAGCGGGAAGGACCAGAATGATGACGCTTTGGGTGTTCGGATACGCCTCACTTCTTTGGAACCCGGGATTTCCGGTGGCGGAACGGGTGCAGGCGCGGCTTTATGGCTATTCGCGCAGTTTCTGCATGTATTCGATCCATCATCGCGGCACCGAGGAAAAGCCCGGGCTGGTGCTGGCGCTGGACGAGCAGGAGGGCGCCTGTTGCGACGGGCTGGCCCTGCGCGCGGCGCCGGGCAGCGAGGAAGAGACGCTGGCCTATCTGCGCGAACGCGAGCTGGTGTCCTCGGCCTACCTCGAAAAGAGGCTGGAACTCAGCCTGACGGACGGGCGCCAAGTCGAGGCGGTGGCCTATGTGATCGACCCGCATCACGTCCAGTATTGCCACCTGGCCCTGGAAGAACAGGCGCGCATCATCGCGCGGGCGCATGGCGGACGTGGGCCGAACACCGAATACCTGTACAACACCGCCGCCCACCTGGACGAGATCGGCGTGCCGGACGCGGACCTGCAATGGCTGGTGCGCGAGGTGCGGGCGCTGTCGCGGGACCGGTAGCGGGGCAGGGGGCGCGGCCTCCGTCGGGTTGTTATTGCAAGTAAAACCGCGCCCGGCGGTCAGGCTGCCGGGCGGCGGGCCTGCATCACGGCAGGGGCGATCCGGGCTAGATGAGTGTCCCAGCTGCCGCAGCAGCCGCCCCAGATATCGGCCTGCGGGAACCGGCGGGCGAGGGCGCCCATCTGCGCCGCCAGTTCCTGCGGGTCGCCCTCTTCCAGGTGGTCGAGTTTACAAAGCGCGATCTTGTCCATCGCCGCGGTATTGGGGCGGAAACTGCGCAGGCGGGTCTTCCAGCTGCCGGCGGTCAGCGCCGGTTCGAATTCCAGCGGATGGGAGCAGTTCACGCCGTAGCTGTCGGGCCGCGCCTGGGGGCCGCAGGCGGCATCTGTGGCGGTGACCGCCTCCGCAAGGTGGGCACCGGCGCGCAGACGGTGGTTCTCGGTCAGGGTGAAGGAGATGTTGACCGGCACATCGGCCCCGGCGGAGGCGCGGGCGATGCCGATCGCCTCGGGGACGTTGTTGATCGTGGCGGCCCAGAGCAGGTCGATACCTTCGTCGGCGCAGGTGGCAATCTGGCGGACGTGATAGGCTTCCGCCTCGTTCTCGGTGATGGTGCGGTTCAGCGCATAGGCGTCGCCGCGCGGCCCGAGGATGGCGGCGATGCGGATCTGCGGGATCTGGCCGGTGTATGGCGCGCTGACCTCGCGCAGGAAGGCGATGTTGCGCCGCTGGATGTCGTCGAGCGCGGCGCCGTCGTAACCGACAAGGGCGCCCCAGTCCGGGCTGGCGCGATAGTCGAGGCCTGCCAGCAAGGCACAGCCGCCCGATGCCGCGATGGCATCCAACAGGCGGCGGTACATGTCGTGAAGGACCTGCATCGCACGCGGATCGTCAAGCAGGGTGAAGGCGCAGAAATGGTCGAACGCGAACCCGTGGCGGTACATGAGCTCGGTTTCGGTGCCGCCTTCGGTGAACCAGGGCAGGCCGTCGGGATGGGGGGCGAATACGGGGGGCATGGCAGGGCTCCTTTCCGCCCCAGACTGGACCGGAGGGCGCGCCTCGTGCCAGTGGACTCGCGGTCTACTGTACCGACGGTACAGTGACCCCTGCGGCGGCCTGCGGTAAGCTGACCCGGAGAGGAGAGCCGCCGATGTCCTTCATCAAGCCGCGCAGCACCGAGACGACCCGCGACCGCCTGCTGACGGCGGCGGAAATGGCGATCCTGCACAAGGGCTATGCCGCCACGTCGATCGAGGAGCTGATCGCCGAAGTGGGGATCACCAAGGGCGGTTTCTTTTACCATTTCAAGGACAAGAGTGCGCTGGTCGAGGCGATCCTCGAGCGTCACCTTGGCGCCGAGGAGGCCTGGCTCGACGGGCTGTTTGCCCGCGCTGCCACGGAGAGCGACGACCCGTTGGCAGAGTTCCTGGCCTTCCTGCGGATCCTGCGCGAACAGATGGAGGCGCTGCCGGACGTGCATCCCGGCTGCCTGATCGCGGCGACCTGTTTCCAGGAGCGGCTGTTCACCCAGGTCGTGCATGACCTTGCGCGGCAGAACCTGCTGGCCTGGCGGCAGCGGTTCCACGCCCGCCTGACCGAGATCGCCGAGGCGAACCCGCCGCGACAGCAGGTCGACCTCGAGGCGCTGGCGGACATGCTGGTGGTGCTTGTGGACGGGGCGATCATCCTGTCCAAGACCGTCCGCGAGAAAGAGGCGCTGCCGCGCCAGATCGGCCTTTACGAGACCTTTGTGCGCGGGTTGTTCAGCGAGGGTGAATGACACCTGCGCAAAGCGCCGGTTTTCGCCGGTGCTGACGCGGAATTGTTCATAACTTCTTGGCTCTTCGACGCTAAACCCCTAGGTTCGACAAGAGAGAACAAGTGTCAGGTGTCCGATGGACCAGCCCGACCGCGAGGCCGAGCCACATTTCAGCCAGCCCTTCCGCCAGGTGGTCCTCATGTTGGCGGTGCTGGGCCTGTCGGGCTTTGGCGCGTTCCTGGCCCTGCCGCGCGTCCTGCCGGTGTTCCAGTCGAATCCCTACCTGAACGGCTTCATCCTGATCGTCTTTGTCGTCGGCGTGCTGGCCTGTTTCTGGCAGGTGGCGCAATTGATGGTCTCGGTCCGCTGGATCGAACGGTTTACCGCGCGTGGTGATCAGGGGGTGCGGGCCACGCCGCCGCGCCTGCTGGCGCCCTTGGCCGCGCTCTTGCGGTCGCGCCGGGACAAGCGGATGCAGATCACGGCGACCTCGACCCGGTCGATCCTCGACTCCGTCGCGCAGCGGATCGACGAGGCGCGCGAGATCACGCGCTACATCGTTTCCCTGCTGATCTTCCTGGGCCTGCTGGGCACTTTCTACGGTCTTGCGACCGTGGTGCCCGCACTGGTCGAAACCATCCAGAGCCTTGCTCCGCAGGAGGGGGAAACCGGCACCGCCGCCTTTGCCCGCCTGATGACGGGGCTGGAGGGGCAGCTTGGCGGCATGGGCGTGGCCTTTGCCAGCTCTCTCCTGGGGTTGGCCTGTTCGCTGGTCGTCGGCCTGCTGGAGCTTTTCGCAGGCCACGGGCAGAACCGGTTCTACCGCGAGCTTGAGGAATGGCTGTCCTCGATCACCCGGCTGGGTTTTTCGCATGATGGCGAGGGGCCGGACCTTGGGCCGGCCGGGCTGGTGCTGGACCAGATGGCCGAGCAGATGGACCGCCTGCAGTACCTTTTCTCCGAGGCGGAACAGAGCCGGTCCGAGGTCGATACCCGGCTGTCGCAACTGGCCGACAGCGTCGAGCGCCTGACCGAACGGATCGAGGCGACATCGCCCTCGGCCTCGTCGCTGGCGCGGATTGCCGAGGGGCAGGAACTGCTGGCGCAGGCGATCCGCGAAAAGGAAAGCGACGAGGGGCTGGACGCCGAAAGCCGGATGCGGCTGCGGTCGATCGACGTGCAGATGTTGCGCATCCTCGAGGAAATCAGCGCCGGACGGCAGGAAAGCATGGCCGAATTGCGGACCGATCTTGCGGCGCTTTCACGGTCGCTGGGCACGGCACGCAATTCCCGGCCCCGCGGGGACGGGTGACGCATGGCCCTGTCGCGACGCACCGGTGCGCGCTTTCAGGCCTCGATCTGGCCGGGTTTCGTGGATGCCATGACGGGCCTGCTGCTGGTGCTGACCTTTGTCCTGTCGATTTTCCTGGTCATGCAATTCGTCCTGAACGAAACGATCTCGGGGCAGGAAAGCGAACTGGACACGCTCAGCGCCGAGATCACCGCCCTGTCCAAGGCGCTGGGCGTGGAACGAACCCGTGCGACCCGGCTGGAAACAGAACTGGGGCGCATGACCTCGACGCTCGGCGACCGTGATCTGCAACTGGCCGAACAGCAGACCATCATCGACAGCCTGACCGCGACACGCGACCGGCAGGCGGATCAGCTTGCCGCCGCCGCGGCGCGCATCGCGACCTTCGAGGAACGGGTGGCCACACTGGTTCTGGAACGGGACACGGCGCGGGACGAGGTGCAGGACCTGACCGTCGCCCGTGACGCCCTGGCCGAGGAACGCGACGAACTGGCCGATGAACGTGATGCGCTGACCGCGGCGCTGGCCACCGCCCGGACCGAGATCGACGAACAGGCCGAGGCGGCCAAGCTGGCCGCCGCGCGGCGGGAAGCCCTGGAGGCCCTGATCACCGATCTGCGCGCCCGCAACGCGGACCGGGACGTGCGGATCGCCGCCCTGTCCGCCGACCTCGACGAAGCGGAACAGGCCCTGACCGCAGAGGAACAGGCCAAGCTGGCCGAGGCCGAGGCCGCCGCGGCGCTGCGCAAGCGGCTGGAAGAGGCGGATGCGGAACTGACCGCCATGACGCTGGCGCTGGAACAGGAACGCGCCCGGGCCGAGGAGACGCTGACCCTGTTGGCGGCGGCCCGCGAGGCGGAAAAGGACCTGAACGCCCAACTGGCGGCGGCCTTGCTGGCCGGGCAGCAGCAGGGCGACGACCTGCAATCGCGCATCGACGCGCTGGAGGCGCAGCTGGCCGAGGCGCGGCGGAACGAAACCCGCCTGACCGCGCAACTGGCCGATCTTCGCGATGAAAGCGCGCTCGAGGCGCAGCGGCTCAAGGCGCGGATCGACGACGCGACGGCGCGTATCGCCCGGCTGGAGGCCGACCTGGACGAGGCGGCCAAGGCCGGTGAGAAACTGACCGCCGGGCTTGGCCCCTCCGACACTCCGCCCGCAACACTGCAGACCCGGGTGGATGCGGCGCTTGCCCGTATCACCGAGCTGGAGGCGGCGCTGTCGCAGGCGCGTCAGGACGAGGCCAAGCTGAACCAGGAACTGGCCACCGTGCTTGCCGATGGTGAACGCGAGGCCCGCGCCCTGCAAAGCCGCATCGACGCCGCGCTTGCGCGGATCTCGGAGCTTGAGGAGACGCTGGCCGATGCGCGGGCGCAGGGGGCGCAGACCGACAGCCGTCTTGCAGGGCTGCGCGGCGACCTGACCGAGGCGCTGAAGGCGCAGCGCGATGCCGAACAGGCGTTGGCGCAGGAAACGGCGGCGCGCACCTTGGCCGAGCGCGCCCTGAAGGATGCGCAGGCCGAGGCCGCGGCGCGCGCCTCACGGTTGACGGATCTTTCTGCGCAACTGGCACAGGCGCTGGCTCGGCTGGCCAAGGCAGAGGCGCTCCGGACCGAGCTGGAGGCGCTGCGGGCCCGCAACGACTCGCTGGTTTCGGACCTGTCGGCGGCCGAGGGGCAGGCCGACGATCGTGCCGCGGCACTGGAAGAACTGCGGGCAGAGCGGGACCGGCTGGACTCGGCGCTGACCCGCGCGCGCGGCGACGTGGGCGATGCACGCAGCGCGGTGACCTCCTTGCAGGATCAGGTGGCCGCGCTCGAGGCGCAATTGGCCCAGGCGCAGGGACGTGTTGCTGAACGAACAGAGCTGATCGAGGGCCTGCGCGGCCAGGTGGCCCAGGTCCAGGCGCAACTTGATTCGGCCCTGAAACGGGTCGAGGAGCGCGGCGACCGGATCGATCGGCTGCAAACGGAGAATGTCGATCTGTCGGCGCGCCTGACCCGGCTGGGCGGCGAGGCGGCGGAACAGGATGCGGCGGTGGCCGCGCTGGAGGCGGCGAACACACGCTTGTCGGCGGAACTCGATGCGGCGCGGGCCCGGGCGACAGAACGCGACGCCCAGATGGCCCGCCTGCGGCAGGATTTGGCGCAGGCCGAGGCCCGCGCCGAGGACCGTACCGCCGAGGCAGCCGATGTGGAGGTGCTGCGCGGTGAACTGGCGCAGTTGCGCACCCGGTTGGAGGCGTCGCAGGCGCGTGCTGCGCAGGGGCTTGCCCGCGTGATTTCGCTGGAGGCGGAGAACGCCGACCTTGGACGCCGCCTGGCCGAGGCTGACGGCCGAGGCGCGGCCAAGGACGCGGAACTGGACCTGCTCAAGGCCCGGATCGACCGGGTTGCCTCTGAACTGGAAGCGCTGCGGTCCCGCGATGCGCGGCGCGATGCGGTGATCGCGGAGTTGCGCCAGAAGCTGGCCGAGGCCGAGGCCCGGGCCGCCGAGCAGAGCGACGATACCCGCAGCCTGGAGGAAAAGCTGGCCGCCGCGCTGGCCGCGCGCTTGGCCGCCGAGACGACGGTTGACGAGACACGCGACCGGCTTGCCGCGGCGCTGGCGGCGCAGGAAGCGGCGGAGTCGAAGCTGGATGCCCGCCTGGACGAGGTGGAGGAACGGCAGATCCTGCTGAACACGGCGCGCCAGAAGCTGGCCCTGACCGAAGAGCGCGCGACCAAGGCGGAGCTGCAGGTCGAGGCGCTGAACCAGAACGTGGCCGAGTTGCGCCGCCAGTTGGGCGAGTTGCAGGCGTTGCTGGACGATTCCAAGGTCCGCGATGCGGCGGCCGAGGTGCGGCTGCAGAACCTGGGATCGGAGCTGAACGCGGCGATTGCGCGTGTGGCACAGGAAGAACGCCGCCGTCGCCTGGCCGAAGAGGCACGCCGGAAGGCCGAAGAGGAAAAGCGCAAGCTGGAAGAAGAACGCGCCAGGCAGCTGGAGGCCGAAAAGAAAGACTTGGAAAGCTACCGGTCCGAGTTCTTCGGCAAGCTGCGCTCTGTGGTGGGCGACCGCGAGGGCATCCGGATCGAGGGCGACCGCTTTGTTTTCTCGTCAGAGGTGCTGTTCGAGGTCGGCTCGGCGGATCTGTCGGCGGCAGGCCGGCGCGAGATCGAGAAGGTTTCGCAGATCCTGCGCGACATCTCCGAGGATATTCCGCAGGGCATCGACTGGGTGATCCGGGTGGATGGCCATACCGACAGCCAGAAGATCCGACCGGGGGGCGATTTCGCGGACAACTGGGAACTCAGCCAGGCGCGGGCCCTGTCCGTGGTGCGGGACATGATCGACAATTACGACATTCCGCCCAACCGGCTGTCGGCCAACGGTTTTGGCGAGTTCCAGCCGATTGATCCAGCGGATACGCCCGAGGCGCGGGCAAGGAACCGGCGCATCGAGTTGAAACTGACCGAACGCTGACTTGGGCGCAGACGCGTTGTTCCGAACTCAGTCCGTGACGGTCACATGGGCAAAGCGATGCGCGATTACCTTGCCGTCGCGGGTCAGCCTGGCGCGGCCGAGGTACTCGCCGGCGGGCCAGCCCGAGGCCGGGGCCTTGCGGCCCAGGGCGCGCATCTGGCTGACCTGGTCGCTGTCCAGCGTGATGGCTTGGCGAAACACTTCCCTGCCGTCCGGGCTCTGCGCCGAAATCGTCAGGACATCGCCGGGACGGGCATAGCCCGCGTGCGCATAGACCACCATTGCCTCGTCCGGGCGGAGCGTCGGTCGCCGTGCAGAGCCGTCACCCACGGCCTGCAGAGTTGGCACCGCGTCCGAGAAACCGGCCGTGACGAGGCCCGTCTTGGTGTAGGCAGGCGGATCGGTCCAGAGGGTCGGACCGGGATCACCGCATGTCCCCGTGGCCCCGGGACGGAAGGGATCGACCACCTTGCCGTTGAGCAGGAGCGTCATGTGCACATGGGGATGGTTCGTTTGACCTGACAAGCCGACGACCCCCAGCGGGTCACCGGGTTGCACCAGATCGCCCGGCGCAACCGAGACAGAGCCGAGCCGCAAGTGGCAATAAAGCGTCTGCCAGCCTTCGCCATGATCGATCAGCACGGCGTTTCCACAGGCATTTTCCGAGGTGACGCCGCGCATCAGCCGGTCATCGGGCATCGAATCCCGGGTGCGCTTGACCACGCCGGGTGCGGCGGCCAGCACCGAAACGCCCGTGTCGATGGCAGCAAAGTCGAGCAGGGCGAAATCCGTGCCCTTGTGCCCGTCGCGGGAGTTGATGCCGCAGGCAAAATCCCTGTGGCGCCCCTGGGCCGGGTCGTTGTCGACGTAATCTTCGATGAAACAGGTTTCGCCCAGAGTGCAGTCCAGAGGTACTGAAAGGCGAAAATCCTCCGCCCCGGCAGGCGGGACGGAGGAGATCAGGGCCAGCGCGGCCGCGAAGGCGGCGCGCGCAGGTGTCATTCGGCGGTCAGAAGCGGCGGCTTCTTGGAGCCCAGCCGCGGGTTGTCCGGGCCGCTGAGGTCCAGGAACAACTCGCCGTCGCGGACCGATACCTTGACCACGCCACCCTTGGCCAGCTTGCCGAAGAGCAGTTCCTCGGCCAAGGGCTTCTTGATGTGCTCCTGGATGACGCGGCCCAGCGGGCGGGCGCCCATCTTGTCGTCGTAACCCTTTTCGGCCAGCCATTCGGCGGCGGGCTTGGTCAGTTCGATGGTCACGTTGCGATCCATGAGCTGGGCTTCGAGTTGCAGCACGAACTTTTCGACTACCTGCAGGATGGTGTCCTTGGGCAGCGGCGCAAAGCTGATGACCGCGTCCAGACGGTTGCGGAATTCCGGCGTGAAGGTCCGCTCGATCGCCGCCGTATCCTCGCCCTCGCGGCGGTCGCGGCCAAAGCCGATGGCCGCCTTGGCCTGTTCGGTCGCCCCGGCGTTCGAGGTCATGATCAGGATCACGTTGCGGAAGTCCACGGTCCGGCCGTTGTGATCGGTCAGCGAACCGTGGTCCATGACCTGCAGCAGGATGTTGTAGACATCCGGGTGGGCCTTCTCGATCTCGTCCAGCAGCAGAACGCAGTGCGGGTGCTGATCGACGCCGTCCGTCAGCTGGCCGCCCTGGTCAAAGCCGACATAGCCCGGAGGCGCGCCGATCAGGCGCGAGACCGCGTGTTTCTCCATGTACTCGGACATGTCGAAGCGCAGCAGTTCCACGCCCAGCGTGTCCGCCAGTTGCTTGGCCACCTCGGTCTTGCCCACGCCGGTCGGACCCGCGAACAGGTAGTTGCCGATGGGCTTTTCCGGTTCGCGCAGGCCGGCACGGGCCAGCTTGATCGCCGAGCTGAGCGCCTCGATCGCATTGTCCTGGCCGAAGACCACGCGCTTGAGCGTGTTCTCCAGGTCCTTGAGCACCTCGGCATCGTCCTTGGAGACGTTCTTCGGGGGAATACGGGCGATCTTGGCCACGACCTCCTCGATCTCCTTGGTACCGATGGACTTGCGCCGCTTGGATGCCGCCACCAGGTGTTGCGCCGCACCGGCCTCGTCGATCACGTCGATGGCCTTGTCGGGCAGTTTGCGGTCGTTGATATAGCGCGCGGACAGTTCCACGGCGGTCTTGATCGCGTCGCCGGTGTACTTGACGCTGTGATGCTCCTCGAAATAGGGCTTCAGGCCCTTGAGGATCTTCACGGTGTCATCGACCGAAGGCTCGTTCACGTCGATCTTCTGGAACCGGCGCGACAGGGCGCGGTCCTTCTCGAAGTGCTGGCGGAACTCCTTGTAGGTAGTGGAGCCCATCGTGCGCAGCTTGCCGCCCTGAAGCGCGGGCTTCAGAAGGTTGGAGGCGTCCATCGCCCCGCCAGAGGTGGCCCCGGCACCGATCACGGTATGGATCTCGTCGATAAAGAGCACAGCGTCGGGGTGTTCCTCAAGCTCCTGCACCACGGCCTTGAGCCGTTCCTCGAAATCGCCGCGATAGCGCGTGCCTGCCAGCAACGCGCCCATGTCGAGCGAGTAGATCGTGGTATTCGACAGGACCTCGGGCGTTTCGCCGGCAACGATCTTGCGCGCCAGCCCCTCGGCGATGGCGGTTTTGCCCACGCCGGGATCGCCCACCAGAAGCGGGTTGTTCTTGCGGCGGCGGCAGAGCACCTGGATGCAGCGCTCGACCTCGGAATTGCGGCCGATCAGCGGATCCACGTCGCCGTCGCGCGACTTGGCATTCAGGTCGACGCAGTATTTCGCCAGCGCCGATTCCTTGTCCGAACCGGGGGCTGCGGTCTCGGCCTGCTGCGCCTCTTCCTCTGCCTCGGTGGCACCCTGGACGGGGCGTGCCTCGCCGTAGGCCGGGTTCTTGGCGACGCCATGGGCGATGAAATTCACCGCATCGTAGCGCGTCATGTCCTGCTCCTGCAGGAAATAGGCCGCATTCGATTCGCGTTCCGCAAAGATGGCGACCAGCACGTTGGCGCCCGTCACCTCTGTCCGGCCCGAGGACTGGACATGGATCGCGGCACGCTGGATCACCCGCTGGAAGGCTGCGGTCGGCACCGCCTCGGATCCCTCGACATCGGTGACGAGGTTCGACAGATCGTCGTCTATGAATTCGACCAGCGTTGTGCGCAGCTCTTCGGTATCGACCGAGCAGGCTTTCATCACGCGGGAGGCATCCGGTTCGTCGATCAGCGCAAGAAGAAGGTGTTCGAGCGTCGCGAATTCATGGCTGCGAGAGTTCGCAAGTGCCAGCGCCGAATGAATTGCCTGCTCAAGTGTGTTCGAGAATGAAGGCACGGGAGTGCTCCTCTTGTCTGCGCCGATCCGTGAGGATCAGCATTGCCTCATAGGGTTAAAGTTTGGTCGATTGCGGCCACTCTTCAAGTTTTTTCTCGGGGTTCCTGCATCACTTTTGGACAAACCGACGAAACCTGCCGTGTGCGTGATCAGAACCGGTCCTTGCGCGCGCGCACCTCTGCAAAGACCTCTGCATCCGTTCCGTCCGGCAGGCCGACGGCCTTTTTCACGCTGTCGCTGGTGGCTCGGAGGAAGGGATTCGTTTCAAGTTCGACCGAAAGCGGCACCTGTGCGGTGGGCCGTCCCTCGGCGCGGGCTGCGTCGATCTCCCGCTTGCGAGAGATAAGCGCTTCGTTCTCCGGTTCAATGGTCAGGGCAAATGCGGCATTCGCCGTTGTGTATTCATGCCCCGAGTATACCACGGTTTCCGGCGGCAAAGAGGCCAGCTTTTCCAGACTTTCCCACATCATTTCGGGCGTGCCCTCGAAGATGCGGCCGCAACCCAGGGCCATCAGGCTGTCGGCGGTAAAGACGGCACCGCCTTTTGGGTAGTGATAGGCGACGTGGCCCAGCGTATGGCCCGGCACCGCGATCACCTCGCAGAGGCCATCCCCCGTACCGCCCGAAAATCCGGGTTCGACCGCCATGTCCAGTTCCGGCAGCTTGTCCGCTTCGGACTTGGGCCCCATGACCGGGCAGCCGTATTTCGCGCGCAATTCGGCGACACCGCCGACGTGGTCATGGTGATGGTGGGTGATCATGATGACGCCCAGAGACCAGCCGCGGGCCTCCAGCGCCTCGATGATCGGCCCGGCCTCGGGGGCGTCGATCAGGGCCACGCCGTCGGGGCCGTTCACAAGGTAGGCGTAATTGTCCTTGAGGCAGGGGACGGTCACGATCTCGAGGGGCATGGTCTTTCCTTCGCGGCTTTGTCAGGATGCGCTTATCGTCAGAGTGGCGCATCAGGGCTGGGGTATCAATGCATCTGGATGTGCAGGTGTTGCGCGATTTCTATTACCGCAGTGCGCTGGGGCGCGCGGCGCAGAAGATCCTGCGCACACAGGTCCAGCGCTTCTGGCCTGAATGCCAGGGCCAGACGGTGGTGGGCTACGGCTTTGCCGTGCCAATGTTGCGCCCCTACCTGAAGGAATCGCGCAGGGTCGTGGCGCTGATGCCCGCGCCGCAGGGTGTCATGACCTGGCCCGCGGGGCTGCCCAATGTCTCTGTTCTCAGCGAAGAAACACTCTGGCCGCTTGAGACGGGGCACACCGACCGTTTGATCCTGATGCACGGGCTGGAGACCTCGGAACGGCCGTCGGACCTGCTGGACGAGGCGTATCGCGTGCTGGGGCCGGGGGGCAGGGCGCTGTTCATCCTGCCCAACCGCGCAGGGATCTGGGCGCGGGCGGATCATACGCCTTTCGGCTATGGGCGCCCCTATTCGCTGGGCCAGCTCGAGGCGCAGCTGAAACGGCACGACTTCGTCCCCGAGGCGCATGTTTCGGTACTGTACCAGCCACCCTCGACCCGCCGGTTCTGGATGAAGACCGGCCCGGTCTGGGAGCGCATGGGCCGCGCGGTGCCCGTGACCGCGGGCGGCGTCATGATGGTCGAGGCCTCCAAGCGTCACCCGCCATCGCGCCGCGGAGTTGGCGAGGCCGCCAAGGTTCTCAACCCGCTCGAGGTGCTCAGCCCGGCCGGCAAGGCCAAGCCGATCTGAACGCGCCCGGAGGCGCGTCAGGACCGGATTCTGACGTGCCCGACCGATTTCAGGGCCGAAAGCTTCCGTGACCTGCGAAAAATGCCGTCAGAGGCGCCTGAAACCGCCCGGGAATCGTGCATTTGCAGCAAAAACCGTGGCTTTGAGGCATCTTGGCAGAGCACGAAAGGTCGCACCAAATGGGGTGTTTTGGTCAAGCGGCTGAAAATAAACGATTTAGCCCGGGCGTTTATCTTTCCTAAGCATGTTGCGAGGTGGGGGAGGCTCTGCTACATCCGCCACGATTTGATTGCTTTGACGCAAGTCAAGGTGAGGAAACGCTGCCAGACGCCGCCCCGGCCCGGGGCGCGCGTGTCTTGGCGGCTTACTATCGGAAGGGTGGACGTGTCTGACTCAGCATCGATTTCCTCCGGCATCGCAGAGCGCTATGCCACCGCCGTCTTCGAGATCGTGAAGGAGGCCGGCGAGCTTCCCGCGCTCGAAGGCAACCTGGATGATCTCTCTGCCGCGCTGGCTGAAAGCGCAGATCTGCGGGATCTCCTGGTCAACCCCGTCTACTCGCGCGAAGCGCAGGGCGCCGCCATCAAGGCCGTCGCCTCGAAGATGGGCCTGATGCCGGCCATGACCAACGTGCTGGGGCTGATGGCCTCCAAGCGCCGTCTTTTCGTGGTCCCGCAGATGGTCACCCTCCTGCGCGAGATGATCGCGAAGGAAAAGGGCGAAGTCACCGCAGAAGTGACCTCTGCCCAGGCTCTGACCGACGCACAGGCGGCCCAGCTCGCGGACGCGCTGAAGGCCAAGGTCGGCAAGGATGTAAAGATCAGTGCGACCGTCGATGAAAGCCTCATCGGCGGTCTTGTCGTCAAGGTGGGCTCGAAGATGATCGACACCTCGATCCGTTCGAAGCTCGACTCCCTCCAGAATGCAATGAAAGAGGTCGGATAAATGGGTATCCAAGCTGCAGAGATTTCTGCGATCCTGAAGGACCAGATCAAGAACTTCGGCCAGGATGCCGAAGTTGCCGAGATCGGTCGCGTGCTCTCGGTCGGTGACGGTATCGCCCGTGTCTACGGCCTCGACAACATCCAGGCGGGTGAGATGGTCGAGTTCCCCGGCGGCATCATGGGCATGGCGCTGAACCTGGAAACCGACAACGTCGGTATCGTGATCTTCGGCTCCGACCGGGACATCAAGGAAGGCGACACCGTCAAGCGCACCAACTCCATCGTGGACGTGCCCGCCGGTGAGGCGCTGCTTGGCCGCGTCGTCGATGGCCTGGGCAACCCGCTGGACGGCAAGGGCCCGATCGACGCCTCCGAGCGTCGCGTGGCCGACGTCAAGGCGCCGGGCATCATCCCGCGTAAATCGGTGCACGAGCCGATGGCGACCGGCCTCAAGGCCGTCGACGCCATGATCCCGATCGGCCGTGGCCAGCGCGAGCTGATCATCGGCGACCGTCAGACCGGCAAGACCGCCGTCGCACTCGACGCGATCCTGAACCAGAAGTCGTACAACGACGCGGCCAAGGACGACTCGGAAAAGCTGTACTGCGTCTACGTCGCCGTCGGCCAGAAGCGTTCGACCGTTGCCCAGCTGGTGAAGAAGCTGGAAGAGACCGGCGCCATCGACTACTCGATCGTCGTGGCGGCAACCGCCTCCGACCCGGCCCCGATGCAGTTCCTGGCGCCCTACGCCGCGACCGCGATGGCCGAGTACTTCCGTGACAACGGCAAGCACGCGCTGATCATCTACGATGACCTGTCCAAGCAGGCCGTGTCCTACCGCCAGATGTCCCTGCTGCTGCGCCGCCCGCCGGGCCGCGAAGCTTACCCGGGCGACGTTTTCTACCTTCACTCGCGCCTGCTGGAACGTTCGGCCAAGCTGAACGAGGACAACGGTGCCGGCTCGCTGACCGCTCTGCCGATCATCGAAACCCAGGGTGGTGACGTTTCGGCCTTCATTCCGACCAACGTGATCTCGATCACCGACGGCCAGATCTTCCTGGAAACCGAACTGTTCTACCAGGGCATCCGCCCCGCCGTGAACACCGGTCTGTCGGTTTCGCGTGTGGGTTCGTCCGCTCAGACCAACTCGATGAAATCGGTCGCCGGCCCGATCAAGCTGTCGCTCGCCCAGTACCGCGAGATGGCCGCCTTCGCGCAGTTCGGTTCCGACCTCGACGCCGCCACCCAGCAGCTGCTCAACCGTGGTTCGCGCCTGACCGAACTGATGAAGCAGCCGCAGTATTCGCCGCTGACCAACGCCGAGATCGTCGTCGTGATCTGCGCCGGTACGCTGGGCTACCTCGACAAGGTCGCCGTGTCCGACGTGGGCCGTTTCGAGAAGGGCCTGCTGGCCCATGTCCGCGGCAAGCACCAGGATCTGCTGGATTGGATCACCAACGAAGATCCCAAGATCAAGGGTGACAACGAAGCCAAGATCAAAGCGGTTCTCGACGAATACGCCGCCGACTTCTCGTAAGGGGATCATCAGATGCCCAGCCTGAAGGACCTAAAAAACAGGATCGAGAGCGTCAAGTCGACGCGCAAGATCACCAAGGCCATGCAGATGGTCGCGGCCGCAAAACTGCGCCGCGCCCAGGAAGCGGCCGAGGCGGCCCGCCCCTACGCGGAACGCTTCAATGGTGTGATGGCGTCGCTTGCGGCCTCGGTCGGTGATAGTGACTCGGCTCCCCGCCTTCTGGCGGGGACCGGCAAGTCGGACGTGCAACTGCTGGTGGTCATGACCTCCGAGCGGGGGCTCTGCGGCGGCTTCAACACGAACATCGTGAAGCTGGCAAAGACCCATGCCGAAAAGCTCCAGGCCGAAGGCAAGACGGTCAAGATCCTGACCGTCGGCAAGAAGGGCCGCGAGCAGCTGAAGCGCGACTACGGCGATCTCTTCGTGGGACATGTCGATCTCTCCGAGGTCAAGCGCATCGGCTACGGCAATGCCCAGGACATCGCCCGCGATGTGCTGGCGCGGTTCGACGGTGGCGAATTCGACGTGGCGACGATCTTCTATGCGCAGTTCCGGTCTGTCATCGCGCAGATCCCGACGGCGCAGCAGATCATCCCTGCCGCCTACGAAAGCGAAGGGTCGGACGATGCGGGCGAAAGCACGCTCTACGACTACGAGCCCGACGAAGAGGCGATCCTCGCCGACCTGCTGCCGCGTGGTGTCGCGACGCAGATCTTCGCGGCTCTGCTGGAAAACGGCGCGTCGGAACAGGGTGCACGGATGTCCGCGATGGACAACGCGACCCGCAACGCAGGCGAGATGATCGACAAGCTGACCATCGAATACAACCGCTCGCGTCAGGCCGTCATCACCAACGAACTGATCGAAATCATCTCGGGCGCCGAGGCGCTCTAAAGACACCCGGAGACGAAACATGGCAAACGCACAAGGCAAGGTCACCCAGGTGATTGGCGCCGTGGTCGACGTTCAGTTCGACGACCACCTGCCGGCAATCCTGAACGCGCTGACCACCGACAACAACGGCAAGAAGCTGGTGTTGGAAGTGGCCCAGCACCTTGGTGAAAACACCGTCCGCACCATCGCGATGGACGCCACCGAAGGTCTGGTCCGCGGCCAGACCGTGACCGACACGGACGCGCCGATCTCGGTGCCGGTCGGCAACGCAACCCTGGGCCGCATCCTGAACGTCATCGGCGAGCCGGTCGACGAAGGCGAGCCGGTCAACGCCGACGAATACCGTCCGATCCACGCCGAAGCCCCGGCCTTCCAGGAGCAGTCGACGGAATCGGAAATCCTCGTCACCGGCATCAAGGTCATCGACCTGCTGGCGCCTTACTCGAAGGGCGGCAAGATCGGCCTCTTCGGCGGTGCCGGCGTGGGCAAGACCGTTCTGATCATGGAACTGATCAACAACATCGCAAAGGTGCACTCGGGCTTTTCCGTGTTCGCCGGTGTTGGTGAGCGGACCCGTGAGGGCAACGACCTGTATCACGAGATGATCGAATCCAACGTCATCAAGCCCGACAACCTGTCGGAGAGCCAGGTGGCCCTGGTCTACGGTCAGATGAACGAGCCTCCGGGGGCCCGTGCGCGCGTCGCCCTGACCGGCCTGACGCTGGCGGAGCAGTTCCGCGACCAGTCCGGGACCGACGTTCTGTTCTTCGTGGACAACATCTTCCGCTTCACGCAGGCGGGCTCCGAGGTGTCGGCTCTGCTCGGCCGTATCCCCTCGGCCGTGGGTTACCAGCCGACGCTGGCGACCGACATGGGCGCCATGCAGGAACGCATCACCTCGACCAAGTCGGGCTCGATCACCTCGATCCAGGCCGTCTACGTTCCCGCGGACGACCTTACCGACCCCGCACCTGCAACCACCTTTGCGCACCTCGACGCGACCACGGTTCTCAACCGTGCGATCTCGGAACTCGGCATCTACCCCGCCGTGGACCCGCTCGACTCGAACTCGCGCCTGATGGACCCGCAGATCGTGGGCGAAGAGCACTACCAGGTCGCGCGTGACGTTCAGGGTATCCTGCAGCGTTACAAGTCGCTCCAGGACATCATCGCCATCCTCGGGATGGACGAACTGTCCGAAGAGGACAAGCTGACCGTGGCCCGTGCCCGCAAGATCCAGCGCTTCCTGTCGCAGCCCTTCGACGTGGCCAAGGTCTTTACCGGTTCGGACGGTGTGCAGGTTCCGCTCGAGGACACGATCAAGTCGTTCAAGGCGGTTGTTGCCGGTGAATACGACCACCTGCCCGAGGCGGCCTTCTACATGGTTGGCGGCATCGACGAGGTGCTCGCCAAGGCCGAGAAACTGGCCGCCGAGGCTGCCTGATCCAATCCACCGCTCGGGGGCGCCTGCCGCGCCCCCGGCCTGAACGGAGGACAACATGGCAGATACGATGCAATTCGACCTGGTGTCGCCCGAGCGCCGCCTGCTGTCGACCGAGGCGACCTCGGTTCAGATCCCCGGCGCCGATGGCGACCTGACCGCCATGCCGAACCACGCGCCGCTGATCACCACGCTGCGCCCCGGCATCCTGACGGTCGAGACCGCCAAGGGGTCGGAGCAGTTCGTCGTGACCGGCGGGTTCGCCGAAATCGGCGAGAGCCTCTCGGTCCTGGCCGAAAAGGCCCTGCCGCGCGAGGATGTCGACCAGGCCACCTACGAGGCCCTGGTGGACGAAGCTCACCGCATCTACCAGCAGACCAAGGAAACCGCCGAGGATCCGGGCCTGGTGGATGACGCGGTCAAGCTGCTGCAGGACATGGTGGCTGTCGGCTCTCATATCGGTCTGGACCCGAAACAGCCCTCGATCTGAGGCACCGGACAGACTATTCTGACAAGGCCCTGCCACCCGGCGGGGCCTTTCATTTTTGTGACCCGCCGGTTTTTTGCGGTGGCCCCGGGACAAACAACATGGAAACGAAACGCGGCGCCGTCTGGTTCATCCTGGCCACGATCCTGCTCGATGCCATCGGTATCGGGCTGATCTTTCCCATCATGCCCGACCTGATGGCCCGCGTGGGGGCGGGGGATACCGCCACCGGTGCCTTCTGGGGCGGTGTCCTGCTGGCAACCTACGCCGGCGCGCAGTTCCTGTTCTCGCCCGCGATGGGCGGTATTTCGGATGCGCTGGGGCGCAAGCCGGTTCTGCTGGTCACACTGGCGGCGCTGGCGGTCGACTACGTCATCATGGCCTTGGCAGGCACGTTCTGGCTATTGCTGGTTGGGCGCTTCCTCGCCGGGGTGGCTGGCGCCACCTACATCACAGCCTCGGCCTACCTGGCCGATATTTCAGCGCCCAAGGACCGCGCCGCGAACTTTGGCCTGATCGGGGCGGCCTTCGGGGTGGGTTTCATTTTCGGCCCGGCACTGGGGGGGCTTTTGGCCGGCGTCCACGTCACTGCGCCCTTTTGGGCGGCGGCGGGTCTGGCGGCGGCGAATTTCCTGTTCGGCCTCCTTGTCCTGCCCGAAAGCCTGCCCGTCGAGAAGCGTCGCGGCTTCGACCGCAAGGATCTCAACCCCTTCGGCAGCATCCTGGCAGCCGCACGTCTGCCCGGGCTGGGCCTGCCGCTGTTCGGCCTCTTCCTCTTCGAGTTCGCCAACATGGTCTACCCGGTGCTCTGGGCCTTCTGGACGCGCGAGGCCTTTGGCTGGCCCTCGCCCCTGATCGGCCTGTCGCTGGCGGCCTACGGCGTGGGTGTCGTCATCACGCAGGGCGGGTTGATGCGGGTGATGATCCCGCGCATCGGCGAATGGCGCACCCTGATGGTTGCGGTGGCCGCGGGCGTCGTTGCCTCTGTCGCCTACGGGTTCATTTCGGCGGCCTGGCTGGTCTGGGCCTTCCTGCCGTTTGCCTGCCTGTCCGACATGGCTCCGCCCAATGCCACCGGCATCGCTTCGAACCTGGTGGACGAGGCGCGGCAAGGAGTGTTGCAGGGCGTCATTGCCAGCCTCAGCGCGGTGGCGGCCATCACCGCGCCGCTGATCGTGACCCCACTGTTCCGGACCTTTGCCGCGCCCGACGCGGCGGTCTACCTGCCCGGGGCACCTTTCCTCATGACGGCCCTGCTGCTCGTTCTCAGCGCGCTTGTTTTCTGGCCACTGCGCCCGGGTCGGCAGCCGTCTACCACCGTCTGAAACCAGGTTCTCCCACCGACTTGCATGAATGGGTGCGATCTGACAGATCGCATGTAACCGGCCCGCCAAGGTGTCGGCCCGCGCGGAAAATCTCTCATGGTATTCGACACAAGCGCCCTGCTGCGCGAGTTCATCACGCTCCTCGTCGTCATCGACCCGATAGGGTCGCTCCCGGTGTTCTACTTTGCCGCCTCGGCCGTGCCCAGGGCGCTTCACTGGCGTTTTGCCCTGCGGGCCGTCTTTGTCGCGTGGGTCGTGCTGATGGGTTTCCTGATCGGGGGCCAGCTGCTGCTCGAAGGCGTCGGTCTGCGCTTCGGCTCTTTCCAGATCGCGGGCGGGATCGTCCTGTTTCTCTTTGCCCTGACGATGATCTTTGGCGAGTCGAAACCCGACCGCGAGATCGAAGAGGCCGGGCGCAGCGACCTGTCGGGGGCCATCTTTCCCTTGGCGATGCCGTCCATCGCCTCGCCCGGGGCGATGCTGGCCGTGGTTGTGCTGACCGACAACCACAAGAACTCCATCCCCGATCAGATCGTGACTGCGGGCCTTCTGACCATCGTGCTTGGCATAACGCTTCTGCTGCTCTTGTTGGGCTCGGTGCTCAAACGGGCTCTCGGCAACTCTGGGGCCTCCGTGATTTCGCGCGTGATGGGCATCATCCTGGCAACGGTGGCCGTGGATGCGGTACTGGGCGGGCTGGCCGAGGTGGGCGTTCTCAATCTGCAATCCGGATCCGGACCGCTCTGACCGGAAACCGGCGCCCCGCCTTCACATTTCCGCCCGATTGCAGAACTATGCCGCGTGGAATGACGAAGGGCAGGACATGAAGAAACTGACCGCCAGCCGGGTCGGGATCGACCAGGGAGACGAGGAAGTCTTTTCCGAATTTGCCACCGGCCGTGACATGTGGACGGGGGAGGGCAACCGCGAGCGCCGCAAGTCCGTCCGCTTTTCCGAACCGTTCCGGATGCCGCCAACGGTCCAGGTGGGCATGTCGCTCTGGGACATGGATCAACGTGCAAACATTCGCGCGGACATCAAAGCCGAGAAGGTGACGAAAACCGGATTCGACCTCGTGTTTCGCACCTGGGCCGATACCCGGGTTGCGAGGGTTCGCATGAATTGGCTCGCCATTGGCGAGATCAAGAATGAGGACGACTGGGACCTCTAGACGCCCGAGGGCATCGGGCGCGCGTCCAGTTCCCGCGCACCAGAGCGGTGTTCCCTCACCTTATCCCGACATGGACCGGTCCGTGCCGGTTGGAGGGGGCGAGGCAAGTGATCTTGCCCGGCCCCGTTGGTCCGGGGATCAGAGAATGCCTTCGTAGATCGGCCCAAGCGTTTCGGTCTCGAACAGAGACGAGACAGAGGTGCCGTTCCAGATGTTCAGGATCGACTGTGCGAACAGCGGCGCAGTCGGCAGGATACGGATGTTGGGGGCCCCGGCCACCGCGTCGGTCGGCTGGATCGAGTCCGTCAGAACCAGCGATTTCATCACCGACTTGGTCACGCGCTCGACAGCGGGGCCGGACATGACGCCGTGGCTGATATAGGCGTGCACCTCGGTCGCGCCGTGTTCCATCAGGACCTCGGCCGCCTTGCAAAGCGTGCCGGCGGTGTCGCACATGTCATCCACGATGATGCAGCGCTTGCCCTCGACGTTGCCGATCACCGTCATCTCGGCCACTTCACCGGGCTTCTCGCGGCGCTTGTCCACGATCGACAGCGGCGCCTCGATCCGCTTGGCCAGTTCGCGCGCACGGGCCACGCCGCCCACGTCCGGCGAGATCACCATCACTTCGCTCAGGTCCTCGAACTGGTTCTTGATGTCGATGGCAAAGATCGGCGAGGCATAGAGGTTGTCGACGGGAATGTCGAAGAAGCCCTGGATCTGCGCCGCGTGCAGGTCCATCGTCAGCACCCGCTCGATCCCGGCCTCGGCGATCATGTTGGCCACCAGCTTGGCGGTGATCGGCGTGCGGGCCTTGGTGCGGCGGTCCTGGCGGGCGTAGCCGAAATAGGGGATCACGGCGGTGATGCGCGCCGCCGAAGACCGGCGCAGCGCATCCGACATGATCAGCAGTTCCATGAGGTTGTCGTTCGCCGGGTTCGAGGTGCTCTGGAGGATGAACATGTCCTCGCCGCGGACGTTCTCGAAGACCTCGACAAAGATCTCCTGGTCGTTGAACCGCTCGACGCGGGCGTCCACAAGGCCGACGCTCATGCCGCGATACAGCGACATGCGGCGGGCGATGGCCTGTGCCAGCGGCTTGTTGGCGTTGCCTGCGATCAGTTTGGGTTCGATGACGGTGGGCATGTGATGCGTCCTCGGCGGATGACGGATTCGTGACGATATTGCGGTCCCGTTAGCATGGGCCTACGGTCGGCGCCAGCACAGGCACCGGAAGGCGACAGCATGGCTCATATCGACTACTTCTTCTCCACGATTTCCCCCTTTTCCTATTTTGCAGGCATGCGACTGGAAGAGATCGCCGCGAAGCACGGCGCCAGCATCGCGTACAAACCCGTCGATATCGTCGCCCTCTTTGGTCGCACCGGGGGTGTGACCCCTGCGGAACGGCATCCCAACAGGCAGGCCTATCGCCTGCAGGAGATCGAGCGCACCGCGAAGAAAACCGGCCTGCCCGTGAATACCAAACCCGCGCATTTCCCGACCAACCCGGCACCGTCCTCCTATGCGGTGATTGCCGCCCAGAAGGCAGGCGGCGGTGACATGGGCAAGCTGGTGCACGGATTGCTGGCGGCCTGCTGGGCGCAGGACAAGGACATCGCCGAGGATGCGGTGATCAAGGCCTGCCTGTCGGAGGCCGGATTCGACCCGTCGCTGGCGGATACCGGGCTGCTGGCCGGGGCCGAAACCTATCCCGCCAACCTCGAAGAGGCGGTCGAAAAAGGTGTCTTCGGGGCGCCGACCTATGTCGTGGACAGCGGCCAGGTCTTCTGGGGCAACGACCGGCTGGACGATCTGGACGCGCACCTTGCGGGCAAGCTCTGATGCGCGACGCAGGCCCGGAAACGGCGCTGCATTGGCGGGACTGGGGACAGGGGCCGGCGAATGTGCTGGCCCTGCATTGCGGTCTTGGACAGGGCGGCATGTGGAAAGCCGTGGCGCAGGCGCTGGAAGACCGGTGTCGTTTCCGTGCGCCTGACCTGCCGGGGCATGGCCGCAGCCCGTCCTTCCCCGAAGGCGAGGACGTTCACGACGCGGCTTGCGCAGCGCTCCGCCCGCACCTGACCGACGGCATCCACCTGGCGGGCCACAGCTTTGGCGCAACGCTGGCCCTACGGCTGGCGCTGGAGGCGCCGGAGCGTATCGCCTCGCTCCTGCTGATCGAGCCGGTGTTCTTTGCCGCGGCCCCAGACAACGCGCTGAAGCGTGACCACAAGTCCGCCGAGGAAGCGCTGTACGTCGACGTCGACACCGGGAACCTCCTGCAGGCCGCGCGCGGTTTCAACCGGCTGTGGGGTGGGGGCGTGCCCTGGACCAGTTTCCCCGAGAAGGTGCAAAGGGGCATGGCCGCCCAAATGCCCTTTGTCCGCGCGACAGAGCCCGCCCTGTGGGGGGATCGCGCCGGGATGCTGGCCCCTGGCGGGCTGGAAAAGCTGACCTTTCCGGTCACGCTGTTGCGGGGGGCTGACACCGTGCCAATCATTGCCCAGGTGCACCGGGGCCTGATGGCGCGCCTGCCGATGGCCACGGAAATGGTGGTCGGCAGGGCAGGCCACATGGTACTGACGTCGCATCCCCAGGCCGTGACGCAGGCGCTGTCAGAGCAACTTGGCGCGCTGCCCTGACCCGCCGCCCGGTCAGGTGCGGATGCGCCAGCCGGTCTTGAAGATCCACCAGACCGCCGCCAGGCAGATCGCGGTGAACCCGGCGATCGCCAGCAGGCTGACCGCGATCGGCACATCCGCCAACCCGAAGAACGACCACCGGAACCCCGACACCAGGTAGACCACCGGGTTGAAGTAGGCCACCGTCTGCCAGGCCGGGGGCAGCATCGAGATCGAGTAGAAACTGCCACCCAGGAAGACCAGGGGCGTCACCACCAGCAGCGGCACCAGTTGCAACTGTTCAAAGTTGCGGGCCCAGATCCCGATGATGAAGCCCAGCAATGAGAAGCTCACGCAGGTCAGCAGCAGGAAAATGACCATCGACACCGGGTGCAGGATCTGCAGGTCGACGAAAAACGCCGCCGTGCCCAGGATCACCACGCCGATGAACAGCGCCTTGGTCGCCGCCGCGCCGACAAAGCCCAGCACGATTTCAAGGAAATTCACCGGGGCCGAGAGCAGCTCGTAGATGGTGCCGATGAATTTCGGAAAGTAGATCCCGAAACTGGCGTTGGAAATGGCCTGCGTCATGACCGACAGCATGATCAGCCCGGGCACGATGAAGGCGCCGTAGCTGACCCCCTCCACCTGGTCGATGCGTGATCCGATGGCGGCCCCGAAGACCACGAAGTACAGCGAGGTCGAGATGACCGGCGAGACGAAGCTTTGCAGGATGCTGCGAAAGAAACGTGCCATCTCGAACTTGTAGATGGCCCAGATCGCGGGAAGGTTCATGCCGCGCTCTCCTCTTCCTGCCGGGCGACCAGCCCGACGAAAATATCCTCGAGCGAGTTCTGCGCCGTGTGCACGTCGCGCACCTGGCATCCCGCCTCGACCAGAAGGCCCATCAACCGCCCGATGCCCGTACGGTCGGCCCCGGTGTCGTAGCGGTAGGTCAGGCTGCCGCCATCCTCGCTCAGCCGCAGGTCATAGTCCGAAAGGGCAGGGGGCACTCTGTCGATCGGGTCGGTCAGCTCGATGGTCAGTTCCTTCTGGCCCATGCGGGTCATCAGGCTGGCCTTGTCCTCGACCAGCAGGATCTCACCCTTGTTGATGACGCCCACCCGGTCGGCGATGGCCTCGGCCTCTTCGATGTAATGGGTGGTCAGGATGATGGTCACGCCATCGCGTTTCAGTTCGGCCACCGTGTCCCACATGTCCCGGCGCAGTTCCACGTCCACGCCCGCCGTCGGCTCGTCCAGGAAGAGCACGCGCGGTTCATGCGCCAGCGCCTTGGCGATCAGCACCCGGCGTTTCATCCCGCCGGACAGTTCCATCACCTTGGCGTTGCGCTTGTCCCAGAGCGACAGCCGCCGCAGGATGCGTTCGATCAGCGTCTCGTCGGGCCGCTTGCCGAACAGCCCGCGCGAGAACCGCACCCCGGCGATGACCGTCTGGAACGGCTCCAGGTTCATTTCCTGCGGCACCAGTCCGACCAGGCTGCGCGCCTCGCGGAACTCTGTCACCACGTCATGTCCGCCCACCCGGATGCTGCCGTCGGTGATGCGGGTGATGCCGCAGATCGCCGAGATCAGCGTGGTCTTGCCCGCGCCGTTGGGGCCGAGCAGCGCCAGGATTTCGCCTTCCTCGATGTCGAGCGAGACGCCCTTGAGCGCCTCGAAGCCGCCATCGTACCGTTTCCGCACATCGCGGATCTCTACCGTGGGCATGGTCCGCCCTCCTTGTTCGCACGGGTGCAAACTAAACCTAACGACGTGATGCGCAATTGAGCAGAAATGCATAGGGCACATGCATGTCGCAAACAGACTGGCACCCCCGGCCACCCCGTTCTAAGCCCCTTGCATGACCTCCATCACGACAGCCGCGATCAACCGCCCTGCGCTGGGCATCTTCTACATCTGTCTCGGGATCCTCGCGATTTCGGTCAACGACATGCTGATCAAGGTCCTGTCGGGCGGCTATCCGCTGCACCAGATGGTCTTTACCCGCTCTGCCATCGGGCTGGTCTTTACCTTCGGTTTCGTCTTTGCCGAGGGCGGGCTGGGCCTGTTGAGAACCGCGACACCGGGGCTGCACCTCTTGCGCGGGCTGCTCGTCGTCTGTGCCAACATGACCTATTTCTGCGCGCTGGCGGTGCTGCCGCTGGGTCAGGCGACGGCGCTCTTCTTTGTCGCGCCATTGATGATCACGCTGCTGTCGATCCCGATCCTCGGCGAAAAGGTGGGGCCGCTGCGGATCGGCGCGGTGATTGTGGGCTTTGCCGGGGTGATCATCATGCAGGAGCCGTGGAAGGCCGACCTGTCGGTGTCACGTCTTGTCATGCTTCTGCCGGTGATCGCGGCGGCATTCTACGCGCTGATGCAGGTGCTGACCCGGCGGTTGGGCATGACCACGCGCGCCTCGGCGCTGGCGGTCTATATCCAGGGCACCTTCCTGATGGTCTCGGCGGTGTTCTACCTGGTTGCCGGCGACGGGCGCTATGCCGAGGGCATCCAGAACGAAAGCCTGGTGTTCCTGCTGCGCGCCTGGGTCTGGCCCACGCCGGACGATTGGCTGGTGTTCCTGGGGCTGGGCGTCTGTTCGGGTGTGGTGGGCTATTGCCTCAGCGCGGCCTACCGGCTGGCCGACGCGGCGACCATCGCACCGTTCGAATACATCGGCCTGCCGCTGGCGATCTTGTGGGGCTGGATGATCTTCGGGGAATGGCCGGTCCCGGCCACCTGGGCCGGGTGCGTGCTGATCATCGGCGCCGGGGTTTTTGTCTTTCTCCGCGAACAGGCCAAGGCCCGCCCCATGCCGGGCCGCCGGGCCCGCTGGGGGCGCCGCTAGCGCCGGTTCAGAGCGCGCGCAGCCGCACCGCGATGCTGGCCTGCCGTCCGGCCAGAGAACCCAGCGGATCAAGTTCGGGGTGGGTGTCCAGCACCTGCGCCATGGCTGTCTGCGCGCGCTCCAACTGTGCCTTGCCGCCTTGCCGGTCGCCCTGCGCCAGCGCCGCCAGACCCAGTTCATGCCGCGCCGTGGCCGCAACGGCCAGCGCTGCCGAACTGGCCGCGCCCTCGCTGCTCATCGCCATGCCCTCGGCAATGTCGGCGGCCTGGGCATAGTCCCCGGCGCGCAAGAGGCTGTGGGCATATTCCAACTGGATGCGTGGCAGGAAAGGCCCCGCGCTGCTCATCAGCCTGGCATATTGCCGGTTTGCCTGGCCGTAGTCGCCCTCTTCCAGCGCCGAGCGGGCCACGAAATAATTTTTGCGAAAGCCCGAAGCGTTGCCCTCTGCGGTGTCACAGGCCGCCAGCGGCAACATCACGCCAAACGCCATCAGCGCCGGCATCACCCGTCCCATCATCATCTGCTCTGTCCTCAACGTCGCCAAGGTTTGCCTTGATCGCCGGTCATGATACCACCTGACCGGGGGCGGCGTCCACGAAAACCCAAGCCCGCCCGTGGGATGGATGGAAAACCGTGATACGCTGGCTGGCCTGGCTCCTGACACCGCTGACCCTGGCCGCCGCGATATGGGCCGGGAACACCCTGTATCGGACGCTGCAGGACCCGTTGCCCGCACCTCGCACGGCACCTTTGTCCACGCCGGACACGGGGCTGGCGCTGGACCTGCCACAGCCACAGCCGCCGATGCGCTGGCCCTCGCTGTTCGGCAGCTACAAGCCGCCGGAACCGCAGCCGCCAAAGCCGCCCGCACCGCCCGTCGTCGATGAACCGCAGCCGCCCGCGCCGCCCATCGACAGCCTCGGTTTTGCGCTGAAAGGCGTGGTCAGCAACGGCGACAGCAGCTGGGCCATCGTCTCGCACCCCACGGGCGAAAGGCTGATGCGGGTGGGCGATACGCTGGCCGATGGCATCACCGTGACCGCGATCGAGGCGGGGGGCATACGGCTGGACAATCACGGCGCCCCGGCCTTCCTGTCCTTCACCGACTGAGCCCGCCACCCGGGGGGAGACAAGCCGTCCGTTTCGCGATATGTTGCGCGCAACGACCGCGAAAGACGCGGCAAGAATATAATCGAGAGGGCACGAAAGTGCGGGCAGGAACTTCGGTCGACATGGCCGGCCCCCGGTGGGTGCGGTCGTGGTGCGTGGCGCTACTCCTAGCAATTCTGGTGACGGTTCCGGGGCTGACCCGTGCGCAGGGCGCGCTGGACCTGCGCGACGCGGACCTGCGCAGCTTTGTCGAGATCGTGTCAGAGGCCACGAACCGGAATTTCGTCATCGACCCGGGCGTGCGCGGCACCGTGACCGTGCTGGCGCCGGAAAACGTCACCCCCGCCGCATTGTACGAGATCTTTCTCAATGTGCTGGAGGTCAACCGCCTGACCATCGTCAAGGGCGTCGATGCCGACCGGATCGTCCCGCTGACCACGGCGCGCGAGCTTTCGCCCGGTGTCGCCGGATCCGGCGTCTATGAAACCCGGGTGATCCGGGTCAACCACATCCCGGTGTCTGAGGTGGTCGAGGTGGTCCGGCCGCTTCTGCCGTCCGAGGCGGTGATTTCCACCGTCCCCGACGCGCGGCTGATCATCCTGTCGGACCGTGCGGGCAACCATCGCCGCATTCAGGCGCTGATTTCGGAACTCGATCAGCCCCGCTCCGAGCCGATCGAGATGATCCGCCTGCGCAATGCCGACGCGCGCGAGGTGCTGCAGGTGATCCAGTCGATGGGCATCGTCCCAGACGGCGCCAGCGTCAGCGTCGACGCGCGGTCCAACGCGCTGTTGGTGCTGGGGCCGCAATCGCTGCGTGAACAGGTGCGCGTGCTGGCCGGGCGGCTGGACGCCCAGCAGAACAGCCAGCAAAGCCGGGTCGTGCAGGTCAACTATGCCCAGGCGGCGACCTTGGCCGATGTGGTGTTGCGCAGTTTCCAGGGCGACGGCACCGGCGGGCAGATCCGCATCGTGCCAGAGCCGGGCACCAACTCGCTGCTGATTTCCGCCCCGGCCGACCGGATGCATGAAATCGTCGCGATGGTGCAGCATCTCGACCGCCGCCCGACGCAGGTGCTGGTCGAGGCGGTGATCTTCGAGATGTCGGTGGATGGTTTTGCCGATCTTTCGGTCCAGTTCGGCACGATCCTGAACGACGCCATCGTCGGTGGCGTGCAGTTCGCGCTCGAAGGGCGGCCCAGCCTGACCAGCCTCGTGTCCACCGTCCTGAACGGCGATGCGCCCAACCCGGGCAACGGCGGCGTGATCGGCGGCCGGGCGGGGGACTCCCACACCGGCATCGCGGGCCTGCTGACCGCCATCGCCGAAACCCGCAGCACGCGGCTTCTCTCGACCCCCTCGATCCTGACCCTGAACGGGCAGGAGGCGGAAATCGTGGTGGCCCAGAACGTGCCCTTCGTCACCGGCCAGTTCACCCAGGTGGGGCAGGGCGCCGTGCAGGAGCCGTTCCAGACCATCGAACGCCAGGACGTCGGCCTGACCCTGAACGTGACCCCGCAGATCAACGCCGACGGTACCGTGCGGCTGGTGATCAAGCAGGAGGTGTCGAACCTGACCAATGCCACCTCCTCGGCGGGCGGAGAGATCACCGCAAAACGTGCACTGTCCACCACCGTGTTGGTGCGCGACGGCAACGTGATCATGCTGGGCGGGTTGTTGGAAAACGGCTTTGGCTCCAACGCGCAGCGGGTGCCGGGGGTGTCCAAGCTGCCCGTCGTGGGCGGTCTGTTCCGGGGCAAGTCCGGGTCCAAGAACCAGCGCGTCCTGCTGGTCATGCTGCGGCCCCGGATCGTCAGTTCCGACCGCGAGGCGACACGCCTGACCCGCGAACTGGCCCGCGAGGCGAAACGGGCCAGCTTGGCGATCCAGCCCGAAGACAGCACCCGGTTCCCGCAGACGCCGCTGGGCGCGCTGCCCTTTGACGGTGCCGACCTGAACCAGCCCTTCGACGAGACCTTCATCGACAAGGCGGCGCGGAGCAAGAATTATCCGCCGCTGCCCAGCCGGCTGAAGTTCAACGGCAAATACTAGGCCAAAAGCCGGTGCCCGTCCGGTTTCCTTCAAGGGAGCCGGCGCCGGCGGTGGGCAGGAGCCTGAGTGTTCCTCTTGCGGCACTGGTCGAATTGCAGGCACAAAGATGGCGGATCCGCAGAACATGGCCCCCTCAATGCCCGAAGATCACCCGCCTTCCTTCGCACAGGCCCTGCTGCCCTATGCCTTTGCCCGCGATCACGGCGTGGCGCTGGATGGCGGGCGCGTCGTAGCGGGGCCGGGGGTCTCTGTGACGGGCCTGCGCGAGGCGCAGCGCCGCGCGGGACTGGCCGCGCCGCTGGACCGAGAGGATGCGACGGGCTTCGAGGCGGTGCTGGCACGGCTCTATCATTCCGGGGCCCGCGACGGCGAGGCGGAGGGCGTCACCTTCGATCTTGTCGACACCGCCGGTGACACGCGCGGCCGCGACCTGCTGGAGGATGCCGAGGAAGCGCCGGTGATCCAACTGGTCAACCAGCTCTTGCGGCAGGCGGTTCTGGATGGCGCATCGGACCTGCATATCGAACCGCACGAGGGCGGTTTGCGCGCGCGAATGCGCCTGGACGGGTTCCTGAAAACGGTCATGGACCGCGCCGACGTGCCGGTGAAACGCGTGGTCTCGCGGCTCAAGGTCATGGCGGGGCTGGACATCGCCGAAACCCGGCTGCCGCAGGACGGACGCATCCCGTTGCGGCTGGGGGGACGAATGATCGACACGCGGGTCAGTTCGCTGCCCGGCAACTATGGCGAACGCATCGTTCTGCGCATTCTCGACCGGGCGGCGGGGCTGATGCCTCTGGACCGGCTGGGGCTGGACGCCGGCCAGATCGCGCTCTTGGAACGGCTCGCCGCCACCCCCAACGGCATCATCCTGGCAACCGGGCCCACCGGCGCGGGCAAGACCACGACGCTCTATTCCCTGCTGAAGCTGGCCGACCGCGAGGAACGCAACATCGTCACGGTCGAGGATCCGATCGAATACGACCTGACCGGGATCAGCCAGACCCAGATCAACGCCGAAATCGGCATGAGCTTTGCCGCCGGACTGCGCGCCACACTGCGGCAGGACCCGGATGTGATCCTGGTTGGAGAGATCCGCGACACCGAAACCGCCAGCACCGCCGCGCAGGCGGCACTGACCGGGCACCTCGTGTTTTCCTCGCTGCACGCCAACAGCTCGGTGGCGGCGGTGGTGCGCCTGCGGGACCTCGGGCTGGAAAACTTCCTGATCGCGGCCACATTGCGCGGGGTAATCGCACAGCGTCTCTTGCGCAGGCTGTGCCCCGAGTGTCGCAGATCGCACCCGCCGTCATCTAGCGAGGCGGCGCAGTTCGACCGTGTGGATTTGCCCCTGCCCACACTGCTGCACGATGCGCAGGGCTGCGGTGCCTGCAATGGTACCGGCTATGCCGGGCGGCTGGGCATCTTCGAGATCCTCGAAGTGGGCGAGGACCTGCGCGAAGAGATCAACCACGGCGCGGGCGAGGCTGCGCTCTGGGCCTCGGCCCTGCCGCCGCGAAATCGGCTGATCGGCCAGGCATTGCGCGCCGTGGCCGCGGGCCAGACCAGCCTTGCCGAGGCGCTGCGCGTGGTCGGGGACGGCGCGTGAGGGCCTTTGCCTATACAGCCTACACCGCCGAGGGACGGCGCAAGTCCGGCACCCTGGTCGCCGAGACAGAGGCCCATGCCTCGGACCAGCTCAAGGCACAGGGGCTCTATGTTTCCGAGCTGACGGCGCGAACACGCGCCGCGCGTGGGCCAGTGCTGGGCCGCGCCCGGCTGTCGCGCGACCTGCAGGCGGTCTTCACCCGCCAGATGGCGGTCCTGCTGGGGGCGGAAATGGCGGTGGACGCGGCATTGGGCACGTTGAAAAGCGCCGGAAGCACGGCGGCGCTGGACCTCGTGGTCGCGCGCGCACAGGCCGCCCTGCTGGAAGGAGAACCGCTGTCGCGGGCGCTGGAGCACAGCGGCGCTGGCTTTCCCCGCTACTACCTTGCCGCCGTGCAGGCGGGCGAAAGGGCAGGGGAATTGTCCAGCGTCTTCAACAGTCTGGCCGATCACCTTGAAACTGCCCGCAGCGATCGGGCGCAGTTGGGGTCGGCCCTGGTCTACCCGGCTTTCGTGGCGGTGGTCTCGGTGCTGGTGGCGGGGGTGCTCTTCGTGACCGTCGCGCCCGAGATCGTGGCGCTGTTCGAAACATCGGGGCGCCCTCTGCCTGACCTGACGCGCGTCATGATGGGCTTTGCCCGTTGGGTCGAAGCGCAGTGGCCCTTGCTGGCCGCCGTCGCGCTGGGCCTGTCGGGTCTGATCCTGCTGAGCGGGCGCATCGCCGCCCTGCGAGAGAGGCGGGACAGGCTCTTGCTGCGCCTGCCTCTGGTGGGCGGGCTGATCCAGCAGGCGGCGGCGGTGCAGTACCTGCGCACGCTGGCGCTGGTGCTGGAGGCACGCCACACGGTGCCCATCGCCATCGACAGCGCCGGGTCGGTCCTGACCATCACCCGGTTTCGCA
Organism: Mameliella sp. MMSF_3455; assembly: GCF_030733205.1. Taxonomy (GTDB): domain Bacteria; phylum Pseudomonadota; class Alphaproteobacteria; order Rhodobacterales; family Rhodobacteraceae; genus Antarctobacter. The sequence goes on from NZ_JASHJL010000007.1 coordinate 56,894, forward strand.
TCGAGGCGGAACAGGTCGCAACGTCAGTCCGAGCCGGGGAATCCCTGTCCGATGCGCTTGCCGCGCTCAGTTTCGTGCCGCCGGTGGCGCGCCAGCTGATCGGCGCCGGAGAGGTCTCGGCCCGGCTGGCGCGGATGGCGGGACGCGCGGCGGCCTTGGTCGAAAACGGCCTCTCGACACGGCGCAAGCGGATCGCGTCGCTGATGGAACCGGCGCTGATGATGGTTGTCGGGGCCATGGTGCTGGTGATCGTCCTGTCGGTGCTCTTGCCGATCTTCGACTTGCAGACCCTCGTCGCCCCGTGATCCCAGACCCACAACTGTTGCTGATATGCCCTTGAGGTGATGCCTAAGATCTTTGCTGCAATGGGCTGGCGCGATTAACCTTTTGATCGTGGGTTGTCGGGGCAAAGATGGTTTCGCCTCGCCTTGTGTCGCCAGAAAGCCGCACTTCGCGGGTCGCTTTGCGGAATTCGCCCGGTCGCCGGTACGCCAGCCTTTCCCGACGTAATCCGCTCGGCTACGCAAGTGCCACAAAAGATCGGTCAGCCGTGATCAAAACTGCGCCCAGCTCCGGGCGCCTGGCAGAGGCAAGGCCGATACGGGACGAGGGGAATACGGTATGTCGGCGATTCAGCGGGTTCTTGGGGTTTGTCTGTTCTGGCTCATGGCGGCGCTGTCGCCAGCGGCGGCACAGTCGCAACCGACACTGGCAACCCAGTTCTCCCCCTCGATCATCGGTCCCGGCAACGTCTCCGAGCTGACATTCACCATCACCAACGGCGCCGGTTCGCCCGTGACCGATCTCGGCTTTACCGCCGTCCTGCCGGCCTCGGTGACGCTGGTGGGCTCTGCCTCTGACGACGGCGGCTGCGCCATCGGCACACTGGTCGCGCCGGGTGGCGGCGGGACGGTCTCGCTGTCGGATTCGGCCATTGGCGCCTCGTCCAGCTGTACGATCACCGTCAACGTCACGTCCAGCACGCCGGGCACGCATACGCTTCCGGCCATTACCCTGCTGTCTTCGGCGGGCAACTCGATGTCGCTTGCGACCGACCTGACGGTCGATGCCTCGCGCCCGGGGTTCAGCAAGAGCGTGTCGCCCGGCACGCTGGACATCGGCCAGACCACGACTGTCACCTATACGATCGACAATTCGCTCAACGCGGCATTCGCCAGCAGCCTGTCCTTTTCCGAGACGTTTCCGTCCGGCCTCGTCATTGCCAGCCCGGCCAATGCTGCCTCGACCTGCAACTTCTTTGGCGTACCCACGGTGGACGCCACGCCGGGCGGCTCGTCGCTGTCCGTGAGCGGCGGCAGCATTGGGGCGAATGCCACCTGTACCGTCACGGTCGACCTGCTGGCGATGGGGGCCGGACAGTTCGACCTTGAATCCGGAAATCTTTCCGGCGCCGCCCCGGGCTTTTTCTCGGACGGCAGCAGCTATGCCAGCGTGACGGTCAACACGCCCACGGGCGTGGGTGTGGTCAAGTCCTTTGCCGCCGGTCCAGTGACGGCCGGGGGCAGCACAACCCTGGACTTCACGCTGACCAACTACGACCGCTCCGGCACCGCCACCGGGATCACCTTTACCGATGATCTCGACGCGATGTTGAGTGGAGCGGTCGCCTCTGGCCTGCCGTCGGCGCCCTGCGGTCTGGGCTCTTCGCTGAGCGGCAGCGGCCTGCTGACCCTCGCGGGCGGCACGCTCGCCCCCGGTGACTCCTGCAGCTTCAGCGTGACAGTCGATATTCCGGGTGGCGCGGCCGCGGGCGAATACGTCAACACGACCAGCGCGGTGACCGCCTCGATCGGCGGCGTGCCCAGCGTCGGCTCGGCGATCGGCCAGGATACGCTGACGGTCGAGGCGGCCCCCGCGGTGCTGCCCCCGGTCCTGACAAAGGTCTTCCAGAGCGATCCGCTGCTGCCGGCGACCACGGTCGAAGTGGTCTACACCCTGACAAACCCCAACGCCGGCAGCGCCCTCAGCGGTCTGGGATTCACCGATGACAATAGCGACCTGCTGAACTCGGGGTCGGGATCGGTCGTCGGCCTGGGCAACGCGGTCGGCATTATGGGCAGTGGCATCGCGGTTCCGGGCGATTGCACCGGACAGCTCAGCTCGATCCCGAACTCGACCCTGCCTTCGCCGCCTTTCCCGGCTCTGGCCTCCGCGGGCTTCGTCTATACCGGCGGCAGCCTTGCTGCCGGGGCAAGCTGTTCCTTCACGATCACCTACGACACCGGCACGGCGCTGGACAACGGCACCTATTCCGCGCCGAGTGACGTGATCCTGTCGAACGAAGCGGCAGATGGTGACCCGGCTCAGGCCTCCTTTACCTGGGGCGCGGGTGACGTGGATCTGACGCTGACCAAGGGGTTCCAGGACAACGCCGCGCAGACCGGCGCGCTCGTCAACATCGACTTCATCCTGAACAACGGCGAACAGACCGCCACCGACATCAGCTTTACCGACGATCTGGATGCATTCCTGCCCGGCTCCACCTTTTCCTCGGTGGTCAGCGATGGCTGCGGGTTCAGCTCGGTCACCGGCACGTCTACCGTTACCTTTTCCGGTGCGTCGGTCGCGATCAGCGACAGCTGCACCACCACCATCGCCGTGACGCTCGGGGCCGGGGCGGACGGCACCTATACCAACACCACCAGCGACCTGACCGCGAACATCAACGATGCAGGGGCCGCGCTCCTGCCGAACACGGCGGCCTCTGACAGCATCGACGTGACCGGTGCGGACAGCCAGCTGCCGCGGTTCGAGATCGCCTTTCCCGATGGACCCGCCATCGCGGGCCAGACGGTTACCCTGCGCTACACGATCACCAACCCCAACCTGAGCAGCCCGTCGGGCGATGCCTCCAGCATCACCTTCACGCATGCTCTTGGGGACATCCTGTCCGGGGTGTCCGCCACATTGCCCCCGGCCAGCGACACTTGCGGGGGCACAATGACAAGCATTACGTCCGTGTTGGTCTACAGCGGCGGCGCGGTCGCCGCAGATGCAAGCTGCGTGATCGAACTTGACGTGCTGGTGCCCGCAGCCGCAGCCGACGGCACCTACACCACCGCGACCGGCAGCCTGACGTCCAATTTCGGCACCACCGATCCGGTGGGCACGCAACTGGAGGTTCAGAGCGAGCTGCTCGGCCTCGCCAAGAGCTTTGTCGACGATCCGGTTGTCTCCGGCGATCAGGTCACGCTGGAATTCACCGTTACCAACCTCGACACGACGCGCGCCGCCAGCTCGATCGCCTTTACCGACGACCTGAACGCGATGCTCGCCGGGGCAAGCTACGACAGCACGCTGTTCGACAACTGCTCTGGCACCCTGACCGGGACGGGGACCTCCCTTGTCGATGTGTCCGGCATCTCGTTGGCGGCCGGCGCCAGCTGTACCATCAGCCTGGCGGTCACGGTGCCCGCCGCGGCGGCACCGTTGAGCACGGCGATCAACACCACCAGTGACGTCACGGGCACGATCGCGGGCCTGGGCGTCACCGGCGCAGCGGCCACCGACACGCTCAGCATTGGCGCCGGGCTGGCGCTGAGCTTTGGCAAGTCTTTCGACGGTGACGCCGTCGCGGGCGGCAGCGCGGTCCTGACCTTCGAGATCGTCAACAACAGCTTGGTCGGTGCGTCCAACGTCTCGTTCTCGGATGATCTGGACGCGATGCTGACCGGCGCGACGGCGACGGGGCATTCGGCCAGCGCCGGCTGCGGCGGCGGCGTTTTGTCTGGCTCCTCCTTCCTGACCTTCGCGGGCGGCAGCATCGCCGCCGGGCAGACCTGCACCCTGACCGCCACCGTCAATGTTCCCGCCGCGACCGCGCCCGGCTCTTATGGCAACACGTCCAGCCAGCTTTTCGTCGCGGGCCTCCCGACCTCGTTGCCCGCCTCGGCCAGTCTCAGCATTCAGCCCGCGCCGACCTTTGCCAAAGCTTTTGCGCCGGACACGGTCTTCGTGTCGCAATCGTCGACCTTGACCTTCACCATCGACAACAGCGCCTCGAGCCTCTCGGCAAGCAGCCTCGACTTCACCGACGCGCTTCCGGCCGGGGTCGTCGTTGCCTCCAGCCCGAATGCCTCGACCACCTGCACCGGCGGCACGCTGACCGCCACGGGCGGCAGCGGGACGATCTCCTATACCGGCGGAACGGTCTCAGCCGGTACGACCTGTACCGTCTCTGTCGATGTGACGACCACGACGGCGGGTGCGCATGTCAACACCAGCGGCGACCTGACCTCCAGCAGCGGCAACTCCGGTCCTGCGTCAGACACCCTGACGGCCGAGCCGCAGCCCCTCTTCGACAAGAGCTTTGCCGCCAGTGCCGTCGCGCTGAGCCAGACGACCACGATGACCCTGACCATCGACAACAGCGGCGCGTCGATTGCCGCGACCGGGCTGGACGTCACCGACAACCTGCCCGCAGGGATGCTCGTCGCCGTGCCCGCCAATGCCTCGACCACCTGTACCGGCGGTACCCTGACCGCCACCCAGGGCACCAGCACGGTCAGCTATACCGGCGGCACCGTCGCCGGCGGCGCCACCTGTACCGTCACGGTCGACGTGCTGGCCACCGCGGTCGGCTCGTCCTCCAACGTCACCGGCGACCTGACCTCCTCGGCGGGCAATTCCGGCAACGCGGGCGCAACCCTGACGATCGTGCCGCAGCCCGGTTTCGAAAAGGAATTCACCCCCGACCTGATCGCCGACGGTTTCTCGAGCACGCTGGTCTTCGAGATCGACAATAGCCAGTCGGTCCTGGCCGCCACGGCGCTGGACTTCACCGACAACCTGCCCGCCGGGGCCGAGGTGGCGGCGACGCCCAATGCCTCGACCACTTGTACCGGCGGCACGCTGACCGCCACGGGCGGCAGCGGGACGATCACCTATACCGGCGGCACTGTGGCCGCTTCGTCGATCTGTACGGTTCAGGTGGACGTAACCGCCACCACCACGGGCCTGCTGAACAACACCTCGGGGGATCTGACCTCCAGCCTGGGCAACTCCGGTAGTGCCTCGGACACGCTGGCTGTCGTGCCGCCGCCTGCCTTCACCAAGGTCTTTGCCCCGGACACGCTGGGCGCGGGCCAGGTCAGCACGCTGACCTTCACCATCGACAACGATCGCCCGGCGACGCTGGACGCCACCAACCTGGCCTTTACCGACAACCTGCCGGCGGGCGTCGTCGTCGCCGCCACCCCGAATGTCGTCAACACCTGTTCGGGCACCGTAACCGCGGTGGCGGGCAATGGGTCGATCTCGTTGACCGGTGGCCAGCAGCTGGCGGGCGGGGCCTGCACCATCGCGGTCGACGTGGTTGCGGCCGCGGCAGGCAACTACACCAACACCAGCGGCGACCTGACCTCTTCGATGGGCAATTCCGGCCCCGCGACCGACGTGCTCTTTGTCATGCCGCAGCCCGGCTTTGCCAAGAGCTTTGCCGACCCGGCCATCGCGCTGGGCTTTGACACCACGCTGACCTTCACCATCGACAACAGCACCTCGATCATCGACGCCACGGCGCTGGATTTCACCGACAATCTGCCTGCGGGCGTGCAGGTCGCGGCGACGCCGGCGGCCTCGACCACCTGTACCGGCGGCACGCTGACCGCCACGGGCGGCGCGGGCACCATCGGCTACAGCGGCGGAACAGTCGCCGCCGGGGCCACCTGTACCGTCGCGGTGAACGTGACCGGCACGGCAGTGGGCGCGCAGGTGAACACCAGCGGCGATCTGACCTCCTCGCTGGGCAACTCGGGCACCGCGAACGCGACCCTGACCGTCGTTCCGCAGCCCGTCTTCACCAAGGTCTTTGCTCCCGACACGATCAACCTTGGCCAGTCCTCGACGCTGACCTTCACCATCGACAACAGCGGTTCCATCCTTGACGCCAGCGGGCTCGATGTCACCGATCCGCTGCCGACGGACCTGGTGGTGGCGGCGACGCCCAATGCCTCGACCACCTGTACCGGCGGCACGCTGACCGCGACGGCCGGCGCCTCCAGCATCAGCTACACCGGCGGCACCGCCCCGGGGACGACCACCTGTACCGTCAGCGTCGACGTGACCCCCGCCACCGCCGGGGACTTCGTGAACACCACGGGCGACCTGACCTCGGTGCTGGGCAATTCCGGCACCGCCGCCGACACGCTGACCGTGATCACCCCCGAGATCGGGCTGAGCGGCTCCATCGGCGGCGCCGTGGCCGACGGCGGCACCCTTGACCAGGGCACGTTGGACGCGGGCACGCAGCAGAGCCTTGTCCTGACCGTCTCGAACACCGGCACCGATGCCCTGACGCTGGCCGCCGCGCCCGTGATCTCGGGCGCAACCAACGTCGTGGTGGACAGCGTCACCGGGCCGTTGGCGACCACCGTGCCGATTGGTGGCGATACCACGATCACCATTCTCTACACGCCCGCCACGGCGATCCAGACCGACCCGACCACGACGCTGCCGTTCAGCTTTGACCTCTCGCTGGGCAACGACGACGTGGACGAGGCGCCCTATGACATCACCGTCTCGGGCACCGCGCAGGATGTCACCGCTCCCACCGGCTATAGCGTGGCCTTCGACCAGGACCCTGTGAACATCGCCAACCAGGCAGCGGTCAGCTTTACCTTTGCCGGGGCCGAACCGGGGGCGGATTACGCCTATACCATCACCTCGGATGGCGGCGCAGGCAGCGTGGCCGGCAACGGCACCATCGTCACGGCGACCGACACGATCACGGGCGTCGACGTCAGCAGCCTGCCGGACGGCACGCTGACCCTGACCGTGGCCCTGACCGACGCGGCCACCAATGTTGGCCCCGATGCCACCGACACCACGACCAAGGACGCCACCGCGCCCACCGCCCTGGCCATCGACACGCCGCTGGCCGGTGACGCCGTGGTCAACGCGGCCGAGGCAACCGCGGTGACGGTCTCCGGCGGGTCGGTCGATCTGCCGGACGGCACCGTTGTCAGCCTCGCGGTCTCCGATGGCGGCGCGGGCCTCGTGACGGGAACCGCGAGCATCACCGGCAACGCCTGGTCGGCCGTGCTGAACCTGTCGGGGCTGGCGGACGGACCGCTGACCGTGACCGCGGATGCCTCTGACCCGGCAGGCAACCCGGCGCCCCAGGCCTCCATCTCGGCCACCAAGGACACCGGCATTCCCGGTGTCACCATCGACACGCCCATCGCGGGCGATGACGTGATCAATACCGCCGAGGCAGGGGCATTCACCGTCTCCGGCACGGTGTCAGGAGTGGCCGACGGCACCCTCGTGCGCCTGATCCTGCGCGATACCGGCGGCGCGGCCGTCTACAACCGGCAAGCCACCGCCACCGGCGGCACCTACAGCATCTCCTTCGACATCTCGGCGCTGCCGGACGGAGACTATGACCTTTCTGCCGATGTCACGGATGCGGCGGGCAACCCGGCGGTTCAGGCCGTGACCACGATCACCAAGGATGGGCTGGCCCCCTCGATCGAGATCCAGGATCCCGATCCCTCCGTGGCCGACAGTCTCTATGCCAACGCGGTGAACGCCGCCGAGGCGGCGGCCTTCACCGCCTCGGGTGTCGCCCTCAACGCCGCGGATGCGGTGCAAGTGGTCATCACCGCCACCGACGGCGCGACGGGTTCCGTCTCCGTCACCACCGGCCTCACCGCCGGTCCGGGGGCCTTCCACAGCTGGTCCGACGCGCTCGACATTTCCGGGTTGGCGGATGGCACCATCACCCTGACAGCCGAGGTCTTCGACAGTTCGGGCAACAGCTCTTCGGCGACCACCACCTTCCTCAAAGACACGACGCCGCCGGCGGGCTATTCCGCCAGTTTCGACCAGGACCCGGTGAACATTGCCAACCAGGCCGCTATTGGCTTTACCTTTGCCGATGCAGAGGTCGGGCCTGGCGTGACCGGGACGGATGTCACCTTTGACTATACAATCACGTCCGATGGCGGCGGCACGCCTGTGGCCGGCTCCGGCACGATCACCAGCGCCACCCAGCAGGTGACAGGCCTCGACCTCTCCGGCCTGGCCGATGGCACCCTGACGCTGAGCGTCACGTTGACCGACTTCAAGGGCAACACCGGTGCCGCAGCCACCGCGACCGCGACCAAGGACACCAACGCCCCGGTCCTGGCCATCGCCACCCCGATCGAGGGCGATGACGTGATCAACGGCGCCGAGGCCGCAACGGTGGTGATTTCTGGCACCTCCGGCGATCTGCCCGACGGTGCCGACGTGGCCGTCGCGGTGGCCGATGCGGCCAGCGGCAATGTTGCCGGCACGGCCAGTGTCACCGGCGGCGCCTGGACCCTCACGATGGACCTGACCGGCCTGGCCGATGGTGCGCTCAGCGTCACCGCCGACGCCACCGATCCGGCGGGCAACCCTGCGCCGCAGGCCACCGCCAGCGTGTCCAAGGACACGGTCGCGCCCTCGGGCTACACCGCCACTCTGGATGACGATCCGGTCAATGTCGCCAACGAGACCGCCACCGGCTTTACCTTTGCCGGGGCCGAGGTGGGCGCAACCTATGCCTTCACCATCACCTCGGACGGTGGCGGCGCGCCTGTCACTGGCACCGGCACCATCGCCACGGCGACGGAGCAGGTCACCGGGCTGGACCTCAGCGGGCTGAACGACGGCACCCTGACGCTGACCGTCGCCCTGACCGACCCGGCGGGCAACACCGGTCCCGACGCCACTGACGAGGCGCTCAAGGATGCCACCGCGCCTGAACTGACCATCGACATCCCGCTGACGGCGGACGGCGTGATCAACGCGGCAGAGGCCGGCGCCCTGGCCGTCACCGGCACCTCGACCGGGCTGGCCGATGGCACGCCGGTCGCGGTCACGGTTGGCGACGGTAGCGCCACTGTCATCGGCACCGCCACCGTAAGCGCCGGCACCTGGACCGTGACGCTGGATCTTTCCGGCCTCGCGGACGGCCCGCTGAGCCTGACGGCAGACGCCTCGGACGCTGCCGGCAACCCCGCGCCGCAGGCCACGGCCACGGCCACCAAGGACGCCACTGCGCCCACCGGCTATGCCGTGACCTTCGACCAGGACCCGGTGAACAACACCAACCAGGCGGGTGTCGGCTTTACCTTCGCCGGGGCCGAACCCGGGGCCGCCTTTGCCTATGCCATCACCTCGGACGGCGGGGGCGCGCCCGTCACCGGCAGCGGCACCATCGCCACGGCGACGGATCAGGTCACAGGGCTGAACCTCAGCGGGCTGAACGACGGAAGCCTGACGCTGACCGTGGCCCTGACCGACCCGGCGGGCAACACCGGCCTCGACGCCACGGAGACCGCCGTCAAGGACGCCGAGATTCCCACCGCCACCCTGGCCGGACCGCTGGACGCGCAGGCCGATCCCTTCCCGGTCACGCTGACCTTCTCAGAGGACGTGACGGGCCTTGCCCTGACCTCGGTCCAGATCACCAACGGCACGGCCTCGGCCCTGACCGGCAGCGGTGCGGACTACGGCTTTACCGTCACGCCCGACCACGACGGCCCGGTGGAAATCTCGGTCGATGCGGGCGCCGCGGCGGATGCGGCGGGCAACCTTGCCACCGCGGCCGCGCCGATCACCGTGACCGCCGACCTGACCGGCACCCCGAACCCGAATCCGCTGCCCGATGCGGACGGCGACGGCATTCCGGACCTCTTCGAAACCGGCGACCGCGACGGCGACGGCATCCCCGACGACCAGGACTTTGACCCGCAGGGCTATTTCTACTGCGAGGATGACGGCCGCATCATCCCGGGGGGCGGGTTCACCGTCACCGGGCCGTCGGGCGCCAACAGCACGCTGGGCACCACGAACTTCATCAACATCACCCGCGACGGATCGACGGGCGAGTTGCAGTGGTTCGCACTGCGCCCCGGGACCTACACCATGTCGGTTGTCTACCCGACCGCCGTGGGTATCCCCAGCACCGCGCGCACCTCTTCGGGCACGCTGGACCTGACCACGCTCTTGCCGGACAACCCCGCTTCCATCGGCTCGTCCGAGGACGGTTCGACCGGCTTCCTGGCGGATACATCGTTGGCGGCCAACCCGGAATTCTACACCAGCTTCGTGATCGAACCGGGCGATCCCTATGTCGTCGGCAACAACATTCCGATGACCCAATGCGCCGAAAACGCGGTCACGCTGAGCGCGGCCACCGACGGGTTGGAGGCCAATGCCGGCACTCCCACCGACGTGACCTTTACCCTGACGCAGGCGCGCGCCTCGACCCAGGACACGGTCGTCAGCTACAGCGTCGGCGGCACCGCCACCCCGGGGACGGACTTCACCGCGCTTTCGGGCACGGCCACGATCCCGGCGGGCGAGACCTCGATCACCATCACCGTTCCGGTGCTGGAAGACGGCGAGATCGAAGGCCCGGAAACCGTGGTCCTGACGGTCGATGCCCTGGTCTCGGGTGACCTGACCACGATCCTTGGCAGCACGCTGACCCAGACCGCGACCATCACCGACGATGATTTTGCGGACATCGCCGTGACCAACGACGATCTCGTCACCAACGAGGGCGGCGGCGACGATGCCACCATGACCTTTGCACTGATGGGGACACCGACATCGCCGGTCACGCTCAGCTTTGCGGGCGACAGCCAGTGTACCGTTGCCCCGGCCACCATGACCTTTACCGCGGCCAACTATGCCACGCCGCAGGCGCTGACGATCCGCGCCATCAACGATGAAAAGGTCGAGGGTCCGCACAGCTGCCAGCCCACGGTCGCCGTCAGTTCGGCGGATACGCGCTATGACGGTGCGCCGCTGTCGCTGGCCGCCGTGACCATCACCGACGACCTTGTCGACCAGATCCGCGAGCCGCTGACGGAAATCCTCGAGGATGACCTGTCAGAGACCATCGACACCCAGTCGCGGGCCTTCAGCCGGATGGCAAAGGGCGCGCTGGACCGGCTGCAGGCGGGCCGCGACCTGCCCTGCGGCACGCTTCAGGCCTTTGACGTGGACGGCAGCATCCAGATCCAGGATGCCACCGGCAACGCGCGGGGCACCTTCGGCAGCGATCGCTACAACTGTGTTTCCGGCAGCCGCGAGATCCTGGACGGGACCTTCACGCTGAACAAGACCGAGGACACGGGCCTGCAGGCGCTGCTGCAATTCGCCTGGCAGCGGGAACGCTTTACCAGCGACACCTCCATCGCGGGCTACTTCATGGGCGGCTACTACAGCCGGACGGATGTCCGAGGGCTGGGGGATGGCTTGATCGACGGCTTCGGTGTCAACGGCGGTGTCTACGGTGCCCGCGGCTTTGGACAGGGCCTCTTCCTGGATTACTACATGGCCGGGGCCGCCGGGCGGCACAGCTTCGACATCAACTTTGACGCGACCACCGCGCCGATCAACGCGACCGGCGACTACACCTACCTGGCCGGCTTCGCGGGCCTCGGCATCTCGGGGCAGCGTGACTTCGACGGCTTCGTGATGAAACCGCGCGTCGGTCTCGACCTTGCCTATGCACGGGCCGGGGACGCGGATGTGACGGCGCGCCAGATGGGCCTGAGCCATACCGGCGCGATCCAGCTGGATGACTTCCGGGGCGCCCGCGCCACGGCGGAAATCCGGTTCGAAAGCCTCGCCACGCCCGACGGGTCCGAGGCCCTGGCCCAGCAGATGCGCACCGCCTTCACCCCGCGCCTCGCCTGTACGCTGTCCTCTTACGAGGACGAGGCGGACTGTGGTCTTGGCCTCGCTCTGGCATGGGAGCGCCGGGACGTCGCCAGCGGCATGACCTGGGGGCTGGAGGTGGATGTCGAAAAGATCGACGAGACCAGCCGCTTTGCCTTCAACGTCAAGCGCGAGCGACCCATTGCCAATGGCTTCGGCTCGGTGGTGACTCGGCTCTCGGCCCCTGCGGCACAGACCCTGCAGGTCGAACACGGGATAAAGCTGGACTGGTAGGCCTCGACTGGTAGGCAAGGAGGCGTGAACCCGACGCCCGGGTGATTGCGCACCGGGGCGCGGGCTGTGGCGACGGGTTTCTACCCGATGTGCCGACCTGACGCGGTCCTGCGCCGCTGTCCGCTGCTCCGGCACCCATGTCGCCTTTGCCCGGGCCTTCACCGGCCATGAGACGGGCAGCGGCAAGCCGCCGGTTGACCGCTAGCGTTCGAAACAGGCGGATCGCCCGTCCTGCGCGATCAGCGCGGCGCCGTCCATGATCGTCCGCGCCCGGCGGTTCATCGCGGCGCTGGGCCGGTCCGCCTCGCGCCCCTTGGGATTGGGCAGGACCGTGGCCAGCAGCGCCGCCTGTCGTGCGCTCAGGTCCCTTGGCGCCACGCCGAAATAATGCCGCGCCGCCGCGTCGACGCCAAAGACACCCTCGTCGAACTCGGCCACGTTCAGGTAGACCTCAAGGATGCGGCGCTTGGGCCAGAACGCCTCGACCAGCGGCGTCATCAGCGCCTCAAGCGCCTTGCGCGTGTAGCTGCGCGCCTGCCAGAGGTAGACGTTCTTGACCACCTGCTGACTGATGGTGCTGCCGCCGCGCCGGGCACCTTCCTCGATCGCCGCGCGGATCGCGCCCATGTCAAAGCCCCAGTGGGTGCAGAAATTCGCGTCCTCGGCCGCCACGGCGGAGCGCAGCATGACCGGCGCGATGTCCTGAACGTCCACCCAGGCGCGTTCGACCCCGCCCAGCCGCCGCGACTCGGACCAGATGGTATGGGTGACCGGCGGGTTCACCACCCGGAACAGCAGCACCGCCAACACCGCGATCCCCGCCGCGCCAAGCGCCACCCGCAGCAGCCAGCGCCGCAGGAAGGCCAGCCGCCGGGGCCGCTGCACCACCTTGCCCTTCGTCTTGCGCTTGCGCGCCGGTTTCTTCGCCTTGGTCGCCATGTCCGTTCTCTACCCCAGCGGCGCGGCGGCGCCAATCGCCCGAAAGCGGGACAGCCCCCCGATCCGCAATAGCCCAAAAGAAAAGGGCCCGGTCGCCGTGACCGGGCCCCCTTCGTGACTGTTCCGTGGCGGCTTATTCCGCCGGCACCGCCAGATCGCCCTCGATCCCCAGCGGATGAGAGATCTTGTCCAACATCTCTTTCGGGCAGACCTGCACGAAGTTGTCCTTCTCCAGGTCCCAGTTCTGCAGGATGTCCTTGCCTTTGCGGCTGGCCGTTTCCTCGACGTGGCGCTGGATCAGACCTTTCAGCTGGTCCTCCCAGGCAGTCACGCTGACCGGGCAGGTGACGAGGCTCTCCATGTTCATCATCTGCCGTGCGGTGCCCTCGGGGTCATAGATATAGGCCATGCCCCCGGTCATCCCGGCGCCGAAGTTGGCCCCGATGCTGCCCAGGATCACCGCGACGCCGCCGGTCATGTATTCACAGCCGTTCGACCCGCAGCCCTCGATCACCACCTTGGCGCCCGAGTTGCGCACCGCAAAGCGTTCGCCCGCGCGGCCCGCCGCAAAGAGATGCCCGTCGGTGGCGCCATACAGGACCGTGTTGCCGATGATCGTGTTCTCGGCCGCGGTCAGCGGCGAGACCAACGGCGGGCGCACGACGATCAGACCGCCCGACAGGCCCTTGCCGACATAGTCGTTGGCATCGCCCGAGACCTCGATCTTGAGGCCCGGCGCCGCGAAGGCGCCCAGCGACTGGCCGGCGCTGCCGGTCAGCTTGACGTGCAAGTGGTTCGGCTGCAGCGCGTTGCGCATCCCGAATTTCTGCACGATGTGGCTGCTGACGCGGGTGCCCACGGTGCGATGCGTGTTCATCACCGCGTAGGACAGCTGCATCTTCTCGCCGTCTTCCAGGAACCGCTGCGCATCGCGCACGATTTCCGCGTCCAGCGTGTCGCGCACCTCGTTGCGGGGCTTGTTGCGGTCATAGACGATGTCATCCGACCCGTCGACGCGGATCAGCAGCGGGTTCAGGTCCAGGTCGTCCAGGTGGTCCGACCCACGGCTGACCTGGCTCAGCAGGTCGGCACGGCCGATCACCTCGTCCAGCGAACGCGCGCCGATCTCGGCCAGGATTTCCCGCACTTCCTGCGCGTAGAAGGTGATCAGGTTCACCACCTTGTCGGCATTGCCGGTGAACTTGGCCCGCAGGGATTCATCCTGCGTGCAGACACCCACCGGGCAGGTGTTCGACTGGCACTGGCGCACCATGATACAGCCCATCGCGATCAGCGCGGCGGTGCCGATGCCGTATTCCTCGGCGCCCAGCATCGCGGCCATGACGATGTCCCGGCCGGTCCGCAGACCGCCGTCCGTGCGCAGCGTGATCCGCTCGCGCAGGTTGTTCATCGCCAGCACCTGGTGCGCCTCGGTCAGGCCCATTTCCCAGGGCAGGCCGGCGTATTTGATCGAGGTGGCAGGGCTGGCGCCCGTGCCGCCGTTGTGGCCCGAGATCAGGATCACGTCGGCCTCGGCCTTGGCAACGCCCGCGGCGATGGTGCCGACACCGGACGAGGCCACCAGCTTGACCGTCACTTTGCAGCGCGGGTTGATCTGCTTGAGGTCGTAGATCAGCTGCGCCAGGTCCTCGATCGAGTAGATGTCGTGGTGCGGCGGCGGAGAGATCAGCGTCACGCCCTTGGTCGAATGCCGCAGCCGCGCGATCAGGTCGGTGACCTTCATGCCGGGCAACTGGCCGCCTTCACCGGGCTTGGCGCCCTGGGCCACCTTGATCTCCAGTTCCTCGCAGTGGTTGAGGTACTCGGCGGTGACGCCGAACCGGCCCGACGCCACCTGCTTGATCTTGGCGCTGGGGTTGTCGCCATTGGGCTCCGGCACGAAATGCGCCGGATCCTCGCCGCCCTCGCCGCTGTCCGACTTGGCGCCGATGCGGTTCATGGCCACGTTCAGCGTCTTGTGCGCCTCGGGGCTCAGCGCGCCCAAGCTCATGCCCGGCGTCACGAACCGCTTGCGGATCGAGGTGATGCTCTCGACCTCTTCGATCGGTAGCGCCTTGCCCAGCGGCTTGATTGCCAGGAGGTCGCGCAGGTGGATCGGCGGATTCGACTGCATCGCGTTCGAATACTGCTTCCACATCTCGTAAGAGGCGCGGTCGCAGGCGGCCTGCATCAGGTGCATGGTCTGCGCGCCCCAGGCGTGCGTCTCACCCGATTTGCGTGCCTTGTAGAAACCGCCGATGGGCAGCACGTCCTGGCCACGCTCGAAGGCCAGCGCATGGATCTGTTCCGCCTTGTGCTGGATGCCGCTGACCCCGATGCCCGAGATGCGCGAGATCATGCCGGGGAAATATTCCGCGCACATGGCACGGCTCAGCCCCACGGCCTCGAAGTTCAGGCCGCCGCGATAGGAGGAGATCACCGAGATGCCCATCTTGGACATGATCTTCAGCAGGCCCTGGTCGATCGCCTCGCGGTAGCGCGCCACCGCTTCGGTCAGGGTCATGTCCAGAAGGCCGCGATTGATGCGGTCCGCCAGGCTGTCCTCGGCCAGGTAGGCGTTCACGATGGTCGCGCCCGCGCCGATCAGCACGGCGAAGTAATGCGGGTCGATGCATTCCGCCGACCGCACGTTGAGCGAGCAGAAGGTCCGCAGCCCCTTGCGCGTCAGGTGGCTGTGCACCGCGCTGGTGGCCAGGATCATCGGCATCGCGACCCGGCCCGGGCCGCTGTGCTCGTCGGTCAGGATCAGGTGGCCCGATCCCGAGCGCACAGCATCCTCGGCCTCGGCCCGGATACGCGCCAGGCCTTCGCGCAGGGCGCCTTCACCGGCGCCAAAGGTACAGTCGATCTCTGTGCAGGGCGCGTTGAAGTGGTTCTTCAGTTCGTTGAACTGCGCGTTGCCGACAAAGGGGCTGTCCAGAACCAGGATCTCGGTCTGGCTGCTGTCCTCGTCCAGCACGTTCTTGAGGTTGCCGAAGCGGGTCTTGAGGCTCATGACCCGGAATTCGCGCAAGCTGTCGATCGGCGGGTTCGTCACCTGGCTGAAGTTCTGCCGGAAGTAGTGGCTCAGCGGCCGGTACTTCTTGGACAGGACCGCAGAGGGCGTGTCATCGCCCATCGAGGCCAGCGTTTCCTTGGCGTCCTCGGCCATCGGCGCGAGGATCTGTTCCAGCTCTTCGACGGTATAGCCCGCCGCGATCTGGCGGCGGCGCAGCTCCGCGCCCTCGAACAGGGGCTTTTCGCTGACGGCGGCCAGCGGCTCGTCCAGCTCGGTGATCTTGCCGACCCACTCGCCAAAGGGCTGCGCGGCGGCCAGCCGGTCCTTGATCTCGACGTCGTGGTAGAGCTTGCCGTCCTTCATGTCGACGGCGATCATCTGGCCCGGGCCAAGCGCCCCCTTCTCGCGCGCCGTCGCCTCGTCCGTCGGCACCATGCCGATCTCGGACCCGGCGATCAGCATGCCGTCGCCGGTCACGACGTAGCGCATCGGGCGCAGACCGTTGCGGTCCAGACCGCCACAGACCCAGCGGCCATCGGTCATCGCCAGCGCCGCGGGGCCGTCCCAGGGCTCCATCACCGAGTTGCAGTAGGAATACATGTCGCGCCAGGCCTGCGGCAGTTCCACCGCCTGCTTGGACCAGCTTTCCGGCACCAGCATGGTCTTGGCCATCGGCGCGTTGCGCCCGGCGCGCACCAGCACCTCGAAGACCGCGTCCAGCGCCGCCGAGTCCGACGACCCGTTGGGCACGATCGGCTTGATGTCCTCGGCCATGTCCCCGAAGGCGCCCGAGGCCATGCGGATCTCGTGGCTCTTCATCCAGTTGACGTTGCCCTTGAGCGTGTTGATCTCGCCGTTGTGGGCCAGCATCCGGAACGGCTGCGCCAGCCACCACTGCGGAAAGGTGTTGGTCGAATAGCGCTGGTGATAGATCGCGAAAGCGGATTCGAACCGCTCGTCCTGCAGGTCGGGATAGAATTCCGACACCTGCTCGGCCAGCATCATGCCCTTGTAGATGATCGACCGGCAGGACAGCGAGGCGATGTACAGCTGGGTGATCCCCGCCGCAGCCGCCGCCTTCTCGATCCGGCGCCGGATGACGTAAAGCTCGCGCTCGAAGGTTTCCTCGTCCACGCCCTTGGCGTTCGAGATGATGATCTGCTCGATCTCCGGGCGGGTCGCGTTGGCCTTTTCACCCAGGCACTCGACGTTCACCGGGACGTGGCGCCAGCCGTAGATGTAATGGCCCATGCGCAGGACCTCGGTTTCCACGATCGTCCGGCAGGCTTCCTGCGCGCCAAAGTCGGTGCGCGGCAGAAAGACCTGGCCCACGGCCATCATCTCGTTCTTGCGGGGCGTGTGGCCGGTGCGCAGAACCTGGTCGTAGAAGAAGGGAACCGGGATCTGGACGTGGATGCCGGCGCCGTCGCCGGTCTTGCCGTCCGCGTCCACCGCGCCCCGGTGCCAGATCGCTTTCAGGGCGGTGATCCCCGCCTCGACAACCCGCCGCGACGGTTTCCCGTCGAGGTTCACGACAAGGCCCACGCCGCAAGAGCTGTGCTCATCGCTTTCGTGGTACAGGCCGTTTTCGCTCATCCACTTGCGCTTGGCTTCCTCGGCATGCACCCAGTCGGCATCGTATTTGGTCATGGCTTAAGCCCTCCGTCTCACGGGCCGCCGTGGCGGTCCCTCGTCTATCCTGTTCGGCCCGCGCAACCGTTGCCGGTTTCCTTGGGCGAAAATTTCTTCGGGGAGCGTGAGGGGCGGGCCCCTCATTCTCGGTGTCGGTTGTGGCCGTTATCCGCCTTCGGGCGGCGTGACGCCCACTGCGGCCAGAACATCGGCCTCTGTCATGCGCTTGCGGTCGCCGGCAAAGGCGTGCCCGGCAGGTTTGTGATCGATGTAGACCTCGGATTGCAGATCCAGGCCCTCCAACGTGTCCAGGGACCCGGCGCAAAGCGCCAGAAGCCCGTGCATCGGTCCCGGTGCGGTCAGCCGCCAGAACAGGTTCGACCCGCAGTTGCGGCACCAGCCGCGCTCTGCCCAGTCGGAACTCTTGTAGGTGGCGATATTGTCCTCACCTTCCCAGGTGATCCCGCCCGGCGCGACCTCGATGCCCAGTTCGATGCCGCCGGTCCATTTGCGGCACATGCCGCAATGGCAGGCGCCATAGGCCTCCGGCGCTTTCGACAGGCTGTACCGCACCGCGCCGCACAGGCACCCTCCGCGTGTCACGCCGGTCATGCCATGTCCTCCTGTGTCGGCAACCCGCTCATCAGGTCGCAGTCGTGGCGCGGATAGATCCCGCGGAACCCCTGTTCCCCGGGATAGATGAAATCCACCGGGCTGCGGTCGCGCGCGTTGGTCTGGCGCTCGTCCTCGGTGACATCCACGGCAAACCCCGCGAAAAAGCGCTTGTGCTTGTCGGAAACGTATTCGCGCCCCCGGACGTGTTCGATCACCCGCCCCGAGGCATCGCGACGGGTCATCTCGAACTCTGTCCGGTACAGCTTTTCGCCGTCGATCTCGATCTCGCCGATGATCCGGTCAAAGCCGGTGACGCGGGTCGGCCCGTCGATCGTCGACCGCTGGGTGAAATCGAAACTGTCGATGCCGTTCTGGACCAGCTCGGAAATGCTGCCGGGATCGGGGATCGGGCGTACCGTCCGGGTGCGGGTCGGATCCTCGGGCGGGCCGCTTTCGATCCACTGGCCGTCATCGTCGATGCGGCTGGTGAAATAGGGGCCGGCCTCGCCGAAATCGGTGCGGAACCGGTGATCCGGGTCGATCTGCGGGCAGACATAGTGGTTGGTCACGACGCAGCTGCGGGATTGCACCGTCAGGTAGGTCTCGCAGCCCGCGGGCGGGGTGAAAAGCCCGCCCTGGGCCTGGGCCGTGCTGGCGCCGCCCAGCAACGCAAGCGTCGCCAGACCAGCGCAAAGCGCGGTGGAGCCTTCACCCTTTGTCAATCTTTCGAGCCACATGAGACAGCCTTTCTGACTCATTCCGGCGCCGCCTGCGCCTTGGTTAACCAACCCTTGCCGGTTTGTACAAAATGCTGGAAACGCTGTACGTTTTGTACAAAACGTACAAACCGACCAGGTCACTCTGCGGCGACGGCTCCCTTGCTGTTCAGGTCCTCCAGGACCGCTTCGACACAGTCGCGCCCGTCGCGGATGGCCCAGACGACAAGGCTTGCGCCGCGCACGATGTCGCCGATGGCATAGACGCCGGGCAGGGCGGTGCGGCCGCTGGTGAACTCTGCCTTGATGGTGCCCCAACGGGTCACTTCCAGCTCGGGGCAGCCCCAGAGCGTCGGCAGTTCCTCGGGCTCGAAGCCCAGGGCCTTGATCACCAGGTCTGCGGGCTCGTCGTAGTCCGATCCCTCGATCACCTCGGGGCGCTGACGCCCGGTGGCATCCGGCGCGCCCAGGCGCATCTTCTCGACCACCACGGCATTGACCGGCTCACCCTTGAAGCCCTTGGGCGCGGTAAGCCATTCAAAGACAACGCCTTCTTCCTCGGCGTTCTGCGTCTCGCGCTGGCTGCCCGGCATGTTGGCGCGGTCGCGGCGGTACAGGCATTTGACGCTGGTCGCGCCCTGGCGAACAGCGGTGCGAACACAGTCCATCGCCGTATCGCCGCCGCCGATCACGACGACCTTCTTGCCCTTGGCGTTCAGCTCGCCGCTTTCGAATTCCGGCACGCTGTCGCCAAAGTTCGACGCGCGGTTCGATGCGGTCAGGTAGTCGATGGCCTTGACGATGCCCTGCGCACCCGCGCCCGGGCCGCCCAGGTCACGCGACTTGTAGACGCCGGTGGCGATGATCACCGCATCATGTTGTGCGCGGATCTCCTCGAAGGAAATGTCCTCGCCCACGTTGCAGTTCATCACGAAACGCACGCCGCCCTCTTCGAGCTGCTTGTTGCGGCGCATCACGATGTCCTTCTCCAGCTTGAAGCCGGGGATGCCATAGGTCAGCAGACCGCCCGATCGGTCGTAGCGGTCATAGACCGTGACCTGCACGCCGGCGCGGCGCAGCATGTCGGCCGCGGCCAGCCCGCCGGGGCCGGCGCCGATGATGCCGACGCTTTCGGTGCGTTCCTGCGCCGGGGTCACGGGCTTGACCCAGCCCTCTTCCCAGGCGGTATCGGTGATGTATTTCTCGACCGAGCCGATGGTCACGGTGCCATGGCCCGACTGTTCGATCACGCAGTTGCCTTCGCACAGGCGGTCCTGCGGGCAGATGCGGCCGCAGATCTCGGGGAAGGTATTGGTGGCTTGGCTGACCTCATAGGCCTCCTGCAGGCGGCCCGTGGCGGTCAGGCGCAGCCAGTCGGGGATGTTGTTGTGCAGCGGGCAGTGGCTCTGGCAATAGGGCACGCCGCACTGGCTGCAGCGCGCGGCCTGTTCCTCGGCCTTCGCGTCGGCGTATTCGGCATAGATCTCGTCGAAATCCGTCCGGCGCTCCGCGGCCTCCCGCTTGACCGGCATCTCCCGCCCCACGGACACAAATTTCAGCATCGGCTGCTTCGCCATTCATCCACCCTTTGCAGGTAATCTCTAGAACGTCCGCGTCTCCTTACAGAAGCTTGTCTCAGAATGAAAGTCAGCAGTGCTTACCTATATCCAGATTATTCCCGATTTCCGCGGTCAAAATCGACGTGCCGCATTCAAATTTAGGTCCAATTCGGACCCAAATTGTCACTTTCGGCTCTGAAACAAGGAGTTATACCAAGGCCCATAGCTTTGATTGGACCGCGACAATGGCTTTCACGCAACTGCTGATTCTTGCCCTGATACAGGGAGTTACCGAATTCCTTCCGGTCTCCTCCTCGGGCCACCTGATTCTCTTGCCGAACCTGACGGGCCTGCAGGACCAGGGGCAGGTGATCGACGTGGCCGTTCATGTCGGCACCTTGCTTGCGGTGATCCTTTACTTCCGGACCGATGTGGGAGGCGCGGCCACCGGCACGCTGCGGCTCATGACCGGGCGCATGGACACGCCGGGCGCGCGCCTGGCCTTTCTGCTGCTAGTGGCCACGATCCCGGTCATTCTGTTCGGATTGGCGCTCAAGCTGTCGGGGCTGGACGACATGCTGCGTTCGACGGCGGTAATTGGCTGGACCATGCTTGTCTTCGGTCTCGTTCTCTACTGGGCGGACATGAAAGGCGCGCAGGACAAGTCGGACAGCGATTGGAACCTGCGGGATGCGATCATAATGGGGCTGTGGCAGGCCGTCGCCCTGATCCCCGGCACCTCGCGGTCCGGCATCACCATCACGGCGGCGCGCCAACTGGGTTACAACCGGCACGATGGCGCGAAACTGGCCATGTTGATGTCGATCCCGACCATCATGGCCTCTGCCGCGCTGCTGGGGGCCGAGGTCATCGCAACTGCCGATGTTCAGGCCGCGCGAGATGGCGCGATTGCGGCGGCTCTGGCGTTCGTGTCGGCGCTGGGTGCGCTCTGGCTGATGATGCGCCTTCTGCGTTCTGTCAGCTTTACGCCTTATGTCGTCTACCGGGTGATCCTGGGGCTGATCCTGCTCTGGATCGCCTACGCCTGAGCGTCACACCCGGTGATAGGGCGCGCCTGCCTGGATCGAGGCGGCGCGGTATAGCTGTTCGGCCAGCATGACGCGCACCAGCATATGCGGCCAGACCATCCGTCCGAAAGACATCAGGTCCTGTGCCTCGGCCCGCAGGCCGGGGTCGATCCCATCGGCGCCGCCGATGACAAAGGCCAGATCCTGCGCACCACCATCGCGCCAATCCGCAAGTTTTTCGGAAAACTCGGGCGAGGTCCAAGTGTGCCCGCGCTCGTCCAAGGCGCAGACGCGCGCGCCTGACGGGATCGCGCGTCGCAGCAGTGCGGCCTCGCCCGCCATGCCGCCGCCCTTGCGATCCTCGACCTCGATCACCTGCGCCGGGCCAAGCCCCAGCGCCCGGCCCGTCCGGTCGAAACGCGTCAGGTAATCATCGACAAGCGGCTTTTCCGGCCCCTTGCGGAGCCGGCCAACCACGCAAAGATGCACGCGCACCGCTCAGGCCTGGTTGCCCGCCACCGGAGCCCACATCTTTTCCAGCTGGTAGAACTCGCGCACCTCGGGGCGGAAGAGATGGACAACCACGTCCCCCGCATCGATGAGCACCCAGTCCCCGGTATCCTTGCCCTCCATCGTGGAGAGAACACCGAAGCGCTGCTTGAGTTCATCCGCCAACTTTTCCGACAGTGCCGCGACCTGGCGCGACGAGCGGCCCGTGGCGATGACCATGTAATCGCACACCGAGGATTTGCCGTGCAGGTCGATCTGCACGATATCCTCTGCCTTGTTGTCGGAGAGTGTTTCGAGCACTGCCGCGAGAAGGCTCTCGGCGGTTGGTTCGCTCTGCGTCATGGCCGAAATGCCCCGGCCCTGATCAGCGGCATGCGCCGCAAGTGTCGTCGAAGACAGGACAATGTCCTCCTGTGTCGCTACGCGCCCTCCAAGCCCGGGCGCATGGGCATGTCTCCAAGATAGCATCGGAAATGTAAATTCTCAATGTCGCGCGGCAGAAGGACCGGGGACGGGCGCCTTATCTGCCCGAGCCTTCAGCTTTTTACGTCGCGCCCAATGGGCTGCGGGCACATCCAGGGAGCCATGCAGACAAAGGCGAAAGGACATCCAAGGTGAGCCTGACGTGCCTTCCGGCGCCCCGCCGCGCCTCTCAGGCTCCGTAGGGCACCCAGACGGTCTTGACCTCGGTTGCCTGTTCCAGGAATTCGCGTGCGTCGTCGCCATCCAGCCAGTCACGCGCGCGCCCGTCATTGACCCAGGTTCGTTTCAGGTTGCCGGCCGAGGCCGCCTCTATCGTGCCGCTCAGATCGGTCGAGGAAAAGGACCAGACCGCCTCAACGTCCATGTGCTCGGCCAGGGTGGGGGCCAATTCCGCGTGGGAGCCGGTCAGGATGTTCACCACCCCGCCCGGCACGTCCGAGGTTTCCAGCACCTGGTAGAAGTCCAGCGCCGCAAGCGGGAAGGGTTCGGAGGCGACCAGCACCACCCGGTTTCCCATAGCGATGGCCGGGGCCATGACCGAGACCAGCCCCAGCAGCGGTGCCTCGTCCGCGCAGAGCGCGCCGATCACGCCGCAGGGTTCGTTCATTGCCAGCGCCACGCCGCGCATGGGCACGCTGCGAACGCCGCCATCGAACTTGTCCGCCCAGGCGGCGGCACTGAACAGCCGGTTCACGCTGGCCTCGACCTCAGCCGCGCCGCCGTTGCCGCCGGTGAGCCGGTCGATCAGGGCCGCGAAGTCCCCGGAGCGCGCCGAAAGGTTCTCGCCGATGTAATACAAGACCTGCGCGCGGTTGTGCGCCGTGGCCTTGCCCCAGCCGCCTGCGCCGCGTGCGGCCTCGACCGCGTTGCGGATGTCCTTGCGGTTGGCGATGGGGGCCTGGCCGATCAGCTTGCCCGCACGGTCGTATATGCTGCGCGCGTAGCCTCCGTCGGGCCGGGCCTGCTTGCCGCCGACATACAGCTTGGCGGTGCGGTCCACCGGCTGTGGCTCTGCGCTGTCGCCGGCGAAGGCCTCGACCGGAGACAGGCTCGCGGATTCGCCCCGGGCGCGGGTGTAGGCGCGCAGACCCTCCCAGCCGCCTTCACGGCCAAAGCCGCTTTCGCGGACCCCACCGAACCCTGCGGCGGCGTCGAACATATTGGTCCCGTTGACCCAGACGACCCCGGCCGCCAGTTGCGGCGCCACGTCCAGGGCGGTGTTGATGTTCTCGGACCAGACGCTGGCGGCCAGCCCGTACCGCGTGTTGTTGGCCAGCTGCACCGCCTCGGCGGGCGTGCGGAAAGTCGAAGAGACCAGCACCGGGCCAAAGATCTCCTCCTGCATCAGGGGCGATGCGGGCGACAGGCCGGAGATCAGAGTGGGCGGGTAGTAACATCCCTCTGGCATGGGGCAGTTGGCGCGATAGACCGTGCCCTCGGCACCGGAGACCATGCCTTCGATCCGGCGCAGTTGTTCGGGATCCACGATGGCGCCCACGTCGATGCATTTGTCCAGTGGGTTGCCGATGCGCAGCTTGTCCATCCGGGCGCGCAACCGGTCATAAAAGGGCTCGGCGATACCCTCCTGCACCAGAAGGCGCGACCCGGCGCAGCAAACCTGTCCCTGGTTGAACCAGATCGCATCCACCAATCCCTCGATCGCGCTGTCGAGGTCCGCGTCCTCGAATACGACATAGGGCGATTTGCCCCCCAGCTCCAGCGTCAGGCCGATACCGCGCCCCGCCGTTGCCTTGCGGATCTTGCGCCCCACCTCGGTCGATCCGGTAAAGGCGATCTTGTCCACGTCAGCGCCGGTGATCATCTCGCCCACCGCGCCGTCGCCGGTAACGATGTTGACCACGCCCTTGGGCAGCCCGGCCTGCTGGCAGATGTCGGCAAACAGCAGCGCGGTCAGAGAGGTCCATTCGGCAGGTTTCAGCACCACCGTGTTGCCGGTGGCGAGCGCCGGGGCGATCTTCCACGACAGCATGAGCAGCGGAAAGTTCCACGGCACGATCTGTCCGCAAACTCCCAGCGCCTGCCGATCCGGCAACTCGCTGTCCATCAGCTGCGCCATGCCCGCGTGATAATAGAAATGCCGTTGTGCCAGCGGAATGTCGATGTCGCGGCTCTCGCGGATCGGCTTGCCGTTGTCCAGCGTTTCCAGCACCGCGAACAGCCGTGCGTGTTTCTGCAATAGCCGCGCCAGCGCATAGAGATAGCGCGCGCGCCCCGGCCCCCCCAGCGCCTCCCAGGCCGGCTGGGCCGCGCGCGCGGCGGCAACGGCAGTGTCCACGTCTTCCGGCGTCGCCTGCGTCAGCGTCGCCAGCACTTCGCCGGTGGCCGGGTTGCGGCTGTCAAAGCCTTCGCCGGGTTCGGTAAAGGCGCCGTCGATGAAGTGCCCGAACCGGGACCCCTGATCGACGATCCAGGCCAGCGCATCCCCGGCGCTTTCGGGGGCGGGGCCGTAATCCATGCTTTCGAAGATCTCTTTGATGGTCATTTCAGCCTCTCGCAGGCGGTTTGCGTCAGGGTCGGGGCCGTCGCGTCGAAACGCAGGTGCTGGAGCGTGACGCGATCCCCGAAGGCGGGCGGTTGCCCGGCTTTCAGAACCGCGTCGCCGTAGACGATCAGCGCCGCGTCTTCGGCCAGGAATACCCGGCGTTCCAACGTGCCTTGCGCCATTCGCGCCGTGGTCTTCAATCCACCCTGGTCGATGGTTATCATGCGCTGGCTGACCGTGATCGCGGCAATCGGGGCCGCGTCCGACGCCGCGCCGGAGGGCGCACAGGCATAGCTCTGGCCCAGAACGGGTGTTGCAAGTCCGAGCGCGGCAAGCACCGTCAGGATGGCGTTCATTGCGTGGCTCCCATTGCCAGGTAGAAAACGTAGACCAGCCAAAGCAGTGCGAGGCCCCAGACCCAGTGTTGCACGCGCAGGCTGCGCTTTTGCAGGGCGGCAAAATCTTCCAGTCCTTCGGGCGGGCTGTCGGGCAAATCGTATTCCGGCTCCGGCCCCAATTGCCGGAACAGCCGCGTCGGCAGGTCGCGCGCGGCGCGTTTCAGGCGCCGCCGCCGCCAGTTGCTGACCCCCATCACAAGGAAGACGGCGACCATCATCAGCGACCATTGCGGAGTCATCTGCATACGGAGGCGCTCTTTGGTGTCAGACGTGTCATTGCCGCCATCGGTCTTGTTTCCTGTCGTTTCGGGGCTCCGCCCGCTCGGCCCTCAGATCGTCCGCCGGGCGGCCTGCCGCTGAGCGGACCGGGTCTCACCCCGCTGCGTGCCGCCACGAGGCCGAATAGGCCCCGGTGACATGGTGTTCCAACTGCCGTTCGATGTCGCCCAAGAGCGACGAGGCGCCAAAGCGGAAGAGGTCGGGCCGGAGCCAGCGGTCGCCCAGTTCCTCCTTGACCAGGGACAGGTAGGTGACAGCGTCCTTGGCCTTGGAAATCCCGCCCGCGGGCTTGTAGCCGACGCGATAGCCGGTGGCCTCGTGATAGGCGCGGATCGCCCGCATCATCACCAGGCTGACGGGCAGGGTGGCATTGACACTTTCCTTGCCGGTCGAGGTCTTGATGAAATCCGCCCCCGCCATCATGCAAACAAGGCTGGCGCGGGCGACATTCTGCAGCGTGCCAAGTTCCCCGGTGGCGAGGATCGCCTTGACATGCGCCTCGCCACAGGCCGCCCGGAAGGTGCGCATCTCGTCATAGAGCCCCTGCCAGTCGCCAGTCAGGACCTTGCGGCGCGAGATGACGATGTCGATCTCCTGCGCGCCGGCCTGCACGCTTTCCTCGATCTCGGCCACGCGCAGGCGAAAGGGCGACAGGCCGGCGGGAAAGCCGGTCGACACGGCAGCCACCGGAATGCCGGAGCCCTGCAGGGCCGACAGCGCTGGGCCGATCATGTCGTGGTAGACACAGACGGCGCCGACGGTCAGCCCGTCCAGCCCCAGCGCCTCCAGCAGATCGGCGCGCACCGGATGCCGTGCCTTGGCACACAGCCTGGCGACGCGCCCCGGCGTGTCATCGCCGGCCAGCGTCGTCAGGTCGATGCAGGAAATCGCGCGGGCCAGCCAGGCCGCCTGGAATTCCTTCTTGACCGACCGTCGCCCGGGCAGGGTGGCCGCGCGCCGTTCGATCGCCGAGCGGTTGGCACGCGCGGCACGCACCCAGTCCATGTCCAGCAGCATGCCGGGGTTTCGCGCGTCCTGAAGCTGCGGCAGTTGCGCGGTCTTGTCGCCTTTGGCGGTGACGGGTGTCATGCGCCCTCCAAACTGGTTCCTGATCAAACTGCCCCCGGCGGCAGGGCATTTCAAGCGGAACGCTGAGGCAGGCGTGCAGGGCCATGACGTGACGTTGATCGTGACAGTGTCAGGTGCATCATGTGAGGTGTCCGCGAGGACCCCGGGAGGACATGATGACAGACTATCCGCACCTGCTGCGCGCGCTCGATCTTGGTTTCACCACGCTCAAGAACCGCGTGCTGATGGGATCGATGCACACCAACCTCGAAGAGCGGGGTGATTGGAACCGGGTCGCGGAATTCTATGCCACCCGGGCGCGGGGCGGGGTCGGCCTGATGGTGACGGGGGGCATGGCGCCCAACCGCGAAGGCGGGGTCTTTCCGGGGGCTGCGGGGCTCTTCACCCCGGAGGACATCGCCAATCACCGCATGATCACCGACCGCGTGCACGCGGCGGATGGCAAGATCGCCATGCAGATTCTCCACGCGGGCCGCTATGCCTATGGTCCCGATTGCGTCGCGCCCTCGCCTGTGAAATCGCCGATCTCTCCTTTCCCGCCCACAGAACTGGACGAGGCCGGCATCGAGAAACAGATCGCCGACATCGCAACCTCTGCCGCCCGGGCCCGCGAGGCAGGGTATGACGGGGTCGAGATCATGGGGTCCGAGGGCTATTTTCTCAACCAGTTCCTTGTCACCCATACCAACAAGCGCACCGACGACTGGGGCGGCAGCTATGAGAACCGGATGCGCCTGCCGGTCGAGGTCGTGCGCCGGGTGCGTGCGGCGGTGGGCGAGGATTTCATCGTCATCTTCCGCCTGTCGATGATCGACCTGATCCCGAACGGCTCCACCCATGACGAGGTCGTGCAGCTTGCGCAGGCGGTCGAGGCGGCAGGGGCCAATATCATCAACACCGGCATCGGCTGGCACGAGGCGCGGGTCCCCACCATCGCCACCAGCGTGCCGCGCCGGGCCTTTGCCTGGGTGACGCAGAAACTCATGGGCAAGGTCGGTGTACCGCTGATCACGTCGAACCGGATCAACACGCCGGACGTGGCGGAACAGGTGCTGGCCGAGGGCTGTGCCGACATGGTCAGCCTCGCACGGCCCTTCCTTGCCGACCCGGATTTCGTGGCCAAGGCCGCGCGCGGCCAATCGCACCTGATCGCGCCCTGCATCGCCTGCAACCAGGCCTGCCTTGACCACACATTCCAGGGCAAGGTTTCCAGCTGCCTCGTGAATCCGAAGGCGGCCTTCGAGACGGAGTTGGTGGTCGAACCGACAGAGGCGCCGCGACGCATCGCGGTCGTGGGCGCCGGTCCTGCCGGCCTGTCGGCGGCGATCACGGCGGCAGAGCGCGGCCACACGGTGGTGCTTTTCGACAAGTCGGACAGCCTGGGTGGACAGCTGAACATGGCCCGCAAGATCCCGGGCAAGGAGGAGTTCCACGGCCTCGTGGACTGGTTCGCTGCCATGACAGAGGCCGCAGGCGTCGAATTGCGCCTCGGGACCGAAGCGACGGTCGAGGCTCTGGAAGGCTTTGATGCGGTGATCGTGGCGACCGGCGTCCTGCCGCGCGATCCGCAGATCCCCGGGCAGGAGCATGCATCGGTCAGGGGCTATGTCGACGTGCTGCGCGACGGCGCCGAGGTCGGCAAGCGCGTGGCGATCATCGGCGCAGGCGGGATCGGGTTCGACGTGGCCGAATTCCTCGTGACCGGGGACAGTCCGACCGAAAGCCTGCCTGACTGGATGCGCGAATGGGGCGTAACGGACCCGGCCGAGGCACGGTCGGGACTTGCCCCCGAAGGACCTCGGCCCGATGCCGCAGAACGCGAGGTCGTGCTGCTGCAGCGCAAGGCGGAACGCCCGGGCAAGCGCCTGGGCAAGACAACGGGCTGGATCCACCGGGCGGCACTGAAGATGAAGGGCGTCGAGATGCGCAGCGGCGTGAACTACGAGCGCATCGACGATGCGGGCCTGCACGTCAGCTATGGCGAGACGCGCGAGCGGCCCGAGGTGATCGCCTGCGATACTATCGTGCTTTGTGCCGGACAGGTCAGCGAACGGTCGCTGGCCGATGTGTTGGAGGCGAAGGGGATCGAGACGCACGTGATCGGCGGCGCCGACGTGGCGGCGGAACTGGATGCCAAGCGTGCCATCGACCAGGGCACGCGGCTGGCCGCCGTGCTCTGAAGAGATAGAACCTTCTTGGAACGCGTTGGCGTTGCGGGCGTTTTCCCCGCAACCGAAACGAAATTAAGGAGGTTTGTCATGGCCGATATCGGCAACGCAAGGATCCTCATCGTCGCCACGCATGGCTTTGAACAGTCCGAACTCGAAGTGCCCCGCGACCAGCTGCGCGCCAAGGGCGCGACGGTCCATGTCGCCACGCTCGACGGCGAAGCCGCGACGGGCTGGGAAGGCAGCGACTGGGGGCGCCCGGCGGGGGCCGACCTGCGAGTCGCGGATGCGGACGCAACGCAATATGACGCGCTGGTGATCCCGGGTGGCCAGATCAACCCGGACCTGCTGCGCGTCGAGGCGCCGGTGATCGCGCTGGTGCGGGCCTTTGCCGAACAGGGCAAGGTGATTGCCGCCGTCTGCCACGCACCTTGGGTGTTGATCGAGGCGGAGATCGTGGCGGGACGCGAAATGACGGCCTATCCGTCGATCCGCACCGACCTCAAGAACGCGGGCGCACGGGTCATGGATGAGCCTGTGATTGCCGACAGTGGCATCGTCACCAGCCGTAACCCGGGCGACCTGGATGCCTTTGTGGCCAAGATCGTGGAAGAGGTCGAAGAGGGCCGCCACAGCCGCAAGGCCGCCTGATACGGGCCTGCTTACGGGACATGAAGATCGGCACACGAAAAAGGGCGCGTCGCGGTTGCGGCGCGCCCTCTGTTTGTGCGGAAAAGGTTACTCCACCGTGATGGTGATCTGTTCGGACACCACCGGCGGGTCATGCGGAATGTGGTTCATGTCCCCCAGCACCAGTTGCAGCGTATGTGTGCCCGGATCGAGCCCCAGAGTGGCCTCGGTCTGGCCGCCGCCGAAATGCCGGTGGTTGTCGTCTCCCGGGATGCCGTAATTGGCGAAATCCGCGTCCTCGACCCCTTCGCCAAAGGGCGGGCGGTCGATCAGGATATGATGATGCCCGGTGTTGTCCTTGTCGGTACCGGCCGGGGCCACGCCCATGCCGGACAGACCGAACTGGACGGTGACAGGGCTTTGCACGGTATCGCCATCGGCGATGTTGATGAAATAGACCTTGGCGCCCTCTGGGGCGGGCACGCCGTCGGCGATGACGGCCAAGGGGGCCACGGCCAGGGCGGCGGCGCAGAGTATTGAACGAAACATGGGGGGATCCTCCTTGAAAATCAGTTCTGCCGAAGTTGCCTTCAGGTCCGCAGATTACACTTTTCACGCGATTCCGGTCAGGCTTTTGTGTTTCCGCGCCGCAGACAGCGAAACCGATTACCCCTCAATTGTCGCCTCCGTGCCAAAGTTGCGCCCCAGTTCGACGCCATAGATCGCAGAACGAATGACTTTGGAATGGAGACCTGAATGGACCGTCTGACCGAAATGGAGGCCTTTGCCACTGTCGTGGACCAGGGCGGTTTCACCGATGCGGCCAAGAAGATGGGGATCTCCAAGTCTGCGGTGTCGAAACATGTGTCCAGCCTGGAGGCGCGGCTTGGCGCGCGACTGTTGAACCGCACGACGCGCCGTGTCTCGCCCACCGAGATCGGCCTGGCCTATTACGACCGCGCGCGCAGGGTGTTGAACGACGCCGGAGAGGCGGATGCGTTGGTCACCTCCATGCAGTCTGCGCCTTCGGGGCTACTGCGGATCTCGGTGGCGACGGATTTCGGGGTCAATCATCTCAGCCCCGTGTTGGGCGAATTCCTGGCCGAGTTTCCCGACATCACCGTCAACATGGTGCTGAACAACCGCTACGTCGAGCTGATCTCGGAAGGCTTCGACATGGCGGTGCGGATCGGCGAGCTGGAGGATTCGACGCTACGCGCGCGCAAGCTGACCGACACGACCAAGCGCATGATCGCCTCGCCCTCGTATTTCCAGAAGTTCGGCCGCCCGCAGCGCATCGACGACCTGAACGAACACAAGCTGCTGCATTATTCCAACCAGTCCTCCGGCAACGTCTGGAAGCTGACCGCGCCCTCGGGCGAGAAACGCCAGGTGCGCACCGCCGGATGGCTGACGGTCAATGACGGCCAGTCGCTGCTGAACGCCTGTATCGCAGGGCTTGGGATCGCCTACCTTCCGTCCTACCTCTACCACGAGGCTATGGAGGCCGGGTTGGTCCAGGATGCGATTCCCGATCTGCCGGTGGAAACGCAGGGTATCTATGCGGTCTATCCCCCGGGCCGGTTCACCCAGCCCAAGGTGCGCGCCTTCATCGACTTTCTCGTTCATGCCTTTGCCGAGAAAGGTCCTCAGACCTGGTAGGCCGGCGCGCCGTCATTCGGTCGAGATCAGCACCGCTTCGACACGGCGGTTCGCCTCGCGCCCCTCGGGCGTGAGATTTGACGCGACGGGGGCCAGGTATCCCACGCCCTCCGCACCGATCTGTGCAGGTGGCGTGCCGTGGCGGTCGCGCAGATAGCTCATCGCCGCCTCGGCCCGGCGCAGGGACACGCGCCTGTTCGCTTCCAGGGACCCGGTCGCATCCGTATGCCCGACGAAGAGGACCTGCCGCGACGGGTTGGCCGCCAGGTAGGCGGCAATGGCATCCAGAGAAGCGATGCGCCCCTCACCAAGGGCGGTGGAGCCCGAACGGAACAGCAGGTCCCGCAGGATCACATGCCCGCTGCTCTCCAGCGACGTGATGATGTCGTCGCGTGGCTGCGCGGGCGCGGCCGGCTCCGGGTCCACTCGGGAACCGGGCCGGATTTCTCCCACGCTGCCGCCTGCGCGAATGATCTGGATGTACCCGGCGCGCGCATCACGGCTGGTCAGGATCGAAACCGCGCCTTCCTTCTCCGAGATCGCGGAAATGAAATGATAATCGCTCAGGTCCACGAACATTTCCGGCGCTGGCAGCACCAGCGTCGCAAAGCGGAAGTCAAAGCCGCCACAGGCCCGCGCCCGGCAGTCCAGCAGTATGTCAAAGCCGGCCTCGATCAGGCTGTCGCGCAATGGCTGTGCCAGTTGAAAAGGCGTCTCGTCGTTGTCGGGCAGGTGCCAGGCGGCGACCTCGATCCGGCCTTCGACACGTTCGACCGGCAGATGGCCGTTCGCCCAGGGGCCGGTTGGCAAGGCGTAGGCCCCGGGCGACCGCACGGTTCCGAAACTTTGCTGTGCGCCGCGAGGCAAGGTCAGTTCGGCCGCCGCCGCACCGCCCGCCACCAGCACGAGGCCAAGTGCCAGCGCCTCAGCGCGCCTGCGCGTGGTACTCGTCATTCGGACGCATGTCGGTGGCGCTGGCAACCCGGTTGGTCATGTTGAAGAACCCCGCCACATTGGCGATGTCCCAGATGTCACGTTCCGAAAAGCCCGCATCGCGCAGGGCTTCGCGGTCCCATTCGGCGATTTCCGCGCTGGCCTTGGTCATCTTCTCGGCAAACCCCAGCATGGCGCGTTGTCGGTGGTTCAGGTCCGCCACGCGCCAGTTCATCACCAGCATCTCGCCCAGCTTGGGGTCTCCGGACAGTTCGCGCACCGCGGCGCCATGCGCGGTCAGGCAGTAAAAGCACTTGTTCACCGACGAGACCACAACCGCGATCATCTCGCGTTCCAGCTTGGTCAGCCCGCTCTCCGCCAGCATCAGGTCGTTGTACATGGCGGTAAAGACATTGAGCTTGTCGATGTCAAAGGCATAGGCCTTGAGGACATTGGGCACGAGGCCCAGCTTGTCCTGACAGACATCGAAATATTTCTGCGTGGCCTCCGGTAAGGGATCGACCATGGGCAGGTTGAGCGCGGTTGGCAGGGCGTCGGTCACGTTTCCTCGCAGTCGCCGTTCAGGATGCGGTAATGGTAGTGCCCCACGACCTCCATCTTCAAGGCTGCATAAAGCGCATTGGCGCCGATGTTTTCCTCAGTCGCGGCCACGGCTATGCGATCCGCCCCGTTCTGTGCCGCCCAAAGCGCGGCACAGCGCATCATCCAGCCCCCCAGCCCCTTCTGACGGTGCTCGGGCGCGATTTCCAGCGCATGGACCATCGCGATGCCGGCATGGACCGCGCAGAATCCGGCGCCGGCGGGCTTGTCCGACACGCGGCCGAACAACCCGGTCTTGGGCATGGGGGCGCGTTCCATCACCCGCTGGCGTTCGGCGCCAATGCCGCCGGCCTCCCAGATCTCGCGCATGATGGCCAGCGGTTCCCAGATCGCAAAGGCAGTGACGCGCGGCAGCTTGAGGTCAGTCAATAGAGCGATGGGCGCCGACCACAGTCGCACCGGGTCGATTTTCTCATAGCCGCGTCCGGCCAGGGCCGCGTCCAGCGCCGCATCCTCGGGGCGGACCATGAACAGCGGGTCCTGTCCCATGAGGCGCATGGCGTCCTCTGCCGCGGAGAGGTCGCCGTCGTCCCATGTGCCATGCGCTGTCGCGGCCGAGACACGCTTGCCGCCGCCGCGCCCCTCGCGCAGCAGCCATGGCCCGGCCTCGACCCGCGACGCCGCGGGCCAGGTGGCATCAAGTGCCTCGAAGTAATCGGAAAGGTCGTCGGTCATTGCGGCGGCCCGGAATTGCGGTTTGTTCCGTTATGGCCGCTGCCGGATTGGCTGTCCATGCGGCGTGCGTGCCTTTCGCGCGGCACCTATTGGGCGACCGCCTCTGGGAACAGCGCGCTCAGCTCGGACATGGCCGCGTCGATCCGCCCGCCGTTGGTGCCGCGGATCACCACGTTGGCGCCGTAGACGCCGTTGCGCTGAAACGGGTAGGATCCGATGGACAGGTCGGTAAACCGCTCCGCAAGGGTGCTCAGCGGCCCGGCGATGTCGCCCTCTCCGCGTTCGATCCGCAGCGTCTGGGAGAGCAGGGGCTGGCCCCCGGTCATCTTTGGCAGCACGCTGGACACCATCGCCTGGAAGACCGCCGGTACGCCCGCCATCACATGGACGTTGCCCAGGGTGAATCCCGGTGCCGCCGAAACCGGGTTCTCGATCAGGGTGGCGCCGTCGGGGATGCGGGCCATGCGCAACCGCGCCTCGTTCAACTCGGATCCCTGCCGGTCATAATGTGCCTGCAGGATAGCGCGGGCGTCGTCGCGGACACTGATCGCCACGCCGAACGCCTCGGCCACGCAGGGCGCGGTGATGTCATCATGGGTCGGTCCGATCCCCCCCGATGTCACGACATGGTCAAAGCCGTCCCGAAGCGCGGTCAGCGCCGCCACGATCGCGTCGCGGTCGTCGGAAACGATGCGCACCTCTTTCAGGTCGATGCCGTGCTTGGCGAATTCCTGCGCCAGGTAATGCATGTTGGCATCCCGGGTGCGCCCCGACAGGATCTCGTCCCCGATGACCAGCATGGCGGCGGTGGGATTTGGCATGGGCAAGCTCCTTGGCGCGATGTTTTCCAGAGGGTATAGGCGGCAGCCATGCGCTTTCAAACCCCCTTGGTCCCCGCGACCCTGATCCGCCGCTACAAACGCTTTCTCGCAGACTGCCTGCTGGAAGATGGGAGAGAGGTGACAGCCCATGTCGCCAACCCCGGCAGCATGCTGGGCCTCAAGGACGAGGGCCAGCGCATCTGGCTGGAACCCAACGACGACCCCAGGAAAAAGCTGAAATGGGCCTGGCGGCTGGTCGAACATCAAGGCGGCCATTTCACCGGCGTCGACACCGGCGTGCCCAACCGCGTGCTGAAGGCCGCTCTGACGGCGGGCGAGGTCGCGGGCCTGGGCGGATACGACCTTGTCCGGCCCGAGGTGCAATACGGCGAGAACAGCCGTATCGACTTTCTGCTGACCGGCGCGGGCCGGCCTGATTGCTATGTCGAGGTGAAATCGGTGACGCTGTCGCGCACGCCCGGCCTCGCCGAGTTTCCCGACAGCGTCACCGCGCGCGGCACCAAACACCTGGGTGAGCTTGCGATGATGGCGGGGCAGGGGCATCGCGCGGTGATGCTCTACCTCGTCCAGCGCACGGATTGCACCCGGGCGACCCTGGCAGCGGACATCGACCCGGCCTATGCGGCGGCCTTCGCCGGTGCGCGGGACGCCGGTGTCGAGGTGTTGGCGCTGGGCTGTCATATCTCGCCGGAGGGTGTCACGCTCGGCGGGCCCATACCCTTTTCGACCCCCGCAGTTTCTTTGGGCTGAAAATACCTACGGGGGTGTGGGGGCAGAGCCCCACCCGAAAAAAAGAACGGGGGCGCAGGCCCCCGTCCAGTGTTCCGATCCTGACCGCCCGTAAGGGGCGCCGATCCTCAGACCTTGAGATTCGGGATGATCTGCTTCTTGCGGCTCATGATGCCGGGCAGGACGACGCTGTCGCCCGAGACGCTGGCGCCAAAGCTCTTCTCGGCCACGCCTTTGACGCGATCGTTGGGAACCAGCAGGGTGGCTTCTTCCTTGAGGATGTCCACCACGAAGAGCAGAACATCGTCGACGCCGTCCTCGGCGCAGACGGTCTTCATGGTGTCCATCAGGCTGGCCTTGCGGTCCAGCGGGATTTCCGGCGCCGTGGTTTCCAGCACCGAGACGCGGAATTTCACGCCATCGACCTCGTATTCCTTGCTGTCCATGCGGATCAGTTCCGCGTCGGAAAAGGCCGAAACGTCGGACTTGGCGGCGAACATCTGCGCGGCATAATCCGAGACGTCGAGCCCGAGGTCGGCGGCCAGTTTCTCGGCCACGGCGCGGTCATGGTCGGTGGTGGTGGGCGAGCGGAATTCCATCGTGTCCGAGAGAATGCAGGTCAACGCCGCGCCCTTGATCTCTTTCGGCATCTTGGCGGCGTCGTCGCCCATCAGGTCCACCATGATGGTGGCGGTGCAGGCCAGCGGGCGCACGGTGATGTCGATCGGGCCCTTGGTTTCCAGCCCGCCGACCAGCTTGTGGTGGTCGATGATGGCGCGGATGTCGGCCGAGTTGATCGAGGCGGGCAGTTCGGCGGGGTTGTTGGTGTCCACGATGACGACGGGCGCGTCGGCGGCGACGTCCGAGATGATCTCGGGCTTGTCGAGGTTCCAGTGGCTCAGCATGAAGGCGGCCTCTGTGTTGGGCTCGCCCAGGAGGACCGGCTTGGCGGCCTCGCCTTTGACTTCGTTGAGGTACCAGGCCCAGATGATCGGGCTGCCGGTGCTGTCGGTGTCGGGGGACTTGTGGCCGAAAACCTGCGTGGTCATGGGAATCCTCTTTCCGTGGAAACGTCGATTTTGCGGGCCTCATAGACCCGGCAGGGCGGCTTGTCACCCTTTTGACGAGGGGTGCGACCTTGGGGCAGCGCCCGGGCCGGGCTCAGCGCGGCAGCGGCGTCGACGCCTTGTTATAGGCAGACCAGTCGGTGATCTCGGGGTAATATTGGCGCCGCCACGCCCGCACCCGCGGGTTCATCACGCGACGCCAGAGCGGCGGGA
Source organism: Mameliella sp. MMSF_3455 (assembly GCF_030733205.1). Taxonomy (GTDB): domain Bacteria; phylum Pseudomonadota; class Alphaproteobacteria; order Rhodobacterales; family Rhodobacteraceae; genus Antarctobacter. Next base: position 93,162 of record NZ_JASHJL010000007.1, read on the forward strand.
TCATCGCCGCTATGGTCATGACAGGATAACCATAAGGCAACTGCGGCGCGTCGGTCTCGGAATGGTTCTGCAACAGGGGAAAGCGCCTGTCAGGCTTGTAGTGGTGGTCGGAATGGCGTTGCAGGTTGATCAACAACCAGTTGGATGCCTTTTGCGCCGCGTTCCACGAATGGCGCGGCAGTACATGTTCGTATTTGCCATCGCCAAGGTGCTTGCGGGTCAACCCGTAGTGTTCGACGTAGTTCACCAGTTCCAACTGCCAGATCGCCACACCCGCCTGCACCAGGAACAGCGCCAGCCCGGCCCCGCCGCCCAGTCCCAAGGCCAGAGCGATCATGGCAAGTTGCAGCGTCCAATAGCGCCAGAACGGGTTGGAAAACTCCGTCCAAGGCAGGCGCTTGCGGGCCAGCATGGCTTTTTCCGCCTTGAAACTGGACACAAGGCTTTCGCGCAACACGCGGGGATAGAACCGGTGGAAACCTTCGTTGTAGCGCGCGGTCACCGGGTCGCGCGGGGTGCCGACATAGCGGTGATGCACCAGCAGGTGTTCCGAGCGGAAATGCGAATAGAGCACCATTGCCAGAAGCAGGTCGCCAAGGAACCGCTCCATCCGGTTTTTCTGGTGCATCAACTCGTGGCTGTAGGTGATGCCCACGGTACCGGTCATCACGCCGACACCGAAGAAGACGCCGAATTTCTCCACCCCGGACAGATGCGCGGCATCGCTGACGTACCAGATCAGGCCAAAAAGGCTGAGGAATTGCAGCGGCACCCAAAGCGCGGTCAGCAGCTTGTAAAGCCCGAGCGCGGCATCCGGCGTGTCCAGATCGGCGTTTTCCGTGTTCAGCCCCAGCGCCGCATCAAGCGCGGAAAACAGGTACCAGGTGGCGACAATGGGCAGAAAGACCCAGAACCCGCCTTGCACCGCCGCGATCCAGACCAGCGGAATCAACCCGTAGGACAGGTAAAAAGGCAGGGCGGCGGCGGGTCTGGCAACCTGTGTTGCGGTCAACATGGGCGTCTCCGATCTGGGGCGGTTGTCGGGATCATATGACCGCCCTCACTTTGGCCCAAGCGCGCCGTTACGTTCCTTGCGCAAGGTCAAAGGCCTTGCGCATCACCGTAGGCAGATCGGCGGGGCTGAAATCGGGCAATTCGATGAATTCTCCGCGATCCGGTTGCCGTTCCATAGGCACAAGCGCGGTTTTCACCGTCAGGCGCAGGTGAAAATGGGTGAAGGTGTGGCGTGCTTCGCCCGCTACGGTTTTCCATTCAGCACGGATCGGCGGGTTGTCTTCCGGGGCGCCCTCGCCCCAGTCAGATCCCGGCCAGCCCAGCATCCCGCCCAGCAATCCCTTGTCCGGGCGCCGTTCCAGCAGCCAGGCGCCGTCGATCCGGCGCGCCAGGTAGGCGATCCCCAGGCGGGTGGGTTTGCGTTTCTTCGGCGCCTTTTTTGGCAACTCGGCGGCGGTGCCCTGCGCCCAGGCGACGCAGGACTTGCGCCAGGGGCAGAGCCCGCAGGCCGGGCGTTTGGGCGTGCAGATCGTCGCGCCCAGGTCCATGACCCCTTGGGCATAACATCCCGGGCGCTCTTGCGGCGTCAGCCGGGCGGCGTGATCGGTCAGGATCGGCTTGGCGGCGGGCAGGGGCGTGTGTTCGTCGAAAAGCCGTGCCATGACCCGCTCCACGTTGCCGTCCACCACGGTCTGCGGGTCGTCAAAGGCAATCGCCGCGATGGCAGCGGCGGTATAGGAGCCGACCCCGGGCAGGGTCAGCAGCGTGGCGTGATCATCGGGAAAGATGCCGTCATGGCTGTCGGTCACCACCCGGGCGCATTTCAGCAGGTTGCGGGCGCGTGCATAATAGCCCAAGCCCGCCCACGCGGCCATGACATCGGCATCCTCGGCCGCCGCCAGGGCCTGCACCGTCGGCCATCGCGTTGTGAAGGCGTGGAAATAATCGCGCACGGCGGCCACGGTCGTCTGCTGCAGCATGATCTCGGACAGCCAGACCCTGTAGGGGTCGGGACGCTCTCCGCGCAGGCGCGCGGCAGGGCCGACGCGCCAGGGCAGGGCGCGCGCGTGGCGGTCGTACCAGTCAAGCAACGCCTGCGGGTCGGGTCGTGGCATGGGCTCATCACGCAAGGGTGAAACTCCGTGTGGGAAGGGGGCTGGCGCCGCCCTGCCGTGCCACTAGAATAGCGTGCGGTAAAGGGAGTCAAACGTGGCCGGACGCAAGACCACCACTTACGGGTTTTCAAGCGCCTCCAAGCTATTGCAGGGGCGTATTCGCCAGGCGGCGGAGGGGCGGGGATTCGCCCAGACACGCGTGCTGACCCACTGGGAGGAGATCGCCGGCGCTGACCTGGCCGGAATCGCCCGCCCCGTCGAGGTGAGCTACTCCAAGGGCGGTTTCGGCGGCACGCTGACCCTGCTGACCTCCGGCGCGCGGGCGCCGATGGTCGAGATGCGCAAGGAGGAAATCCGCGCGCGGATCAACGCGGTCTATGGCTACAACGCCATTTCGCGGGTGCGTGTGACGCAGACCGCGGCCACCGGCTTTGCCGAAGGGCAGGTCGATTTCCAGTACCGCAAGAAGGACAGCGCGGGGGCCATGCCCGCGCCCGAGGTTCAGGCCCGGGCCCGCGCCGTGGCCGAGGATGTGGGCGACGCGGATCTGCGCGCGGCGCTTGAACGTCTGGCGGCAAACGTCATATCGAGGACGGGCCGGGACTGACCTGGCCCCAGGACCGACAGGAAAGAGGCTTACGACATGAAATCCATTCTTCCCGCGGGCGCCGTGGCGCTGGCACTGGTCGCCGGTGGCGCGTGGTACTTGACCCAGGGGGGCGGGCAGACCGGGGCCGCCGACGTGCGCTTGCCGGGTGCGGCCCAGGCGCAATCGCCAGAGGTGGACACCTCGACCGTGGTCGAGATGGTCAAGGGCGATGCGGATGCGCCGATCGAGGTGATCGAATACGCCTCTTACACCTGCCCGCATTGCGCCTCGGCCCATGCGAACCTGATCCCCAAGCTGGAAGAGAACTATATCGACACCGGCAAGGTGAAATTCGTCTACCGCGAGGTCTACTTCGACAAGGTCGGTGTCTGGGCCTCGCTGATTGCCCGCTGCGGCGGCGAAGAAAAGTTCTTTGGCATCACCGACCTGATCTACAAGGGGCAGCAGGACTGGGCGCGCAAGGGCTCCGAGGCCGCGGTGGTCGACGAACTGCGCAAGATCGGGCGCCTGGCCGGCATGGAAGGCGACCAGATCGAGGCTTGCCTGAACGATACCGACCAGATCTCGACGCTCGTGGCCTGGTACCAGAAGAACGCCTCGGAACATGGCATCAACTCGACCCCCAGCTTCGTGATCGACGGCAAGAAGTACACGAACATGAGCTACGACGAGTTCGCAGAGATCCTGGACGACAAGCTGGGCGAATGACATCGGCACCACGCGGCCCTCTCGAAGGCGTAAGGGTCATCGAACTGGCACGCATTCTGGCCGGCCCCTGGGCCGGTCAGACGCTTGCCGATCTTGGCGCCGAGGTCATCAAGATCGAGGCGCCCCAGGGCGACGACACGCGCAACTGGGGACCGCCGTTCATCGAGCGGGACGGCGACACCTCGGCGGCCTACTTCCATTCCTGCAATCGCGGCAAACGCTCCGAGGTGGTCGACCTGACCAGCCCCGCGGGCCAGGCCCGGATGCGCGACCTGGTGGCCGGGGCCGACATCCTGATCGAGAATTTCAAGGTCGGCGGACTGGCGAAATACGGCATGGATTATGCCTCTCTCGCAGAGGTCAACCCGCGCCTGATCTACTGCTCGATCACCGGGTTCGGGCAGGACGGGCCTTACGCACATCGCGCGGGCTATGACTACATCATCCAGGGCATGTCCGGCTTCATGTCGATCACCGGCGATCCGGACGGCCAGCCACAGCGCGCGGGTGTGGCGATCACCGACCTGTTTACCGGCCTCTATTCCGTTTCGGGGATCCTCGCCGCGCTGCACCAGCGCGAGCGGACTGGCAAGGGCCAACACGTCGACATGGCGCTGCTGGATTGTGCGGTCTCGGCCATGGCGAACCAGGCGCTGAACTATCTCAGCACCGGCACGCCGCCCGGACGCACGGGCAATTACCACCCCAACCTGACCCCCTACCAAGTCTTCGATTGTTCGGACGGCCATATCATCATCGCCACCGGCAATGACGCACAGTACCAGCGGCTTTGCCGCCTTCTGGGGCTGGACGAGATGGCCGAGGCGCCGGAATACGCCTCGAACGCCGATCGGGTGGCCAACCGCGAGGCGATGATCGCGCGGCTGATGACGGCCACGCGCCAGCGCACGCGGGACGACCTGTTGGCCGCCTGCGAGGCACAGGGCGTGCCCGCCGGGCCGATCAACGACATGGCAGAGGTCTTTGCCGATCCGCAGGTCGTGGCGCGCGGATTGCAGATCGCGCCCGAAGGCGTGCCGGGCGTGCGTGCACCCTTCCGGTTCTCGGACGCGGACCTGGTGCTGGACCATCCGGCGCCAAAGCTGGGGGACGCCGGCAGCTGACGTGCCCTGTCGCCTGTGTTGAGAGCGGGGAGGGGGCTTTGCCCCCTCTGCGCGTGCCGCGCATTTACCCCCAGAGGTATTTTTGGCCCAAAGAAGCAGGGCGCAGGGCGCGCGGGGGACGACGCCCCCCGGGGTGGCGGAGCTCAGTCGCTGTAGCGGAAACAGACGGTCAGCGCGCCATCGTTGTCCGCAAGGGCCGCGTCGCCCTCGTTGATGCGAAAGGCGATGCTGTCGACATTCATGTTGAAGGACCCGACCTGTCGGATCGCGCCGTGAAAGCGCGCCCAGTCCATTTCCTGCCGGGTGCCGGCCACTTCGAAACGGACCAGCAGCGCGCCGTGCAGCGCGCTGACCAGGGGGCGCGCCTCGGCGCGCGCGGCCAGTGCCTTGGCGTCCAGCCCACCGTGCCCCGACGTGCCCGCCGGGGTCAGACCCGGGGCCACCGACCAGAAGCCGGTGGACCGCACGTCCTGAACGAGGCCCGCCGGAAATTCGGCATCCTGCCAGCCTTGCGTGGCGTCGATGTCGTGACAGACATCCCCTGCCCAGGCCGGGCCCGCAAGCAGGGCGGCGATCAGGGCGAGAGGTTTCATTCGAGGTGATCCACAACGGCCAGGTGCTGCGCCAGCGTCTGGACCGAAGCCATGTAGCGCTCGACCAGTTTCGGGTCCGAGGGCGCCGCGCTGACACCGGCCGGCACCTCGCGGTTCAGCACCGATTCCACCGCGAGGGACACCGGGACAGAGACCAGGCGCGCCATGGCAGAGCTGCGCTCGTCGCCCCAGGCATCCATGACATAGGTCTTGTGATAGACCGACATGCCGTCCTTCTGCGCCTCCAGCGCGACGCAGAGCACCACGCGGTCGGGCTCACCCTCGTCGTAGGCGTTTTCTTCCAGCAGCTTGTCGGCGATTTCCTGCAGGCGGGCATCCGTGGCGGTGCCGGCCTCGGCAAAGATGTCCGCCCAAGCCTCTGCCCAGCCGTTCAGGCGCAGGGTGCCGCGCACGAAATCCTTGACCTTCCAGCCCTCCTCAAACCCGTATTCCGCCATGAAGGGCAGGCTGTCGCGGTTCGGGTAGACCTCGAAGCTTTCGGGTGTGGGCAGGGGCGCGTCATAGCGCGACAGCGCATCCCAGGGGCGGTTCACGTTCAGTTCGGAAAACTGCCGGATCGACCGCGAGGGAGAGCGCAGCGCCTTAAGAACACCGACCGGCGCCCAGCTGAACTTGTAGCGGAAGGCGTTGGGGATCTTCGGTACGCCGCCACAGTAGGAGGTGAAGGACAGCGCGTTGTCCGGATCGAAGGCATCCGAGGCGCGGTAGTCCGCCATCAGCCAATGCGCCATCAGGTGGTCGATGCCCGGGTCGAGACCGACCTCGTTCACCAGACGTGCATCCGCGGCTTTGGCCTTGGCGTCCAGGGCGCGCATTTCGGGCGCGATATAGCTGGAAGAGACGAAATCGGCGCCCTTCTCCAGAGCGAGTTCCGCAAGCGGCACATGCCAGTCGCCGGGCAACATCGAGACGATCACATCGCCCTTTTCCAGCACCGCGCCCAGGGCATCGATGTCGAAGGCGCGGATGTCGTCGGTCAGGTCGCCGACCGCCTCGCGGGCCTTGGCCTCTGTCCGGTTCCAGACTGTCACGGGGTGGCCGTTTTCGATCAGGCGGCGCAGGCCGGGCACGGCCGACAGGCCGGTGCCGCACCAATGGATGGTCATGTGCGTTCCTCCGGTTTGTGTTTCAGGTAGGTCTCGTGCGCGCGGCCCCAGACGCCGGTCTCGATGGAATCCAGCGCCAGCAGGTGGGGCAGCAGCTGTTCGGCGAAATCCAGCGAGGATTCGCGCGGCAGCAGCGAGGGCAGGTTGTCGATCGCCATGACATCCAGCGGCGGTGCTTCGCAGACGCGGTTCACCGGCGCGGTCCAGCTTGTCGCCGCGTCGTAGATCGGGATCGGGTTGAACGGGCTGTCCGGATCGCAGGCGATATCGCCGATCACGCGCAGGGCGCGGGGGCTGTCGACGGCTGCGGGGGGGACAAAGACCGGTACGCCTTCGGTCGCCAGGATGCAGTTCAGAAAGACCCCGTGGTCCAGGATTTCCGGAAACGGGCCGCCATGGGCTGTTTCGGCCATGTCCCAACAGGTGACGGGCACGTCCATCTGCGCGCAGAGATCGCGGGCGCCGCTGCCGACGCGGCCCAGGGCGCCGATCACGATGGCCGACCGGCACGGCGCGATGTCGAGTGCCGCGCGCAGGTCGTCCTGCAGCATGTTCGCGTCGTGCCAGGTCTGGACCGGGGGGCAGGTCTTGCCGTCCGCCTGCGCCGCCCATGCGAGGAGGGATACTGCCGCCCCGGCGTAGCCCGCCCAATAGCCGAAGGCCGCGACACGGCGACCGTTTTGGTCCACCAAGTATTCCAGGTCGTAGAGCGCGCCGCCCCCGGCGGCAAAGCGTTTCAGCAATCGTGCGCCGGCGGATTGCCCCTTGTAGGCATGGCCGAACATGATGTGACGATGCACCAGCGGGGTGTCCGCCTCGGGCAGTTCCTTGAGGCCAAAGATGATCGCGTCGCGCGGGGCCTCGGGCCAGCTGCCCTCGGCGACGATCGTGGCCCCGGCCGAGACGAAATCGTCGATCGGCAGGATGCGGGTCGGGCTGTCCTCGATGGTGACGCGGAACCCCTTGTCGCGCAGAGCGGTGACGCCCGCAGGGGTGATGCCGGTGCGTTCCTCGTTGGGGCGGCTTTCCGCCCGGATCCACAGATGTGTCATGTGCGTTCCTGGTGTTTGCCGGGCAGAGAACCTGCGCGCGGGCCGGGGTGCAAGGTTTTTTCCTCCGACCGCAGCCTACAGGTGGCTACGGGCGTGCTGTCGTTCGGGACTGTCGAGATGTGGCAGGGCGTTGAACTGGGTCATGGCCAGACCGGTCGCCAGCGGCTGGATACGGTGCAGAGAGCTGTTTTCGATGGCCAGGCAGAGATGCGCCATCGCCTTCAGCTCCAGTTGCATGATGACCCGCATCGCCATGCCGATCAGCCCGCCCGAGGTCACCACCAATGCGCGGCCCTCGCCGCCCGCGATCTCGGTCAGGGCTTCGGTCACGCGGGTCTCGAAGGATTGCCAGGTTTCCGGGGCGTCCTGCAGGGCGCCGTCGCGCCAGAGCGTCAGCAGTTGCGGCAGGTGCAGGATGAATTCCTCGCGGTCGCCGGGGATGGCGATGCCGTGCTGCGCCTCCATCAGCTGCGCCATGTCGAAATAGGCCAGTTCGTTCAGCCGCGCGTCCTGCACAGGGTCCGCCATGCTGGCCGGAGAGATCCCCTCGACCGTTTCGACATGGCGGCGAAGCGTGCCAGAGTAGACGCGGGCGAATTTCTCGCCCGTCTGTTCGAAATAGCCGCCCAGCCAGCGGGCCTGCTGCCAGCCCAGATCGCTCAGCCGGTCATAGCTGCCTTCGTCCCGGGCGCTGGAATTGGCCTGCCCGTGGCGGACCAGGGTGATGAAGGACATGGAGGAACTCCGCTCTTTTGCCCGGCTGATACGCCGCGGCGGCGCCAAGCGAAAGGCCTACCCGGACCCGGGCGGGGAAATCGTCGGGGCAGGGCGGTGGCCCCCGGTCGGGACGCCGTCAAATGCGACTTTGGCGGCCCTTCGGGGCCTCATCCACGGCGGTCCCACTGGCAAATCCGGTTCCCGGCGGTTAGATAAGGGGCAAAAGCAGAGGACGCGACGTGAAAGACAAGGCTGGACATCGACTGACCCGCGACGGCATCCGCATCCATACCCAGGCGGATTTCGAAGGAATGCGCGTGGCTGGGCGGCTGGCCGCGCAACTGCTGGACGAGGTGGCGGAACTGGTCGAACCGGGCCAGACCACCGGTGCCATCGACGCCTACATCGAACGTCGCGTGACCGAAGAGGGCGCGACCTCGGCGACCATCGGCTACAAGGGCTACCAGCACGCGACCTGCATCAGCGTCAACCATGTCGTCTGCCACGGCATCCCCGGCGACAAGAAGCTGAAGGATGGCGACATCCTGAACATCGACGTCACCGTGGTCGTCGACGGCTGGTACGGCGACACCAGCCGGATGTATGTCGCGGGCAAGCTCAGCCGAAAGGCAGAGCGCCTGATCCAGGTCACGCATGACTCTCTGTTGACGGGGATCGAGGCGGTCAAGCCGGGCAACACCTTCGGCGACATCGGCCATGCCATCCAGACCTTTGTCGAGACCAACCGCATGTCCGTCGTGCGCGATTTCTGCGGTCACGGCCTGGGGCAGGTGTTCCACGCGCCGCCCAACGTGCTGCACTATGGCCGCCCCGGAACCGGGCCGGTTCTGGAAGAGGGCATGTTCTTCACCATCGAGCCGATGGTGAACCTCGGACGCCCCGAAACCAAGGTGCTGGCCGACGAATGGACCGCCGTCACCCGGGACAAGTCGCTCTCGGCCCAGTTCGAACATTCGGTGGGCGTGACCGCAGACGGGGTCGAGATCTTTACCCTCTCGCCCGCAGGGCTGTTCCACCCGACCTACTGACCCTGCGATGAGCGCGACGCAGGCCGGGCCGCAAAGAACAGACGGGCAGGCCGATCCACGCGGGATCTACGCGATCCTGTCACTGTGCAATTTCGTGATCGGCATGGGCGCCTTTTCGTTGATCGGGATGCTTGAACCCATGGCCGAGGCGCTGGACGCGCCCGTGACCTCCGTCGCCTCGTTGCTGACCGTCTATTCCGTGGCCTACGCCATGTGCTCGCCGGTTCTGGTGGCGCTGACCGGCCATGTGGGACGGCGCCGCGTGTTGAGCGCCGGGCTGGCCATCTTCGCCACGGCAACGGCGCTCGCGGCGTTGGCGCCCGGCATGGCGCTGCTTTACCCGGCGCGGTTGGTGGCGGCGGCAGGCGCGGGCATGGTTTCTCCGGTGGCGCTGGCCATCGCGGCGGCGCTGGCCCCGCCAGAGCGGCGCGGGCGGGCGCTCTCCTCGGTCTTTCTCGGCATCACGCTGGCGCAGGTTGCGGGCGTGCCGGTGGGCAGTTGGCTGGCCTATACCTTCGGCTGGCGCAGCGTCTTCGGGCTGGTCGCGGCGATGGCACTGCCCTGTCTCTGGCTGGTCTGGACGCGGGTGCCCGCGGGCCTGCGCTTTTCGCCGGTCTCGCTGCGCGATCTCGGCGGTGTGCTGCGCGACCCGGTGGCACTGATGACGGTCGGGTTCACCGTGATCTTCCTGGGGTCGATCTACATGGTCTACACCTATCTGCCGCCGCTTCTGTCCGGCACGATGGGCTATGGCCGCGACGGGATCAGCCTGGCGCTGCTGGTCTTCGGCATCGGGGCGCCGCTGGGCAACATGGTCGGCGGCCGCATGGCCGACCGGCTTGGCCCTGCACGCAGTCTTGCCCTGATCTGCGGGCTGGAGGTGCTCTGCCTGCCGCTCTTTGCCCTTTTGCCGTTGCCGGGCGCGGTTCTGCTCGGCTTCATCTTTTTCTGGTCGCTGGTGGGCTGGCTGTTCTCGCCGTCGCAACAGTTGCGGCTGGTGTCGCTGGCGCCACAACTCGCCCCGGTGCTGATGTCGTTGCACGCGGCCTCGATCTACATCGGCATCGCCGTGGGATCGGGGCTGGGCGGGCTGGTGGTCGAGAGTGCGGGCCTCATGGCACTGGGGCCGGCGGCGGGTGCGGTGGCCCTGTTGGCGCTGGGCGTGCTGATCGGATCAGAGCGCGCCGCCCGCCGCCGGGCAGAGGCGCGCTGACCGTTTCGGATAGGCGCCCCCTTGGCCGGAGGCGCCAGATTTCCTACTCGCTCACCACTGCCACAGCGCGGGAACAAAGCGATAGGCGTCCCCCTCGGCGGCGATGTGCCCCACGCCGGGGAAGGGGAAGTGATAACCCAGAACCGCCATCCGGTCCGTCGCCGCCATGTCCAGCAGGCGCTTGCGGGTGGCCATGGTCTGTTCGCCGTCCATGTCGAAGTTGCTGACCCACTCGGGGCGCACGGTGCTCATCCAGGCGTGGTTCATGCTGTCACCCAGGGCAATCAGCTGCTTGCCGCCGGATTCGACCACGACCGACATGTGCCCGATGGTGTGGCCGGGCGTGTCGATGACCCGGATGCCCGGCGCGATCTCTGCCTCGTCGTCGACCACGGTCCAGTCCGCGCCCTCCACGTTCAGCGAGTTCACCGCGCCGACAACGAATTGTTGCATCTCGGTGGGCACGTTGTTGACCAGCCCGTCCTGCAACCAGTAGTCGCGCTCGGTCTCACCGATAAAGAACTGGGCGTCCGGCAGGATCGCCTCGTCGAAATCGTCGCGGATGCCCCAGACGTGATCGGGGTGGGCGTGGGTGATGACCACATGGGTGATCCCGCTGGCGTCGATCCCTGCGCTGTCGAGGTTCTCCATCAGCTTGCCCGCGGTCGGCAGGAACCGGTTGCCGGATCCGACATCGACCAGCACCTTGGCCTCGCCCAGCTCGATCACCAGGTGGTTGGTGTGCGAATAATTCGTCTCGGTCGAGAGGAAATAGCTTTCGAGGAAAGCCTTTACCTCTTCGGGATCGGCGTTCACGCCCAGCCCGTTGGCGGGAATTTCCAGGTGCCCGTCCGAAACGACGGTCAGCACCGCCTCACCCAGCTGGAACCGGAAATGCGCGGGGTTGGCCCCGGCGGGGGCGCCCAGTGTCTGCGCATGGGCGGGCGAGGCCGCCAGTGCGGGCAGGGCCAGCGCCGGCGACAGGGCCGCGATGTTCAGCAGGTCACGGCGCGAAGGGCGAAAGATCGACATGGATACCTCCCATTCATTCATTTGAATTGGAAGATACCATCTGAACGCGAAACTTCCAGCCGCTTGGCAGGGGCGGATCCTGTCCTGTCCGCTGACCCAATCCCGGCCTACAGGCCGGGGTCTCGTCTCACTCTTGCGTCGTCGCCCGCAGCAGCGTCACATGCGTGTCGCCATAGCGCCGCGTGTCCAGCAGGTCGAAGCCCTCGGGCGCCACCTGCGCCGTCTTTTCTTCCCAGACCACCAGCGCGCCCGGCGCGACCCAGCACTGTGCCCTTGCGGAGGCCAGCGCCTTTTCCCCCAGCGCCTTGCCGTACGGCGGGTCGAGGAAGATCAACTCGCAGGGGATTTCGGCCGGGGGCAGGCGGCTGGCAGTATGCGCGATCAGCCGGGCGCGATCCCCGCAGCCCAGCGACCGGATGTTCTCGCGGATCAGCTTGCCCGCCACGCGCCCGTCATCGACGAATACCGCGCTTTCCGCCCCGCGCGACAGCGCCTCTAGCCCCAGCGCGCCGGTCCCCGCAAAGAGATCCAGCACCCGCGTCCCGTCAAAGGGATCTCCGAAACGGCCGCCGCCCAGCATGTTGAACAGCGCCTCGCGCACGCGGTCGGTGGTGGGGCGCAGATGCGCGCCCGCATCCCCCTTGCCCAGGGCTGCCAGCCGTCGCCCGCGCCAGTCTCCCGCGACGATCCTCACGCCTTGAGCAGTGCCTTGAGGTTCGTTTCCGGATCCGCGACTGCCGCCGGGTCGGGGCTCTTGCCCGCCTCGATCAGGCGTTTGCCCACCATGTAGGACCGGCTGTCGTTCATCGCGTCGACCGCCAACAGGGTGTCGCCGGCATAGTACCAATGCGACCGGGCCTCGCCGTCCTCGCGCACCACGATCCGGTCATAGCCCGCGTTCAGCCCGGCGATCTGCAGCTTGACGTCGTACTGATCCGACCAGAACCAGGGCTTGGCGATGTAGTCGCGCCCGGCACCCATGATGTTGTCGGCCACCAGTTCGCCCATGTCGATGGCATTGCCCACCGATTCCAGCCGCATCCGCTGGCCGTGCTGCGGGAAGGAGGCGCAGTCGCCCGCCGCCCAGATCGCCGGATCGCTGGTCTGGCCCTGCGCGTTGACGGCGATGCCGTTGTCGATCTCCAGCCCGCAGGCCTCGGCGAGGGTGGTGGTGGGGGTGATGCCGACACCGACGATCACGAAATCCACGTCCAGAACGGTGTCGTCGGCCAGTTCCGCGCCAGTGACGCGGGTTTCGCCGATCAGCCGCTTCAGGCCCACGCCCTCGCGCAGGTCCACGCCGCGTGCCGTGTGCAACGCCCGGAACCAGGCCGAGGTCTCGGGTGCCGCGACCCGTTGCAGGATGCGGTCGGCGGCCTCGACCAGCGTCACCTTCAGCCCCAGCTTGGTGCAGACCGCCGCGGCCTCCAGCCCGATATAGCCGCCACCGACAACCAGCACGCGTTTGTCCTCGGTGCAGTCGGGGGCCATCTTGTCCACGTCGCGCAGCGTGCGCACCACGTGCACGCCCTCCAGTTCGCCACCGATGGCGCCGGGCAGGCGGCGCGGGACCGATCCGGTGCACAAGACGCAATGGTCGTAGGAAATCGCCTCTCCGCCGGCGATCACGGTCTTGTCGGCCCGGTCGATGGAGACCGCGGTGTCAGAGGTGCGCAGATCGATGCCGTTTTCGGCGTAGAACGCCTCGGGCCGCAGGAACAGCCGTTCCAACTCCATCTTGCCCAGCAGGTAATCCTTGGACAGCGGCGGGCGCTGGTAGGGCGGCACCGGCTCTTCGCCGATCAGGGTGATCTTGCCCTCGTGCCCTTTGGACCGCAGTCGTGCCACCAGAGAGGCCGCTGCCTGTCCTGCACCGATCACCACGACATCGCTCATATCTCCGCCCTCCGGTTTTCCTTTGCCCGGGACACCCTATAGTCGTGATTCGGAGAAACGCAATTCGCAGGAGCGACAGGACAATGGCAATTTCCGTAGGTGACAGCCTCCCAGAGGCAACTCTGTCCCGTATGGGCGACGAGGGCCCTGAACAGGTCAAGCTGAGCGAGCTGACCAAGGGCCGCAAGGTCGTGATCTTCGGGCTTCCGGGGGCCTTTACCGGGACATGCAGCACCGCCCATGTGCCCAGCTTCATGCGCACCGCCGAAGGATTCGCGAAAAAGGGCGTGGACGCGATCTATTGCCTTTCGGTCAACGATCCTTTCGTCATGGGCGCCTGGGGCAAGGACACCGGCGCCGAAGGCGTGGGCATCGGGATGCTGGGCGATCCCGCGTCCGAATTCACCACCGCCATCGGGATGAATTTTACCGCCCCGCCCGCGGGTCTTTATGAACGGTCCAAGCGCTACGCGATGCTGGTCGAGGACGGCAAGGTTTCTGTCCTGCACCTCGAGGAAAACCCCGGTGTCTGCGAGACCTCGGGCGGCGAGGCGCTGCTGTCCGCGATCTGATCGCGACACGGGAGGCCCGGCACTGGCCCGGGCCTCCCGAAACCTATGTCACAGGCTGTCCAGCTTGCGCGCCAGCTTGGCATCCAGCGCGGAGAGCCCGTCGACGTCATGCGTCGACAGCGTCACCTGCACGGTCTTGTAGACGTTGAACCATTCCGGGTGATGGTTCCATTTTTCCGCCCAGAGCGCCGCGCGGGTCATCCAGGCAAAGGCCTCGGTGAAGTCCTTGAACTGGTAGGTCTTGGTGATCGCGTCGCGTCCCTCGACCATCTCCCAGCCCGCCTCCAGCAGCGGTTCCAGCACGGTCTTGCGGGCGGTATCCGACAGTTTCTCGGTCATTCGTGGTCCTCCTGTCTGTCCTTGCGGAAGGGGCCGAAAGCGGTCAGCACCTCGATGTCCTCGTCCACCGCACGCCGCTCCGCATCCAGGTAGCGCCCCACCGCATCGGCAAAGCCCTGGTCGGCGATCCAGTGCAGTGAATGGCACTGGCGCGGCAGGTATCCGCGCGCCAGCTTGTGTTCGCCCTGCGCCCCGGCCTCGACCGTGGCCAACCCCAGCGCGATGGCCAGGTCGATGGCCTGATAGTAACACGCCTCGAAGTGCAGGCAGGGGTGGTCCTCGATACAGCCCCAGTAGCGGCCATACAGTGCGTCGCGCCCGATAAAGTTCAGCGCTCCGGCCACGGGCCGTCCATCCCGCGTGCACATGACCAGCGCGATGTCGTCGCGCAGGGTCTCATGCGCCGCCTCGAAAAAGGCCCGCGTCAGGTAGGGCGTGCCCCATTTGCGGCTGCCAGTATCCTGGTAAAAGACCCAGAAGGCGTCCCAGTGCTCGGGGCGGATCTGGTCGCCGGTCAGCATCTCGATCTCGCCGCCGAACGCCTGCGCACGGGCGCGTTCCTTGCGGATGTTCTTGCGTTTGCGCGAACTCAGCGAGGCCAGGAAAGCGTCGAAATCCGCGTAGTCGTGGTTCTGCCAGTGGAATTGCTGCGTGGTGCGGCGCAACAGGCCCATTTCCTCGCCCGCGATGGCCTCTGCCTCGGTGCAGAAGGTGACGTGCATCGAGGAAAGACGATTTTCCGCGCCCAGTTGCACCGCCCCCTGAACCAGCGCCGACATGCCCGCAACCTCGTGTCCGGGTTTGGTCAGGAACCGCCGCCCGGTGGCAGGGGTAAAGGGCACGGCGATCTGCAGTTTCGGGTAATAGCGCCCGCCTGCGCCTTCGTAGGCATGGGCCCAGTTGAAATCGAAGATGTATTCGCCCTGGCTGTGGCTCTTGCCGTACATCGGCGCCACGGCGATCGTCTCTTCCCTGTCGCGGACCACCAGGTAGCGCGGGTCCCAGCCGGTGCCCGTCCCGACCGATCCGCTGTCCTCCAGCGCCTTGAGAAAGCGATGGGTGGTGAAGGGATCGTTGGGGCGCCCGCCGTCCGCGGCCTCGGGGCAGGCGCAGGCATCCCAGGTCGCGGCGGCGATCTGGTCCAGCGAAGACAGCACTTCGACGGTCAGGGTGGGGGTCTGGCTTTGATCCGTCATGACATGGCTCAATCTGGCATCCCGCGCGCGCCGATCAAGCCATGTACCCCTCGAAGGTCACATTCTCGGCGACCTGCCGCGCCTGCGCCTCCTCTTCGGGCGATCGGATCGTCCAGCAGAGCACGTTCAGCCCGCGCGCCTTTTGCCGGGCAACCTGCGGATTGGCCAGATCGTGATGGTCGTGGCTGATGAACGCGGCCCCCATCTCCGCGATCCCCGGCATCGCGCGCAGCTCGGCGCGGGCCTCGGCGCCCAGGGTCGGGTGATCCTCGGGCGTGCAGGCGCAGGTGGTCAGCCCGCGTGGGACATCGGGACACAGGCGCGCCATCTCGGCCGCCGAATGCGGGTTGAAGGACATGAAGGCCAGCGGGCCCTGATAGCCCTGCGCGGCCTCGGCCGCGGCGCGTTCCAGCCGCCCCACGTCGGGCCCCATCCGCCCGTCCTGATCCTTGAGTTCCACCAGCAGCGGCACGGCACCGCCGACGATCTCCAGCACCTCGGCGAACAGCGGCACGCCCTCATCCCCGCCCAGCAGGGTCAGGCCCCCAAGCTCGGCGGCGCTGCGTTGCTGGATCGGCCCGCTGGCCCCGGTCAGCCGGGTCAGCGCGTAGTCGTGAAAGACCATCGCCTGCCCGTCTTTCGACATTTGCAGGTCGATCTCGATACCATAGCCCGCCTCCATCGCCGCGCGGATCGCCGCGCGCGAGTTTTCGGGCCGCCCGGACCCGTGCAGGGCCCGGTGGGCAATCGGGCGGTCCAGAAAGGCCGCGGGCAGGGGCACCATCACGCGATCTCGAAGATGCCTTCGATCTCGACGGCGACGCCCAGCGGCAGCGCGGCGGCGGAGACGGCAGAGCGCGAGTGCCGACCGGCATCTCCCAGGATCTCGACCAGCGTATCGCTGGCGCCGTTGATGACCTTGGGCTGGTCGGTGAAATCGTCGGTCGAATTGACGAAGCCGGTCAGCTTGACCACCCGCTTGAGGCGGCTCAGGTCACCACCGCAGGCCGCCTTGACCTGTGCCAGCAGGCTCAGGGCGCAGGCGCGGGCCGCCGCGGCGCCTTCCTCGACGCTCAGTCCGGCGCCCAGTTTGCCGGTGATCAGCCCGTCCGCGTTCATGCTGATCTGTCCCGAGACAAAGACCAGGTTGCCCGACAGGACGTAGGGCACATAGTTGGCGGCGGGGGCCGGCGCGTCGGGCAGGGTCAGGCCCAGTTCGGCCAGGCGGGCGTCGATGGCATTGGTCATGATGCGTTCCTTGTCGGATTTCGCGGCCACGCTAACGGCGCCGCAAACCGGGCGCAAGCACCCTGCGGCGCGCCACCGGGCCGGTCGGAAACCCGCCCGGCCGCAGGTCTCAGCTCTCGCGGAAGGCCTTGGCGAAATAGTCCGTGAAGGGTTTGACCAGGTAGGCCAGCGGCGTGCGGTCCTCGGTGCGGATGAAGGCCTCGACCGGCATGCCGGGGATCAGCGCCGCGTCCTCGGGCAGGCGGTCGATCTCTCCTTCGCTCAGCACGATTTCGGCCCGGTAGTAACGCACGCGCGAGTTCTGGTCCTCGAAGGCATCGGCAGAGATCTGCACGACCCGGCCGAACAGTTCCGGCGTCTCGCGCTGGTCCAGCGAGGAAAAGCGCAGGCTCACTTCCTGGTCGACGAAAAGCTTGTCGATGTGGATCGGTTCGACCTGTGCGGCAATCACCAGCGGACGGTCCTGCGGCACGATGAACAGCACCGGGTCTGCCGGGCGGATGACAGAGCGCGGGGTGAAGATCGTCAGCCCGTAGATCACCCCGCCCACCGGCGCCGTGATGTCGAGCCGGTTGAGCCGTTCGAGAATGGCCTGGCGTTTCTCGGCCAGTTCACGCTGGCGGAACTGCAGGTCGCGCAGGGTGGTGATCGCCTCCTCGCGCCGCTTGGTCTGCAGGCTGAGGATCTGGATGTCGATTTCCGTTATGCGTCCCTCGGCTTGCGCCTTGGAGGCCTTCAGCTCGCCGACCGAACCGGCCAGCCGCGCCTGCTCGCGCTGGAGGGCAAGGATCTCGGGCTGCCGGACAAGGCCCTGTGCCCGCAGCCCTTCCTTGTTGACCAGCTCCTGCTGGATCAGGTCCAGCTGCCGGTCCAGCGCCTCCTGCTGGGCGACGATGCCGACGACCTGATCGGCGATCTGCTCCGAGCGCTTGCGCAGCTGCCCGATCTCGCCCTCGACCGAATCGCGGCGGGCGAAAAAGAGATTGCGCTGACCCTCGACCAGTTCGGCCACTTCGGGATCGGTCTCGGCGCGCTTGAGCACTTCCTCGGCAAAGACGATCTCGTCCTTGCCGTCACGTTCGGCCTGCAGTCGCGCGCGGCGCGACATCATTTCGTAGAGCTGGCCCTCGATGATTGCCAGTTCCGACAGCAGCAGTGTCGGGTCCAGCCGGATCAGCACCTGGCCTTCCTCGACCGTGTCGCCCTCGTCGACAAGGATCTTGGCGACCACGCCGCCGTCGGGATGCTGGACGACCTGGCGGTTCTGGTCGACCTCGATCTGGCCGGAGGCCACAATGGCGCCGGAAATGTTCGTCGTCGCCGCCCAGGTGCCGAACCCACCCACCAGGATCGACAGGCCGATGATCCCGAAGATCATCGGCATGCGCAGGGAAAACTGCTTGTCGGGGTTCATCTGACGCCTCCCGGTCCGGCTTTCTGCAATTGCTGGTGGTTCTTGACCATCGCCTGCAAGACCTCTTCCTTGGGCCCGAAGGCCGCGCGACCACCGTTTTCCAGCATCAGGAGCAGGTCGCATTCCTTGATGGCGGCCGGGCGGTGGGCCATGATCAGCACGATCTTGCCTTCTTCCTTGAAGGTCTTGATCGCCTTGTTCACCGCCTCGGACCCCTCGTTGTCGAGGTTCGAGTTCGGCTCGTCCAGCACCAGCACAACCGGGTCGCCGTACATCGCCCGGGCCAGCCCGATCCGTTGCATCTGGCCGCCCGACAGCCGCCCGCCGGCAGCCGAAACCCTTGTATCATAGCCTTGCGGCAATTTCAGGATCATGTCGTGCGCATCGGCCTTCATCGCCGCCTCGACGACCTTGTCAGCGTCGGGCTGGGGCGACAGGCGGGCGATGTTCTCGGCGATGGTGCCGTCGAACAATGTCACCCGCTGGGGCAGGTAGCCGATGTGCTTGCCCAGCGTCTCGGCGCCGTATTGATCCAGTGATGCCCCGTCGAGCCGGATCTTGCCGCCCGCGGGACGCCAGACCCCGGTCAGGGCGCGCGCCAGCGTGGACTTGCCCGCGCCCGACGGCCCGATCACGCCGCAAGCCTGCCCCGGACCGACGTTGAAGGACACGAGCCGCAGCGCCGCCTGCTGTTCGCCCGGCGCGACGACGGTCAGCTGTTGCACGTCGAGCTTGGCCTTGGGTTTCGGCAGGGCGGTGGGCTTGCCGGCCTCGGGCACCTCGGTCAGGAGCTGGGCGAGGTTGTCCCAGCCCTTGCGCGCCCGCTGTACCAGGGCCCACTGGCCGATCAGCAGTTCGATCGGGGCCAGCGCCCGGCCCATCAGGATCGAGCCGGCGATCATCGCGCCCGGCGTCAGCTCTCCCTGCAGGACGAGGTAGGCGCCCAGGCCCAGCATCGCCGACTGCAGCAGCATCCGGAAGGTCTTGGTGATCGTGGTGAAGGTGCCGGTCAGGTCGGCCGAATGGATCTGTCCCGTCAGCGCCTGCGACCGCGCCTTCATCCAGCGGGTGAAGGCATCGCCGCGCATCCCCAGCGCCTGCACCATCTCCGCCTCCTGCCGGATCTGGTCCGAGGTGCGTTCCGCCTGCATCACGGCGATGTTGGATTTCTGGGTCGGGTTCTTGCTGACCGTCTGGTTGATCAGGGTCACCGCGATCAGGAACAGGCCGCCGCAGATCGCGAGGATGCCCATCCAGGGGTGGAAGATGAAGATCGCGAAGATGAAGAAGGGCGTCCAGGGAATGTCGAAGAAGGCCATCAGCACCGGTGAGGACATCAGCCTCTGGATCGATTCCAGGTCCCGCAGCCCGGTCTGGGCAAGGTCATCGTTCTGGACCGCCGCGCGCCGCAGCACGGCATCGAAGACCCGCAGGTCCAGCGCCGCCTGGAACCGGGCCGCCACCCGCCCCATGATTCGGCCCCGGACGTAGTCCAGCAGACCCATCATCGAATAGAGAAAGACCACCAGCACCGACAGCGCGATCAGCGTGGCCTCGGACCGGGAGCCAAGCACGCGGTCATAGACCTGCAGCATGTACATCGGTCCGGTCAGCATCAGCATGTTGACGAAAAAGCTGAAGATGCCGACAAACCAGTAATATGGCCGGCTTTGCCTGCGGGCTGCCCGCAATTCTTCGCGGCCGGTGTCTTTCTGTGCCATGCTCATAAGCCTGTATCAGCCCTTCGTTGTGTCTTGGGCCGGAATCGGTGACAGTGAACCCCTGTCCCGCCTCTTGTCGCCATTGTGCCACATGGGCGGGGATTCCGGCATCCTTCGTTGGGAACGAGCGGAGATGAAATTACCTACCCTTTTACGGAAGGCGCGAGGCTTTCCCAAGGGATTTGAAGAGGACTGGGGGTTGATGGTGAATTTAAGGCCGGTCGTGGTTCTGACCGTCGCTCTGGGCATCGCGGGGTGTTCCGTCCCCGGACCCGAGGTCGCGCCGGGGGGCATCCACGACCCCTACGAGACGCGGAACCGCAAGGTACACGATTTCAACAAGAAGGTCGACAAGACCTTTTTCAGCGGAGACGGTCCGGGCTACGCCGAGACGGTGCCGCCCTTCGTGCAGGATCGCGTTTCGAGTTTCGCCGACACGGTGTCGCTGCCGCAGACCGTGGTCAACCAGTTGATGCAGGGCCGCCTGTTGCGGGCGACCAGCAACACCATGCGTTTCACGCTGAACGCCACCATCGGAATCGGCGGCTTGTTCGACGTGGCCAACGAATGGGGCCTCAAGCCGGACGAGACCGATTTCGGCGAAACGCTGGCGGTCTGGGGCGTGCCGGAGGGCGCCTACCTCGAGGTGCCCCTGCTGGGCCCGTCGACCGAGCGGGATACCGCCGGTGACATCGTCGACCTTTTCACCGATCCATTGAAATATGTCGTTCCGACTCCAGATCGATATGCCGGGACCGTCGCCAAGGCCATCGACAAGTTCGGCGAGCGCAGCCAGTTCGGCGGCACGGTCGATTCGGTCCTCTACGACAGTGCCGACAGCTATACCCAGCTGCGGTTGATCTACCTGCAACAGCGCCGTTACGAGCTCGGCGAAGAGGCACCGGGGGGCGATTTTGATCCCTTCGCCGTCGATACAGAAGGTTTCTAAGAGGAGTCCCGTGATGACCCATCTCAACCGTCGCCATTTCATCGCGGCGGGCGCGGCCCTGGCCGCGATGCCCGCCATGCCCGCCCTTGCCCTGACCGGCCAGCAGGCGGCGAACCTCGTGCACAACCTCGTGAACGAGATCAACGCGGTCATCGCCTCGGGCAAATCCGGGGCGTCGATGTATCGCGACTTCGAGCGGATCTTCAAGAAATACGGCGACACGCCCCTGATCGCCGCCAACGTGCTGGGCGTTGCCGCGCGCCGCGCCAGCAACGCGCAGCGCAAGGCCTTTACCGATGCCTTCACCGGCTACATCGCGCGCAAGTACGGCAAGCGGTTCCGCGAGTTCCAGGGCGGGCGCATCGAGGTGCAGTCGGTCCATGCGATCAGCCGCGGCTACGAGGTGCGCTGCGTGGCCCACATGAGCGGGTCCAAGACGCTGGAAACCGCCTTCCGGGTCTCGAACTCGAACCGCTTCTACAACCTGTTCGTGGAAGGCGCCGACATGCTGCTGTCCGAAAAGGAAGAGATCGGCGCCATGCTGGATGCCCGCCGTGGCAACATCGACCAGCTGATCGCCGACCTGCGTCGGGCTGGCTGACCCGCGCCCACGCGTCTTGCCCACGAAATGACAACGGGCCGGTCCCCAAGGGGCCGGCCCTTTGCATCAATTGATGCAGTGCGGAACCGAGAGCCGTTCCGGACAGCCCGATGACAAGAAACCATCTCCCGAAGAAAACTTTGGGGAATGGTTGCGATGAATGTCGGCTATGCGGGACCTTCCTGCCATTCGCTGCAACGGCTCGATCCGTGCCGCGCTTGCGAGACGTTTGGTTGAAGGGCGGACAGCAGACCTTCGCCGCACGTGCAAAAAACGCTTCTTGAACGCCTAAGCAGACACTGTGTGCCAAGGCCGATCTTCAGCCCCCCTCGTTATCAGAACTCCAGCACGGCGTCATCTGACGGGATGGACAGGCGCTCGGTCATGCCATTGGTCTTACCGAAGGCGTGCAGATCGGCCCGGCTCAAGACGCAGTGGTTCACGGTCTTCATGTGACTGGCCACCATTTGGGCCTCGGGCGCAGCGTCGTGGACCGATCTGCGCGGGAGCCAGATGCCCCAAACAGACTGCGGGTCGTTCGCGCTTACGCGCCAACCAATGTAAGTCCGAGCTGTTCTCTCGCTTCCTCTACCGTGGCCACACGACGTCCATGCGAGTGAACTATCTCTGCTGCAATGGAAACAAGCGCTGCATTCGATGGCGCGAGGGTTTCGCGGTCAAGGCGGATGTTGTCCTCGAGCCCGGTGCGTAGGTGCCCGCCGGCCGCGGCAGCCCAGTGGTTCAACTCGATCTGGTGTCGCCCGATTCCTGCGGCGCACCACTGTGCCTCGGGCCCGAACAGCGTCTTTAGAGTCTCGACGTAGAAATCGAAGACACGGCGATCTGCGGGCATGGCGTTCCGGACCCCCATTACGAACTGGACATACGGTTTGGCTGGCAAGAGCCCGCGGTCGCGAAGGCGGCGCGCCTGGTAGATGTGCGACAGATCGAAGGCCTCGATCTCGGGGATGACGCCGTAGGCCTTCATCTCGCCCGCCAGCCAGTCCACCAGGTCCGGCGGGTTTTCGTAAACGCGCGTCGGGAAGTTGTTGGAGCCCACGGACAGCGATGCCATGTCGGGCCGAAGCGGCAACATGGCGCCCCGCGTCCGTCCTGCGCCCGAACGCCCTCCGGTCGAAAGCTGGACGATCATGCCGGGGCAATGCCGCTCGATACCCTCCTTCAAACGGGCGAACCGCTCGGGATCCGAGGTCGGGGTGCCGTCGTGGTCGCGGACGTGACAATGCGCGATGCTCGCCCCGGCCTCGAAAGCAGCATGGGTGCTTTCGACCTGTTCCGCGATGGTGATTGGTACTGCGGGGTTGTCCGCCTTGGTCGGAACTGAGCCCGTGATCGCAACACAGATGATGGCCGGCGTTGTCATGGCATCCGCTCCAACGCTTCTACGAAGAAGGGGCGGAAGCCCTCGGGGTGTTCGCTCATTGGGAAATGACCGAGTTCATCCATAACCGACAGTGTTGCACCGGCTATGGCGTCTGCCGTGCGCCGCGCGTCCTCGGGCGTGCAGGTCAGGTCATAGGCCCCTACCAAAAAATGCACCGGCGTGCGCGTGGTGTCGATCTGACCGAGCCGCCCGACGAGGCTATCGTCCTGCGTGTAGAAGCTCAGATCACCGCGGAACACGCCCGGGCCGCTGGCCATGAACATCCACAGCGTCGCCCAGCGATCGGCAAGTGGCGCATGAGGCGAGATGTTGGTGGACACCAGCGCTGCCCCCATTTCGCCGCCGTGGGCGTCGGGGCGGTCGAACCAATCGATGTCATACCAGGCGGGCTGGAAATCCGATGCCTCGATGGCGATGAACCCCGAAAACCGCTCGGGATGCAGCGCTGCCAGTTGCAGCGCGATGCGCCCGCCCATGGAGCAGCCCGCAAGAATGGGCCGGTCGAGTCCCAGTGCATCGACCATCGCCAGAACGGTGTCGATGTACCCCTCTGTCGTTAGCAGGTACTCTTCAGTCTGGAAGCCGTCGGGCGGCAGGGATTTGCCGTGCCAGGGCATGTCGAAGGCGATCAGCCTGTTTGCACCCGTCACGTCTGCATCGTTCATTAGGTGCCGCCATTGGCCGGTGTGGGCCCCGGCGGTGTGCAGACACAGCACCGGGCGGCCTTCTCCGGCTTCCTCAAAGTAGATGCGATGGCGACGTCCGGCGATCTCGACGTGGGCATAGCGTCCGGTGATCTGTTCGATGCTCATGCCGCGCCCTCCACCTGGCCGCGCGGCAGGGCCAGAACCTCTTTTAGGAAACGCAGATTCTTCACCAGCACGAGGATGTCGCCCACGATTTCGGCGCGGCCGATCTTGACCAGCCCGAAGAGGTCGTGAAAGCCCGGCTCTGGCAACGGCTGCCAGAAGCGTGCCATGGCGTCGGCGTCGGTCAGCAGGCCTACGCGATAGGGGACCTTTTTCGACGGGCCGCGCCGGATCCGGGCCAGCGTGCCACGGTCGAACTCCAGGTAGAACTCGTCGTCGCCGATCCGCAGCAGCACCGTCTCAGAGAATAACCGGCCCAGCCGCGCCAGATCCGGGCGCGCGACCAGTCGCGCCTCCATCACGTCCAGAAACCTCTGCACTCTCACCCCCTCTTGGCTATCTGCGGGGCAAGCTGTGCGCACAGGGCCTGTTGCACAATGACGCGCGGGGTATCGCTTGATACCATCGCGAAGGTATCAAGCGATACCTCCCGCTCTATTGGCGCACTGCAGCGTTCGGTGAAGGATCGGGGCAGCCCACGAACCGCGTTGCTTGAGGAGGAAACGCCGATGTCCAAGGTCACCATCGAAAATATCACCGAAGTTGTCACAGCCGCTCTGGGAGAGAACGGCGAGATCGACGCCCGCCAGCGCGAGATCATGACCTCGCTGGTCAAGCACCTGCACGGTTTCTGTAAGGACGTGAAGCTGCAACACCACGAGTTCATCGGCGCCTGCCAGTACCTCGCCCGCGCCGGAGCGGTCTGCGACGGCGGTCGGCAGGAGTTCATCCTGCTGGGGGATATCCTGGGGGTCGAAGTGCTGGTCGACATGCTGTCGAACCCGGTCAGCGGCAACGAGAGCGAGTCCACAGTACTGGGGCCCTTCTACCGCGAAAACCCGCCGGTCCTGCCGAAGGGCGCGTCGACCGTTCTGAAGGATTACCCGGATCAGGAAACCGTCTATTTCGAAGGCCATATCCGCGACGCGGACGGCTCGCCGCTGGCCGGTGCCATAATCGACGTGTGGGAGGATGCGCCCAACGGACTTTATGAAAACCACGACCCGGATCAGCCCGATTTCAACCTGCGCGGCCGCTTCGAGACCGATGAGAACGGGCACTATGCCTTCCGCGCGTTGCGCCCGGTCGACTATCCGATCCCCGACAACGAGACCGCGGGCGAGCTCTTGCGCTACATGGGGCACCACCCGATGCGCCCAGGTCACATGCACTTCATCATTTCGAAGGACGGATACCGTCCGCTGATCAGCCAGATCTACGACAGCACTTCGCCCTATCTCGACAATGACAGCGTCTTTGCGGTCAAGGAGAGCCTGGTGGGCGAATTCCGCAAAGCCGCGCCCGAACTGAATACGGACCTGCACGTGGATTTCGACTTCGTGCTGGCCCGTGAAAGCGCCACGGACCGCATCGCGGCGGAATGATCTTCCCTGTCGGGCCGGGTTTCCGGCCTGGCGATGTGATGCCTCCGGGTCCGCCCGGAGGCTTCCTTTTTTGCCGCGGAGCGGCAAAGGATGTCGGGGGAGGAAAGACATGAACTTGAAACAGCTTGGCTATTTCGTCGCCGTCGCCGAAGAATTGCATTTCGGCCGCGCCGCCGAGCGGCTGGACATGGCGCAGCCGCCTCTGTCTCGCCAGATCAAGCAGCTCGAGGACGACCTGGGCGCGATCCTTTTCAACCGCGGCCGACGGGCCGTCAGCCTGACCCAGGCCGGAGAACGCCTGCTGAAGCGTGGCCGCGCACTGATCGCCGATCTCGACGACCTGCGGCTCGAGATCCGGCGGCTCGGCCAAGGGGCCGAGGGGCGGCTCAGGATCGGCTTCGTGGGATCGTCGACCTACGGCATCTTGCCCAACATCATCAAGTCTTACCGGGCGCACTTTCCCGAGGTGAGCCTGACGCTCTCGCCGATGAACAATGCGCAGCTGCATCGGTCGCTGGTCCAGCGCGAGATCGATATCGCCTTTGCCCGGCCGGAACTGGGTGATGCGGAATTCGTCACGCGGCACCTGCAGACCGAGGCCCTGATCGCCGCCGTGCCCGACACGCTGACCACACGATTATCGCAGACGATCAGCCTTGAAGAGATCGCGCCGCACGCCGTGATCCTCTACCCCGAATATCCGCGTCCGTCCTATGCGGACCTGGTGCTCGATGGCTGTGCCGCGCAAGGGCTGGAGATCACTAACCGAATCTTCACGATGGACTTGCAAACCGCGCTGAGCCTCGTTGCCATCGGCGAGGGGATCTGTATTGTCCCCGCCTCGGTCGGCAGCGCGGCCCGCAATGGCCTCCGTTACTGCATCATCGAGCCAAGCATTGGCGACACGGCGCTGTCGCTCAATCACCGCGTCGATGAACAGGGCCAGCATGTGCAGGCGTTCGTCAGGATCGCGCAGAGCGTCGCGCGCAAGACCTTCTGAAGCGTCAGCCCGCTGCGTGGACCCGGGGACCGCGATCCCGACGGAACTCTGCGATACGGTCGGGGTCCAGCTCGATACCAAGGCCGGGGCCCTCAGGCACATGCACCGCAAATTCGGAATACCGGATCGGATCGGCGAGGATCTCGTGCCGCAGCAGCAAGGGTCCGAACAGCTCGGAGCCCCATTGCAAAGTCGGGACGGTCGAAAACAGCTGAAGCGCCGCTGCCGTTCCTACACCGGCTTCCAGCATCGTTCCGGCATAGAGCCCGATACCGGTAGCCTGCGCGATGGACGCGACTTCCGCGGCGCGTTTCATGCCGCCTGACTGGGCGATCTTCACCGCAAACACGTCGGCGGCCCCTCCGGATGCAACGAGCATCGCGTCTTCCGGCCCCTGGAGGGCTTCGTCGGCCATGACGCGGATCTCGTAGCCCTTTGTCAGCCGCTTGAGTCCGGAGAGGTGACGCGCATCGATCGGTTGCTCAACGAGTTCGACACCGATCTCCTGCAGGCCGCGCAGGCCCCATCGCGCATCGTCGAGAGACCACGCCTGGTTCACATCGACCCGCAGTGACACCGCATCGCCAAGCGCAGCACGAATTGCGCCGACATGGGCGACATCGTCACGAACCGCACGCTTGCCGATCTTCAGTTTGAAGATGTTGTGCCGCCGACGCTCCAGCATGTCCTGCGCCTCGACGATGTCGGTCTCGGAATTGCCCGAGGCGAGCGTCCAGGCCACGGGCATGGCGTCGCGGACCGGCCCGCCGAACAATTGCGCGACCGACACGCCGAGCCGCCGCGCCAGACCGTCCCACAGGGCTGTTTCGACCGCGCAGCGCGCGATCGGGTTTCCCTTGACGGTCCTCTGCATGATCTCGGTCGCCGCGATTATCCGGTCTGCATCACAGCCTTGGAGAGCAGGCGCAATGTAGGTGTCGATCGCCAGTCTGATGCTCTCCGGGCTTTCCGGGCCGTAGCTCATTCCCCCGATTGACGTGCCTTCGCCCAGCCCGACGGATCCGTCCGAAAAGCGTATGCGCACCAGCACCACCGACTGCACCATCATCGTGGTCATGGACAGGACATGCCCGCGGATCGTGGGCAGGTCGATCAATGTGGTTTCTATGCGGTCAATCGTGATCAAGGGGAGTATCCTTGTTCTGAGTTGTTCACGGCGTCGCCCCGAGGGCCTGAGATACGCGTCCATCAGGACGGATAATGCAGGATCTCCAGCCCGCCGGTAGCAAAGTTCGTGGTATCGGCCTTGGCCCTTTCGCCCGCGTCCGAATTCAATGCCGCGCCCATGGCATCGGCGCTGTCGAAATCGGCCTCGAACTTGGCGGCATAGGCGCCGGGCCCATCGGGACCGGACAGGTCGAGAGAATACCGCAGATTCTGCGCACCGGGCAGTGCCTGCGCCAGCGGCAGGTGCGTTTCCTCATAGTAGCGACGAAAATGGGCCGGGTCCTCGGGCTGTCCGTAAAGCACCATCAGGGTGTGCATGATCGCTTCCTCCTCAGCCGGCCTTTGCCAGTGGCGCGTCGGCATGTTCGGCGGTGGTGAATTCCTCTTTGAAGGTCCGGCGCGGAGGCATGCGGCGACGTTTCAGTGCCTTGCCCGCGGCCTGCACCATGGCGGGCGGGCCGCAGAGGTAGGCCGACATGCCCTTGCAGCTCTTGAAGTCCTCCAGGACGCAATCCGTCACCATCCCGCAGCGCCCGTCCCAGGTGTCTTCGGACAGGCAGGGGCGGTAGTGAAAATTCGGATGCCTGTCAGCCAACGCTTCGAAAAACTCGCCGTCGTAGAGGTCTGCCGCGCCGCGCCCGCCATGGTAAAGCCAGATCTCGGGGATCAGCCCTTCGGCCAGGGCATGCTGCACGATTGATTTCATTGGCGCGAGGCCGGTGCCCCCTGCGATCAGGATGGCCGGGTCGTCCTGCGGGCGGAACAGGCCGAAATTGCCCAAGGGCCCCTTCAGTTCGACGCGATCGCCCACGGCAGCCCTGCGAAACAACCACTGATCGGTGGCAATACCGCCCTCGGTGCGCTTGAGGTGGAACTCCAACCGCCGGGTCTCGGATGGCGGGTTGGCCATGGAATATTGCCGCCATGCAGAGGTGCCGGGCACCTTGATTTCGGCATATTGCCCGGCGAGGAAGGTCATGTCGTCGTCCAATTCGATCACCAGCCGGCGCGTGTCGCGGGCAATATCCTCCAGCACCGCGATCCGGCCTGCCACGTCGCGCAACGGGTGATGAACGACGTCGTCCTCGACGGCGGTGATCGGTTCGATCACCATGTCGCTTTTCGCGCGGGCCTGACAGCCCAGCAGCAGCCCCTGCGCGCGCTCTTCCTCAGTCAGGGTCGACAGCGGCGCGTTGCCGTGGTCGAACTCCCCCGATTCCACGCGGCACTTGCAGCTGCCGCAGGTGCCTTGGGTGCAATTGTGTGGCAGCCAGACGCCGTCACGAAGGAAGGCGTCGAGCAGCGGTTGATCCGGCTCCGCCCGGGCGGTCTTGCCCAGGCTCTTCAGTTTAACGTCGAATGCCATCGGTCCGTCCTCCTCACACTTCCCAGGTCGCGTGCAGTTCCTTCGGGCCGCGGAAACCCCAACCCCAGAAGTCGATCTCGTGGCTGAGGTCGCGCTCAAGGTTCGGGATCACTTCGAACAGCTCTTCCAGGCCAATCCGGCAGACCTCTGAGGCGAAGTAGGTGCCTGCGCAGGCATGCGGCCCGGCGCCGAAAGCGATATGCGGGACCGGCGGGCGGTCCATGTCGAAATCCGACGGCGCATTGTAGTCGTTCACGTCATGGTTGGCCGACCCGTAGGAGAGCATCACCACGGATCCCGCAGGCAGGAACGTGCCCGCGACGGTCGTGTCGCGCTGGTTCTGCCGCGCCACGGCCGACCAGATCGGCGAGGTCCAGCGAAGGCTTTCGCCGATGGCCCGGCGGATCAGTGCGGGGTCGTCGATCACCCGGTCGTACTGGTCGGGCCGCGTCCAGAGCCCGGCAATGGTCGAGGCCATGGCGTGCCCAGGCTCCTGCATTGCGCCGAGCAGGAACACGAACAGCGTCGGATAGATGCGTTCGCGGTCGCGGGTCTTGCCCTCGGGCATGCCATCATGCAGCCAATGCGACAGGGCGCTGTCGTCGGGGTGCTTTTCCCAGTGGTCGAGCAGCGGATCGACGACCTCGCGGATCTCGGCGCGGGCCTCGTCGCCGGGGGTGAACCCCTCGGGGTTGGCCCACTCGCCCTTGTCGTCCACGGCGGCGTTGGTGAACGATACGCTCAATTTGTGAAACCATTCGCGCAGCTTGTCCGAGCTGACCGATTGCAGGCCCAGAAGGTCGCCCAGAGATCGCACGCTGACCGGCTCGCAAAAGGTCTCCACAAGGTCGGCCGCGCCCTTGTCTTCGATCGCCTCGACGTAGCGGCGGGCGATCGGGCGAACCAGGTCCTCGACATAGCGATCGACTTCCGCCGGCTGCAGGGCCGGGTCGACCATGCACCGCAACTCCTTGTGTTCGGCGCCGTTGACGTTCAGCACGTTGGGGTGCCCGAAGGTGCGCCCGCCAGCGGGCGAGATGAAGCCGTGCCAGTTGTCGCCGTCGCTTGCGATTTCACGGCACGCTTCCTTGGTGGAGGCGACGTGCAGCCCCAGGGCAGGGATGAAGGCGACCGGTGCCTCTTTGCGCAGTCGCTCGTAGATC
Source organism: Mameliella sp. MMSF_3455 (assembly GCF_030733205.1). Classification (GTDB taxonomy): domain Bacteria; phylum Pseudomonadota; class Alphaproteobacteria; order Rhodobacterales; family Rhodobacteraceae; genus Antarctobacter. Next base: position 122,828 of record NZ_JASHJL010000007.1, read on the forward strand.
GGGTAAGGGTCGCGCTCCAGCTCGGGCACTGTGATCTCGGCGATCCAGTCCGGAACGTTCGGTATCTGCGTGTTGCCATCCATCGCGTCAGCGCCTCCTCCGCGCCCCCTCGCAACATCCGTCGGCACATGCCCGGTCGATCGAACGAGGGTAAAGTTGCATCCTCCCGGGCGTCAAAACCCGTTGAGGAGAAGGTACCTGACGGGCGGCTTGGCGAAAGGTATTGGTCAATACTCGCGGCAGGCTCCAGCGCGGCAACACTTGAAATCAAGCACACGTCCGCTCGATGTCTGCTTCCAAGTCCGCCCGCTTGAAGCCCAGTTGAAGGGTGAATGACCGCACTGGGCCGGGAGCGAGAGGCACGCCCATGCCGCGGCTGCAAAGCATATTACGACCAGCGTAGTCAGTTTGGGCTCCAAAGCGGTTATTGCGCTCCAAGCCCACCGCGGGTCGCACGCATGTCATTTACGACAAAGGGATGGCTACGACAAAGGGATGGCGGTCCCCCTGGGGCCGGCCCACTCCTTTTCCGTTCTGGCGGATGACGGCTCAGTTGCCGCCCAGGATGTCCCGCAGCACCTGTTCAAGGATCGAATCGCGCCGTTGCGGTTGCCGTGGGGCCGGCTGGGGCTCCGGCTCGGGGACCTTGGGCGGCACCGGCTCCATCATCGGCAGCGGGCGCACCGGCAGGCCGTCGTGGACCCGCACCATGACCTCGTGCCAGATTTCCGCGGGCAGGCCGCTGCCGGTCACGCCGGTCAGTGGCGTGTTGTCGTCATAGCCCATCCAGACTCCGGCGACGTAGTCGGCGGTAAAGCCCACGAACCAGGCGTCACGCGCCTCCTGGCTGGTGCCGGTTTTGCCCGCGACCTGCCGGTCGGGCAGGGCGGCCCGGCCGCCGGTGCCCTGGGCCACCACCCGGCGCATCATCCAGACCAACTGTTGCGCCGCCTCTTCGCGGATCACCCGTTCGCCCATGCCGCCGCTGGCCTCGATCAGCGGGTCCGACGCGCCCTTGTAGCGGATCAGCCGCTGGCCGTAGGGGCGCACGGATGACCCGCCGTTCAGGATGCCCGCATAGGCGCCGGTCATTTCCAGCAGCGTCGCCTCGGAGGCGCCCAGGGCAAGGGCCGGCGTGTCCACCAGTTCCCGGTAGATGCCGAAATCGCGCGCCACCCGCAGCACCAGGTCACGGCCCACGGTTTCCGACACCTTGACCGCCGGGATGTTCAGCGACTTCTCCAGCGCCTCGGCCAGGCTCACCCGGCCGTAATGCTGGCGCGAATAGTTCTCGGGGCACCACTGGCCGGAACCGGGGATGTTCAGGCAATGGGGTTCGTCGACGACCGTATCCAGCGGCGAATAGCCCAGTTCCAGCGCCGTGGCATAGACGAAGGGCTTGAAGGCCGATCCGGTCTGGCGCACCGCCTGCGTGGCGCGGTTGAACAGGCCGGTGGCATCGGTGTCGCGCCCTCCGACCATGCCGCGCACGGCGCCGTCCGCCGACATCACCACAACCGCCACCTGCGCCTTGGACCCTTCGCGCACCTTTTCGGCAAAGACCTTGTCGACCGCTGCGGCGGTGGCGCGCTGGATCCGCTGATCCAGCGTCGTCTCGATGATAACGTCCTCTGTCGTGTCGCCGATCAGGTAGTCCATGTCCGACGACATGATCCAGTCGGCGAAATAGCCGCCGCCCAGGTTGCGCGCGCCCTGCGCCAGCACCGCCGGGTTCTGCTGGTAGTGGCGCATGTCCTCTTCGCCAAGATAGCCCTGGTCATGCATCAGTCGCAGCACCGTGGCCGCACGATCCTGGCTGCGCTGGAGGTTCGATGTCGGCGCCAGCGTCGAAGGCGCGGTCAGCAGCCCCGCCAGCATCGCCGCCTCGGCCGGGTTCAGCGCGGCTGCCGGCTTGGCGAAATAGCGCTGTGCTGCCGCCTCGGCCCCATAGGCCCCGCCGCCCATGTAGGCGCGGTTCAGGTAGATCGAGAGGATCTCGTCCTTGGTGTACTTGGCCTCCATCGCGATGGCATAGATCGCTTCCTTTGCCTTGCGCGACAGCGAACCTCGCCGGCAGTCGGCAACGTAGTCCGCCTCGGACTCCCACTCGTCCGGGTCGTACTGCACGCCCAGGCACAGCAGTTTCGCGGTCTGCTGGGTGATCGTCGAGCCGCCGTGCCCTTGCAAGGGGCCGCGCCCCTCGCGCAGGTTGATGCGGATCGCGCTGGCGACGCCGCGCGGGCTGACGCCGAAGTGCCAGTAGAATCGCCGGTCCTCTGTGGCCACCACCGCGTTCTTGAGATGCTCGGACACGGTGTCCGCCGTCACCGCGCCGCCGAACTGGTCGCCGCGCAGGGCAAAGACCTTGCCATCGCGGTCCAGCAGCGTCACCGAGCCCCGCGCGCGCCCGTCCGTCACCTCCGACAGTTCGGGCAACCCGCTGTAGACGTACAGCACCGCAGATCCCAGGATCAGCGCCACCACCACCGTCGCCGACAGCGTCACGCGCCAGATCAGCCGCAGGATCCAACGCAGGATGGTGCCGAAAAAGCCCAGAATGCCGCCGCGCCGCTGCCGCCGGACGGGTTTGCGCCGCTGGCTTGTCTTGCGGCCGCGCGCCGGTTTCGCGGCGGGTTTCTGCGCTTTGCGCGGATAGCGCCTGTCGGCCACCAAGCGGCCGGATTTGCCCTTCGAGGAACTCATCGAGATCTGCCCGTCACTCTTCTTTGGTCCCGACTCTACCCGTCCCGAGCGTGAATGTTGACCATCGCCGAGCGTCAGAGTAGTTTATTTTGTGACTAAATTTTGTGCGAGAATTTTTGATAGATTAAAAAATAGACGCTCGCGCCCGAAAATTTGCCCGAAATCCGGGCCGATCCCTTCATTTTGCGGCCACGGACCAGTTTTGCTGCGGGTGCAATGCAGGGGCGACCCTGCCAGACCGAAGGGGACCAAGGTGAAACTGATCATTGCAACGATCAAGCCGTTCAAGCTGGAAGAGGTGCGGGAAGCCCTCACCGGCATCGGCGTGCGCGGCATGATGGTAACGGAAATCAAGGGCTTCGGCTCTCAGTCCGGCCATACCGAAATCTACCGCGGCGCAGAATACGCCGTGAATTTCGTGCCGAAAATCAAGCTCGAAATCGTCGTGTCGTCGTCGATGACCGACCAGGTGATCGAGACCATCAAGACCACCGCGCAGACCGGCAAGATCGGCGACGGCAAGATCTTCGTGCTCGACGTTCAGCAGGCCGTGCGCGTGCGCACCGGCGAAACCGACGCAGACGCGCTCTGAAGCGCGCAGTTCATCATGAGGGATAACGACATGAAACTTCTCAAGACGCTTGCGCCGGCCGCGCTGTTGCTGGCCCTGCCGAGCATGGGCCTGGCACAGGACGCCGAGGCGGCCGCGCCCGGCTTTGACGAAATCGGCCCCTACATCATGACGACCCTGCTGTTCTGCATGGCGGGTTTCCTGGTGTTCTTCATGGCCGCGGGCTTTGCCATGCTCGAAGGCGGCCTGGTGCGGTCCAAGAACGTCACCATGCAGATGACCAAGAACATCGCGCTCTTCTCGGTTGCCGCGATCATGTACTGGCTCATCGGTTTCAACCTGATGTACCCGGGCGACGGCTGGATCATGACCGGCTATGTCGGACCGTTCTTCAGCCCGACCGTCCTTGACCCGGTTGGCGTGGCCGCTGCGGATGCGGCGCTTGACTACGCCTCGATCGGTTCCGACTTCTTCTTCCAGCTGGTCTTCGTCGCCGCCACCGCCTCGATCGTGTCGGGCGCCCTGGCCGAGCGGATCAAGCTGTGGCCCTTCCTGGTCTTCGTCGTCATCCTGACCGGCGTCATGTACCCGATCTCCGGCTCCTGGCAGTGGGGCGGCGGCTGGCTGTCCGAAATGGGCTTCTCCGACTTCGCCGGCTCGACGGTCGTGCACTCGGTCGGTGGCTGGGCCGCGCTCGCAGGGGCGATCGTTCTTGGCCCGCGGATCGGCAAGTTCGGCAAGGACGGCAAGGTGCACCCGATCCCGGGTTCCAACCTGGCGCTGGCAACCCTCGGTACGTTCATCCTGTGGCTGGGCTGGTTCGGCTTCAACGGCGGCTCGCAGCTGGCAATGGGCACCGTCGGTGACGTGTCGGACGTGTCGCGCATCTTCGCCAACACCAACATGGCCGCCGCGGCCGGTGCCGTCGCAGCGATGATCCTGACCCAGATCATGTACAAGAAGGTCGACCTGACGATGGTCCTGAACGGCGCCCTGGCGGGCCTGGTCTCGATCACCGCGGAACCGCTTGCGCCGACGCTCTTCGGCTCGCTCTGGATCGGTGCCATCGGCGGTATCATCGTGGTCTTCGCCGTGCCGATGCTGGACAAGTTCAAGATCGACGACGTGGTCGGCGCCATCCCGGTGCACCTCTGCGCCGGCATCTGGGGCACCATCGCCGTGGTCTTCTACAACGGTGACGCCAGCCTCTCGACGCAGATCATCGGCATCATCGGCTACGGTGTCTTCACCTTCGTTGCCTCGCTGATCGTCTGGTTCATCCTCAAGGCCGTCATGGGTATCCGTGTCTCCGAAGAGGAAGAGATCACCGGTCTCGACATGGCCGAGCTGGGTATGGAGGCATACCCCGAGTTCTCCAAGGGCTGAGGTTCTCCTTCCTCTCAGTTCTTGTGACCACTGGCCCGGGCGCTCGCGCCCGGGTTTTTTCGTGCCGGAACATCGGAAGCAGCCCTTGGTCCGGCTCTGCTTCCTGGCGGGCTTGCATCCGGGCTGCGTGACTGAAACCATGGGTTCCCTTGGGGAAAGGCTGCCGACAATCAGAGGGGCCCGATGATATCTCACGACTTCCTGGAGGTGCCGGGCGTCCGGTACTGGCGCATGTCGGGCGAGATTGACCTGGACGCGGCGAACGAGGCCTTCGTCGCGGTCCGGGCCGCTGGCGGTCTTGCCGCGGACATGACCCGTCCGGTGGTCTTCGACATGCGCGAGGCCGACTTGGCGCGGTTCACCGGCGAAGACATGCGCCGCTATTCGACCCGGCTCAGGGCGCAGGGCTTCGGCGCGACCGGCGCCCTTGCCGCCTATGTCATGAGCAACGACACCAACTTTGGCATGATGCGGATGTCCGCCACCTATTTCGAGTTGTCTGGCGTGCGAAAGCAGGAGAACACGATGGTGACGCTGGACATCTCCGAGGCGGTGGAATGGCTCATTGCCCGCGCCGGGATTCCCGACGAACATCAGGCGCCCGTGCGGCGCTTTCTGCACCGTGATCCGCGCGCATAGTCCTGGGAATCAACCCAGGCGGGTGTTTTGTACAAAATGCTGAAATCGACGTACGTTTTGTATAAAACGTATATGGCGCATGGGGCTCAAACCCGGGGCCGGGTGCATGGTTTGCCCAAAGACCGGGCGCGCCTCCTGGTCAGTCTTTCTGACCGCACCGGCGGGTGGGGCTCTAGCGGCGTTCGCTTTCCCGACGAAGCCGCTGGCGTGCGATGGCCTCGTTCTTTTCGGCGGTCCTGTCCGCGCTCAGAGCCGCCTCGACGTAATCCAGATGCGCCTCGACCGCCGCTCGCGCCCCGGCGGCATCGCGCGCCTGCAGCGCGTCGTTGATGGCGCGGTGCTGGTCCAGCAGGCTCGTTCTCGTGGTGCGCTGCTTGAACATCACCTGGCGGTTGTAGAACACGCCTTCGCGCAGCAACTGGTACATCGACCGCATCATGTGCAGCATGATGACGTTGTGGCTGGCCTCGATGATCGCCAGGTGAAACTCGGCGTCCAGCCCGGCCTCTTCGGCCGGGTTCCGCTTGACGTGGGCCGCCTCCATCTTGGCGAAAACCGCTGCGATCACGGCGAGATCGCTGTCGGTGCCGTGGATCGCGGCGCGTTCGGCGGCCAGCCCTTCCAGGTCGCGTCGGAAGGACAGGTAGTCAAACACCGCCTCGTCGTGATTGGCAAAAAGCTGGATCAGCGGTTCGGAAAAGGCCGATCCCAGCACGCCGGTGACAAAGATGCCCGCGCTGGCCTTGGAGGTCAGCAAGCCGCGCGCCTGCAATTCCGACACGGCCTCGCGCAGTGAGGGCCGCGAGACGCCAAGCTGTTCCGACAGATCACGTTCCGAGGGCAGGCGCTCGCCGGGGCGCAAAACGCCGCGAAGGATCAGCAGCTCGATCTGCCGGACAACGGTTTTCGAGAGCTTCTCGGCCTGGACTTTTTCGAAGGGCATGGCGCGTTCCTTCCGCTGGTCAGGAGAAGTTACCAAAACCCGCCCGCTGTTACCACCGCCGCAACGCGTCCTCGTCCTCATCCCGTGCCGCGACCCAAGTCTTTGATTTCGCGCTGAATTCTTTCTTCCAGAACGGCGCGCGCGACTTCAGGTAATCCATCAGGAACTCCGCCGCTTCGAAAGCATCCTTGCGGTGCGGCGCCGCCGTCGCGACCATCATGATCTGTTCGCCCGGTTCCATCCGGCCATAACGGTGGATCACCAATGCATCCCCCAAAGACCAGCGCTCGACCGCCTCTTTGGCAATCTTTTCAAGGGCTTTCTCGGTCATGCCGGGGTAGTGTTCGATCTCCATCGCGTCCAGCCCGCCGCCCTTCTGATCGCGCACGATGCCGGTGAAGGTGACGACCGCACCCATGTCGTGCCGACCGGCCGCGAACCGCGCGGCTTCGGCACCGAAATCGAACGGGGGCTCCTGGACGACGACGCGCATGGCCCTCAGCCCCCCGTCATCGGCGGAAAGAAGGCCACTTCGCGCACCCCCGCCAAGGGGGCATCGAAATCCGTCAGCTCCTGGTCCACGGCCACACGCAGGGCGCTCAGGTCATCGAAGGCAGCGGCATAGCGCTCTTCGCGTGCGCGCAGTTCCTCGACCAGGGCGGCCACTGTCGCGGCCTGGGTCTCGACCTTTTCGCGCGGCAGGCCGATCCTCTCGCGCACCCAGGCGAAATACAGCACATCCATCAGCGATCCTCCTTCAGAAAGGGCAGGGCCTTGCGGAAGTAGTCCCAACCCGTGACCAGCGTCAGCGCCGCGGCAATCCAGAGCAGGGTCAGCCCGCCCTTGCCGGACCAGATCATGCCCTGCAGCTTCCAGCGCAGGCCAAGGTCGTCCTCGATCTCGCCATCGAGAATCTGGCCGATGATCTGGTCGTCCATGCCCATGCTCGACACAACAAGATAGTGTTCAAAGACGCCTTGTGCAAAGAGCACGGCAATGGCCACCATCTGCGCCGTGGTCTTCCACTTGGCCAGCTTGGTGACTTTCAGCGTGCCGGCGGTATCACCGAGGTATTCCCGCAAGCCGGAAACAAAGACCTCTCGGAAGAGGATCACTGTGGCCGGCAGGACCAGCCAGGGCGACCAGGAGGAAAACCCGACGATCACCATCAGCGCGATGACCACCATCGCCTTGTCGGCGATCGGGTCCAGCATGGCGCCCAGCTTGGTTTCCTGCTGCCAGCTGCGGGCCAGATGGCCGTCCAGCCAGTCCGTCACGGCGGCCCCCAGGAATAGGATCAGCGCGGCCCAGTCCGCCAGCGGCCGCGAGAAGTACAGGAACATCACCGCAACGCCGGGAGCGGCGAGCAGGCGCAGGATGGTGAGAAGGTTGGGCAATGTCAGTTTCATCGCAGCCTCTCTAACCGGTTCTCGGGCAAGGGGGAAGGCTTGCACGCATGGTCCCGACACCCCACCTTTGGACGAGGCAAAGCGGGGGTATCATGCGTGGACTCATCCTGGCGGGACTTCTTTCGGCGCTTGTCCCGGGCGCCTGGGCGGGCATGACCCTGCACCCTGAACAGGCGCGTTGGGTGCTGAAGAGCATGGGCGGCGCGGCGGTGGATTTCGACGCGTCGCTGGACCTGACCATGCCCGGCACGGTGAACGGCAAGGCGCCCTGCAACAGTTTCGGTGGCAAGGTCGAAGGGGCATGGCCCGAACTGAGCTTTGGCCCGTTGCGGATGACCCGCCGGGCCTGTCCAGAGCTGGCGCAGGAGAACGCCTTTGTCATGGCTCTTCAGAAGGTGACGCAGGCAGAGCTGCGCGATGACCAACTGGTCTTGCGCGACGCGGAGGGCGGCGAACTGGTGTTCAGACCCGCGCCCTGAGCCGCGCGATCAGGGCGGCGCGCGCGGGCGGCAGAGGCTTGTCGCGCAATTGCGCGGCCAGCCGGTTTTCCATGAAGTAGCCCGTTGTTTCCAGGGCAGTCAGGATTTCGCCATCCCCGGCCTCGCCTGCTCCGCGCAGGACCGGCGGCAGGGGCAGCAATCTGTCGGCCCAGTCCCCGGCCCCCTGCGCGGTCACGGCGCGGCCAGACCGGGGAGAGACGAAATCCAGCCCCTCTGTCGCGCCGGTGACGGCGCATTGGGTCAGGTCGAGGCCGAACCCCATTTCCTCGAGCAAGGCCAGTTCCCATTGCAGGTAGGCCAGGGGCCAGAGATCCGGGCGATCCAGCAGGTCCAGCAGCCGTTCGGAGCGTTCGTAGAGCGCCGGGTGCGGTTCGCGTTCGGGCAGGCAGAAGGCCAGCAGCGCGGTGACCGCGTTGAGCCCGGCCAGCGCCAGCCGGTCCCTCAGCGCGGCGGCGGCGCGCGAACGTTCGGGTTCGGCTGTGAAGCTGCCGATATGATCCTCGAGCCGCGCCCGCCATGACAGGTCGAGCTGCGCGCCGGGCTGAAGGTGCGGCGCCAGCTTGCGCGAGGTGCCGCCCCGCAAGACGCCCGCGTGACGGCCATGTTGCGGCGTGAAGACCTCGAGGATCAGCGAGGTCTCGCCGTGTTTCCGCGTGCTGAGAAGTATGCCCGTGTCGCGCCAGTCCATGCGCCGAAAGATCGGCCCGCGCGCACCGATTGGCAAGCCGTGATCCAATGGTGCAGCCGGCGGCTGCGCTGGATGTCTCGGCCCCTTTTCGGGGCCTCGGGCATGAGTATTTCGGGAGAGAAGAAACGTGCGGGTCAGGCCAGGGCGGGATCGTCGAGCAGGTGGCGGCCCTGGCGGTCTTCGACCTCGATCACCCAGAGGTCGGGATCGAAACGGCGTTGGCGCGTGATGGTTTCATCGACCTCAGTTTCCGGGCCGGAAGTGAGGTCGGTCCACTTGCGGTCGCCGCTGGCGAGGTCGAAGCCGCGGGTGAAGGCGCGGGCCCGGCCGTCGAGCGTGTTGAGCTTGACCAGGACGGCGCCGGCCGTGTCGTCGCCGTGGGCAGTGACGAAGGCGGGAATGTCCATCAGGCGAAGCCGGGCAAGGTAGGCATCCACCCAGAACCGCGCGGTCAGCCGCGCCATCAGGCGTTGCCGTCGCGAAAGTCGAGCCCCATTTCCGAGTAGCGTTCCGCCTCTTCTAGCCAGTTCTCGCGCACCTTGACCTGCAGGAAGAGATGGATGGGACGATCGAGAAATTCGGTCAGTTCCTCGCGGGCGGCCTTGGAGATGGCCTTGATCGTCTCGCCCTTGTGGCCCAGCACGATGCCCTTGTGCCCGTCCCGGGCGACGTAGACCACCTGGTCGATGCGGGCGGAGCCGTCCTTGCGCTCTTCCCAGCTCTCGGTCTCGACGGTCAGCTGGTAGGGCAGTTCCTGGTGCAGGCGCAGGGTCAGTTTCTCGCGCGTGATCTCGGCGGCGATCATGCGCATCGGCAGGTCTGCGATCTGGTCTTCGGGGTAGAGCCAGGGGCTTTCGGGCATTTCATTGGCCAGCCAGCTGCGCAGGTCCTCGATCCCGTAACCCTTTTCAGCGGAGATCATGAAGGTCCGGGCAAACGCGTAGCGTTCGTTTATGGCCTGGGTCAGGGCCAGGAGGGCCGGTGCCTCGACGCGGTCGATCTTGTTGATGGCCAGGGCGACGGTGCGGTTCTGTGGCAGGTCCTTCAGGCCTTCGAGGATGCTTTCGACGCCTTCGGTGATGCCTCGGTGGGCTTCGATCAGCAGCACGATGACATCGGCATCGGCGGCGCCGCCCCAGGCGGCGGCGACCATCGCGCGGTCCAGCCGGCGGCGCGGTTTGAACAGGCCCGGCGTGTCCACGAAGACCAGCTGGCTGTCGCCTTCCATCGCCACGCCGCGGATGCGGGCGCGGGTGGTCTGGACCTTGTGGGTCACGATGCTGACCTTGGCCCCCACCATCGCGTTGGTGAGGGTGGATTTGCCTGCGTTGGGCTCTCCGATGAGGGCGATGAAGCCGGCGCGTGTGGTCATGACAGATCTGTCCGAATGCGATTTCGAATTGCTTCCCCTAGGCCAGATGCGGCGTCAAGGCCAGAGGATTCGCATGTGGCGGGCCGTCTCAGGGGGGTGCGCGGTCGACGGAGGCCCTGTTCCGCCCGTCGCGCCAGAGCGAATAGATGCCCGAGGCGACGATCAGCGCCGCGCCTGTCAGGGTTATCGTGTTGGGGCGTTCGCCGAAGACCGTGTAGGCCAGGACCAGCGCCACCAGCAGTCGGGAATAGCGGAACGGGGCCACGACAGAGACCTCGCCGGTGCGCATGGCGGCGGTGAGAGCGGTATATCCGACCACCCCGGCGATCGCAGTGCCGCAGATCATCGCCGTGGCGGGCAGGCTTGGCAGGCTGGGCGCGGGTTCGAAGGCCATGATGACGAGGCCGGCGAAGGTGACGACGGCAAAACCCAGCACGCCCAGTTGCGAAGGGCGGATATGTGCGGGGGCGGTGCGGGTGGCCACATCGCGGCCCGCAAATCCGATCATGCCGAGCAGGGCAAAGACGGCGTTTGCCTCGATCCCCGAGGGGGAGGGGCGGATGATCAGCAGCACGCCCGCGAAGCCCACGGCTGTGGCCAGCCAGCGGTGCGGGCCGATGCGTTCGCCCAGGAACAGCCCGGCGGACAGCATGACCACCAGCGGCGCGGCCTGCAGGATGGCGGATGTCGTGGATAGCGGCGTGTAGGCCAGGCTGAGGGCAAAGAAGAGCCGGCCCAGGATCTCGAACCCGGTGCGGATCAGCAGGCCCTTTTGCAGGTAGGCCGGATCCCAGAGTGGCACGCCCCGGCGCCGCGCTTGCACGGCGTAGATGGTCACCGCCAAGAGGCCGAATTGCACCGTGCCGAGGCCGGGAGAAATCCCGCCGGAGCCGGTGGCGGCCTTGAAGAAGGCGTCCTCGACCCCGAAGCCAAGCATGGCGAGCATCATCCAGAGGCTGCCCTTGAGATTGTCGGTCATGCGCGCCCCCTGCGTTGAGATGTGTATAGCGGTACAGCGCATTCATCTGCTCGACCAGAGTCTGTGTATGGGCTGGCTGTGCGCGGTTGTCGGGGAACGGTGGCCGAACAGGTGCGATTTCGGTCCTGTGACCTCGTGTTGTGCGCCTCGCCCGGGGTGGCCCCTTTCAGAGACAGGGGGACGGGACCTGGCTCAGGTGGTCAACTTGTCCAACAAGGTCCGGGCCGCCATCTGCTCTGCCTGGCGCTTGCTGCCTGCGGTCGCTTCGGCAGAGGTGCCGTCGGGCAGGCGGACCTCGATGGTGAAGACCGGAGCATGATCCGGACCGCTACGGGCGGTTTCGACGTATTTGGGCGGCTGGTGGCCGCGCGCCTGCGCCCATTCCTGCAATGCGGTCTTGGCGTCCTTGGCGTCCTCTTCGACGGCGTCGATGCGTTTGTCCCAAAGGCGCAGGATCAGGGCGCGCGCGGCCTCGAACCCGGCGTCCAGGTAGACCGCGGCAATCACCGCTTCCATCGCGTCCCCCAGCAGCGCCATCTTGCGCCGCCCGCCAGAGAGTTGTTCCGACCGGCCCAGTTTCAGAGCGTTGCCGATGCCGACCTGGCGCGCGACGTCGGCGCAGGTTTCCTTGCGCACCAGGGCGTTGAACCTGGGTGCCATCTGACCCTCGGTCGCGGCGCGGTCGCGTTCCAGCAGGGCTTCGGCCATGACCAGACCCAGAACGCGATCGCCGAGGAACTCCAACCGCTGGTTGTCCTCGCGCCCCGGTCCGGACATCGAGGCATGGGTGACCGCACGACGCAACAGGCGCGGGTCGGCGAAACGGTGGCCCAGCGACTCTTGCAGGGCGATGAGTTCGGCGGATACCTTCATTCGATTGTCCTCAGCAGACGCCCTTCGCGCCCTTCCTGCGAATAGAGCACCAGACGCACCCGACCTGCAACATGGCTCAGGGGAACCAGCCCGACACCGCCCGATCTCCGGGGGATGCGGCTGTCCAGCGAATTGTCGCGGTTGTCGCCGAGGACAAAGATATGCCCATCGGGAACGCGGAATTCGACGGTGCCGTCGGTGCGATGCGTGCCGATGTTCAGCACGGTGTAGCTTTGGCCGCCGGGCAGGGTTTCGCGCGCGGCCTGTTTGATGCAGGGGGCGCCGGGTGCCGTTGGGGACAGGCAGCGCGGACGCGTTCCGATCATTGTGGGGCGGTTGGGTTCGTTCCAGTCTGGGAGGGGGGCTTGCGGCACCGGGGTGTCGTTCAGGATCACCTGACCATCGCGCATCTGCACGCGGTCGCCGGGCAGCCCGATCACCCGCTTGATGAAGTCCAGCCCGCTGACCGGATGCCGAAAGACGATCACCGCGCCGCGTTCCGGAGCCGAAAAGCTGCGAGTGGCCAGCGCGTAGTCGCCGGGTTGAAGGGTAGGTGACATGCTGCCGGTCGGGATGATGTAGGGCGCCCAGAACACGCGACTGCCGATCAGGGCAACCATGACCCAGACAAGCGCCCGACCCGACTGGCTGAAGGGGCCCGGTGTGGCATCGGGCCGGTTGCTGCGGATTGCCATGATCGCCACCAGCGCAAGCGAGACCAGAGGGATCGCCAGGCCCCACATCCACCAGCCGGACCAGCCCATCGCGCGCAGGCGCCGCCGGGCATGCCCCCAGAACAGCAGGGTTGCCATTGCAGCGGCCAGCGCCCCGACGGCCCCGGCCGGGCTGAGCGGGGACAGTCGGCCCTGCGCGACCAGCAGCGCAACCACCAGCACGGCGGCCAGAACGAACCCGGCGCGGCCGGTCAGGCCGCGCCAGTCAAAGGCTTCAGTCAGAAAGCTCACTCGATCACTTGGAAGTACCGGTCGCTCCGCCAGGTCCAGAAGAAGAGCATCGACCGACCGGCGGAAGAGAACATGATCCGGTCAGCCCGACCGATCAGGTTCTCGTAGGGGACAAAGCCGACGCCATTGGCGATATTGGGCACGCGGCTGTCCGAAGAGTTGTCGCGGTTGTCCCCCATGAAGAAGTAGTGCCCTTCGGGAACCGTGTAGACCGGGGTGTTGTCGGATCCCTGCATGCCGATGTTCAGGATCGAATGGCTGACACCGTTGGGCAGCGTCTCGATCAGCTTTTCCTTGATGCAGGTGGCGCCGTCCCCGACCGTGCCGTTGGAACAGCGCGGGCGCAGGCCCTGCGGTCCTTGCGGCGCGGCCAGTTCCTCGAAGGTGCCATCCGGGGTCAGTTCGACCGGTTGGCCATTGATGTGCAGCACACCGTTGCGCATCTGGATGCGTTCGCCCGGCAAGCCGACCAGCCGCTTGATGAAGTCGCGCCCCGACACCGGGTGACGGAACACGACCACGTCGCCGCGCTTGGGCTCTCCACCAAAGAGGCGCTTGTTGTCGCCATCGGCCCAGCCACAGAAGTCCTGCGCGTCCACGTTGATGCCGAAACGCGGAATGATGATCGAGGGGCAGGAGGCATAGGAATAGCCATAGGCCATCTTGTTCACGAACAGGAAGTCGCCGATCAGCAGCGTGTCCTTCATCGATCCCGAGGGGATCCAGAAAGGCTGGAACAGGAAGGTGCGGAAGACGCCCGCGATCAGCAGCGCGTAGACAACCGTCTTGATGGTCTCGACGAGACCGCCCTTCTTTTCTTCCTTCGCCATGTGATCTGCCCTTTGCCTCACCTGTCCGGCGCTTCATGGGCGGCGGGGCAGGGCGTGTCAAGGCACGAGGGCCGGGCGTTGACCGGGCAGGGCAGCGCTTGCTACGGTTTGCGGATTGTCAGGTCCGTCCGGGATTTCTTCATGACCTTGCCTCGCCTTCTCGCCGCGCTGCTCTTCGTGCTAGCCGGACACGGTGCCAGCGCTTTCGAAGGTTGCAAATTCTCCTTTCGCATCGACACGCAAAGCTCGGCCCTTCAGGCGCTGATCCAAGGGGCATCGGAACGCGGCGGGTTCTGGCGCCCGATCACCGAGGCCCCGGACGACGTGCAGGATATCGCGCGTTATATCGGGCGCCTGGACGTCTGCCTGATGACGCCGGATGGCAAGCCTCGGACGGTGACGCTCAACGGTCAGACCCGGACGCTGAAAAGCCCGCAGATGACCACCTGTACCGCGGCGCTCCTGCCCGGAAACCGCCTGCTGACCAACAACCACTGTTACTACAACGATGTCATGGTCGCGGCGGGGTTCACCTTCGTTCAGGAGGCGCGTATCAACTTTGGCTATACGGCGGCGGATTTCACCGGCGACGTCAAGACTTATGCCGTCTCGACGCGCGAGCTTGCGCGGGATGAAAAGCTTGACGCGATGGTGCTGCAGATCTTCGGCGCGGATGCGAACGAGGCACTGGGCGGGCATGTGCCGATGGTGATGCAGCCGCGCGTGCGCCCGCGGCGCGCGCTGACGATGATCCACCATCCGAACGGCGATCCGCAGCAGTTCTCATCCGGAACCTGTCAGGTACACCCGGACCAGAGCAAGCTGCCCGAAGAGGCGTCGCAATTGCGCCATAGCTGCGAGACGACGGGCGGCTCGTCCGGCTCCCTTCTGCTGGATGCGCGCTCCTTGGCCGTTGTCGGCCTGCATAACCAGGGTGGGTTGCACGGGCGCGGCGGCTTTAACGGCGGGCACAAGATTGCTGCGGTCGAAGCAGCTTTGGGGCTGGGATTTCGGGCCAAGGCGGCGCCGGAGCCCGTTGTCATTCAAAAGCCGGACCCGGAAACCCTTGCCCAGGAGGCTCTGACCGAGGCGCTGCAGCTGGACGGCATCGAAGCGCGGCGCGCGGCGCTGGAAAACGTGGTTTCGCAATTTCCCGACAGCCGCGCCGCGAGAAGTGCCGGATTCACTTTGGACCTGATGATCTCAAAGCGCGATCCTGAGGTCGAGGCCGCGGTGGCTCTGACCAAGGCTCTGTCGTTGCAAGGTGCGGCACAGACCCAAGCACTTTCGGACCTGCTTCAGGCGTATCCGGGCACGACCGCCGCAAAAAGTGCAAGTACGTTCTTGACTACGGCAATGGCGTCCAAATCCGATACACCTGTAGCAGTTACCGACGGCCTAGCGCGGTTGGAACGGCCCGATGAAGCGCCCCGTTTCGATGGCAATACTCTGTTTGTCGCGGGCGCCAAGTTGACCGGCCATGGTGCTGTGCGTGTGGTTGGCGCAGATCCCGGCTCGGTGTTTCGGACCGGGGACATGGTTGTTCGGGTCGGGGGGGCCACCGTCGAGAGTGCGGCTAGCCTGTACTTGACGCTTTCCGGGGCTGCCCGGAAAATGCAGGGCAGAATGAATGTTGAGGTTCTGCGCAACGGCCGAGGCCTTGGTGTGACTGTCCGCCTATCCGAAGTAGAGCAGGAGGTGGGAGCGACCTTACTTTCCCGTGCTCTTACCGACGGAGACTTTCGCTTTGACGGATATCGGCTCAGCTATGGCGAACTCGAATTCGGTGGTTCTGTTGCGGTCGAGGTGATCGGTGCCGGGGAAACCGCCCGGCTGCGGGTTGGGGATCGAGTTGTAAGCGTCGACGGTGAGCCCGTCCGAAGTGTGCCAGCGTTTTATCTCAGGCTACGCAAGGCATCGGGCCAGGGCAAATCTAACCTCAGACTGGGGGTTGCGCGTGCCGGGCGAACCTGGTCTGTCACGATGCCCGTGGGCCGACTGAAGCCCTGAAAGCTCGCCATGGCGCATCAGGTACAGGGCCGCGCATCGATCACGACGAAGGCCTGCGCCCAGGGGTGATCGTCGGTCAGGGTGACGTGGATGATGGCCTCGTACCCCTCGGGCGTCATCGCCTCCAGCCGCTCTTTTGCCCAGCCTGTTACCTCCATCACCGGCTGGCCGGTGTGCAGGTTGCTGACAGCCATGTCCTTCCAGGCGATGCCCATGCGCAGCCCCGTTCCGAGCGCCTTGGAGCAGGCCTCTTTCGCAGCCCAGCGTTTGGCGTAGGTGCCGGGCGTATCCGCCCGGCGTTCGGCCTTGGCCTGTTCCACGTCGGTGAAGACGCGGTTGCGGAACCGGTCGCCGAAACGGTCAAGCGTGCCGGCGATCCGGTCGATGTTGGCCAGGTCGGTGCCGATGCCAAGGATCATTGCGTCAGCCTCCTGCGGGCGGGTGGGAACCCGCCCCACAAACCCCGGCGCCGCGCCAAGGTCAAGATCAGGGGAGGATGTCGCCGTCGATGACGCCGGTGGCCTGGTTGAGCGTAAAGCGCAGGGTCGCCGCGCCGGGCATGGCGGTGGCCGGGTCGTAGACGCTCACAGGGACGGTGAATGTCAGGCCCGTGGCGGGGTCGTAGTCGGCGGTCAGGGCGCCGAATTCCATCCCGGCAAAGCCCATGCCGTTCAGCCCGATCACCTTGCACTGACGGTCCCCCAGTTCCGAATAGGGCGGCGACAGCACCAGCATCCAGGCCCAGCCGGCGGCGGGCTCGATAGTGTCCATCAGCGCCAGGCGGGTCTTGCCGTTGGAAAAGGTACGGCTGTGCGCCTCCCAGGGTTCGACGATGTTGCGGGCGCTGGCCTGCCAGTCGCAGTCCTGCACGGTGACGATGGTCTCTTGTGCCGCCGCAAGGGCCGGAAGCAGGACAAGGGGCAGGGCGCAGAACAGGCGTTTCATGGGGTTGATCCTTGTCAGAACGGCTTTTGCGCAAGGATAGCCCCTCCAGGACAAGGGGGCGAGGCGGGGATTTCCCGACTTTTCCCGACCCTCCCCGATCTTGCGGCTGTTCAGAAGCCGAGGCGCTGCAAGCGCCCGATCACCTTGCGGAAAATGACTGGCGGCAGGATTTCTTGCAGCATGTCAGCCCGCTTCACCTGCCGGTCGACTTGATCCCTCGTGCCGGGGCGGGGTTTGAACAGCGTCGTGTGGGATTTGCGCCTGTGGTCCCAGGTGGCGGTGTAGTAATACAGGGCCAGCGACATGCGGGGCTCCCCGTCGGGATGGTTCACCGTCTCGGGGTTGCCGTGCCACGTGTCGGACCCGGTGTTGAAGCAGCACATGCGGTTGAAAAGCGGCACGAAGCCCGCGACCTTTTCCGTCATGTCGGTGTTCCAGATCTCGAAGGAGCCGCCGTATTTCTCTTTCCAGCCCTTGTTCAGGTAGATCAGGATATTCAGCCGCCGTTCCAGGTTGAGCTTCTGATTGTGGTTGAAGTCCGCATGGATATCGAGGTGCCCGCCGTTGGCGACCACATGCACGCCGCCTCCCGCGAAATAGGGGTCCGGGATCAGCCCGTTGATGCCGGTCATCTCTTCGAGGAAGCGCACAAAGGGGCGCGAGTTCAAGACGTAGAACAGGTTGCGCGTGTAGGGCGGCAGGCGCTCCGGCAGGTAGCTGGATTTCAGCTTTTCCTGCGGGCGGTTGAACATGTCCTCGGCTTCGGGCAGCTGTTCCAGCTCTTCCAGGACCCGGTCCAGCACCTCTGCGGGCAGAAAATCGTCAAAGCTGCCGTAGGGATAGGGTTGGCGATCGCGATAGGTCGCGGCGGCGGCTGCGCCTGCCGCCTTGGCAGCCGTTGCGTCGATGGCAAGGGTTTCTGGATCCATTGGAATGACGGGCATGACGGCACCTTCGGCAATTGCAGGCGTTTTGGCCCGCTGTACCGGGGTTTTACGGCGAAAAAATGGAGGCAATCCCGCGGAGTGCTGTGAACCGAATGATCGATCCGCGCGGGTCAGCCGCGCGCGGCGTCCATCAGGCGGCGCATTTCCGCGATGGCCGGGCCGAGACCGCGAAAGATCGCCTCTCCCACCAGGAAGTGGCCGATGTTCAGTTCCATGACCTCGGGAAATGCGGCGACGGGTTGCACGGTCTCGTAGGTCAGCCCGTGTCCGGCGTGTACCTCCAACCCCAGCGAATGCGCATAGGTGGCCATTTCACGCATCCGTTCCAGTTCCGCGTCGCGCTTGTCGACCTGCCCCTCGGCGTGGAAATCGCAATAGGCGCCGGTGTGCAACTCGATCACCTGCGCGCCGATCCGGTGCGCGGCCTCGATCTGGCGCTGGTCGGCGGCAATGAAGATCGACACACGGCAACCGGCCTCTCGCAGGGGAGCGATGAAATGCGCCAGCTTGTTTTCTTCACGTGCCACCTCAAGCCCGCCCTCGGTGGTCTTTTCCTCGCGCTTTTCGGGGACGATGCAGACGGCATGCGGCTTGTGACGCAGGGCGATCTTCTGCATCTCGTCGGTGGCGGCCATCTCGAAATTGAGCGGCACGCTCAGGTTTTCCATCAGCCCGTCGATGTCCGCGTCCGAGATATGGCGCCGGTCCTCGCGCAGGTGCGCGGTGATGCCGTCGGCGCCGGCTTCCTCTGCCAGCTTGGCCGCCCGGATCGGATCGGGATAGGCGCCACCGCGCGCATTTCGCACGGTTGCGACGTGATCAATGTTGACGCCAAGGCGCAGTTGTCCGGTTTGGGTCATGAAGGCGATCCCCGTTCTGGAATTTGATCAAAAGCTAGAGTGGCGGGCAGGAAAAAGAAAGCGGGAATCGGGTGGTTCCAGACGGCCCGGCGATCACTTGGCCTCGCGCGCCTTTTTCTTCTTCAGCTCGGCCAGCTTGGCCTTGATGGCCCCCTTGCGGCGGTTCTGAAAGGCTGTGATCAGCGGCCGCGAGACATAGTAGGCGATGGTGGCCGCGATCAGACCGGGCAGGATGCCGCCCACCATGTAGGGAAAGAACACCTCGTCATAAAAGATCTTGAGGTGGCTCCAGTCGGTCTTGTCCGGGGTGAAAATGGCGATGAAATTGTCCCAGAGGTCTTGGCCCGCCTTGACGAATTTCTTGCCTATGCTGCCGTGATCCTCATCCGCTTCGAGCCCCAGCAGCCAATACCCCGTCTTCATCGCGATCACGCCGATGGGCACATAGGTCAGCGGATTGCCGAAAAACGTCGACAGGATCGCCGCCAGGATGTTGCCCCGCATGATCCAGGCGATCAGCGCGGCGGTGAAGAAGTGAAACCCGTAAAAGGGCGTAAAGGTGGTCAGCACACCGGCAAAGATGCCGCGCGCGATTCTGTCGGGAGGATCGGGCAAGCGGTTGACGCGCAACTGGACATACCGCGCCGCCCGCGCCCAGCCGCCTCGTGGCCAGAGCACTTCGAGCACGATCCGGCCGATCGGCCGTCTGTCGCGTCTCTTGAAGACCAAGCTGTGCCTTTCTTGCCTATTCTGCCGCTTCTGTCGCCGCAGCCGGAACGGATTCAAGCCCGGGGTCACGTCGACGGACGACAGCGGCCACATGGCTTTCCGCCTCCAGCGTGGAGATCAGGGAGTGCAGATGTTCCGCATCTCGCAGGTCGATGTCCATCATGAGGCGGTAAAAATCCGGTTTGCGGGCGATGAAATTCAGATCAGAAATATTGGCCTTGGTCTCGCCGATCAATGTGCAAATCCGTCCCAGCACACCAGCATCGTTGCCGATGGTGAGTTCGAGTGACACCGTATAGACGGCCGGGTGCTTGCCCTCCGCCCAATGCAGGTCCAGCCAGCGCTCTGTCTGGTCCTCGTGATCTGCCAGGGCGGCGCAGTCGATGGCATGGACGGCAACACCGTGGCCGCGATGCGCAAGCCCCACGATTCGTTCGCCCGGCAGGGGCTGACAGCACTTCGCCCGTTCGAATCCCTGGCCATGTTCCAACCCGACGACCGCGCGTTTCATCTCGATCTCGCCGTCGTCCTGGATCGCGAGGTTGGGATAGACCGCCTCGACCACCTCGGAGGTGGTCAGTTCGGCGCTGCCCAGCCGTGCAAGCAGGGTTTCGGTGTCGTCCAGTCGCAGCGTCGCCGCGGCCTTTTCCAGCACCTTGTCCGTCGCTTTCTTGCCGCGCGATTCGAAGGCGGCCCGGGCCAGTTCATGGCCCAGCTTGGCGTAGCGTTCCTTGTTGGCTTCGCGCAGGGCGCGGCGGATCGCTGATTTGGCTTTGCCCGTCGTCGCCATGTCCAGCCAGGTCGCCTGTGGCGCCTGGCCCTCGGCGGTGATGATCTCGACCGACTGGCCGTTCTTCAGCCGCGTCCACAGCGGCACGCGGATGCCGTCGACCTTGGCACCGACGCATTTGGACCCGATCCGCGTATGAATCGCATAGGCATAGTCGATCGGCGTCGCCCCGCGCGGCAGTTTCACCACGTCACCCTGGGGCGTGAAGCAGAAGACCTTGTCGGAATACATCTCCAGCTTGACCGCCTCGAGAAAGGCGTCGTGGTCTTCCTCGGCGTCGAACTGTTCGGTGACCGAGGCGATCCACTTGGCCGGGTCAACGGCAAAGCGGTTCTCTGCTCGCACGCCGTCGCGATAGGACCAATGGGCCGCAACCCCGGTCTCGGCGACCTCGTGCATTTCGCGGGTGCGGATCTGTACCTCGACCCGCTTGCCATCGCGCCCCGACACGGTGGTGTGGATAGAACGATAGCCGTTGGTCTTGGGCTGGCTGATATAGTCCTTGAACCGACCGGGGATGGATTTCCAACGCTGGTGGATGGCGCCAAGCGCGCCATAGCAGTCCGCCTCGGACCGGGTGATGACGCGAAAGCCGTAGATATCCGAGAGGCGGGAAAAGCCGATCTTCTTTTCCTGCATCTTGCGCCAGATCGAATAGGGCTTTTTCGCGCGGCCAAAGACCTCGGCCTCGACACCTGCCTTTTCCAGCTCGTGGCGCATGTCGGTGGTGATGCGCTGCACCACGTCGCCGGTTTCACGCTGCAGGGTGATGAAGCGGCGGATGATGCTGTCGCGGCCCTTGGGGTTCAGCACGCGAAAGGCGTGGTCCTCCAGTTCCTCGCGCATCCACTGCATGCCCATCCGGCCTGCCAGAGGCGCATAGATGTCCATCGTCTCGCGCGCCTTCTGCACCTGCTTGTCGGGGCGCATGGCGCGGATGGTGCGCATGTTGTGCAGCCGGTCGGCCAGCTTGACCAGGATCACGCGCAGATCCTTGGACATGGCCATGAACAGCTTGCGAAAGTTCTCTGCCTGCTTGGTCTCGGAACTGGACAGCTGGAGGTTGGTCAGCTTGGTGACGCCATCGACCAGGTCGGCGATCTCGCGCCCGAAACGCCGTTCGACCTCGGCAAAGGTCGAGCGCGTGTCTTCGATCGTGTCGTGCAGCAGGGCGGTGACGATGGTGGCGTCGTCGAGCTGTTGCTCGGTCAGGATCGCCGCCACCGAGACCGGATGCGAAAAATAGGGCTCGCCCGACTTGCGGAACTGCCCCTCGTGCATCTCGCGGCCATAGTCATAGGCCGCGATGATCAGATCTGCGTTGGTGCGCGGATTGTAGTTGCGGACGAGATCGACGAGGTCTTCTGCCGAGATCATGTCAGCACCACACCGCCGGCCCGGGGGCTCAGCCCTGGCCCTGCGCCTCCATCAGCGCGCGCAGCAGCTTTTCTTCGGACATGTCGTCTTCTTGCGGCTTGTCCTGCTCTGCACCCATCAGCAGGGCCATCGCGTCTTCTTCGGGTTCGTCGACCTCGATCTGGGTCTGGTTCGACTCGATCAGACGCTCGCGCAGCTCGTCGGCGGACTGGGTTTCCTCGGCGATTTCGCGCAGGGCGACCACCGGGTTCTTGTCATTGTCGCGGTCGACCGTGATCGCGGCACCGGAAGACACTTCGCGCGCACGATGCGCGGCGAGCATCACCAGTTCGAACCGGTTCGGGACCTTGTCGACGCAATCTTCTACCGTCACGCGTGCCATGAAAAGCGCTCCGTTATCCTGTTACGAGGGCCTCAGAAAGGCATGACATAACGTGCCCTTGCCCGGGATACAAGGGGGGATGCCATCACAAGGCCCGTTACAAGGCGCTGACGTCGGCAAGGTCCTGCCCGGGCAGGGCTGCCAGCATCTCTTTCACCGTAGCGCCTGTCAGCGGATGGCGCCAGTCCGATGCGATGTCGGCCAGCGGCACCAGCACGAAGGCGCGGTCCTGGATGCGCGGATGCGGCAGGATCAACTCGCCTGGGACGTCTTTCGTCTGTCGCTCCAGCGGCAGATTGCGCCAATGCGCCTGGCCCTCGGGATCCGGGCGCACAAGGTCACCGGCGGCCAGCAGGTCGAGGTCCAGCGGTCGGCTGGCCCACCGCGTCCCGCGGGTTCGACCGAACTCCGACTCGATGGCGTGGAGGATATCCAATACTACCTGAGGGTGAGTGGGGCCGGTCGCTGCCACGCACGCATTCACGAAGTCCGGCCCGTTGCCGGGCGGGAAACAGGGGGTTGCGAAAAACCGGCTGACCCGGCGCAGACGCAGCCCGGAAGCAGTCATCGCGGTCAATGCCGCGGCCAGGGTGTCGCTGCTGCCGCCCGCGCTGGACGGCAAGTTTGAGCCGAGTGCTATAAGGAATTCTTGTGCCATTTGCCCTAACGTACTATCCTTTTGGGACTTCCCCGCGCCTTGCGAAGCGCGGAAAAAACAATAATGTTAGCCGGACGCGCCCGCTACCACTCACTCACTCACGGACTTGGCGGGCCGATTGGACGAAAGGAAATTTTATGTTCTACAAGGACGAACGGCTTGCGCTGTTCATAGATGGCTCCAATCTCTACGCTGCGGCCAAGGCTCTCGGGTTTGATATCGACTACAAGCTCCTGAGACAGGAATTTGCACGTCGTGGCAAGATGGTTCGGGCCTTCTATTATACGGCGCTTCTGGAGAACGATGAGTACTCTCCGATTCGCCCTCTGGTTGATTGGCTCCACTACAACGGCTTCACGATGGTGACCAAGCCCGCGAAGGAGTACACGGACAGCCAGGGGCGTCGCAAGGTCAAGGGCAACATGGACATCGAGCTGACGGTCGATGCGATGGAGCTGGCCCCGCGGGTGGATCACATCGTGCTCTTCTCCGGTGACGGCGACTTCCGTCCGCTGGTCGAAAGCCTCCAGCGGCAGGGCGTGCGGGTTTCGGTGGTCTCGACCATCCGCTCGCAACCCCCGATGATCGCCGACGAGTTGCGCCGCCAGGCCGACAACTTCATCGAGCTCGACGAGCTGCGTGAAGTCATCGGCCGCCCGCCGCGCGACAACCAGGTCGAACGCAACTTCGAGGTCGCCTCGAGCAAGTAAGACCATAGGCCGCCGTGCCGAAACCCGCTCCACAGGGATGAGGGAGCGGGGACAGGGTAGGGCGGCCCGAAACGGATGGGACGGTGCGCTGCGCCGTCCCTTTCCTTTTGGCCCCCCTTTGGGCCGGTTCCTTGGCCTGTCCGGCTTGGGCAAAGGGGCACACTGGACGAGCAGGGGCCAAGGTCTTAGGTCAGGGACAAGCACAGGACGAAAGGCCGCGCGATGACTGACAGACTGCCGCCACTCACTCTTTACCTTGCCGCGCCTCGCGGGTTCTGCGCCGGTGTCGACCGGGCCATCAAGATCGTGGAAATGGCGTTGGAGAAATGGGGCGCGCCGGTCTACGTCCGGCACGAAATCGTCCATAACAAATACGTCGTCGATGATCTGCGCGCCAAGGGGGCCGTCTTCGTCGAGGAACTGGAAGACTGCCCTGACGACCGCCCTGTGATCTTTTCCGCGCATGGCGTGCCAAAATCCGTTCCGGCCGAGGCGGCCAAGCGCGAGATGATCTATGTCGACGCCACATGCCCGCTGGTCTCCAAGGTGCATATCGAGGCCGCCCGCCACCACGAGAACGGGTTGCAGATGATCATGATCGGCCATGCCGGCCACCCAGAGACCGTGGGGACCATGGGCCAGCTGCCCAAGGGTGAGGTGCTGCTGGTCGAAACGGTCGAGGACGTGGCCCGTGTCGAGGTGCGAGACCCCGAGCGCCTTGCTTTCGTCACTCAGACGACGCTGTCCGTCGATGACACGACCGACATCGTGGCTGCACTCAAGGCGCGGTTCCCGGCCATCGTCGGCCCGCACAAGGAAGACATCTGCTATGCCACCACCAACCGCCAGGAGGCGGTCAAGGCGCTGGCGCCAAAGGCGGACGCGCTCTTGGTTGTGGGCGCCCCCAATTCCTCGAACTCGAAGCGCCTGGTCGAGGTCGGGCGACGTGCGGGCTGTGCCTACTCGCAGCTTGTCCAGCGGGCCACAGATATCGACTGGCGTGCGCTGGACGGCATCGCATCGGTGGGGATCACCGCTGGTGCCTCCGCGCCGGAGGTGTTGATCGAGGAGGTCATCGACGCCTTCCGCGCCCGCCACGACGTCACGGTCGAATTGGTCGAAACGGCGCAGGAAAACGTCGAGTTCAAGGTGCCGCGCGTGCTGCGCGAACCGGCCTGATCCGCCCATGTCCCGGATCCCCCGCTCTGCCCTGATCCTTGGCCTGGCCGGCGTGCTGCCTTTTGTCTGGGGTGTGCTGACCCTGCTTTCGCCCGGCCTGCACGATTGGGGCCAGGGTGCCCTCGGCGCGCGTTTCGTCGGCCCCTATGTCCAGCTGTTCTACGGCGCGGTCATCCTCTCCTTCATGTCCGGCGTGCTGTGGGGATTTGCCACCAAGGCCGAGGGACGTCGCGCGACCACAGGCTACGTGCTCTCTGTCCTTCCCGCGCTCTGGGCCTTTTTCACCACGGGCGGAGGCGAGACCGCAGCCGCGCTCAACCTGACATTCGGGTTTCTCGCCTTGTTGCTGCTGGATGCGGCCTTCTGGCGCTGGGGGCTGGCGCCGCCCTGGTGGATGCAGTTGCGCATCCTTCTGACGGCGCTGGTCGTCGCTTGCCTGCTGCTTACCGCATTGCTCTGAACCGGCTTGCGAAGGGCGCCGGAAAAGGCCAGACCACATCCATGACAGACCGTGAAACCATCCGTATCTACGACAGCCGGGCGCAAGACTACGCCCGGGTCACCGCTTCTGGCGTCCCGGACGCCACCCTGCGGGCCTTCATCGAGGCGCTGCCCACAGGGGCGCATGTGCTTGATCTCGGCTGCGGTCCGGGCCTCTCGGCGCGCCACATGGCCGCTGCCGGATGCCACGTCGAGGCGTGGGATGCATCCGCCGCGATGGTGGAACTGGCGTCGGCCCATCCTGGAGTGACCGCGCGCCAGGCGGATTTCGATGCACTGGATGTCGTGGCGGCCTATGACGGCATCTGGGCCAACTTCAGCCTGCTGCACGCCCCGCGCGAGGCCATGCCACGCCATCTGGCGGCCATTCACCGCGCGCTGAAGCCCGGCGGCCTCTTCCACATCGGCGTGAAGTCCGGCTCGGGCAGCCAGCGCGACGACCTTGGCCGCCTCTATACCTACTACACCGAGGCCGAACTGGCGGGCCTGCTTCGGGCCGCGGGTTTCACCCCCGGTGCCTTCCGTCACGGCGAGGACCTCGGCCTGGACAATGTCATGGCCCCCTGGATCACGGTGACCGCGCATGCCTGAACTTTTTGCCTATACCGATGGCGCCTGTTCCGGAAATCCCGGTCCCGGGGGATGGGGCGCCTTGCTGCGGGCGATGGATGGCGAAACGGTCGTAAAGGAGCGCGAGCTGAAAGGCGGCGAGGCACAGACCACCAACAATCGGATGGAACTGCTGGCCGCGATCAACGCATTGGAAAGCCTTGCCCGGCCCTCGACCATCACCGTCGTGACCGACAGCGCCTACGTCAAGAACGGCGTCACCGGCTGGATCCACGGCTGGAAGCGCAACGGGTGGAAGACTGCCGCCAAGAAACCGGTCAAGAATGTCGAACTCTGGCAGAGGCTGGACGAGGCGCAAAAGCGCCATGACGTGACCTGGGAGTGGGTCAAGGGCCACGCCGGCCACCCGGAAAACGAGCGTGCCGACGAATTGGCGCGCGCGGGCATGGCGCCCTTCAAGAAATGAGCGGATCCCGCGCATGAGCCTGCTGGTCCTGCTAGATTATGCCGCTGTCTTGGTCTTTGCGCTGACCGGCGCGCTGGTTGCCAGCCGCGCGCAGCTGGACATCGTTGGCTTTGCCTTTCTCGCCGGTCTGACGGGGCTGGGCGGGGGAACCTTGCGCGACACGCTGTTGAACCGCACGCCGATCTGGATTGCCGACCAGACCTATCTTGCGGTTGTGACAGGCGCTGCCGTGCTGGTCTTTTTCACGGCCCACCTGCTGGAAAGCCGGATGCGCGCGATCCTCTGGCTGGACGCGCTGGCGCTGGGTATCGCCGTGGCCGCCGGGGCCGGGGTGGCGCAGGGGCTGGGTCAGCCCGTGGGCGTCGTGCTGGTCATGGGAATCGCCACAGGCTGTGCCGGCGGTCTGGCCCGCGACGTGGTTGCCAACGAACTGCCGCTGGTGCTGAAACAAGGCGAACTTTACGTCACCTGCGCTCTTGCAGGATCGCTGGCCGGTGTCCTGGCCACGCGGGCGGGCGCCTCGCCCGCGGTCAGCGCCGGATTGGTGGCACTGGTGACCATCGGGCTCCGCGCCGGGTCGCTGACGTTGGGCTGGCGCCTGCCGGTCTACCGGCCACGCCCGCCGCGACAGTGACCACGGGGCCTGTGTCGTCCGTCCCCTGTGCCGTTTCTTGGTGAAAATCGCCCGGGGCGCGCGAGGGGCTGGCCCCCTCGCATCAGCCTTTAGGATTGACCGTCATTGCAGGTCGGCAAAGGCCTCTTGCAGGCGTTCGACGGCCAGGGCGACCCGGCTGCGCGGGGTGGCAAAGTTGAAACGTAGGAAACTCTCCCCGCCTGTCCCGAAGGTATTGCCGTGGTTCACGGCGATCCGGGCCTCCTTTTCCACCCGCCGGGTGAACTCCTCGGGAGCCATGCCCGTCCCCGCGAAGTCGACCCAAGCCAGGTAGGTCGCCTGCATCGGCATCGAGGTCACGCCCGGAATCGCGTTGACGCCCTCGTCGAACAGCCGCCGGTTGCCATCTAGGTAGGCGCAAAGCTCATCGACCCAGGCGGCGCCCTCGGGCGAATAGGCGGCGGTGGCGGTCACCATGCCAAAGGAATTGGGCGACATGCCCAGCCCCGCCATGACGTCGCCAAAGCGTTTGCGCAGGGCGGTATCGGGAATGATGACATTGCCGATATGGCTGCCCGCCATGTTGAAGGTCTTTGTGGTGGCCGACATCATCACCAGCCGGTCCTCGATGCCGGCGTCGACCTTGGCCATAGGAATGTGCTTTTCGCCCGGCATCAGCAGGTCATGGTGGATCTCGTCCGAGACCAGCACAAGGTCATGCCGCTTTGCGAATTCGGCAAGACCGCGCAATTCCTCCTCTGTCCAGACCCGGCCGCCGGGATTATGTGGAGAACAGAGCATCACCAGCTTCTCACGCCCGGTCATCATGCCGTCGTAGGCGTCGAAATCCATTTCGTAACGACCGTTGTTCATCACCAGCGGGCATTCCACCACCTCGCGCCCCGCAGCGCGGATGACTCGGGCAAAGGCATGGTAGACCGGCGTGAACAGCACCACGCCGTCCCCCGGCTCGGTGTAGGCCTGCAGGCACAGGCCCGTCCCGTTCACCAGCCCATGCGTGGAAAAGATCCAGTCGGGCGAGATTTCCCAGCCGTGCCGCTCGTCCAGCCACCAGCGGATCGCGTCACGATAGGCGGTGTCGGGCCCGAAGTAGCCGAACAGCCCGTGATCGACCATCCGCTGCAGGGCCGCGCGGACGCAATCGGGCGGACGGAAATCCATGTCTGCGACCCACATTGCCAGCCCGTCCTCGGGCGAGACGCCATAGGCCTTTTCCATCATGTCCCACTTGGTCGAATGCGTGCCCACGCGGTCGATGTCCTCGTCAAACCGGCTCATCACCTGCCCCTTTCTGCATCTACGCGGCGCAGGCTATCCTGACGGGTGGCAGGTGCAAGGGGCCGCGCTTGCCTATATCGTCCGCCATGCTTAAATCGGGCGCATGAAACGGCCGATCCTCATTCACCCCGACCCTCGCCTGAAAAAGGTCTGCGCCCCCGTCGACGATCTGTCAGACGATCTGCGCGCCCTTTCGGATGACATGCTGGAAACCATGTATGCCGCGCCGGGCATCGGGTTGGCCGCGCCGCAGATCGGTATCCTGTCGCGGCTGATCGTGCTGGATTGCGCGAAAAAGGACGACGGGGACGAGGCACGCCCCCTGGTCATGTTCAACCCGCAGGTGGTGGCCAGCAGCGATGAATGCAACGTCTACGAGGAAGGCTGCCTGTCGATCCCCGACCAGTATGCCGATGTCGAACGACCCAAGGTGGTAGACGTTGAATGGCTTGACCGCGACGGCAAGCTGCAGCGCGAAACCTTCGACGGGCTCTGGGCCACCTGTGTCCAGCACGAGATCGACCACCTCGACGGCAAGCTGTTCATCGACTACCTGAAACCGCTCCGGCGGCAGATGATCACCCGCAAGATGGTCAAGCTCAAGAAAGAGCGGGCGCGGGAAAAGGCGTGAGCATTCTTCCGATCCTGAAATGGCCCGACCCGCGCCTGGCCCAGCCCTGTGCCCCGGTCCAGGAGCCCGCCGCACTCGAGGCGCTGGTGACGGACATGTTCGAAACCATGTACGATGCGCCCGGTCGTGGCCTTGCCGCGCCCCAGGTCGGCGTAATGCAGCGATTCTTTGTCATGGACGCGGGCTGGAAAGAGGGCGACATGACCCCGCTCGTCTGCATCAACCCGGCGATCCTGTCGGCCTCTGACGAGCAGGCGGTGTCAACAGAGGGCTGCCTCTCCGTTCCCGGCGTGACCGCGGAGGTGACCCGCCCTGCGACGATCACGCTTGCCTTCACAGATCTTACGGGCACGGCGCAGCGACTGACCCTGACCGGGTCAGAGGCGACGATCGCCCAACATGAATACGACCATCTCGACGGGGTGTTGCATTTCGACCGGCTGGACCCGGCCGGGCGCGATGCGCTCCTGGCGGCCTACGAAGCGGGGCAGGACGCATGAGCGTACGCCCTTTCGTCCCATGGCCCGACAAGCGCCTGCGCACCGCCGCCGCCCCGGTCGAGCAGATCACCGACGAGATCCGTGCCATCTGGGAGGACATGATCGACACGATGGAGGCCATGCCCGGCGTCGGCCTTGCCGCGCCACAGATCGGCGTGATGTTGCGGCTTGCGGTGGTCGATGCCTCTGACGAACGTGGCAAACCCCTGCGCATGGCCAACCCCGAGATCCTGCACGCCTCCGTCGAGTTCCGGGACCATGACGAGGCCAGCCCCAACTTGCCCGGTGTGCACGCGAAGATCAGCCGTCCGCGCGCCGTGACCGTCACCTATACCGACCCGCAGGGCATGAAGGTGCGCAAGGATCTGGTCGGTCTCTGGGCCACTTCGGTCCAGCACCAGATCGACCACCTGAACGGGCGGATGTATTTCGACCGGCTCAGCAAGATGAAACGCGACATGCTCTTGCGCAAGGCCCGCAAACGCGGCTGACGCCATCTGGTCCCGCCCGCCTGCCTGCGTTACACCCGCGACACGATCATCGCAGGAGCAGGTACATGCGCGTTGTCTTCATGGGCACCCCCGATTTCTCTGTCCCGGTCCTCGACGCGCTGCATGCGGCGGGCCATGACATCGCCTGCGTCTATTGCCAGCCACCGCGTCCCGCCGGACGTGGCAAGAAGGACCGCCCCACCCCGGTGCATCAGCGCGCCGAGGCACTGGGCCTGCCGGTCCGTCATCCCGAAAGGCTGAAATCGCCCGAGGACCAGGCCGCATTCGCCGAGTTGAACGCCGACTTGGCGGTTGTTGTCGCCTACGGGTTGATCCTGCCGCAGCCGGTGTTGGATGCGCCGAAACTGGGCTGCCTGAATATCCATGCCTCCCTGCTGCCCCGCTGGCGCGGTGCGGCCCCGATCCACCGCGCGATCATGGCCGGAGATGCCGAAACCGGCGTCTGCATCATGCAGATGGAGGCCGGCCTCGACACCGGCCCGGTGCTGCTGCGCGAGGCCACGCCCATCGGTGCCACGGAGACGACCGGCGAATTGCACGACCGGCTCAGCCAGATGGGTGCGCGGCTCATCACCCAAGCGCTCGACCGGATCGACGACCTCGTGCCCGAACCCCAGCCCGAGGAGGGCGTCACCTATGCCGACAAGATCGACAAGGCCGAGGCCGCCGTAGACTGGACGCGCCCCGCGGAAGAGATCTCGCGCCAGGTCCGCGGACTTGCGCCCTTTCCCGGCGCCTGGACCACGCACAAGGGGGACCGGATAAAGCTGCTGGGCGCCGAACCGGCAGACGGGCAGGGCGCGCCGGGCGTGCTGCTGGACGATTGCTTTGCCGTGGCTTGCGGAACCGGCGCCCTGCGCATCAGCCGCGCGCAACGGGCAGGCAAGGGCGCGCAGGACGCGGCAACCTTTCTGAACGGTTTTCCACTGCCCAAGGGCACACATCTGGGCGGCTGAACCTCTGGGCATCGCGCGCCCGTGCCCCTATCGTGATCCCGGACCCAAGGAGACCCCTATGTTCCCCACCCTGATCGGCACCGTGGTCATCGCCGGGATCACCGGCTATCTCTCCGAGAAATCGGGATTTACCAGGAACGGCATCCTGTCCAGCATCATCATCTGCATCGGCGGTGCCTTCCTGTTCTATTTTGTCACCATCATGTTCGGCATTGGTTTTCGCAGTCCGGGCCTGAATGCCATTCTCTCTTCAATCGGCGCGCTGATCATCGTGCCGACGCACTGGCGGCGCCGCAGATGACCCCGGGTGGCGCCATGTCACGCCCATTGCCATCGGCACAAAGGGCCGGGCGCATTTCCGGGGCTTCCCCCTAGGCGCCGCCGTCCCGCTCGCCTATCCTGCCCGCAGAGACGCGCCCGCCCAAGAGGAGCATCCATGCCTATTGTCTGGCTCATCATTATCGGCGCCGCCGCCGGTTTCCTTGCCACCCGCATGATGAAGATGGATACCGGCATCCTGCCGACCATCGCCATCGGCATCGGCGGCGCGCTGATCGGCGGCCTGATCCTGCGGTTTCTGCTGACCGTGACGGGGCTATTGGCCGGACTCGTTGGCGCCGTGCTGGGGGCGCTCCTGCTGATCTGGGTCTGGCAGACCTTCATGCGCTAGGTGTGCATGTGCGCCTGCACAGACCTCCTGCGCGCCTATCGGCCTTGGTGCGCAAGCTTTGTGGTTCTAACTCCTTGCCAGCCAAAGGAGGATAGTATGGGACAACTTGTTGACGGCACCTGGCACGAAGGCTGGTATGATACGGGAAAGACCGGCGGCAAGTTCGTGCGCTCGGAGTCGAGCTGGCGCAACTGGATCACCGCCGATGGCGCACCGGGCCCCACGGGCGAGGGCGGCTTCAAGGCGGAACCGGGCCGTTATCACCTCTATGTCAGCTATGCCTGCCCCTGGGCGCATCGCGCGCTGATCTTTCGCCGGCTCAAGGGGTTGCAGGACCTGATCACGGTCAGCGCCGTACATCCGGACATGCTGGGCGACGGCTGGACATTCGACACCGATAGCAAGGGGGCTACGGGCGACACGCTCTATGGTCTGCCCTACCTGCGTGACATCTATACCAAGGCCGACCCGCAGGCGACGACCCGCGTCACCGTTCCCGTGCTATGGGACAAGCAACGTGAAATCATCGTCTCGAACGAAAGTGCCGAGATCATCCGCATGTTCAACAGTGCCTTCGACGGGATCACCGGCAACACGCAAGATTTCTGGCCCGAGGCTCTGCGCGAAGCGATCGAGCCGATCAATGCGCGCATCTATGACACGCTGAACAACGGCGTCTACAAGTCGGGCTTTGCGACCACGCAAAAGGCCTATGACGACGCTGTACACCCGCTTTTCGAAACGCTGGACTGGATCGAGGATCGGTTGTCACACAACCGGTACCTGATGGGGGACGCAATCACAGAGGCCGACTGGCGGCTGTTCACCACGCTGATCCGCTTTGACAAGGTCTATCACGGTCACTTCAAGTGCAACCGGGCGCGGATCGTCGATTTCCCGAATCTCTGGGCCTATACCCGTGAACTGTACCAGTGGCCGGGCGTGGCGGAGACGGTGAATTTCGACCATATCACGCGGCATTACCACTATAGCCACGAAACGGTGAACCCGCACCGCATCGTGCCCGTGGGACCGGACCTGGATCTTGACGCGCCGCATGGGCGTGACAAGCGGCGCGCGGCCTGAGCCGCGTCAGCCCGTCCGGGCGTAGTGCCTGACCATCGTCGCGAGATCGTCGGGAGAGGTGCTGCTGGGCAGAAAGGCGCAGGCATTGGCGCAAAGGTTGAAGATCGACCCGTCCGAAAAGAAGGTCGTATTGGTGACGAAGATGATCCGCGCTTCGGGTTGGCGATATTGCGCCAGGTCGGAGACGGCCAGCGCGTTGCCGCCTTCCAGCACCACGTTCAGGATGATGATGTCGAAATTCTGAGCCGCAAGCAGGTCAAAGGCGGCCTCCTCGGTGGCGGCCGTCCAGACTTGGGCACCTCCACGCTGGATATGCCTCTTCCACAGCTGAGCCAACGGCTCGCTGTTTTCCACGATCAGCACGTTCAAGCGACTCTCCTCGCACCCAGCACTGGGGTAGAATATCCCCTGTGAACCGTTCCTTGTCTTCATCATGTGTTCACAGGAGTGAAGAAACGGTTAATTGCCATGAGAATTTTGAATAAAGGGTAAATACCCGTCTCGGTTGTCAGAGCCTGTCCCGTCGGAAACCTGCCACAAGTTGCCCTGAAAGCGAAGCGCGCTTGCCCCGGGCGCCGGTCTTGATACTGTGCCGCCAAACAGAGCAAACGAGGAATTCGATGCGGTTTTCGGCAATTATCGGAGCGCTGATGCTGGCAGGCGCGGCGCAGGCGCAGGACGTGCCCTGTGGCGGAAGCTTTGGCGCCTTCGTCGACGGTCTGGCGCAAGAGGCTGTCACGCAGGGACATGATCCCGCCACGGTTCGGCAGTTTTTTGCCAGCGCGCAGCAAAGCAGCGCCGT
Source organism: Mameliella sp. MMSF_3455 (assembly GCF_030733205.1). Lineage (GTDB taxonomy): Bacteria > Pseudomonadota > Alphaproteobacteria > Rhodobacterales > Rhodobacteraceae > Antarctobacter. The sequence continues at coordinate 155,879 of NZ_JASHJL010000007.1, forward strand.
GCTGAGGGCCGATCGCCGGCAGGGGATCTTTCAGGATCCTTTCATCACCTTCTCGCGCAAGCTGATAAGCCAGTACCGGCTGGACAAGGGACGCCAGATGGCGGACCGCTACGACTCCGTCTTCGACCGGATCGAACGCGAGTACGGCCTTTCCCGCGGTGTCCTGCTGGCCTTCTGGGCCTTCGAGACCGATTTCGGGGCCTTCCAGGGGGATTTCAACACGCTCAACGCGCTGGTGACGCTGGCGCATGACTGCCGCCGCCCCGAGATCTTCCGGCCGCAGATATTCGCGGCTCTCAAGCTGTACGAGAACGGCGATTTCGACCCGCGCACCACAACTGGCGCCTGGGCCGGTGAGATCGGCATGGTTCAGATGCTCCCAAAGGACATCCTGATCAACGGCGTCGATGGTGACGGCGATGGCCATGTGACGCCCAAGACCTCGGCCCCCGACGCCCTGATGTCCGGCGCCAAGATGCTGTCGCACCTCGGGTGGCGCCCGAACGAGCCCTGGTTGCAGGAGGTCGAACTGCCCTCCGACCTGGACTGGTACGACACCGGCATGCACACCACCAAGACGGTGGCGGAATGGGAACAACTGGGTGTGCGCGGCAAGCACGGGGCGCTGGACGATGGTCGGCTGGAGGCATCCATCATCATCCCGCAGGGGCGCAAAGGGCCGGCCTTCATCGCCTATCCGAACTTCAGTGTCTATTTCGAATGGAACCAGAGCTTTACCTATGTTCTGACCGCCGCCTACTTTGGTACCCGGCTGGAGGGCGCGCCGGTCTATGACGCGGGCAACCCCGAGCCCGGACTTTCCGGTGACCAGATGAAGCGCCTGCAGTCCAAGCTGGCCGCGCGCGGCTACGACGTGGGAGAAATCGACGGTATCCTCGGTGCGGGCACCCGCGGCGCGGTTCGCGATGTTCAGCGCGAACTGGGCTTGCCGGCGGATGCCTGGCCGACGCCTGCGCTGCTGAACCGGCTGTAATCGGGGCAAACCGTGTCCAGGTGATGTTTCGGCCCATCCGGGCCGAAACCGTGCGGCGGACAGGGCGCTGCGTTACCCGATGATCTCGAAACGGTTCACGTCCACCATGCCCCGGTCGGTGATCTTGAGCGCCGGGATCACCGGCAATGCCAGGAAGGCAAGTTGCAGGAAGGGTTCTTCCAGCGCCACGCCCAGCGACTTCGCCGCCGCCCTCAGGTCGACCAGCCGGGCGCGGACTTCCTCGAAGGGCTCTAGGCTCATCAGGCCGGCCACGGGCAGCGCCAGCTCGGCCCGGACCTCGCCATCTCGGGCCACCACGAAACCGCCTTCGATCTCGGACAGCCGATTGGCGGCCACGGCCATATCGGCATAGTCCACGCCGACGCAGGCGATATTGTGGTGGTCGTGGCAGACGGTCGAGGCAATCGCCCCGGCCTTCAGGCCAAAACCCTTCACAAACCCCGTGGCGATATTCCCGTTCTTGCCGTGCCGCTCCACCACCGCGATGCGCACCAGGTCGCGGGTGACGTCCGGCGCCTTGTCACCGTCCACGATGGCAATGTCCTCGTGCAGGTGGTCGGTCAGGATCTGGCCCTCGCGGATGCCGATGACATCCGTTTCGACACGGTTGGCCCGTGCCCGGAAATTTTCGGGTGAAACCTGCGGCGCCTTGACCGAAGCGCGCCCCACAGGCGCCACCGTCTCGCGTGCGGAAAACGCCGCCTCCGAAAGCATGACGCCGCCCGCCAGCACCATCTGCGCGTCGCAGGCGTCCAGCGAGCCGACGGCGACGATATCCGCCCGTTTGCCTGGGGCGATCATGCCGCGATCTTTCAGGCCAAAGGCCTCGGCGGCCGAAAGGCTGGCCGCGCGGTAAACCGACAATGGCGAGCACCCCAGCCGGATCAACTCTCGGATCATGTAATCAAGGTGCCCGTGTTCGCCGATGTCCAACGGGTTTCGGTCGTCGGTGCAGAGGCACATGTAAGGCGCCGTTCGTTCATTCAGCAGCGGTTGCAGCGCATTCAGGTCCTTGGAGACAGAGCCTTCGCGGATCAGCACCCGCATCCCTTTGCGCAGCTTTTCCAGGGCCTCTTCCGCGCTGGTCGCTTCGTGTTCGGTCCGGATGCCCGCCGCGACATAGGCGTTCAGGTCCTTGCCGGACAACAGGGGGCAATGCCCGTCCACATGGCCGCCCTCGAACAGGCGCAGCTTGTCCATGCAGGCGGGATCACGGTGGATCACGCCGGGAAAATTCATGAACTCCGCCAGACCCAGGCCCGACGCGTGCCCCATCAGCCCGGCAATCTCCGCGGCGGTCAGTTCGGCTCCCGCGGTTTCCATATGGGTCGAGGGCACGCAGGACGACAGCTGGACCTTAATGTCGATCAACGTATGGCGGCTGGCCTGCTGGAAATAGCGCACGCCGGCCTCGCCGATCACGTTGGCGATTTCATGCGGGTCGCAGATCGCCGTCGTTACCCCGCGCGGCCCCACGCACCGGTCGAACTCGAAAGGTGTGACCAGCGAGGACTCGATATGCAGATGGGTGTCGATGAACCCCGGCACCAAGATCAGCCCAGTGACGTCGATCACCTCGCGGCCTTCGTAGCGGTCCAGGGTGCCGACGATTGTGTCGCCGGAGATGGCGACGTCGCCGTCGAGCAACTCTCCGGTCATCAGGTCGAACACCCGCCCACCGCGCAGCACCTTGTCCGCCGGTTCATCCCCGCGCCCCTGCGCGATGCGTCGTTCCAGATCCGCCATGACTCTGCCTTTCGAAAACTGCTTCGTGCCGGATGATGGCACAGCGCCCGGTCCCCTGCGAGGGCTTACGCCGCCGCAACCAAGCCGACCCATCCGCCGGTTGCAATGGACCCCAAGGCACGATCTACTTGCGCGCAAAACCAACCAGGGAGACTTCCATGAAAAAGACCCTCACTTCCGCACTTGCGCTGAGTCTTGTTGCGGGAACCGCGATGGCCGATTGCGGCACCGTCACCTTTTCGGACGTGGGCTGGACCGACATCACTGCCACCACCGCCGCCACCACGCTGGTGCTGGACGCGCTGGGCTATGAGACGGATATCAAGGTGCTGTCCGTTCCGGTGACCTATACCTCGATGGCCGAGGGCGACATCGACATTTTCCTTGGCAACTGGATGCCGACGATGGAGGCCGATATTGCCCCTTACCGCGAGGCAGGCACGGTCGAGACCGTCCGCGACAACCTGCAGGGGGCAAAATACACCCTGGCCACCAATGCCGCCGGCGCCGCGCTGGGGATCGCGGATTTCGCCGATATCGCCGACCATGCGGATGCGCTGGACGAAACGATCTATGGCATCGAACCGGGCAACGACGGCAACCGCCTGATCATGGACATGATCGACGCGGATGCTTTCGGCCTCAGCGAATTCGAGGTCAAGGAAAGCTCGGAACAGGGGATGCTGGCGCAGGTCGGGCGCGCGGTCAGCCGCGATGAGCCCGTGGTATTCCTGGCCTGGGAACCGCACCCGATGAACGCCAACTACGACCTGACCTACCTGACCGGCGGCGACGATTATTTCGGTCCGAACCTGGGCGGCGCGACGGTCTATACCAACACCCGTGTCGGTTACGTCGATGAATGCCCCAACGTCGGCGCTTTGCTCAAGAACCTCGAGTTCAGCCTGGCGATGGAAAACGAGATCATGGCCCTGATCCTCGACGAGGGTGAAGACCCCGAGGATGCCGCCAGGACCTGGCTGTCGGCCAACACCGGCGTTCTGGACGGTTGGCTGGACGGCGTGACCGCGATCGACGGTGGCGACGCCAAGGCCGCGGTCATGGACGCGCTGAAGTGATCCGGGCGGGGGCGCCCAGGCGCCCCCGTTCAACGTCGCCTGGACTAACTCTCGTCCTGTTGCGGCATCAGGGCATTGTCCATGTCCTGCGCCCGGACCGCCGCCTCGCGTCGCATGATCCGTGCGACATAGGGGCCAAAGTTGGTTCGGTCGGGCAAGCTGCCGAACTCGCGCCCCCAGGCGATCTGCGAACCCAGGTAGACATCCACCGCCGAGAACGTATCGCCCAGCAGGTAAGTCCGCCCGTCCGACAGCAGCCCATCCAGCGTATCCGTCACCGCCTCGAGGTTGCCCCAGCCGGCGCGGCCAAAGGACTGTTCATCCTGCGTGTCAAAGCCGAAAGAGGCCGCGGTCACTGCCGCCTCGACCGGCCCCGCGGCAAAGAACAGCCAACGATAGTAAGCGCCCCGCGCGATCGCCCCCGGCTCTGGCGCCAACCCGGCCTCGGGAAAGGCATCCGCCAGATAGGCGCAGATCGCCGCGCATTCCGTGATGATGGTCTTGCCATGCACCAGGGTCGGTACCTTGCCCATCGGGTTCAACGCCCTGTAGGTGGGGGCTTTCATCTCCGGACCGTACTGCAGGACCTCCGTCCGGTAGGGAACGCCGGTTTCTTCCAGCATCCAGCGGGCGATGCGCCCCCGCGACATGGGGTTGGTGTAAAGGGTGATGTCACTCATGATCTCTCTCCGAGGTCCATGTTCTCAGGCTCGCACGTCGGGCGCCCGTCACCAAGCGTCAATCGCTAAACCCGCTTCACATCTGACCGAACAGCCCCCATGCTTGGCCCGGGAACGGAAAGGGATGACATTTGGACTGGCTGACCGAGCACAAGCTCCCCGTAGGTGATGCCGCGGAGGCGGTCTTCGACTGGTTGCAGGAACACGGAGGATGGTTTTTCGACGGCATGGCCGTGGCGATGGAGGCGCTGATCGACGCGATCCTGTGGCTTCTGCAGACGCCGCACGAGATGCTGGTCGTGCTGCTGTTCGCCGCCGCCACCGCCGCGTTGCACCGCAGTTGGCAGGTGCCGCTAATGGTCTTGCTTGGCTTTCTCTTCATTCTCAACCAGGGGTACTGGGAAGAAACGACCGAAAGCCTGACTCTGGTGCTCTCGGCCTGCGTGGTCTGCATGGGGGTGGGCGTGCCCATCGGCATCTTTGCCGCCCACAATCCCGGCCTCTATCGGTTCCTCCGTCCGGTTCTCGACCTGATGCAGACGCTGCCCACCTTCGTCTACCTGATCCCGGCCATCGTCTTTTTCGGGATCGGCATGGTGCCGGGCCTGATCGCAACCGTGATCTTTGTCGTGCCCGCGCCCATACGCCTGACGCATCTCGGCATATCCTCGACACCCAAGTCGCTTTTGGAGGCTGCGGATGCCTTCGGCGCCACGCCCGGACAGAAGCTGTGGAAGGTCGAGCTGCCAAGCGCGCTGCCGCAGATCATGGCCGGGCTGAACCAGACCATCATGCTGTCGCTGTCGATGGTTGTGATCGCGGCGCTGGTGGGCGCCGACGGGCTGGGCGTGCCGGTTGTGCGCGCGCTGAACCGGGTCGACACGGGTCTCGGGTTCGAAGCGGGGCTGATCATCGTCGTCGTCGCCATCATGCTTGATCGTGCGCTGCGGGTGGGTGGCAAATGACCGCTGTTTCCTTTGATAACGTCTCAATCATCTTCGGCGACCACCCCAAGCGGGCCCTGCCTCTGGCCGATGAAGGCAAGGACCGGGCAGAGATCCAGTCCGAAACCGGGCAGGTCCTCGGGGCGCACAACTGCTCGCTCGACGTGGAGGAAGGCGAAATCGTCGTTCTCATGGGGCTGTCGGGGTCGGGCAAGTCGACGCTGTTGCGCGCGGTCAACGGGTTGAACAAGGTCAGCCGGGGCGCGGTGCGGGTGACCTGCGGGGACGAGGTGACGGATGTCACCAATTGTTCCAAGAGCGCCCTGCGTCGTGTCCGGCAGGGGCATGTCGCGATGGTCTTTCAGCAGTTCGGCCTGCTCCCCTGGCGCACGGTGGCCGAAAACGTGGGTTTCGGCCTCGAACTGGCGGGGCAGGGGGCCGCGGATCGCGCCCGGACCGTCGAGCGCCAGCTGGCGCTTGTGGGCCTGGCGGACTGGGGGGATCGCAAGGTGGGCGAACTGTCGGGCGGGATGCAGCAACGCGTCGGCCTTGCCCGCGCCTTTGCCACCGATGCGCCGATCCTTCTGATGGACGAGCCGTTTTCCGCCCTGGATCCGCTGATCCGCAGCCGTCTTCAGGACGAACTGCTGGACCTGCAGAGCGAGCTGAAACGTACCATCCTGTTTGTCAGCCATGACCTCGACGAGGCCTTCAAGATCGGCAATCGCATCGCCATCATGGAAGGTGGCCGCATCGTTCAGACCGGCACCCCGCGCGAGATTTTCTCGAACCCCGCATCGGATTACGTCGCCGACTTCGTCGCCAACATGAACCCGCTGGGCGTGCTGACCGCGCGCGACGTGATGGAAGCCGGCGCCGGGTCCATCGAGGTCGCGGCGGAAACGCCGATCCGCGACCTGATGCCAAGGCTGAAGGACGGTCCGTTGACCGTGACCGAAGCGGGGGAAGCGCTGGGGCGTGTGACCGCCGACAGCGTGATCGCCCGGCTCTGCTCGGGGACCTAGACGATCAGCCCCTTGATCGCGCGGGCGTGGTCCGGCCCGGCGTCCACCGTGTCGGCGGTCAGCGCGCGCGCCTCGTCCAGCAGGTCGCCCTCGACCAGCCGGTCGACAAGGCCCCAGGTTTGCGCCTCTTCGACGGGGATCTTCTGGCCTGCCATCAGGATCATCTTGGCCCGGGACGGCCCCACCAGTGCCACCAGGCGGCTGGGGTCCGACGGCTGGGGAAGAAAGCCCAGCTTCATCACCGGGTAAAAGATCTTGGCGCCGGGGACGGAAATCCGCAGATCACAGGCCAGTGCCATGCCCATCGCCCCGCCTGCAACGGTGCCGTTCAAGGCGCAGATCGTCAGGCCTGGGTGCCGGGCGATTGCCCCCGACAGCCGCTCCCACAGGGGCGAGACCGCCAGCCCGGACTTGGCCGCCTCCAGGTCTGCACCGGCAGAAAAGACCTTTCCCGCGCCGGTCAGCACCAGCGCCCGCGCGCCCGTCTGCGCATCCTCGGCGATGTCGCACAGCTCTTCGAGCATCCAGGCGGTCAGAGAATTGGCCTTTTCCGGCCGGTCGATGGTGGCGATCCACAGCCCGCCGTCGCGATCCAGCCGGATCATGCCAGTCCCACGGCCTTGCGAATGCTCTCGTCCCGCAGGGAAACCTCGTCCCCCAGCCAGCCGTCCGCCGCGTCCGAACACATCCAGACCAGGGTTTTCGCAACCCACTCGGGCGGGATATGGGCCGACCAGTCAAGCTGGCTGACCGGGTTGATGCCGCTGGCCTTGATCTCGCGCTGCATCTGCGTGGCCACCGTCCCGGGCGAGAGCGAGATCGCCCGCATCCCCTGGTCGCGGTATTCCTTGTCCATCATCCGGGTCAGCATCAGCGCGCCGGCCTTGGATGAACAGTAGTGCGACCAGCCTTCGACCGGGCCATGTGCCGCGCCGGACCCGATGGTCAGCACCGTGCCGCCACCGGCTTCGAGCATGACGGGCAGCGCCGCGCGCATGCCATGGAACACCCCCTTGAGATTGATGTCGATGACTTCGCCCCAGGCCTCGGGATCGGCATCGGCCATGCGTGCCACGGGTTCGATCACCCCGGCGTTGTTCACCAGGATGTCCAGCCCCCCATGCGCCTGCAGGCACTTGGACACCGCCTGTTCGACCTCCCAGTAGCGGGCAATGTCGCAGGGGATCGCCACCGCCTGTTCGCCGATCTCGCCGGCCAGGTCCGCGATTGCCTCGGCAGTGCGCGCCACCAGCGCCACCCGTGCCCCCGCCGCGGCGAATGCCCGCGCCGCCTCGGCCCCGATCCCGCGGCTTGCGCCCGTGATCAGCACCGTCTTTCCGTTCAGATCGCTGCTCATGCCCGGTCTCCTGCTAAAATAGGTGAATTGCGCCACAAAAAGGCGTCTCGCAACTGTCGTAATCGCTCAATAGTATGGAATCCAGTCCCTTGACCGGCCCTCGGAAGGCCTTGACACTGCATACATTCGTTTGCCCCGACAGAGAGGAGAGATTATGAAACGCTACGCAACAGCCTCGGCGCTGGCCATTGTTGCTATGGCCGGACAGGCTTGGGCCGATGTCACGCCCCAGCAGGTCTGGGACGACTTCGAAGCCTACATGTCCAACTTCGGCTACCAGATCACCGCGACCGAGACGATGGAAGGTTCGTCGCTGGTGATCTCGGACATGACGATGGTCGTGACCATCCCCGAAGAGGATGGCCTTGTCCGCGTGACCATGCCGCCGATGACCTTTGCCGAAGCCGGCGAAGGCAGCGTCGCGATCACCTACCCCGAGGTGGGCGAGGTCATGGTCTATTTTGTCGAAGACGGTGACGAGGTTGTCGGCGAAGTCGCGCTGGAAATGACCCACACCGACCTCGAGATGCTGGTCTCGGGCAACCCTGGTGATCTGACCTACACCTACTCGGGCGAGCGTGTCGCGCTGGAACTGACCCGTGTCTTCAACCACGAGGACAACGAGGAATACGGCCGCGACATCATCAGCGCAACGATGAGCATGGGGCCGCTGTCGGGCACCTCGCACATCATGTTGGACGATGTGATGCGCAGCATCGAACAGGATATGACGATGGGCGACTTGGCCATCGACGTCAGTTTCGACGAACCCGATGGAGACGAGGCCTTTGCGTTCTCGATGAACCTTGCCGGTCTCAGCAGCACGGGCACCACCCGCCTGCCGCTGGATCTGGACGTCGACGACCCGACTTCGATGTTCAAGAACGGCGGCATGGTCGACGCGGTGCTCAAGCACAACGGCGGCAAGACCGAGTTCAGCCTCGACGAAGGCGACGGCCCGACCACCGGCATGTTCAGCTCTTCCGGTGGCCAGTTCGGCGTGGCCGTGTCGGAAACCGACCTGTCCTACAGCCTCTCGGCTTTGGATCAGACCGTTGCAATGGCCGGCCCGGAACTGCCGCTGCCGATCAACGCAGCCCTGGGCGAGGCCGGTTTCTCTCTGGTGATGCCGCTTTCTCCGTCCGAAGAGCCCCGCCCGGCGTCGCTGTCGCTGACCCTTGGCGAGTTCACGATGGACGACATGCTGTGGAACATCTTTGACCCGGGCCAGGTGCTGCCCCGCGATCCGGCCACCGTTGCCTTCAGCCTGGACGCGATGGTCACGCCCTTCGTCAGCCTGCTGGACCCCGAGTCGATGGAAAAGCTGGGCATGACCGGCGGTATGCCGGGTGAGCTGAACTCGCTGACGCTCAACACCCTCGTGGTCGATGCGGTGGGCGCGATGGTCAAGGGCTCGGGCGCCTTCACCTTCGACAACACCGACCTGCAGACATTCGGCGGCGTTCCGCGTCCCGAGGGCAAGCTGGACGTGTCGATCGCGGGTGCGAACGGCCTTGTCGACAGCCTGATCTCGATGGGCTTGCTGCCCGAAGAGGACGCGATGGGCTTCCGCATGATGATGTCGATGTTCACCGTGCCCGGCACCGACCCCGACACCGCGACGTCGACCATCGAGGTCAACGCCGAGGGTCACGTTCTGGCCAACGGCCAACGTATCCAGTAAGAGGCCTGTTCGGGGCCAGCAAAAGGGCGGGGATATCCCCGCCCTTTTTCGTTCCTTTGATGTGGCTCAGGCCCGCAAAGCCGGCAGGCCCACGCCCGTGGAATCGAACCCACCGTCCACCGACACGATCTGACCACTGACGTAGGACGCTTTCTCCGAGGCCAGAAAGACGATCACCTCGGCCAGCTCGCGTTCGCTGCCGTAGCGGTTCAGCGGAATCGAGTCGTGGTAGGCTTGGATGATCTCGGGGCTGTGCACGGCGATCGACAGCTTGGTCTTGACCGGCCCCGGTGCGACACAGTTGACCCGGATGCCGAATTCGCCCAGCTCGGCGGCGTGCTGCTTGGTCAGGTGGACGACCGCCGCCTTCGAGGTGCCATAGGCCACCCGCAGCGTCGAGGCGCGCAACCCGCTGATCGAGGCGATGTTGACGATGGCCCCATGCGTGTCCTTGAGGTAAGGCGTGACTGCCTGCGAACAGAGGAAGACGCCGTCCAGGTTGGTTTCCATCACCCGTCGCCACATCGCGAAATCGCAGTCTTCGATGGGGCCGAATTCGGCAACGCCCGCGTTGTTGATCAGCGCGTCGATGCGGCCGGCCCAGCCATGCGCCTCGCGCACCATCGCGGCCACGTCCTGCGGGTTCGACACGTCCCGTACCAGCGGCAGCACGTTTTCGCGCGTGGCGGTCTGCTTCAGCAACTCGTCCCCGTCGCGATCCAGCATCGCCACCTGCCAGCCGTTCTCCAGGAACAGGTCCGCCGTGGCCAGGCCGATACCGCGCGCGGCGCCGGTGACGATTGCGCATTTCTTGTCCATTGATGTCCTCCCGATCTTCTGCCGGGCACTCTAGGCAGGCCGCAGATCGGGGGGAAGCCCCGTCAGACGCGTGTCATGCCCGCATGAGGTCAGGCAGGTCGCCGGTCAACCCGGCCGCCTCGCGGATGAAACCGCGTCGCAAGTTGGGGGCGGCATTGATCGCCGCCATGCCGATGTCGCGCGCGGCCCGCAGAAGCGGGTTGTCATTTGAAAACAACCGGTTGAACAGGTCGGTGGAGGCGGCGAGCGTCGCCGTGTCGAACCGCCGCCACTGCGTGTAGCGGTCCAGCACGCCCGGCGCCGCGATGTCCTCTCCGCGCCGCGCTGCATGTGTGATCACATGTGCCAGCACGGCGACGTCGCGCAGTCCCGCGTTCAGCCCCTGGCCCGCGATCGGATGCATCCGGTGCGCTGCATCCCCCACCAGCGCCACCCGGTCCGCCACGAAGGCCCGGGCCAGCGACAGGGTCAGCGGATAGGTGAATCGCGCGCCGGCCAGGGAGATCTCGCCCAGGAAGTCGCCGAAGCGCGGGCGCAGCACTTCAAGGTACTCTGCGTCCGGCAAGGCGTTGATGGCCTTGGCCCGCGCGTCGGTTTCGCTCCAGACGATGCTGGAACGGTTGCCGGTCAGCGGCAGGATGGCCAGCGGTCCGGCGGGCAGGAACAATTGATGCGCCACGCCGTGATGCGGTTCCTCATGCGCGATGGCGCAGACGAGCGCTGTCTGACCATAGGTCCAGCCCATCCGCCGGATGCCTGCCCGGCGCGCGACACCGCTTTTCTGCCCGTCCGCGCCCACGATCAGCCGCCCGCGCAGCACGGTCCCATCCGCCAGAGTGACCGCCGCGCCCTCGGGCGTGACCTCCTGCGCGGTGACAAGGCTTTCGGCGCGATGCTCGATCAGGTCCGATGCCGACAGCGCGACCAACAGGGCGCGGCGCAGGTAGCGGTCCTCGACCATGTAGCCCATCGGGCCGTCCTCGATCTCGGCACTGTCGAAATGCAGGCCCAGGAAGACGCCTGCATCGCCCACGCGTCCGTCCGAAACCTTGATCTTGTTCATCGGCTGGGCGTGATCGGCCAGCGCTCCCCAGATCCCCAGCCGGTCCAGCATCCGCTGCGACGACCTTGCCAGCGCGTAGGAACGGCCATCGAAATCCTCCGCCGCCCTCGTGTCGAGGGGCAGCGCATCCACCACGCAACTGCTCAACCCGGCCTGCGCCGCGGCCAAGGCAAGGGCGGGGCCGTTCAGTCCGCCGCCGACGATGATCAGGTCATGTTCCATGAGCCGCAATATGAACTTGCGCGCGGGATTGTCCATGCGCCCGCCTGCCGCTACCGTCGCCGCGCGAGGACAGGAAAGACAAGCATGACGAATTGGACAGAGATGAATGCCGCGGACCTGGGACGAGGGATCGGCAGGAAAGAAATCGACCCGGTCGCGTTGACCGAGCATTTCCTGAATGAAATCAACGCTCACCCCCTGCGTGACCGGATCTATGCCCGGCTGACCCCCGACCGCGCCCTCGCCGAGGCTGCCGCGGCGAAATCCCGGGCCGAGCGTGGATTGCGGATGCATCCTCTGGACGGTGTGCCGATCAGCTGGAAAGACCTCTTCGATACCGCAGGCACGGTGACCGAGGCTGGCTCTGCTCTGTTGGCTGGCCGCATCCCCGCCCGCGATGCCGAGGTGCTGCGGACGGCGACGCAGAACGGGCTTGTATGCCTGGGCAAGACCCACCTGTCCGAACTGGCCTTTTCCGGTCTTGGTCTGAACCCGGTGACGGCCACCGCGCCCTGCGTGAACGATCCCGAAGCGGTGGCGGGCGGGTCGTCCTCCGGAGCCGCGGCCTCGGTCGCCTTCGGGCTGGCGCCAGCAGGCGTCGGCTCTGACACGGGCGGGTCCGTGCGACTGCCGGCCTGCTGGAATGACCTCGTGGGCCTCAAGACCACCTCCGGCAGGCTCAGCCTGGACGGCGCGGTCCCGTTGATCGCCAGTTTCGACACGGTTGGGCCGCTGTGCCGCACGGTCGAAGATGCGGCGCTGATGCTCTCGGCGCTTGAAGGCGCGCCCGCGCCCGACCTGCGCGGGACCAGCCTGAAGGGACGCAGGTTCGCCGCGCTGCAGACCGTGGTCATGGACGACCTGGACCCAGCCCCGGCGCAGGCATACGCCGCTGCGCTGGACAAGCTGCGCGCCGCAGGGGCCACCATCGAGGAACTGGACTTCCCCGAGATCATCACGCCACACGAACAGTCTGCCATGCTCTACACCTCGGAGGCTTGGGCGACCTGGCGCGACGAGATCATGGCCCAGCCAGATGTCATGTTCGCGCCCATCCGCGAGCGATTCGAGGCCGGCGCCGCGCATTCCGCTGCCGATTTCGTTGCCGGCTGGAAAACCGTGCACGCCATGCGCGCCCGCTGGGCCGAGGTGACGGCGGGCTATGACGCTGTCCTGTGCCCGACCGCGCCGAACCTGCCGGAAAAGGTCGAAACCCTGATGGAACTGGGCGAGACCTATGTGCAGGCCAACCTGCGCACCCTGCGCAACACGCGGATCGGCAACCTGATCGGTGGCGCCATTGTCACCCTGCCGACCGGCATACCGTCCTGCGGCATCTCGTTGATGGGCACGCCGATGGGCGAACATCACCTGTTGCGGATCGCTGCCGCCGCCGAGGCCGCCATCGGCTGAGATTTCCGCGCCACTGCGTCTTTGGCGCCACAGCGCCCCCCTGCAGGTCCTTGATTCTGGACAGAACCCCTCGTTTTTCCGTATCCTGCGGACAAACGCGGGGCACGCGAATGATCCCGCTACTTATTGAGGCAGTCACGATGTTCCCCGAGCGGTTTTCGAACCTACCGGCCTATGCGTTCCCGCGCCTGCGCGCGCTTCTGGATCATCATGATCCGGGCGGTTCTGTGCTGCACATGTCCATCGGAGAGCCGAAACACCCGTTTCCGGCATGGATTTCCGAGATCATCGCGCGCCATGCCGCCGATTTCGGCCGCTACCCGCCGAACGAAGGCACCGCAGAGCTGCGCGGCGCCATCGCGGGCTGGCTGAACCGGCGTTACGGCGTCAGCCTCGATCCGGCGACGCAGGTCATGAACCTGAACGGCACGCGCGAGGGGCTGTACAATATCGGCATGGCGCTTTGCCCCGAGCAGAAGCGGGGCCAGCGCCCGGCGGTGCTGATGCCCAACCCGTTCTACCAAGTCTACATGATCTCGGCGATTTCGGTCGGGGCCGATCCTGTCTTTGCGCCCGCCACCGCCGAGACCGGGCACCTGCCGGACTTTGCCGGCCTGCCGGCCGAGGTTCTGGACCGCACCGCGCTGTGCTACATCTGCTCGCCCGCCAACCCGCAGGGGGTCATGGCGGACGAGGCCTATTGGCGCGAATTGATCGGCCTTGCGGAAAAGCACGACTTCCAGATCGTGGCCGATGAATGTTACGCCGAGCTGTACCGCGACACGCCGCCCGCCGGCGCGCTGGAGGTGGCCGCGGCGATGGGCGCACATCCCGAACGGGTGCTGTCGCTGCATTCGCTGTCCAAACGCTCGAACCTGCCGGGCCTGCGCTCCGGTTTCGTGGCGGGCGGGCCCGAAAGCATCGCGCGCCTGCGCCAGCTGCGGGCCTATTCCGGCGCCCCGGTGCCGTTGCCTCTGCAACATGTGTCAGAGGCGCTCTGGACGGACGAGGAACATGTGCGCGAGAACCGTGCGCTGTGGGCGCAGAAATACGCCCTGGCGGACGAGATCCTGGGCAATGTCCCGGGCTACATGTCCCCGCGGGCGGGCATGTTCGTCTGGTTGCCGGTCGAGGACGGCGAGGCGGCGACGTTCAAGCTGTGGACGGAAACCGGCGTCCGGGTCCTGCCCGGCGCCTACCTGTCGCGCGACACGGCGGATGGAAACCCGGGACAGGGGTACATCCGCGCGGCGCTTGTCGCGCCTCAGGACGAGACAAGGGATGGGCTGACCCGGATCCGGGACTGCCTGTTCACATAATTAAAAAAAAGACGAGGCGAAGATGGCATCTTTCCAGGCACGGGGCCGTGATCCCCTGTTCGACACCAACACCGCCGCGACGCTGGAAAAGCGCGGTCGCGAGCTGATCGGGCTGGCGCTGGTTGCGCTGGGGCTGATGGTGGCGGCCATGATCGCCTCGTACACGCCGGATGATCCGTCCTGGCTGTCGGCCACGGACGCGCCGGTGCAGAACTGGATGGGGCGGCTTGGTGCCTATGTCGCCGCGCCGCTGTTCATGATCATCGGCCTCGGGACCTGGGCGCTGGCAGCCGTCTTCCTGGCCTGGGGGGGGCGCCTGGCCCTGCACCAGGGCAATGGCCGCGCCTTTTCCTGCCTGATCTTCTCGCCCATCTGGGTGGCGCTTTGTGCGGTCTATGCCTCGGGCCTGCACGAATCCGCCGGATGGACGCACCACTTTGGCCTTGGCGGGCTTTTTGGTGACATGATGATGGGCTCTGCTCTCAACGTGCTGCCCTTTGCCCCGGCGACGGGACTGAAGATCATGCAGCTGGGGCTGGGCGCCGGAATCCTCGCGCTGGGCGCCTTCGTGCTGGGCTTTACCCGCGAGGAGCTTAAATCGCTGGGTCGCTTCCTGCTGGTCAGCCTGGTCATGACCTACGCGACGCTGGTGCGCCTGATGGGACGGGGCGCCAGCGGCACGATGACGATGGCGCAGCGGATGCAGGCCGCCAATGCCGAACGCCGCGCCGCCCGGGCCGAGCGTCGGGCCGCCGCCGCCGAAGCCGCGCAAGAGGCCGATCTTCTCGCCACCGCCGAACCGGCGCCCGCCGCAGTGCCGCCTGCCTCGCGCGTGCTGCGTGCGGACATGGGCGTGCCGCCTTCGCCCGAGGCAGGGTTCTATGACCCGGACGAGGACATCCTCGAAGAAGCTCCTGCACCGCAGCCCGAGAAACAGGGCTTTCTGTCGCGCATGATCCGCCGGGCGGACCCCGATCCGCTGCCGGAACCCGAGCTGGTCGAGGAGCTGATCGACCATGACGTCGACGTGCCGGGAGAGGATCGCATTCGCGCCAAGATCGCCCGTGCGGTGAAATCCCGCAGCACGGTGCTGCCGGGGCGCCAGACACCCGGCATCATGGCAGACAAGCCGTTGACCAAGGGGCGTGGCTATGGTCCGCAACCCATCGTCTTTCGCGACACGCCGCGCCAGCCTGCGCTGCCGCCCGAACCGCCGTTGACCGCGGCAGACCGCCCGTTGCCGCCCGAGCCGCGCCTCACCGCCGCCGAACCTGCGCCCGCGCCGGAAATGGCACCGGCCCCCCGGACCGCGCCCATCGCGGAAGAGGCTGCGGAACCGGCGCCGCGCGTTCTGCCGCGTATCCCGGTCGCGGAACCCGAGGTGGATGCCGAACTCTACTCGGACCTCAGCGATTTCGACGACTACGGCGCCCAGGATGACGTCGAGGACGACTACGCGGACGAGGCCGAGGTGCTGAGCGACGACTACCAGCCGGAACCGGCCCCGCAGGCCGCGCCGCAGCAGCGAGCCGCCGTGCCGCTGCCGGAACCCAAGAAGGTGGTCCAGCAGCCGGTGCGCAAGCCCGTGCAGCCCTCAAGACGGGCCCAGGCCGAGGCCCAGCCGCAACTGCGCTTTGACGACGACAAGCCGGAATACGAACTGCCGCCGCTTTCGCTGCTCATGTCGCCGGACAAGATCGAGCGCCATGTCCTGTCCGACGAGGCGCTGGAGGAAAACGCCCGGATGCTGGAAACCGTGCTGGACGACTATGGCATCAAGGGCGAGATCGTCAGCGTTCGCCCCGGCCCGGTTGTCACCATGTACGAACTGGAACCCGCGCCGGGCCTGAAGGCCAGCCGCGTCATCGGCCTGGCCGACGACATCGCACGGTCCATGTCGGCGCTCTCGGCCCGTGTCTCGACCGTGCCGGGCCGCAGCGTGATCGGCATCGAACTGCCCAATGACAACCGCGAGATGGTCTCGTTCCGCGAGATTCTGGCGGGCCGCGACTACGGTGACGGCAAGCACAAGCTGCCGCTGGCCTTGGGCAAGAACATCGGCGGCGAGCCTCTGGTGGCCAACCTTGCCAAGATGCCCCACCTGCTCATCGCGGGGACCACCGGCTCGGGCAAGTCGGTGGCGATCAACACCATGATCCTGTCGCTGCTCTACAAGCTGTCGCCGGAAGACCTGCGGCTGGTGATGATCGACCCCAAGATGCTGGAACTCTCCGTCTATGACGGCATCCCGCACCTGCTGTCGCCCGTTGTGACCGATCCGAAAAAGGCCGTCGTCGCGCTGAAATGGGTCGTGGGCGAAATGGAGGACCGCTATCGCAAGATGTCCAAGATGGGCGTGCGGAACATCGACGGCTACAACAGCCGGGTCGAAGATGCGCTGTCCAAGGGCGAGATGTTCAGCCGCACGGTTCAGACCGGCTTCGACGATGAGACCGGCGAACCGGTGTTCGAGACCGAGGAATTCGAACCCAAGAAGATGCCCTACATCGTGGTCATCGTCGACGAGATGGCCGACCTGATGATGGTCGCGGGGAAAGAGATCGAGGCCTGCATCCAGCGTCTTGCGCAGATGGCGCGTGCTTCGGGCATCCACCTGATCATGGCCACGCAGCGCCCCTCGGTCGATGTCATCACCGGTACGATCAAGGCCAACTTCCCCACCCGGATTTCCTTCCAGGTGACGTCCAAGATCGACAGCCGCACCATCCTGGGTGAGATGGGGGCCGAGCAACTGCTGGGCATGGGCGACATGCTCTACATGGCGGGCGGGGCCAAGATCACCCGTTGCCACGGGCCGTTCGTGTCGGACGAGGAAGTCGAGGAAATCGTCAACCACCTCAAGGCTTTCGGTCCGCCGGAATATGTCGGCGGGGTCGTTTCCGGCCCCGACGAGGAAAAGGCCGACAACATCGACGCGGTGCTGGGCCTGAACACCGGGGGCAATACCGGCGGCGAGGATGCGCTTTACGATCAGGCGGTGCAGATCGTCATCAAGGATCGGAAGTGTTCGACCTCCTACATCCAGCGCAAGCTGGGCATCGGCTACAACAAGGCCGCGCGCCTGGTCGAGCAGATGGAGGACGAGGGCGTCGTCAGCCCCGCCAACCATGTCGGCAAGCGCGAAATCCTGGTGCCGGAACAGGCCTGAGACCGGAGCATGGAGGGGGCGCGGCCCCCTCTGCGCCTACGGCGCATTCACCCCCGGAGTATTTTTGCAGAGAAGAAGCAGGGGCGGCGAGGGCATTGAAGGGGCGGCTTTCCGCCCCGATATTGACCTGCAAGAGGCCTGCTATCGCATAGCGCCGCGCGCTGTGCCATGTCAGCGGGCAATCCGAGCAGGAAGGACCAAAGATGCTCCGCACCCTTTTCGCCACCCTGGCGTTTGTCACCCTTGCCGCGCCGCTCTCGGCGCAACAACTCTCTCTGAACGAGATCTCGCGTTACCTGAACTCGATCACCTCGGCCACGGGCATATTCACCCAGATCAATGCCGACGGCACGATCTCGACCGGCGACATCGCGATCAAGCGTCCGGGCAAGGTGCGTTTCGACTATAACCCGCCGGAGCGGGCACTGGTCATGGCCAGTGCCGGGGCGGTCTATATCCTCGATCGCAAGCTGGGTGCCCGACCGGACACCTATCCGCTGCGCCAGACGCCGCTGTCGATCATCCTGGCGCGCCAGGTGGATCTGAGCCGCGCCGGCATGGTGGTGGGGCATGGGTACGACGGCACGGCGACAACCGTCACCGCGCAGGATCCGGACAATCCGGATTATGGCACCATCCAGATGAAGTTCACCGGCGCACCGGTGGAATTGCGGCAGTGGATCATCACCGACGGCAATGGCAGCCAGACCACGGTGATCCTCGGCGGGCTGGAAAAGGCCGATCTGCCCAACAGCGTCTTCTCGATCGACAAGGAACTGTCCAAGCTCAAACGCTGAGCTGATCGTGCGGCCCCGCGCGGGGGCCGCACGTCCGCCTTACCGTGCGGCGCGGCAGTTCCGGAGTTGCCGTTCGTAGAGCACCGCGCGCTCGCCGACCTGGGTCGAGACGCGCAGCAGCCAGGACTTGGCGTTGTAGCTGCCCCGACGATAGCCTGCGCGCCCCTCGTGGTAGGCAAGGTAGTGGCGCCGCGCGTCAGACATCGGGATGCCAAGCTCCTTGCGCGACAGATCCATGTACCAGCCCATGAAATCAGTCGCGTCGCGGATGTTGTCGCGGCGCGCGCCACGCCGGCCCACGTCGGCCAGGTATTCGTCCCAGGTGCCGTCCAGCGCCTGGCTGTAACCGAAGGCCGAGCTTTGCCGGCCGATCGGGATCACGCCCAGGCTGTACCGGAAGGGGGTTCGCGCGTCGCTGTCGAACTTGCTCTCCTGGTAGATCGTTGCCATCTGGACGTGCACTGGTACGCCCCAGCGCCGTTCGGCACTGCGGAAGGCACGATAATATCCGGGTCGCTGTTCGAGAATCGAACAGGCGTTGTCCAGGTTGCGCGGAGACGTGCCAGATCCGCCGCCACCCCCACAGGAGGCCGCCAGAAGCACGATCACCAAGGCGCGAAGGACTCTGCTCATTTGCCACTCGCCTCGCTTTGTCTTTTTATTGATGCTCATTTTAGCTGATTGCGCCGGGCGAGGGAATCACATTTCCTCACGTCCAGCGGGTGGCCGCTGTTACCAGGCATGGCGTCGGGAAACCTGTGTCCTTGCCGCATGAATTGCACTGTTGGCGTGTGTTTCACAGAGTGTTTCCCGCCAATTTGAGGCGAAAGTTGGACAAGACACTGGCGGAAACGGTATCAAGGAGGCAGGAAGAGGTTCGTTATGTTGCACAATCGCGCGAAATATCACTTGGGTCAGGTTGTCCGCCACCGCAAGCACCCCTTCCGGGGCGTGGTGTTCGATGTCGATCCCGAATTCTCCAACACCGAGGAATGGTACGAATCCATCCCCGAGGACAGCCGCCCGTCCAAGAAGCAGCCCTTCTATCATCTGTTGGCGGAAAACGATCAGAGCTTTTACGTGGCCTATGTGTCCGAACAGAACCTCGTCGCCGACTATTCCGGCGAGCCGGTGGACCATCCCGATATTCCCGATCTCTTCGGCGCCTTCGAGGATGGTTCTTACGCGCTGCATTTCCAGATGAACTGAGCGGGCCGTACCGGTCCGGGCGGGATCATGCCGCCCGTGCAGCCCATGCTGCCGCCTCGTCCAGCCGGTCGTCGCCCCAGAACAATTCGGCCCCCACGACGAAAGAGGGGCTGCCAAAGATGCCCAGGGCTTCGGCCTTGTCGGTTTCAGCGGTCAGCAGCTCTGTGCCTTCCTCGCCAGCGGCCCGGGCCAGCACTGCGGCGGGGTCCTGTCCCACGGCCCGCAGGCTGTCCGACAGGTTCGGATCGCTGCCCGCCTCCTGCCCCTCTATGAACCAGCGGCGGTAGGTCTCGATCGTGTAATCCTCTCCCCAGCCCTCTGTCATGCCCAGAACCGCCACCTTGTTGGCCAGGGGCAGGTCGGGCAGCGGGTAGGGGGCGGGCACATTGATTGGCAGACCGAAGAGCTCGGCCCGCCGTTCCATGTCGCGCCACATGTAGGCTGTCTTGATCGGCTTGTCGCGAAAGGGGATGTTGTTCTGGGCCATCATGATCCGGCGCACGTCAAAGGGACGCCATGTCACCTGCAGGCCGTGATCCCGCGCATACTCTCGCATCCGCGCGACTGTCAGGTAACTGTAGGTGCTGCCGATCGAATACCAGAAATCCAGCCGGGCCATGTGGGAACCTCCTGCCGCCAGGTCAGTCTAGCGGCAGGCAGGGCAGGCTGTGAAGCCCCCGGTCACAGCGCGGCGCGCATGACGTCCAGAAATTCCGCGATTTCGGCCTCGGTCGTGGACCAGTTACACACCAGCCGCGCAAGCGCCGGGTCATCGGCGTTATCGGGCGGGTTGCCCCAAAGCGCATAGACCGCACCCGCCGCCTGGGCTGCCTCGTGCGCCCGCAGGGGCGCGCGAAAGAAGAGCATGTTGGCGCGGGTCGGGTTCACGATCTCGAGGCCCATCTCCCCGAGGCCCCGAGCCAGCGCTTCGCAGCGGTCGTTGGCCTGTTGCGCCAGATCGCGCCAGAGGTCGTCCTCGAGGTAGGCCAGCATTTGGGCGGCGACGTAGCGGTGCTTTGAATAGAGATGGCCCGCGCGCTTCACCCGCAGCTCGAATTCTTGCGCCCGGGTAAACCCGCTGCTGGCGGGTGCCTCGGGATCGAAGATCACAACTGCCTCGGCGTCCATCAGCCCGTTCTTGGTGCCGCCGAAAACGGCGATGTCCACGCCTGCCTTCCAGGTCATCTCGGCCGGGGTGCAGCCAAGCTTGACGCAGGCGTTGGCAAAACGCGCGCCGTCAAGGTGCACCGGCAACCCGTATTCCCGCGCCACCGCACACAGCGCCCCGACATCGGACAGCGAATATACATTCCCGCCCTCG
Organism: Mameliella sp. MMSF_3455; assembly: GCF_030733205.1. GTDB lineage: Bacteria > Pseudomonadota > Alphaproteobacteria > Rhodobacterales > Rhodobacteraceae > Antarctobacter. The sequence continues at coordinate 176,741 of NZ_JASHJL010000007.1, forward strand.
GTCACATTGGTGATCGAGACCGGACCGCGCTGCGGGCCATGCACGCCGCGGTTGCCTTCGCCCAGGATGGCGGTCCGCAGCGCAGGCGGCGTCATCACGTCGCCACCATGCACAAGCGTCAGCTTGGCGCCGCCGGTGTAGAACTCGGGCGCGTTGCACTCATCCTCGTGGATATGCGCGTGCTCGGAACAGAAGATCGTTTGGAATGGCGCACAGAGCGTGGCCAGCGACAGCGCATTCGCAGCTGTACCGGTGGCCACCAAGTAGACCGCCGCGCCCGGCGCATCAAACAGGTCGCGGACCCGGTCGGCCACTTCTGCCGTAACGTCGTCAGCGCCATAGCTGGCCGCCGCGCCGCTGTTCACCCGCGCCAGGACGTCAAGAACCTGCTGCGGAACAGGGCTCGCATTGTCGGATGCAAAGTTCATAGCGGCTCCTCGATGATATGGTCTTCCCAGTCGTCCTCATCCACTTCGAACTCGGGCACCGTGCCGCCCTGCATCGAAACACCCGCCGCGTGAACGGAGTCCGGCGTGCCCGAGATCAGCGGGTGCCAATCGTACAGGGGCTTGCCCTCGAAGAGCAGCTTGTAGGCGCAGGTCTCGGGCATCCAGTAATGGTTCTTGGCGATGTTCGCGGGCCGCAATACGATGCATTCCGGCACGAACTGGTGCCGGATCTCGTACTGGGAACACCGGCAGGTGCTGTCGTCAAACAGGCGGCAGGCGACACGGGTCAGGGCCACCTCGCCGCTGTCCTCGTCCTCGAGCTTGTTCAGGCAGCATTTGCCGCAGCCGTCGCAAAGCGCCTCCCACTCGGCGTCCGACATGTCCTGCAGGCGCTTGCGCTCCCAGAAGCGCGGCGTCAGGCCTGTGCGGGCAATCGGGTCGGTCATTCGGCGGCCAGGATCTCGCGCGCCTTCAGGCAGTCCGCGTCCATCTGGGTGATCAGCGCATCCAGCCCGTCGAATTTCAACTCGGGGCGCAGGTACTCGACCAGCCCGACCGACAGCGTCGCACCGTAGAGGTCGCCTTTGAAGTCGAAGAGGTAGGTTTCGATGTTGGGCACCTCGCCGTTGAACATCGGGCGGACCCCGATGCTGGCGGCGCCGCGATAGCTGCCCTTGTGCGGGCCGTCCCTTACGTCCACCAGCACGGCATAGACGCCAAAATGCGGCGGATGCAGCCCGTCGATGGACATGTTGGCCGTGGGATAGCCCAGAACGCGGCCGCGCTGTTCGCCGCCCACGACCTTGCCTTCGATCCGGTGCCAATGGCCGAGCAGGGCCGCGGCATCGCGCGGGCGGCCCTCGGACAGCGCGTCGCGGATCGCGGTCGAAGAGACCTGAACGCCGCCGGTTTCCAAGAGGTTCGACACCGTCACGCCAAACCCCATCTCGGCGCCAAAAGCCTGCAGGTCCGCGACATTGCCCGCGCGACCCTTGCCGAAACAGAAATCCGCGCCGACGACCACGTTGGTCAGGCCAAAACCCTTGCAGATAACGCGGTCCGCGAATTCGCGCGGGGTCAGCGAGGCAAGGGCCGTGTTGAAATTCAACTGGTACAGCCGCTCGACGCCGAGCTTTTCAAGCCGCGCGGCGCGGGTTTCGGCGCTCATCAGGCGAAAGGGCGGAGAGTCGGGGGCGAAATACTCGCGAGGATGCGGTTCAAAGGTCATCACGCCCAAAGGTGCCCCGGGCGCCGAACGACGCGCGAGGTCGATCACCGCCTGGTGGCCCAGATGGACGCCGTCAAAGTTGCCGATGGCGGCGCTGGCGCCCTGATCTTCGGGCCGGGTGTACTGATAGTCGTGAACGATCCGCATGCGTTTCCCGTTACCGGCACGCGCGCCCGTGCGCAAGCATCCCCCGGAGCGAGCGTGGCGCCAATGCCCCGATTCGTGATGCCGCCCGCGCGACGGTGCGCGGGCGGCAAGATAACCTGACCGCCTGAGGGCGAGTTCAGCCCTTGTCGGTCACGTTTTCCTTGAAGGACTTTTCGAACGCGGCCTGTTTGTCGGCCCCGGCCTCGGTCTGGAATTTATCTTTCCATTCGGAATAGGGCATCCCGTAGTAGATTTCGCGGGCCTCTTCCTTGCCCATCTCGATGCCTTTTTCGTTCGCCGCTTCCTGGTACCAGCGGCTCAGGCAGTTGCGGCAGAAACCGGCCAGGTTCATCATGTCGATGTTCTGCACATCCTGCCGGTCTTCCATCAGGTGCTGGCGCAACCGGCGAAAGGCCGCGGCCTCGATCTCGATGCGGGTCTGATCGTCCATCTCTGTCACTCCTCTTTCTCCGTCGCGGCGGCCAGCGCCTTTTCCAGCAGCGGCGCCAAGCGCGCCGCCCAGTGTCGCTGGCCGACCTCTTCCTCGATCAGGTCGTTGCGGACCTCGATCAGCGTGTTCAGGCGGCCTGCGCCCAGGGCGTGGCGGTCGATCGCATCGCCGGGCAGGTGGCCGGGGTAGGGCTGGTTGCGTCCCACCACCAGATCGGGCTCTGCCCCCAGCATGTCAATGAGCGGATCTGACAGGCGCGCATCCCATGCGGCATGCAGCACGCCAACATGCCAGGGCCGGGGGGGGCGGCCATGCAGTTGCGGCGTGAAGGAATGGATCGAGACGATGGCGGCATCTTCGCGCCGCGCCACCATTTTCGCCAAAGCGGCGTCGTAGGGGCGGTAATAGGCGTTCAGGCGGCGTTCCTTTTCCTCGGCGTCCGCATGGCGGTTGCCGGGGATCACCGAACCGTCGTACAGCTTCATCAGCAAGGTCGGGTCGTCTTCGCCCCGGTTCGGGTCGATCACGAGGCGCGAGAAATTCGACAGCACAACCGGGGCATCCAGCAACTCGCCCAGTTCCCGGGCCACACCGGCGGCACCCACGTCGTAGGCGATGTGGCGCGCCATGTCAGAAACCGGCAGGCCGAGAGAGCCGCCAAGATCCGGCGGAACGATGTTGGCGGCATGGTCACAGGTGATCAGGAACCGGCTCTGGCGGGTTTCGCCGATGATCTGGCAGGGGGAATATGTCATGGTCTCGTCGTCTTTGGCCCGCTACACATATGCCAGTTGCGCGGCAAAGGGAAATACGGGATAAAGCGGGCGCCGTTAGCGGTAACGCCGCAACTGCATTTGCCAGAGCGCACCCATGGACGCGACTGGCCGCCACAGCCGACCGGGCAGGGAGAAAGACATGAAACGCGACCGTAACGTCAAGATCGTGGCCACGCTGGGCCCCGCATCCAACACCTACGAGATGATCCGGGCCCTGCACGAGGCCGGGGCGGATGTCTTTCGCCTGAACATGAGCCACGGCACCCACGAGGAAATCGAGGAGCGCCACAAGATAATCCGGCAGGTCGAAAAGGATCTGGACAGCCCGATCGCGATCCTTGCCGACCTCCAGGGGCCCAAACTGCGCGTCGGCGAATTCGCCAACGGCTCCGAAGAGCTGGAATGGGGTCAGAAATTCAGGCTCGACCTGGACGAAACGCCGGGCGACTCGACGCGGGTTCAGCTGCCGCACCCCGAGATCTTTGCTGCCCTGACCGGCGGGTCGCACCTTTTGGTCAATGACGGCAAGATCCGCTTGCGGGTGGCCGATTGCGGCAAGGATCACGCCAATTGCATCGTCGAGGCGGGCGGCACGATTTCCAACCGAAAGGGCGTGAATGTGCCCGACGTGGTGCTGCCCCTGGCGGCGCTCAGCGACAAGGACCGCCGCGACCTGGAGTTCGCCTGCGGGCTGGGCGTGGACTGGATCGCGCTGTCCTTCGTGCAGCGAGTTGAGGACGTCGAAGAAGCGCGGCGCCTGGTCTGGGGCCGGGCCGCGATTGTCTCGAAAATCGAGAAGCCCTCGGCAGTCGAGGCCTTCGACGAGATCCTCGAAGTTTCGGACGGGATCATGGTTGCCCGTGGCGACCTGGGGGTCGAACTGCCGGTGCAGGCGGTGCCGCCGATCCAGAAACGCCTGGTGCGCAAGTGCCGTGCGGCGGCCAAGCCGGTGATCGTCGCGACGCAGATGCTGGAATCCATGATCGAATCCCCGATGCCGACCCGGGCCGAGGTGTCGGACGTCTCCGGCGCCATCTACGAAGGCACCGACGCGATCATGCTGTCGGCGGAATCGGCGGCAGGTCAGTACCCGATCGAGGCCGTCACCACGATGAACAACGTGGCCATATCGGTAGAGAGCGACCCGACCTACCGCGACGTTATAGAGGCCTCGCGCAATGCAGTCCGGACCTCTGTCGCGGACGGTATCGTCGCTGCGGCGCGCGAGATCGCGGAGACGACGGAGATCAAGGCGATCTGCTGCTTTACCTCATCGGGCACCACCGCGGCGCTGGTTGCGCGCGAACGTCCCCGCGTTCCGATCATTGCCATGACCCCGATGACGGGCGCCGCGCGTCGCCTCTCGCTGACCTGGGGCACGCAATGCGTCATGACCGGCGAGCTGGAGCGGTTCAAGCAGGCGGTCGTCAATGCCGCCCGCGCCGCCCGTGCGCAAGGCTATGCCGGCGAAAAGGACCAGATCGTCGTGACTGCCGGCGTGCCTTTCAACCAGCCGGGCACGACCAACATTCTGCGCGTTGCCCCCTGCAACGAGCGTTTGATCTTTTCGACAGATCCTGAATAACCCGCCCCCTGCAAGAGGGGGCAGGCCAATGCATCCTGACATGATGCTGGTCACCGGCATGTTGCTGGTGGTTCTGTCCCTGCCGGCGATCTTCGCGGCCTGGGCCGACAACCGGGCGCCCCGTGTGGGCGCCCTCGTTTTGTTCGGGGGCGCCGGTCTCGTATTCTGGGCATTCCGTGAAAGGGAAGGCGGCTATCGCCTGCAGGATGTCCCTGACGCTGTCTATGGCGTGATCGGTCAGATCCTGAACTGACCGCAGTTTCAGGAAGAGGGGCGGGGCTCCGCAGGCTCCTTTGCCGGATCCTGTTCCTGCTCCATCTCCAGGTCGAGGTCCGGCAGTCCTTCGCGGGACAACAGGATGGCCACCGGGCGCACGCGCGGGATATGCGAACAGATGATCATGATCGACACCATGATGGGCACCGCCAGGAACATCCCGACGATCCCCCACACCGCGGCCCAGAAGGCCAGGCTGGCGATGATGCCAAAGGAGGACAGGCGAAGGGTCTTGCCAAGCAGGAGAGGGTCCAGCACTTGACCCACGGTGAACTGGATCACCGTCACGATCGACAGGACCGTGAGGCCGGTAAAGGCGTCGCCGGTCTGGACGTAGCTGACCAGCGCGACCACAACCGTTGCCACGATCGAACCGATGTTGGGAATGAAGTTCAGGATAAAGGTCAGCACCGCCATCGGCATCGCCAGGTCCAGTGCAAAGACGGTCATCACCGCGTAGACCAGCGCCCCGGTCACGGAACTGATGACCACCTTGACCACCAGATAGCGGTTCACCCTGTGGATGATCGAGGAGATGATCCGCTCGACCCGGCGCGCACGCCGCTCATCGCCCATGAGACTGGCCAGCTTGGTCGGGAACCAGAGGCGTTCGAGGAACATGAACCCCACGAACAGCGTTACCAGCACCGCACCCGAGGCGATGTTGCCAGCCTGTCCTGCCAGCGAAGACAGGTAGGGGCCCAGCTGGATCGACTTCATCCAGTCCAGAACGGCGGTCTCGACGTCCGCACCCATCCAGCCGACCATGTCCGCAACCGCCTGCTGGGCGGGGTCCGCGTATTGCAGGATCGTGATCACCACCGTGTTGGCCTGCGCGATGATGATCAGCGAGGCGGAGATCATGATCGTGGCGATCAGCAGGACGGCCAGAACCGAGGCGATCCAAATCGAGACCCGCGCGCTGCCGATGCGCATGCGTTGGAAATAGTTGATCGCGTCAGAGGTCAGCGAGAACAGCATGATCGCGATGGCCAGCGAGATCAGCAGGAACTTGGCCTGCACCAGCAGGAAGAGGATCACCGCGAAGGCGATGATGCCGAGGAACCAGGTCTGTGCCTTTCGGATTTCCGAAATTTCCGGGCGCGTTGACTGGTCTTGTTCGGGAGTGTCGGACATTCGGGGGATTGGGAACTCTGATCTTTGTGGTTGCAAATGCACCGTGCGAGGATAGTGAGGTGTTCCGCTACGGGCAAGGACAGGTGCCGTCCCGTTTGCCGGAAGTGTCCCGCAGTGCCCGTTCACTGATCGCGCGTGGCCGTCCGGGTGGGGCGCTTCTGCCCTTGCCAAATCTCTTGCACCCTCCTATACGGCGCCTTCCAACCGCGCGGCCGGCCACCAGTGGCATGCCGAGTCGCGCCAAGTAACGGAGATTGAAATGCCCAAGATGAAGACCAAGTCGAGCGCCAAGAAGCGCTTCAAGGTGAGCGCCAGCGGCAAGGTGCTGACGGCCCAGGCCGGCAAGCGCCACGGCATGATCAAGCGCACCAAGAAATTCATCCGCGATGCGCGCGGAACCACTGTCATGTCCAAGCCTGACGCGAAGATCGTCAAGCAGTACATGCCCTACGACCGCTGATCAGGAGGATAAGATATGCCCCGTACCAAAGGCGGAACCGTTACCCACGCGCGTCACAAGAAGATCACCAGCCAGGCCAAAGGTTACTATGGCCGCCGCAAGAACACCTTCAAGGTGGCGGCACAGGCTGTCGACAAGGCGAACCAGTACGCCACGCGCGACCGCAAGAATCGCAAGCGCAACTTCCGCGCCCTGTGGATCCAGCGGATCAACGCAGCCGTGCGCGCGCATGACGAATCGCTGACCTACTCGCGGTTCATCAATGGCCTGACGCTGGCCGGCATCGAGGTCGACCGCAAGGTTCTGGCCGATCTGGCCGTGCACGAGCCCGAGGCTTTTGCCGCCATCGTCGACCAGGCGAAAGGCGCGCTGCCGGCCTGAGCCGAGCGCAAGTGGAAATTTGACAAAGGCCCGGGCGCATCGCCCGGGCCTTTTCTGTTGCATGGGTGCCTTGAGAATGTGCCATCTGGGGGCCGTCCAGGGGGGCATGACACTCGCCAGTCGAGCGGAAAACGCGGCATTGAATCCCATTCTCCTTGCCTGGCCGGGTACGTCGGTAACGTCGATCAACGGGAGAGCACCGGACTGTCTATCCGGGTGCTGCGGGGTCGAATCCCGTCGCGGTCGCCACCGCCGCCTTTGCTTTTCCAGCACGCCCGTGCAAGTTGGGAGCCAAATGTCCCCGGCGCAGAATACATGACAACCAACGATCCTTTCCGTCACCACCCCGGCTTGCGCCCTCTGATCAAGCCGCGCGAAGACAGTTTTTTCGCGGATTTCCACATCGACAAGGCCATCGAGATCGGCAAGCTGCACGGGCGCGCCACGGACTGGATCCTGACCGAAGCCGAGATCGAGGCGGACAGGAAGCGAGCGCTGGCCGGGCGGATGGATCGCGACCTCTGGGTCTTTGCCTATGGCTCGCTGATGTGGGATCCGGGCGTTCGCTTTGCCGAGGTGAGGCGCGGCTTTGCCCCGGGGGCCGAGCGGCGCTTCATCCTCTTTGACATCAACGGCGGGCGCGGCACAGAAGATCAGCCGGGCCTGATGGCTGCGCTGGACACAGGGCAGGGATGTCACGGTCTGATCTTTCGGATCGCGGCCAAGGACGTGCCTGCCGAGACCCGCTGCCTCTGGCATCGCGAGCGGCTGGGCGAGGCCTATCTGCCGCGTTTCATTCCTGTCGAAACCGATCACGGCACCGAAGAGGCGCTTGCCTTTCTTGCCGACCATGCGGCGGGCAATATCAAGGGGGATCTGACCCACGAGGAGCAGGTGCGCCTGATCGCGACCGGTGAGGGATTTCTCGGCTCCAGCCGCGAATACCTTGAAAACCTCGCCACGCATTTCAAAGAGATGAAGATCGAGGATGCAGAGGTCACACGGCTCGTGACCGATGTGCGTGCCTTCGCCTCGGGCTAGGCGCCGCCGTCCGGGGCAAAGCAAGGTTGCAAACCCGGCATGGCGGGGCTAACCCGTCGCGGGCAAGCCTGAGGGACGTGATATGGAAGACCTGCGCGAGAAATACATCGACCTGATTGCCAAGGCGGGCGACGAAGCCGCGCTCGAGGACCTGCGCGTGGCCGCAGTGGGCAAGAAGGGCGAGATCAGCCTCAAGATGCGTGAACTGGGCAAGATGAGCCCGGAGGAGCGGCAGGTCGCCGGCCCCGCGCTGAACAAGCTCAAGGACGAGATCAACGCAGCGCTCGCGGCAAAGAAGGCCGCACTAGCGGACGTCGCGCTCGAGGAGCGCCTGAAGACCGAATGGCTGGACGTGACTTTGCCGGGACGCCCGATGCGCCGCGGTACGATCCACCCGGTCAGCCAGGTCATGGAGGAGATCACCGCGATCTTTGCCGACCTCGGCTTTTCCGTCGCCGAAGGGCCGCAGATCGACAGCGACTGGTACAATTTCGACGCGCTGAACATCCCTTCGCACCACCCGGCGCGGGCCGAAATGGACACGTTCTACATGCACCGCGCTGAGGGCGACAACCGCCCGCCGCATGTCTTGCGGACGCATACCAGCCCCGTGCAGATCCGCCACATGGAGGCGCACGGCGCCCCTTGTCGGATCATCGCCCCGGGCCGCGTCTACCGCGCCGACTATGACCAGACGCACACGCCGATGTTCCACCAGGTCGAAGGCCTCGCCATCGACCGCGACATCTCGATGGCGAACCTGAAATGGGTGCTTGAGGAATTCGTGAAGGCCTATTTCGAGGTCGACCACGTCGAACTGCGGTTCCGCGCCTCGCATTTCCCCTTCACCGAACCTTCTGCCGAGGTCGACATCCAGTGTTCCTGGGAAGGCGGCGTGCTGAAGGTGGGCGAGGGCGACGACTGGCTCGAAATCCTCGGGAGCGGCATGGTGCACCCGCAGGTGCTGAAGAACTCCGGCGTGAACCCCGACGAATGGCAGGGCTTTGCCTTCGGCATGGGGATCGACCGGATCGCGATGCTGAAATACGGCATCCCCGACCTGCGCGCCTTCTTCGACTCGGATCTGCGCTGGCTGCGGCACTACGGGTTCGCGGCGCTGGACGTTCCGACGACGGCGGCGGGGCTTTCACGCTAACAGAGCCTGCGCGTCGTCTGGCTCTTGGCGCCGGTGTATCTCCGGCGCAACTTGGCCATATGCAGTCACACCGTCATATCGGAAGCATGTCTTTCGATATGACGGGCTTCTCCACGGCCCGTCGTTAAAGCGCCCAACTGTACCAAGCCTCTGTCTTCACCGGCACTTCCGTGCAACTCTCCGACCAGTGATATCAAACGGAGACCTGCCATGTTCCGCGCTCTCACCCTTGCCGCCCTTCTCGCATCTCCCGCCCTCGCCGATGAGGTCTGGGACAGCGCGCAAGGCCCTGTCGTCTACGAAGAGGACACCGGCGGCGCGGCGGTCCTGTCCTTCACGCATCCAAACGGCTATCCGGCCATGCTGGTCATCCCGGGATTGGCGGGCAACTACCAGGACCGCGCCGTGCACCGCGCCTTCTGGGTCGGGCAGGGGCCGGGCACTTGCTTTGCCGCCATGAGCCTCGGCGGTCAACCCAGCCACGACTGGGGCGAGGCACTTGTCAGTTTCGACGGGCCCGCCTTCCCGACCTCCTTTACCCTCTCGCTGGGCGAATGCTTTGGCCCTATGACCACATCCTTCCGGGCCCTCGCACGCTGACATGACCCTCTTTACTCATGAAAACCGCCAGCGCAGCGCCGACGCGCGCCGCGTCTATGCCGCCTTCGAGATCGCCCATACAACCGTCGATTTCATCGCCGCCTTCTGTTTCCTGATCGGCTCGATCCTGTTTTTCTGGCCGGTCTGGGAGACGCAGGCGATCTGGCTTTTCGTCATCGGATCGGTCTTTTTCGCGCTGAAACCGACCCTTCGGCTGGTTCGCGAACTGCGGTTGGCGGCAATGGGCGACGCCGAGGACCTGGCGGAACGCTACCGCGATTGACGCCTGCCGGCCGACCGTGGCAGGCCGAGCGAAAGGGGAGGCACATGATGTCCGGAACGCTCACCGTCGGCGCTGCGCAGTTCGGCAGCCGGATCGGCGATCTCGACGCCAATTTCGAGGAACACCACCGCTGGGTCAGCCGCGCGAAAGGCCTGGACCTGCTGGTCTTTCCCGAACTCAGCCTCGTTGGCCATTACGGTGCCGAGAACCTGCTGGACGTGACGATGAAACGGCACGATCCGCGCCTTATCGATCTCAGCCGGGCGGCGGGAGACACGATCCTGATCCTGGGCTTTGTCGAGGAAGGGCCGGCGGCGCAGTTCTACAATGCCGCGGGTGTCTACAAGGACGGCAAGCTGATCTATATCCACCGCAAGATCAACCTCCCCTCCTACGGCAAGCTGATCGAGACGAAATACTACGCCCAGGGCCGTTTCGTGGACACGCAGGAGATCACCGAGGACTGGCGGCTGGGCTTGCTGATCTGCGCCGACCTCTGGAACCCGGCGCTGGTGCACCTGGCCTTCCTGCACGGCGCGACACTGCTGGTTTCACCGATCTCCAGCGGGGTCGAGGCGGTCGGAGAGGCTTTCGACAATCCCTCCGGTTGGACCGCGACGATGCATTTCTACTCGATGATGTACGGCGCGCCCTCGATCATGGTGAACCGGACCGGTCCGGAAGAAGACCTGAATTTCTGGGGCGGCTCGCGGATCCTCGATCCGTTCGGCCATCCTCTGGCCATCGCCGGAAGGACCCCGGAGCTGATCACCGCCGAGCTGGATTATGCGCAGGTGCGCCGCGCCCGTGCCCTTTTGCCCACGGTGCGGGACAGCAACATTGGACTGGTCGAACGCGAGATGAACCGCCTGATTGACCGACTGGGTGTGCCTGACATCATCCGCGACGACGATTGATCCAGCGTCCGCCACCCGTGCAGGAACGAACCGATCTTGGCGTGTTTCAATGTTTCTTTGGGCATCCAGATACCTCCGGGGGTGAAGGCCGCAGGCCGAGGGATCAGAGTCCCCTTTTGCCCGCGGATCAAACCGGTGCGCCGCCCGAAGCCCACCCCCCTCTTTCCTCCCATCACCCGATCCGCTAAGGACGGCGCGACGTGACGCATATGCGGGGCATGAAGCGATGAAATTCACCCTCTCCTGGCTCAAGGAACACCTCGACACCGAAGCTTCGGTCGACGAGATCGCCGAGGCGCTGACCGATCTCGGCCTCGAGGTCGAGGAGGTCGTCGATCCGGCGAAATCGCTTTCCGCCTTTACGCTGGCCAAGGTGCAGGAGGCCGAACAGCATCCCGATGCCGACCGCCTGCGTGTCTGCAAGGTGGAAACCGACGAGGGCGTGAAACAGATCGTCTGCGGCGCACCCAACGCGCGTGCCGGGATCACCGTGGTGTTGGCCAAGCCGGGCGACTATGTGCCCGGCATCGACGTGACGCTGTCGGTGGGCAATATCCGGGGTGTCGAAAGCCACGGAATGATGGCTTCGGAACGCGAGCTTGAACTCAGCGACGAACATGACGGCATCATCGAACTGCCTTCGGGAGAGGTCGGCCAGAAGTTCACCGATTGGTTGGCGCAGAACGACCCGGCCAAGGTCGACCCGGTGATCGAGATCGCCATCACCCCCAACCGGCAGGATGCGCTGGGCGTGCACGGCATCGCGCGCGATCTGGCTGCACGCGGCCTCGGTACGCTGAAACCGCTCAAGGTCGAAAAGGTCGCGGGCCAGTTCCCTTGTCCGATCAGCGTGACCATTGACGAGGACACCCAGGGCGAGGGGGGCTGCCACGTCTTCGCGGGTCGCCTGATCCGGGGCGCGAAGAACGGCCCGTCGCCCGCCTGGCTGCAGGATCGCCTGCGGGCCATCGGACTGCGCCCGCGCTCAATCCTCGTGGATATCACCAACTTCTTCACCTTCGACCGCAACCGTCCGCTGCACGTTTTCGATGCGGACAAGGTCAAGGGCGAGACCCTGCGCATCCATCGCGCCAAACAGGGCGACACGCTGTTGGGCCTGGACGAAAAACCCTATGCCTTCTCGGACGGGCAGGTGGTGATCTCCGACGCCGAAAGCATCGAGTCCATCGGTGGCATCATGGGTGGGCTGGAAACCGGCTGTACCGTAGAGACGACCAATGTCTTCCTCGAGGCCGCTGTCTGGGATCGTATCCAGATCGCCCACACCGGACGCGCGCTCAAGATCAACTCGGACGCGCGCTATCGCAACGAACGCGGCATCGACCCGGCCTACAACATGCAGGCGATGGAAGATGCGGCGCAGATGATCCTCGATCTCTGCGGCGGCGAAGCCTCTGAGGTTGTCGTTGCGGGCGCGGTGCCGGACACGGCGCGCGCCTACAAGCTGGACACGGACCGCGTCATTTCGCTGGTTGGTATGGACATCCCCGCCGATGAGCAACGCCGCACGCTGGAGGCGCTGGGGTTTGTCATGGAAGGTGATATGGCGCATGTCCCGTCCTGGCGTCCCGACGTGCTGGGTGAGGCGGATCTTGTCGAGGAGGTGGCGCGCGTCGCCTCGTTGACCAAGCTTCAGGGCAAGCCGCTGCCTCGCCTCAGTGATGGCGTGACCCGCCCCGTCCTGTCACCGATGCAACTGCGTGAACGCAGCGCGCGGCGGACCGTGGCGGCGCTGGGCTACAATGAATGCGTGACCTATACCTTCATCGACCAGGCGGCGGCGGCGCTGTTTGGCGGCGGTGACGACGCGCATATGCTGGCCAACCCGATCAGCTCGGAGATGAGCCACATGCGGCCCGCGCTGATGCCGGGCCTCTTGCAGGCTGCGGCACGCAACCAGGCACGCGGTTTCATGGACCAGGCCCTGTTCGAAGTCGGCCATGCCTTCCACGGCGGCGAGCCTGGCGAACAGCATGTGCAGGTCACCGGCCTGCTGGTGGGGCGCAGCGGGCCCAAGGACGTGCACGGTGCCTCGCGGCCCGTGGATCTCTACGATGCCAAGGCCGATGCCGAGGCGGTACTGGCCGCGATGGGCGCACCGGCCAAGATGCAGATCCTGCGCGGGGCGCGGGAATGGTGGCATCCGGGGCGGCACGGCAAGTTTTGCCTTGGCCCCAAGAAGGTGCTGGGCGTCTTTGGCGAACTGCATCCCAAGGTTCTGGCCTCGATGGACGTCAAGGGGCCGGCCGTGGGCTTTACCCTCTGGCCGCAAGAGGTGCCGATGCCGCGCAAGAGCGGCGCGACCCGGCCCGCGCTGGTTCTGAATGATCTGCAGGCGGTCGAGCGCGACTTTGCCTTTGTCGTGAATGCGGATGTCGAGGCGCTGACGCTGGTCAATGCGGCTCAGGGCGCCGACAAGGCGTTGATCGAAGAGGTGCGCGTCTTTGACGAGTTCATCGGCGGCAGCCTGGGCGAGGGCAAGAAATCCCTTGCCATCACCGTGCGCCTTCAGCCGACGGGCAAGACACTGAAGGAAAAGGACATCGAGGCGGTCGCGGCGAAGATCGTCGAGAAGGTGACCAAGGCCACAGGCGGTACGCTGCGGGGATAAGACCCAGGCCACTCATGGAAGTATGGAAAAGGGCGGGGACTTCCCCGCCCTTTGTCTTGCTCCGGCAAGATCGGTTTTCCGGCACTCATGTCGCCGCCGCGGCCAAAGTCTGTGGCAAACCATCATCGGTGATGGCCATCCGTTGACTTGATGTCATTCCGCCGACTTGGATTTGGCGTTGAATTCGTCGAAGGCAGCCAGTGCCTTTGTGCCGTACATCACGCCCGGGCCGCCGCCCATTTCCACGCAAACCGCCAGTGTTTCCGCGATTTCTTGGCGCGTGGCGCCAAGGCGCACCAAAGCTTCGATGTGGAACATGATGCAGGGTTCGCATCGTATCGCCACCGCGATGCCCAGTGCGACCAATTCCTTTTGCTTGTGGGTCAGCGCGCCGTCGCCGTGCAGGCTCTTGGCAATTGCGCCAAAACCCTGGGCGGTTTCCCCGATGGCGGCGTTGAAATCTTTCACCTGCGGTTTCAACGCGGCGAGCGATTCCTTGTAACTCATGGAGCGACTCCGGTGTTGTGATCGCCGGTGTCAGATCACGCCAGAGTGGCCGAAACCTTGATCCGGATCAGATTGTCGGGCGGATGGCGCGTGGTCAAACGGACAAGTGATCAAGAAAAAAGGCCCCGCCATTCCTGGCGGGGCCCTGAACCGGTTCGATTCCGAATTATGCCAGCAGGCGGCGTGCGATCACCTGTGCCTGGATCTCGGCGGCGCCTTCAAAGATGTTGAGGATGCGCGCATCGCAGAGAATGCGGCTGACCGTGTATTCCAGCGCAAAGCCGTTGCCGCCGTGGATCTGCAGCGCGTTGTCCGCATTGGCCCAGGCCACGCGCGCGCCAAGAAGCTTGGCCATGCCGGCCTCGAGGTCGCAGCGCCGTCCGTGGTCCTTTTCCCAGGCCGAGAAATAGGTCAACTGCCGGGCGATCATGATTTCCACTGCCATCATGGCCAGCTTGCCCGAGACGCGGGGGAAGTTGATCAGCGACTTGCCGAACTGCTTGCGGTCGATGGCGTATTGCATGCCCACGTCCAGTGCCGCCTGGGCCACGCCGATGGCACGCGCGGCGGTCTGGATGCGGGCCGATTCGAAGGTTTCCATCAACTGCTTGAAGCCGTTGCCTTCCTCGCCCCCAAGCAGGTTCTCGCCCTTGACCTTGAAGTCGTCGAAGCCAAGCTCGTACTCCTTCATGCCGCGATACCCCAGCACCTCGATCTCTCCGCCGGTCATGCCCTCGGTGGGGAAGGGATCCTCATCCGTGCCGGGGGTTTTCTCGGCCAGGAACATCGACAGGCCCTTGTAGTTGTCCGTCGACGGATCGGTGCGTGCCAGCAGGGTCATCACATGCGTACGCGCGGCATGGGTGATCCAGGTCTTGTTGCCGGTGATGCTGTAGTCGCCATTCTCGTCCTTGACGGCGCGGGTCCGCAGAGACCCCAGGTCTGATCCGGTGTTGGGTTCGGTGAAGACTGCCGTCGGCAGAGTTTCACCGCTGGCAAAGCGCGGAAGCCATTTCTGCTTCTGCTCTTCCGTGCCGCCCGCGATAACCAGTTCGGCGGCGATCTCGGACCGGGTGCCCAGGGATCCGACACCGATATACCCGCGCGAGAGTTCCTCGGAGACCACGCACATGGAGGCCTTGGACAGGCCCAGGCCGCCGTATTCCTCGGGGATTGTCAGGCCGAAGACACCCATTTCCGCCAGTTCCTCGATGATTTCCATCGGGATCAGCTCATCCTTGAGGTGCCATTCATGCGCGTGAGGCTCGACCTTTTCCACGGCATAACGGCGGAACTGGTCGCGGATCATCTCCAACTCTTCGTCCAGCCCGGTGCGGCCATGCGTGACTTCGGCCTGCCGTTCCTCCATCAGTTGCACCAGCCGAGTGCGGGCGCCCGGATTGTTGCCGTGCTGCATGAGGTGTTCGACCTGATCGGTCAGCATGGCGCGGCGTTCATCCTGGTTCAGGCCCATGTCGGCCAGGCGCACGATCTCGCCCTGGTTCATCTGGATGCCGCCGTGGATCTGTGACAGGTACTCGCCAAAGGCGATCTGGTGGATCAGCTGCTCGACCTCGCCGAAGGTGCCATCGCTATCCAGTCGCTTGGCCCAGGCCTGCATCTGGCGCAGAGATTCGACGTAGGTGGCCAGCCAGGCCAATCCGTGGGCGGCAAACTGGTTCTGCTCGACCAGGGCGCCGGACACGCGGCCATCGGCCAGCACCATGTCCCGGACATGGGCGCGGGCGGTTTCCAGGATGCCTTCGATCGGGGCAATCGAATCGCCAGTCAGGGTCAGAAGATCGGGCAGAATCACGCTGCCAAGGCTCAGGTCTTGTCCGTCATGCGCCATTCAACAGGTCCTCTCTCTTTGTCGCCGTGCGGGCTGGCGTGGCCATCCGTCGCGCGTGTAGTGGAACGTGCGTTCCAGAGTTTGCGGTCAAATTACATCGTCCCGATGGTCCTAGCCACTTTGCAGGTGCAGCGCAACAAAAATACCGATGGCCATTTGGTATTGTTCAATTGTTGCGCGACGTTGATTCCGGGTGCGGTCATTGCAGGACATGCTAAGAGGCCCTCATGCCCGGAATTCTTGCAGATCTGACCCCGCTTACAGTCCTCATTGCCATTGGAATTGCGTCGCTCGCCGGTGTGATCAAGGGATTGGTCGGTTTTGCCATGCCGATGATTCTCGTCTCGGGGCTCGGCAGCCTCGTGGCGCCGGAACTGGCCCTGGCGGGATTGATCCTTCCGACATTGGTGACAAACGGATTCCAGGCGATGGCCCAGGGGCCAGGCGCCGCCGTGCAATCCGTACGCCGGTTCCGGGTTTTCCTGGGTGTTGCCTGCGTGATGCTGCTGTTGTCGGCGCAACTGGTGGCGGTGCTGCCGGGGCAGGTCCTGTTGCTGATGATCGGCGCACCGATCACCCTGTTCGCGATCCTGCAGCTTGCAGGCTGGCAGCCTAGTGTCGCACGCGAGGGGCACCGGGGGCTGGAAATCGGGATCGGGGTGTTCGCCGGGTTCATCGGCGGGTTCTCGGGCGTCTGGGGGCCGCCTACCGTGGCCTACCTGACAGCGATGGGCACCGAAAAGCGCGAACAGATGCGCGTACAGGGCGTGATCTACGGGCTGGGCGCGGTGGCGCTGACGCTGGCCCATATCGGCTCGGGCGTGTTGAACGCGGCGACCGTCTGGCTGTCGCTGGCATTGGTGCCGCCGGCGCTGGCGGGCATGTGGATCGGGTCGCGGGTGCAGAACCGGATCGACCAGCGCGCCTTTCGGCGGGCGACCTTGCTTGTGCTGCTGGTCGCGGGCTTGAACCTTGTGCGTCGCGCCTTAATCTGAGGTCCATGACGCAGCAGGATTGGCCCGCGCATGTGACGCGGCTTGTTGAGGATGAACTGGCGGGCTTTGCGGTGGAAAGCCAGGGCGACCGCCTGTTGCTGGAGGAGTTTGCACGTATGCGCGTGCGGCGTCCGCGCCCCATAACCGTCAATTTCAGCGGGGGGCTGACCCTGACCTGTTACAGCGTGACCCGTTCGGACGGTGCCTATTCGGTGCTCTTCCTGCCGACGGCGGGCTATTTCAGCCTCTGCGTGGACAGCGATTTCGGACCGCTGGACATTGGCGTTCACGGCCCGGCGTTGGGCTGTTTTGCCTCGGTCTGAGGTGTCCTATAATCGTGGTGGAGGTGGGAAGCGTCACAAAGTTCTGCCTCTGCGTGCCAAAATTTCCTTTTGAATTCAGCGCCCCAAAATCTCGATGCTGAACTGAACCTGCCTTTTTCGTCAGATAAGGTTGCCTCTGACCGCACATGAAAAAGCCGGCGCAGTGGCCGGCTTCCTTTGACTGTTGTTTTAGAGAACGTCGTTTCGCCTGAAAATCATGTTGGCGCGTGGGTCCAACGGTAGCGGCTTCGCGCCGCGATCAAGTTGGATTACAGCCTCGACGCCTGGTAGCCTCCCACTCTTCGTCGCCAGTTCGACCACCGAAATATGGCTTTTGGAAAACCGCTCCATCGAGTTGGCGCAGACATACCGTCGCCTTCGCCCGCTCTTCAGCTCCTCTATGTCGCAAGATTTCAGAACGCCGGTGTCCATCAGACTGCGTATCGTACGGATATTGATGCCGAGGATCTTCGCGGCCCGGGTCGGCCGAACGGTTCCATGGTGATCGGTAGCGATGACCTCACGCAGCACGGCTAGCGACAAGCGGAAATCCGGGAAGCGCGTAGTGGCAGGGTCGACTGCATGCAGCGGAAGGCGGTTTCTCAGAATGATTTCGACCACGCGCTCTGTCGGTATGCGGACACGATGCGATGCCGTCGCAATGTCGAGTAGATCCTCCGCTTTGGGGCGCTCGACGCGCGCCCTCAGCTTTCCAAGGAACCGATCGAGATCGCGTGGATGATACATCGGCGAGGCATTCTTTTCGTCGAAATACTTCTCGATCAGTCCGGGGTTAGTCAGCTTGGTCATCATGAAACGCTCGACGCCAAGGTACTTTCCTGCATCGGTCGCGTTTAGAAGGGCGTCGAAATCGGTCGCGATGTCATTGATGATTTCCGTGGGCACGTAACCGGTCAGTATAAAACCCTGACCTGATGTCTTCCTTTCTGCGAGACCCATCGCGGCAAGGCGGCGCGCCAGCTTCCAACCAGACATGCCATATCGCGAGCGCGCCGTTGAAAGCGAATGAACGTATTGTTCCGGGCAAGGCTGGCCCAGAACGATGTAGCCTTCGGAGATCGGAAAGTTGCGGAAGATGAACTCTCGCACCAGATCACGGATCACATCGAACTGAGGGTCGTCGTCGCGGTGGCGCAACCACTCGAAGAACACGCGATAGCGGGTCCGGTAAAGGGTGTTGTCGACCGGATGCGCCGGCTGGATCTCCTTGAGCTTTTCCCTGAAAGCATCTGGTCCGTGACGTAGGACACCATAACCGGCAGTGCCTGCAGCCGCCCATTGCGCCGGCGTCACTGTTTCTCGCCGGGCTTTCGGGCCAAGGGTCAGCAGGAGCCCCAAGCCCTCGCACGTGTGCGCCGCAACATGGAAGGGCAACCGGTCGAGCCACGTTTTCCCGGGCCCTTTCTTGATCCTATTTCTCAGGTAGTGCTCGAACAAAAGATCCTGATCGTTCGCGATTTGGGGTTTTGGTGGTGAAAAGCCAGAGGTCAGCTTGATGACGTCGAACCGCTCTCGCGTCCCAGGCGACGTGGGCAACGGCGTGAGGTAGCAGCCGTGCAAGCAGCAGGTGCGGATTGAGGTCAACTGCCATAGGCCGAAATGCGCAGCATCGTTTTGGTTTGAGGCGTCTTGCAGGCATTGCGAGCAGCCTTTGAGGGCGGTTCGGCTGAAGGCCGTGAACTTGATCTCCTCGATGCCCAACCGGAACCAGCCAGGAGAGACTAGCGCAGGTGTGTGGCGATGCAGTTCCGCCTGATCGACACCGGCAAGTGAAGCTAATCGCGCACAATCCTCTTGGTCGCCATTGGTTAGTTTCAAATAGTCGATCCCGAATGTCAATCGGCACGCAATCTTGACCCCCTATCGGCATCCAAAAATGACCCCGTTGGAGCGCACGGTAGCTGGCCCGATGCGGTGTAGCCCCCATACAGCGCAGCCGTATCGGGCCAGCGGGTTCTCGGTCATTCACGGG
>NZ_JASHJL010000080.1 GCF_030733205.1 Mameliella sp. MMSF_3455
ACCTGGGCTGACGGGACCGGGGCTGACGGGACCGGGGGGCAATTTCGCGGGTGGGCCCGGACAGGGGTTGCCGGGCGGGACGGATCCGGCCCACGATGTCGGGAACGGTCCCTTGTCATCGGAAAGGAATTGCCATGGAACTTGGTGCGTTTTCGGTCAGCCTCTCGGTCCGTGACCTGGGCGCCTCAAAGACGTTCTACGAGGCGTTGGGGTTCCGACCGATCGGCGGCGTGGTCGACGAGGGATGGCTGATCCTGCGCAACGGCGACAGCGTGATCGGCCTGTTCCAGGGCATGTTCGACGGCAACATGCTGACCTTCAACCCCGGCTGGCGGTCCGAGGATGAGGTTCTGTCGGACTTCACCGACATTCGAGAGATCCAGGCGCGCCTGCGTGCGCAGGGGATCGAGCCGGAAAAAGGCACGGACGACGAGGGGGCGGGACCGGCCTGCATGACGCTGGTCGACCCGGATGGAAACCGGATCTTTCTGGACCAGCATGTGCCCAAACCCTAGCGTTTCTTCGGTTTTGCCTTGCGCGCGGTGGCGGCGGCGGCGCGCAGTTCCTCGGCGATTTCCTCGGCCTCGACCGGGTCGAAGTCCATCGGGATCTCGATCCCGTCGGCGAGGATGAACAGCCGGACCATGCCGGCGTCGGTGGGGCCAATCTGGAGGTTGGCCTCGATGTCGCGTTCGTCGTTGATGCCCATCTGCCTCTGCCTTCTCTGAGACCCGCGAAAGATCGTCGTGACCTAGCGGCGAAAGGCTTGATTTGCAAGCGGTGCGGGGGTTTCTTCCCCGCATGACAATCGACCTGAAACACCTTGGCCCGGGCGACATCGACTGGCTTGTCGATCAGCACGCGCGGCTTTACGCCCGCGATGAGGGCTTTGACGAGAGCTTTGCGGTGCTTGTGCGGCAGATCCTCGAGGATTTCGCGCGCGATCATGACCCGGCCTGCGAAAGATCCTTTATCGCGTGGGACGGGGATCGGCGGCTGGGCAGTATCTTTTGCGTGCGCGAGGACGAGGTGACCGCCAAGCTGCGCCTTTTCCTGCTGGTGCCGGAGGCGCGGGGCAAGGGGCTGGGGCGGACCTTGCTGGAGGCCTGCATGGGGTTCGCGCGGGAAACTGGCTATCGCCGGATGGCGCTCTGGACGCATCAGAGCCACCGTGCGGCCTGCGCCTTGTACGAAAGATCGGGCTGGCGGCTGGTCCGCTCCGAGCCGAAGGTGAGTTTCGGCACGGAGGTCGTGGAACAGGGCTACGAGGTGGACCTGTGAGTCAGCGCTCGCCGGTGAATTTCGGCGCGCGCTTGTCAAGGAACGAGGCGACACCCTCGGCATAGTCGGGGTGTTCGCCGCAGGCCTTCATCAGCTCGGCCTCGAGGTCCAGGTGCGCGTCCAGCGTGTTGGTCGTGGCGGCGGTGATCGCCTCCTTGGTGCGGGCATAGCCAAAGGTGGGGCCCTCGGCGAACCGGGCCGCCAGCTTGCGCGCCTCGTCCATCAGGGCGCCGTCCGGCAGCGCCTTCCAGATCAGGCCCCAGTCCTCGGCCTTTTGCGCGGGCAGCGGTTCGGCGGTCAGGGCCAGGCCCATCGCGCGGGCGCGGCCGAGGAACTGCGTCAGGTGCCAGCTGCCGCCGGTGTCGGGGATCAGTCCGACCTTGGAGAAGGACTGGATGAACTTGGCGCTTTCGGCGGCCAGCACCATGTCGCAGGCCAGCGCGACCGAGGATCCGGCCCCGGCGGCCACTCCGTTGACGGCGCAGATCACCGGCATTTCCAGCGCGCGGATCTGGCGGACCAGTGGCGCCCAGTAGTTGCGGACGGTCTCACCGAGGTCGGGCGGGCCATCCATCTTGCGCGGGTCGCGGTCGCCCAGGTCCTGCCCGGCGCAAAAGCCGCGCCCGGCGCCGGTCAGCAGGACGGCGCGCTTGGCCTCGTCCGCCGCCCGGGTCAGGACGGCGCGCAGGGCCAGGTGCATTTCCGGCGTGAAACTGTTCAGCCGCTCGGGCCGGTTCAGCGTGATTTCCAGCCAGCTGCCGTGATCGGCGACAAGAATGGTGTCCGACATGTTCCCCTCCTCAAGGCGATTGTCGCGTTGGATGGCACGGGCGCGCGGCGGGATCAATCTGTCCCGGTCTTGGTCGCGGGCTTCTCCGGCGGCATCCGCAGCGGCGCGCGGGTGCGATCGTTGCCCGCGATGGCGACCTTGGTGGCCAGGCGGATGAACTCGCGCTTTTCGTCCTCGTCCAGTCCCACCAGAAGGTTGCGCTGCATCTCTTCGACGATGGGGCGGATGTGGGCGATGCGCTCGGCGCCCTCGGGCGTCAGGGCCAGCACCTTGGCGCGGCGGTCCTTGGGATTGGTCCGGCGTTCGATCAGCCCCTTGGCGCAGAGCCGTTCGATCACGCCGCCGATGGTGGCACGGTCATGGGCGATCATCCCGGCCAGAGTGGCCTGGTCGATACCGGGATGTTCCTGCAGCATGGCAAGGGCCGCGAACTGCGGCGAGGTGAGGTCGACACCCGCTTCGCGCATGCGTTCGGCAAAGATCGAGGCCGAGAGCTGTTGCAGCCGTCGGATCAGGTGGCCGGGCATTGTGTAAATGTCTTTCATCGGGCCATGATCGGACGGGCAAACGAAAGTGACAAGCACGCATATTGTCATGATACTGTCTTTTGTCCGGCGTTGCCGGGCAGGTCTGCCGCGATGCGCCCCGCCTGCTGTACGAGGTCTGGCGGGACGACAAGATGAAGAAAGGGTCGGGGATGGAACGACCGGATGCGGGTCTGAGGCAATTGACGGTCTATCGGCTGCGGCGTGCCACGGTGCAGATGCTGTCGACCATATCGCAGGAACTGGCGCCTTTCGGTTTGCGGCGGACCACCTTTTCGGCGCTGGCCGTGGTGGTGGACCGACCGGGGCTGCGACAGACGCAACTGGCCGATGCGCTGGCGATCGAACGTCCCAACCTCGTCAAGATCGTGGATGAACTGGAGGCGGCGGGTCTGATCCAGCGGTGCCAGGCCGAAGGGGACCGGCGCGCCTATGCGCTGCATCCGACAGAGGACGGCGAGTTGCTGCATCGGCGTGCCTACGAGGCGGTTCAGGCGGCGGATCGGCGGTTGATGCAGGGGCTGTCCCCGGCCGAGGTGCAGGCGCTGAACGCCGCGCTGCACCTGATCGAGGAGAATGCCGGGGGCCCGGTGGATGCGGAGCCCAAGGGCGACTGAGCCCGGTTTTCACGTTGCTTTCCGCATTATAATGCACATTTTTGGAATCTCCTCATACTTGTTGCATCAAATTGCATATCGCGCAAATAAGGTGTACGCTTATCAAAATGACGATTCCGCGCTGTCCGCAGGCTGGATCGTCGCGGCGCGTCATGGGTGCGGTTCGATCGGGGAGGATCGCTGCACCGGATAAGGGACGGGATGACCGGCAGGAGGAGGCCAAGTCATGAATGGAAACGCAGCGATATATTTCGTGGACCGCCACGTTGACGAGGGGCGCGCCGACAAGGTGGCTTTTCGCGAGGCGGACGGCCGCAAGCGCAGCCTGACCTACGGCGAGCTGGCCGAGCAGACGGGCCGCTTTGCCGGCGCGCTCTATCGCCACGGGGTGCGGCGCGAAGAGCGGATCGCGATGATCGTGCAGGACCAGGTCGAATTTCCGGTGATCTTCTGGGGGGCGCTCAAGGCGGGGGCGATCCCCGTGCCCCTCAACACGCTTCTGTCGGCCACGGTCTACGAGTCGATCCTCAGCGACAGCCGGGCCTCGATCCTGGTGGTGTCGGAGAAGCTGTGGGAGACGGTCAAGCCGGCGATCGAGGACAACCGCTTTCTGCGGGCCGTCGTGGTGATCGGCGCGGCGCCGGAGGGCACCGAGAGCTATGAGGATTTCGTTGCCGATGCGCCGGTCGAGGAACCGGTCGAGGCGTTTGAGGACGAAATGGCCTTCTGGCTCTATTCCTCGGGATCGACGGGGCAGCCCAAGGGCGTGCGTCACGTCCATTCCAGCCTGAAGGCCACCGCCGATACCTTCGGCGCGCAGGTGCTTGGCATCCGCGAAGAGGACACTGTCTATTCCGTCGCCAAGATCTTTTTCGCCTACGGGCTGGGCAATGCCATGTCCTTTCCGATGGCGGTGGGCGCGACGACGGTGCTGCTGTCCGGACGGCCCACGCCCGAGGTGGTCTTTGCCATCCTGGAGGCCGAGCGGCCGACGCTGTTTTGCGGGGTGCCGACGCTGTATGCCGCGATGAACGCCGCGATGGACAAGATGGGTGTTCCGGCCCATGCCATGCGGCTGTGCACCTCTGCCGGCGAGGCGCTGCCCAGGGAGGTCGGGGAGCGCTGGTTCAAGATGACCGGGACGGAGATCGTCGACGGTGTCGGTTCGACCGAGATGCTGCACATCTTTCTCAGCAACCGGCCCGGAGAGATCGTCTATGGCACCTCCGGCACACCCGTGCCGGGGTACGAGGTGCGCCTGGTCGATGAACACGACGAGGATGTGGCCGAGGGCGAGGTGGGCGAACTGCTGGTGCGCGGGCCTTCGGCGGCGGACGGCTACTGGAACCGGCGGCACAAGTCGCGGTCGACCTTCGAGGGGCACTGGACCCGCACCGGGGACAAGTACGAATGCACCCCCGAAGGGCGCTACGTCTACTGCGGGCGGACGGACGACATGTTCAAGGTTTCCGGCATCTGGGTCAGTCCCTTCGAGGTCGAGCAGGCGCTGGTGGAACATCCCGCGGTGCTGGAGGCGGCGGTGGTCGCCTGTGCCGATGAAAAGGGGTTGGATAAGCCCAAGGCCTTTGTCGTGCTCAAGGAAGGGCAGGAGGCCGCTGCGGTCGACGGGCTCAAGGAGTTCGTGAAGGACAAGATCGGCATGTGGAAATACCCGCGCTGGATCGAGGTGGTCGAGGACCTGCCGAAAACCGCGACGGGGAAAATTCAACGATTCAAGCTGAGAGGGGCGGCATGACTGCTGAATGGACGGAAAGCGGCCGGTTGAGCGCCGGCGGCAAGGAACTGGAATACGCCTGCTACGGACCCGCGCCGGACAAGGCGCCGACGCTGGTGCTGCTGCACGAGGGGCTGGGCTGCACCGCCTTGTGGCGGGAGTTCCCCAAGGCGCTGGCCGAGGCGACGGGCTTTGGCGTCTTTGTCTTTTCGCGCGCGGGCTATGGCCAGTCGGACCCGGCGGACCTGCCGCGCCCGCTGGACTACATGACGCGCGAGGCGGTGGACGTGCTGCCCGAGGTGCTGGAGGCGATCGGCTTTCGGCGCGGGGTGCTGGTGGGACACAGCGACGGCGCGACCATCGCGGCGATTTACGCGGGCAGCGTGTCGGACCTGCGGGTGCGCGGGCTGGTGCTGATGGCGCCGCATTTCTTTACCGAGGAGATGGGGCTGGCCGAGATCGCCAAGGCGAAAGAGGCCTATGAGACGACCGACCTGCGCGAGAAGATGGCACGCTATCACCGGGACCCGGACAATACCTTCCACGGCTGGAACGACAGCTGGCTGCACCCGGATTTCAAAGCCTGGAACGTGGGCGACGTGATCGACTATCTGCGGATCCCGGTGCTGGCGGTGCAGGGCAGGGAGGACCAGTACGGCACGCTGGCCCAGATCGACGAGGTCGAGAACCGCAGCTATGCGCCGGTGGACACGCTGATCCTGGACGACTGCCGCCATGCGCCGCACCTGGACCAGCCGGAAAAGGTGGTTGCGGGCATCGCGGAGTTCTGCGCCTGGCTGGAGCGGATCGAAGCCGCCGAACCCGAGGTCGCGTGACCATGTCGGCCTGGCACAGGCCGACCCACGCCCATGTGCCGGGACAGAACGCCCGGCACCCGGAGGGCGCGTTCGATCACATCAGGGCCTCGGCCCGGCAGGGCATGACCCCGGCGGAGATGGCGGAAAGCGAGGCTTTCCGCCACGGTCTTTTTTACATCGACAGCGGCTTCTACTGGGAAGCGCATGAGGTGCTGGAGCCGATCTGGATGGCCTTGCCCGAAGGGCAGGACCGCCGTTTCCTTCAGGCGCTGATCCAGACCGCCAATGCCTTTCTGAAACAGGAGATGATGCGGCCGGGGGCGGCGCTGCGGCTGTGCGGGATCGCGCGAGGGCTGCTGCCCCCGTCGCGCGAGGCGCAGGTCATGGGCATTGGCGCGGGTCGCGTCCACGCCATGCTCGATTCCCTGGAAGTGGAGTTGAGGTGTGCAAAATAATGCACAACAATGGTCACCATTGGCAGATATTTGTCAAAGTAACTGAGTTTAAACGATTTATTTTGTGCTCTATTGTGCATACATAAGTTTACTTACTTTCCGCTTTGATGTAAGTTGGCTGCAGCTTCGCGACCAGGGAGGACCCGATGACCAAGATGATCGACTTTCAGACCGACCCGACAAAATACCGCCATTGGCGTGTCGAGTATGACGGCCCGGTGGCCACGCTCATCATGGATGTCGACGAGGACGCGGGGCTCTTCGAGGGGTACAAGCTGAAGCTCAATTCCTACGACCTGGGCGTGGACATCGAGCTGAACGATGTCGTGCAGCGGATGCGGTTCGAGCACCCCGAGGTCAAGACCGTGGTCATGAAGTCGGGCAAGCCGGGCGTGTTTTGCGCCGGTGCGAACATCCGGATGCTGGGCGGTGCGGCGCACAGCCACAAGGTGAACTTCTGCAAGTTCACCAACGAGACCCGCAACGGGTTCGAGGCCGCCGAAGAGGAGAGCGGCCAGAAATACATTGCCGCCGTCAAGGGCGCCTGCGCCGGGGGCGGGTATGAACTGGCGCTGGCCTGCAACCACATCATGCTGACCGATGACAGCACGTCCTCGGTGGGTTTGCCCGAGGTGCCGCTGCTGGCGGTTCTGCCGGGCACCGGGGGGCTGACCCGCGTCACCGACAAGCGCAAGGTGCGGCGCGATCTGGCCGATATCTTCTGCTCGATCGAGGAGGGCGTGAAGGGCAAGCGCGCCAAGGACTGGCGCCTGGTGGATGAGGTCATCCCGAACTCGAAATTCGATGATACGGTGATGGAACGGGCGAAGGAATTCGCCGCGGCCTCGGACAAGGCGGACGTGGCGCAGGGCATCCAGCTGGGTCCGCTGGCGCGGACCATCACCGAAGACGCGGTGAGCTATTCGCTGGTCGAGGTCGAGATCGACCGCAAGGGCCGCAAGGCGACGATCACGCTGAAAGGCCCCGAAGAGGACGCGCCCGCCGACATGGACGCCTTTGTTGCCCAGGGCGACCAGGCCTACATGCTGAAGCTCTGCCGAGAGCTTGAGGACGCGATCCTGCACCTGCGCCTGAACGAGATGGAAATCGGTCTGTGGGTGTTCCGCACCCAGGGCGACCCGGAAAAGCTGGCCGCGCATGAGGCGCTGATGGCCGACAATGCCGATCACTGGCTGGCCAACGAGGTGCGTCACTACTGGAAACGCACGCTCAAGCGGATCGATGTGACCTCGCGTTCGCTGGCGGCCTTCGTCGAGCATGGATCATGCTACGTCGGCGTGCTGGCCGAGATCCTGTTCGCGGTGGACCGCAGCTACATGATGGAAGACGAGTTCGAGGGCGACAACCGCCACATGGCGACGATCACCCTGACCAAGGACAACTTTGGCCCCTATCCGATGGGCAACGGCCTGACCCGGCTGGAAACCCGTTTCCTGGGCGAGCCGGAGCATGTCGAGGAGTTGAAAGGCAAGATCGGCGAGGCGCTGGAGGCCGAGGAGGCCGATGAGCAGGGCCTTGTGACCATGATCCTGGATGACATCGACTGGGAAGACGAGGTGCGGATCTTCATGGAAGAGCGCGCCAGCTTCAGCCCCGATGCGATGACCGGGATGGAGGCAAACCTGCGCTTTGCCGGGCCGGAGACGATGGAAACCCGGATCTTTGGTCGCCTGACCGCCTGGCAGAACTGGATCTTTAACCGCCCCAACGCGGTGGGGGCCGAGGGCGCGCTGCAGCGCTATGGCACCGGCGTGCGCGGAGACTACAACATGGAACGCGTCTGACGCGTTCGGCATGGCGGGGACCTTCCCGCCCTGCGGGCCCCGGCGAAGGCCGTTCCCGTGACACCACACCCAAAGGGAGAGAGAGATGCTCGATCTGATCAACGTGAGCTATGACACCCAGATCCCGAACAACGTGGGTCTGTCGTCCGACAAGAAAGTGCTGAAGGCGCTGTCGAAATGGCACCCCGGCTACCTGGACTGGTGGAACAAGCTGATCCCGCAGAACTTCCAGGAATCGATGGTCTACCTGCGCACCGCCGTCAGCGTCGACCCCAAGGGCTGGGCCAAGTTCGACTACGTCAAGATGCCGGAATATCGCTGGGGCGTGCTGTTGGCGCCGCAGGTCGAAGGCCGCACCATTCCCTGTGGCGAACATGCCGGCCAGCCGGCCTGGCAAGAGGTGCCGGGGGAATACCGCAACCTGATGAAGCGCCTGATCGTCATCCAGGGCGACACCGAGCCGGGCTCGGTCGAACAGCAGCGGTTCCTGGGCCTGACCGCGCCGTCGCTCTACGACATGCGCAACCTGTTCCAGGTGAACGTCGAGGAGGGCCGCCACCTCTGGGCGATGGTCTACCTGCTGCAGAAATACTTCGGCAAGGATGGCCGCGAAGAGGCGGATGACCTGCTGATCCGCTCGTCGGGCAGCGAGGAAGCGCCGCGGATGCTGGGTGCCTTCAACGAGGAAACGCCGGACTGGCTGTCCTTCTTCATGTTCACCTATTTCACCGACCGTGACGGCAAGATGCAGCTGGAATCGCTGGCACAGTCGGGGTTCGACCCGCTGTCGCGCACCTGCCGCTTCATGCTGACCGAGGAAGCGCACCACATGTTCGTGGGCGAGACCGGCGTCGGCCGCACCATCCAGGCCACCGTCGAGGCGATGAACAAGGCGGGCATCACCGATCCCTATGATGTGGGCAAGATCCGCGACCTGAACGTGATCGACCTGCCGACCATCCAGAAGAAGCTCAACCTGCACTACACGCTGAGCCTCGACCTGTTTGGCCAGGAGGTTTCGACCAACGCGGCCAATGCCTTCAACGCGGGCATCAAGGGCCGGTACATGGAGAACCGGATCGACGACGACCACATGCTCAAGAACGACACCTACAAGGTGCTCGACCTCGAGGATGGCAAGATCGTCGAAAAGGACGTGCCCGCGCTGACCGCGATCAACATGCGTCTGCGTGACGACTATATCCGCGACGCGGCGGGCGGCGTGAAACGCTGGAACAAGATCATCGAGAAGGCTGGGATCGAGTTCGAGCTGAAGCTGCCGCACCAGGCCTTCAACCGCAAGATCGGTATCTTCGCGGGCCACAACTTCGACCCGGACGGCAACCATGTTTCGGGCGATGAATACGACAAGGGCCTCACCAAGTGGCTGCCGACCCATGCGGACGGGGATTACATCCAGTCGCTGATGAAGCCGGTCTACGAGCCGGGCAAATACGCCAGCTGGATCGCGCCGCCGAAGGTGGGCATCGACAACAAGCCGGGCGACTTCGAGTACGTCAAGCTGCACATGGCCTGATGCGGCGGGGGCGGGGAACCCTCCGTCCTTTCCGAACCAACGGGCGGGGGGGGGGGGGGGGGGG
>NZ_JASHJL010000081.1 GCF_030733205.1 Mameliella sp. MMSF_3455
CGGTTTCAGAAATGCGACACAGGCAAGTCATTGAAAACAAATGGAACGCAGTCTCAGAAATTCCGGCAGACCGACAAGAACGCGAGAAATCGACTTCAGCAAACTCTGACGCGATAGAGGATGCCCAGATCGATGACAGAGATCAAGCGGCACGCGAGGCCATCGCCCTGCCCGCCCATGTCGCCAGCTCCGGCACCCTTGACCGGTTGGTCGATACCGCCCGCGGCTACGCAGAGGCGTCGGCCGCGGAGAATACCAACAAGGCCTATGCCGCCGACTGGAAACACTTTGCCCGCTGGTGCCGGCTGAAAGGCACCGATCCGCTGCCCCCGTCGCCGCAGATGATCGGGCTCTACGTTGCGGATCTGGCCGCCCCGGCCGAGCAAACCCCATCGCAGTCGGCGGACCGCTCCCTTTCGGTCTCTACCATTGAACGACGTCTCTCCGGGCTCTCCTGGAACTATGCGCAACGGGGCTTCCCCCTCGACCGCAAGGACCGTCACATCGCCACCGTCCTGGCCGGGATCAGACGCAAACATGCCCGCCCGCCGGTTCAGAAGGAGGCGATCCTGCCAGAGGACATTCTGGCGATGGTGGCCACCCTGCCCTACGACCTGCGCGGCTTGCGGGATCGGGCGATCCTGCTCCTGGGCTATGCGGGGGGCCTGCGGCGGTCAGAAATCATCGGCGTCGATGTGCACAAGGACGACACGCCCGACAGTGGCGGCTGGATTGAGATCATGGAGGGCAAAGAGGGCGGTGGCGCCCTGCTGACGCTGAACGCCAAGACCGGCTGGCGCGAGGTCGAGGTCGGGCGTGGCTCCAGGGAACAGACTTGCCCCGTACATGCGCTTGAGCAATGGCTACACTTTGCACGCATTGATTTTGGGCCGGTGTTCGTGCGGTGCTCGCGCGATGGCAAGCGGGCGCTTGATACGCGTCTCAGCAACAAACACGTCGCGCGGTTGGTAAAGCAAACCGTGCTCGATGCCGGGGTCCGGTCGGACTTGCCCGAGAAGGACCGCCTCGCGCTCTTTTCCGGGCATAGCCTGCGCGCCGGTCTCGCATCCTCCGCGGAGGTCGACGAGCGCTATGTCCAGAAGCATCTCGGTCATGCCTCGGCCGAGATGACCCGCCGATACCAGCGCAGGCGCGACAGGTTCAGGGTCAACCTGACCAAGGCGGCGGGGCTCTGATTGCCCGCGTGCAGAGCCGCTGCAGTGAAGCGCTAAGGTAAAATCGCGGTGTTCAGGTTTCAGATTACGGCTTCAATTGAAGTCCGTAGCGAAACGCGACATGCTGGAAGTGATCGAGCGCCTGGAGGCCAAGGGGGCCTTCTTCCGTTCGCTCCATGATCCGATTGACACTGCATCGCCGCAAGGCAAGTTCACGTTGCAGGTTCTGGGCGCCGCGGCCGAGTTCGAACGCGCATTAATCCGCGAACGTACCAAGGCGGGCCTTGCCTCTGCGCGCGCCAAAGGTCGTGTTGGTGGCAATCCTGGCCTTCGCACCAGGGACCCCGCCGCGCTTCGCAAGGTACGGCTTGCCCGGCAGGATGGCTACATGGAACGCCTGAACGAGACCGCGCAGGATTGGGTGCCGCATGTGCGCCGCTGCGCCCCGATATGGCTTGGGAAGACGTCCTGCGGATTATCAATGGCCCCCTGCCCCCAGATCGCCATTGGACCCAAAGCCGCCTGCTCCGCGCCGTGAAAGCATATGTGCGCGACGGCTATCTGCCCGATGAAGTGCTTGGCCGCGCCGGACGCCGCGAAACCGACGATCGCCTGCCGGCGATTGTCGCAGCAATCAAAGGTTCTGACCCCGAGATTACCTTGCAGGCAATTTGCGACCGACTGGAATCCATGCGTGAGCGCACCCCTCGTGGGCGAACCAGCTGGCAGCCATCCTCCGTACGGATGCTGTTGGAACGGGCGGGGCGACTCGGGCTCGTCTAGTCGGCTACTAGGTGCCAATCGCTCAATCCTTCAGAAGCGACGATTCGTCGTTAGACCCCACCGCGATACCTTGGGGTAGACTGCGGTGAAGCCACAACATGTTTGACAAGGCGCTAGTGCGGGCTGAGATTTTCCCTTATCTTCTAGACACTTAGGCTACTTTCTCGCGCCAAAACGCACGCCCAGATCAAGTTCGCGCTCTCCGCCTTCAAAAAAATTGTTGTCTGGCTATAAGTTGCGTGTCATGAGTGCTGTAGTCGCAAAAAAGCGAAAATCGCGCACTTTAGCGACGAAACACAATCGACCCACCAAGAGGTCACGAGGGCAGCATGAACAGCAAGGCAGATTTCCCAGGCGCAAAATCCATTGCAGCTTCCATTTCTGCCAACGCCGCGCGTCTGTCGGATGCCCTCAATCATCATATGCGCAACAGCTTTCAACCGGAAAGCAGAAAGACGCTGCGCAAGTTTCACCCTGCAGAGGTCTCTGAGCTGACGGGCATCAGCATGTCGAACCTTAGAACGCGCCATCAGGAAGGTGATTTTCCAGAAGTCGAAACAGACTCTCGCGGCAGGCGTCTCTATTCCGCTGAAGAGATCGACCAGATCCGCAGAGTGATGGCACGGACCGGTCGCAACGGCGAAGCTTACTTGCCAGGCCGGCGGGATGGCGATGGACTTCAGATCATATCCATCGTGAATTTCAAAGGCGGGTCCAGCAAGACGACGACAGCGATTCATCTCGCCCAACGCTACGCCCTCAGAGGGTATCGCGTCCTAGCCGTAGACATGGACCCCCAAGCCAGCCTAACGACTATGTTTGGATTCCGCCCAGAAATCGAGTTTGCTGAAAGCGGCACGGTGTATGACGCCCTGAAATATGAGGATCCGGTTCCCCTGAGCCAAGTCGTGCGCAAGACATACTTCCACAATCTCGACCTCGCGCCAGCCGGATTGTTGCTGTCTGAGTATGAAACCGAGACGGCTTACGCGCTTCAGCACAAGGTCGATCCTCCGTTCACTCAGAGGTTGGCCATTGCGCTCGATGAGATCGAAGCCAACTACGATCTGGTGATCGTCGATTGCCCACCGCAGTTGGGCTTCACGACGATGACGGCGTTGCTTGCGTCAACCGGCCTCCTGATTACCGTGGTGCCGAGTATGCTGGACGTCGCCTCCATGGCCCAATTTCTTGAGATGGCCGGAGAAACCGTCAGGACTTTGGAGGAAGCGACAGGACCGATCGACTGGTCGTTCCTCAAGTACCTCGTCGCGAGGTTCGAACCGACCGATGTCCCACAGTCGCAGATGGCTGGGTTCCTAAGGTCAATTTTGCTCGACCGGGTACTCACCACGCCCATGCTGAAATCCACTGCCATTTCCGACGCCGGGATGACGCAGCAGACGATCTATGAACTAGAGCCGAGCCAGGTCGTCAAGAAGACTTTGGACAGGATACTCGAAAGCGTAAACGGCGTCGCAGACGAGTTCGAAAAGACGATTCAACAGGCTTGGGGGAGGACGGTCGAGTAATGGCGCGTAGAAACCTTTTCCAGCCCCCTCCCCCACCGGACACCACCGAGGACGTGGCAACGGCTGACCTTAAACCTCGTTTCCCCAACACCGGTGCGATGAGCGGTGTGAAATCGACCCTGAAGGATTTATCCAGCAACGCCGTACGGGAAATTCCGGTCGATCTCATCGAGGAAGACGGGCCGAAAGACCGGCTTTCATTCTCCGATGCCGACGTCGCGTCTCTTGCCGCGAGCATCAAGGAACATGGGCAGCAGGTGCCGATCATGGTCCGTCCGCTCGCGGACAAACCGGGTCACTACAAGATCGTTTATGGTCGTCGCCGACTGCGGGCCCTGCAATCGATCGGAGTACCGGCCAGAGCCTTGGTGCGCACTCTTTCGGACGAGGAGGCGATCCTTGCCCAAGGCCAGGAAAACTCACACAGACTGGACCCTAGTTTCATTGAAAAGGCCTTGTTCGCCGCGCAGCTGAGCGACAATGGCTACGATCAGCCAGTAATCCTCGACGCACTTGCCATCGACAAGCCTATGTTGTCGCGAATGACCAAGGTCGCCCGCACGATACCGGAGACTGTGATCCAGTTGATCGGCTCGGCGCATGGCATCGGACGCCGCCGCTGGGAAGACCTAGCAGACAAAGCGAAAGACAGCAATGCTGACCTAGTTCGGGTAGTTTCCGATTTGGGCCTGGATCGGATCCCTACTTCGGACGACCGCTTTGCGCGCGTCAGCGACGCCATCTCGAGACTTGGCAAACCCGCGAGGTCCACAAAGTCCGCGGCGCACATGGTTATCTCAAGCGACGGTAAGGCGCTTGCAGAGGTCAAGGATAGCCCGCGCGCTTTGACTGTGAAAATGTCCAAAGTTGATACCCCAGAGTTCGCTCAATGGATGCGAGACAACGCGGAAGTTGAGTTGAAACGTCTCTATGAGGCGTGGAAGTCGGAGCAGCAATCCGGCTGACAGACAGGCGAGCAGAGCAACAAAAAAGGAGCACGAAAAACAGCCAGAAAAGAAAGAGCCCCCCAAGGTCAACCCCGGAGAGCCCAATCTGTTCTTAGCACCCTCAGATGTACCAGCTTCTCCGTAGCAGTCAATAACAACCGAATCGGTTGAACGATGATCTGTTGCCTTTTCTCAAGAAATCGGGGGATCTGGGCCTTTCCCGACCGGTTGTCGTGAAAAATTCATGGCATTTACTCAGGCATCCGCCTCCGTTGGAGAGCGGACGGAGATCTTGTTGTCCGCGGACAACGCCCGCCCCGAGCGTCACATCATCATCGACACACTGCGCCAGGCTGCTCCGTTGATGGGTCTGAAAGCATCCGTCATTGCGACGCTCGACGCGATGCTCTCGTGCCTTCCGCCGAAAAGGCAGCACAACACCGTCTTCGCATCGAACGCCACACTTACGTTCCGGCGCAATGGGATTTCCGACCGGACGATTAGGCGCCATGCAGCCATTCTCCAAGAACTTGGACTGCTTGTTCGCCGTGATAGCTCAAATCGAAAAAGGTTCAGCAAGCGAAACATGGCCGAAGGCACCGCCCTTAGATTCGGGTTCGACCTCACACCCTTGTTCCAACGCTTCCCAGAGCTCGCAAAGCTTGCTGCCCATGCCGTTCGCGAAAACGACCAAATCGCCTACCTCAAAGCAAAGATACGTGCCGCAGCAAACAACATCCTGCAAGCCAAACCCGACGACATTGATGCGAAAACCGCTATGCGCACCCTTCGCAGAAAGCTTTCACTGGATGAATGCTACAATCTCTTGGCTGGCCTAGACATTGAAGGCGTGGAAGCCGAGCAACCTTGTGAAGCCGTCGTCACCGGAGAGGAAAAAATGTCCGGCAACGACGGCCAAAATGTCCGCCATCATCATAACTCAAACAAAGAACATATTGATAAAAGAGAACATCACTCACCGAAAACTCGTCCATCACATCTAAGTGCAAAACCCCTTAGCGTGCCCGAGATCCTTAGCGCCTGCCCTGAAGCAGCCCAATTTTCACTCACGCCAGTGAAAACTATGTCCGACGTAGTATCCCATGCCCGAACTCTCGCACCAATGCTCGGAATAGACTCTAGAAACTACCAAGATGCTCAAGAACAGCTTGGCATAGAAGGGACTGCGCTGACCGTCTGGGCGATCATGCAGTTCCACGAAAAAGTCCAAAAGGTCGGTGCCTATTTTCGCTCGATAACGTCTGGCAGAAACAGCGCTGACTTCGTTCCAGAGCAGCTTGTTCGGCGACTCTCTCGGGCACAACCGCAACCGATTTAGTCAGACAGTGCTCTACTGCTTCTGCCAAAAAATTGTCCGCGGACAACTACGGTCGAGGGAGAGAGGGGTTGTGAAAGGGGTGACGGGAAGTGAGATCGGGAGAGTGGCTTCCGGCGCCCGTCGTGGAGAAGATCTGATGGCGAAATCTGCCCAGAAAGTCACCCTGTCCCCGTCCCGGGACATTCCCTTCGACAAGCTCGTGCTGAGCCAGTCCAACGTCCGGCGCATCAAGGCCGGCATCTCCATCGAGGAACTGGCCGAAGACATCGCCCGCCGCGGGTTGCTGCAGAGCCTGAGCGTTCGGCCCGTTCCGGCGGATGATGGTTCCGAGACCGGCAAGTTCGAAATCCCCGCTGGCGGTCGGCGATTCCAGGCACTGTCTCTCCTGGTGAAGCAGAAACGCTTGGCCAAGACGACGCCCATTCCCTGCATCGTGCGGGATGCCAATTCTGCGATCCTCGCCGAAGACGACTCGCTCGCTGAGAACATACAGCGTGCAGCCCTGCACCCGCTTGATCAGTTCCGCGCCTTCGTTGCGCTTCGGGAGAAGGGTCAGGGCGATGAAGAGATCGCGGCCGCTTTCTTCGTCACGCCGCAGGTAGTCAAACAGCGCCTGAAACTCGCCGCTGTGGCCCCGGCCCTCCTCGAAGTCTACGCCGAAGATGAGATGACGCTGGAGCAGCTGATGGCCTTCACGGTCAATCCGGATCATGAGCGCCAGGTTCAGGTCTGGGAGGCGATCCGGTCATCCTGGAACAAGGAGCCCTATCAGATCCGGCGCATGCTGACCGAAACGTCGGTGCGCGCGTCTGACCGTCGGGCCGCCTTTGTCGGCGTCGAGGCGTACGAGGCGGCGGGCGGCACCATGTTGCATGACCTCTTCCAGGGCGATGACGGCGGCTGGCTGGAAGACCCTGCCCTGCTCGATCGTCTGGTCAGCGAGAAGCTTCAGGCCGAAGCCGAAGCCATCGCGACCGAAGGTTGGAAATGGATCGAGGTCTCGCTCGACCTGCCCTATGGCTACAGCCACGGTTTGCGGCGGCTGAGCGGAGACCCGGCGCCGATGACGGATGACGAAGGCGCGGCCCATGACAAACTGCTTGCCGAGTACCGGGCGCTCGAAGAGGAATACGAGGGCCAGGATGAGTTCCCCGAAGAGATCGACGCACGTCTTGGCGAGCTGGAAGTCGCGATGGAGAAGCTCGAGGCCAGGCCGCTGATCTTCGACGCGGAGGAGATCGCGACGGCAGGGGCCTTCGTGACGCTTGATCGCTATGGCGAGCTTGCAGCTTATCGGGGCTTTGTCCGGCCCGAGGATGAACCTCGGCAAGATGCCGACGTCCACAGCGGTGAACAGGCGGCAGGCGGGCAGGGCGCTGAGCTTTCAGCGGGGAGTAATGTGGATTGTATCGGCCATGGCACGGTGATCACCTCTGCCGGTCAGGCGCTTGGCGCCAACGTGTCCGACGACGAGGACGATGGTGCGTTGAAGCCGTTGCCCGAGCGGCTGGTCATGGAGTTGACGGCGCACCGGACATTGGCACTGCGGGAAGCTGTCGGGCGTTCTCCCGACGTCGCCCTGACGTTGCTGCTCCTGAAGCTCGTCAACGACACTTTCCGTACATCCAGTTCGGCCGGCAGCTGCCTCGAGGCTTCGGTCCGTCACGTCTACATGTCGGCGCAGGCGAGCGATCTGAAGGACAGCGTGGTGGCCAAGTTGGTGGACGATCGCCATGCGGAGTGGGAGGCCGACTTGCCGCTCGGCGACGATGCCGCGCTCTGGGACTACCTGACCTCCCTTGATCAAGGGAGCCGGCTGTCGCTGCTCGCGCATTGCCTCAGCTTCGGGATCAACGCGCTCTATGAGAAGGTGAACCCCTATGGTGCCGGTATCTCCGCCAGCGGTTTGACCAAGCGGATGGCCCAGTCCGACTTGGTCGCACAGGCGGTCGATCTCGACATGGTCGAGGCGGGTTGGGAGCCGACGGTCGATACCTACCTGAACCGCGTGCCAAAGGTCCGGATCCTCGAGGCCGTACGTGAGGCTAAAGGGGAGGGGACGGCGCAACTCCTCGATCACCTGAAGAAGGGCGAGATGGCGACCGAAGCCGAGCGTCTGCTGAAAGGCAGCGGTTGGTTGCCAGAGGTTCTTCGCCGTCACGATCTGGCAGCACTCGAAGGTGCGGAAGGGCAGGGGGCGCCTGAGCCCGGTTCCGACGCCGACCAGGCCGAAGATGTCGATCTGCCCGCCTTCCTTACAGCGGACTTGCCGAGCAATGAGGCCTCGATGATGGCCGCGGAGTGATCTGCGCCTTCCGAGGGCGGGGAAACCCGCCCTCAATCACATAAAAACCAATAATATCAATAATATGAATGCAATATGACGCATTCAGGATGAGGAATCATGTCTGCAACGACCATTCTCGATACCGCGCCCCTGGGCGCGCTCATTCGCTACACCGACAACAGTCCGAAACCGCCTGCGCGGTTCACGAAGAAGCTCGCGGCCTGGGAACGCTCGAACGGCGTTGGACGTCTCGTCAAGAAGGAGCCGCCGCGACCCTATCCAACCTGGACGGCGCCGGCGTCGTTCACGCTGCACGAGGGGAACTTCTCCTCGGACGGGGTCATTCTTGTCACCATCATGCGAACGCATTCGGCTGACAGTGCGTTGACCTTCGAGGTAGCAGAGGAACCGAAGCCCGGACAGGTGCGCGTCCTGGTGGATTTTGGCGGCTGCACGGAACTGCTCCACCTGGCCGAGTCTGTCACCGCTGCGGAACTCTGGATCGCTAGGGAAGGCTATCGCAACGCGCGACTCGACATCGTCGGCAGCGAGGACGGGGATAGGGCAGGGGACGCGGAACTTGCCGCCTGAGCCTATGTAGAACCCAAGTGGCCCGCCAAAGTGCGGGCCTCTCACCCATCACGACTCTGTCCTGCGAGATCGCGGGGCACCATAGGATCCAATCCAACACGGAATGAGATCTTCTACCAAATGTCTGCCCGGGAGGCTGGCAGCGATAGCATCAGCGGAACATACGGCTCCAGTCAGCGGTCGCACCATCCTCCGCTCGCCATTCCCTTCCTTGCCCCGAATCCCGTCTTCGAGATCAACCCGCGAGGGGTCGGACTACGGGCGAACCCGTGCCGCCGGGTGGATTCGGACGAGCCGAACGCACCCGGTGATGTCAGCCAGTCTTCGGGCCTGCGGGGTCCTGTCGCGCGGGGGATGGTCCTCCGCCTCCAAGACAGGAGCCAAACAGATGTCCCGCAAAGATGCCCACGCCTTCGCCGCCTCTCTCGCCGCCACACTCATGGTCTCGACCGTCGTCTTCCAGGCCGGTGATGGAACCTATGGCGCCGTCCCCGCCGATGAAATCGACGGAGACGAGGTCATGATCGTCTCGGAATACGATCCCTTCGGGTGAGGCTTAGAGGTGGTCCTGAGTTTTCGACCAGTTTGCCGCCGGGCTAAGCTATAGCATCGGTTTCATTTCAGGCGGCAATC
>NZ_JASHJL010000082.1 GCF_030733205.1 Mameliella sp. MMSF_3455
TATGGACTTCGTTCACGACCAACTCGCCATGGGAAAGAAATTGAGGATCCTGACCGTGGTCGACACGCATTCGCGGTTCTGCCCGGTCGTGGATTCACGGTTCAGCTACCGCGGCGAGGACGTGGTTCAAACGCTGGAAGGGGTCTGCGGCGGGATCGGCTATCCGAACACCATTCGAGTCGATAATGGCAGCGAATTTATCTCTCGCGACCTGGACCTGTGGGCCTACGCCAACGAAGTTACGCTGGACTTCTCACGGCCAGGTAAGCCGACAGACAATGGCTTCATTGAGGCCTTCAACAGCAAGCTTCGGTCGGAGTGCCTGAACGCACACTGGTTCATGAGCCTTGCCGACGCTCAGGAAAAGTTGGAAGATTGGCGTAGACACTACAACGAGGATCGTCCCCACAGCGCGATCGGATACAACGTCCCGATTGCCATGCATTATCCCGATGACGTCACCAGCCCGTCATCGTGAAACAGCCGAAAAAATCCAGCTTCCGGTGGTCCAAACATGGGGAGCAGCGCAAGTTGGCGCAGACTCTACATTACGGTGAGGGATTTCGCGGGGGCAGGTCACGACGACTGCCCGTTCTTGAACAGCCTCCTTGGGCAATTCAGTTCTCATGTTGCCAAGCACGTCCCGCGCCTCCTCGATGCGGAGGTGCTCCTGCACAGCCGCTTCAAGACTGCGACATTGTTCGGCGTCATGCCTGCCAAGCAGGCGAGGCAGGGGCTTGCGTGCCCTTTTGTCTTTCCGAAGTGCGGTATCGGGTCAGCCTGATCGGCGACGTGGCCTTGTGCCACCGGCTTAACCAAGGAAAGCTCCTCGATCATCCCGAGCCGCACTGGAACGCCCCTCCGCTTGACGATCAGCGGGGATACTCGGCTACCGAAGCGCCGTTCACCGGATCATCAGGGCTGTTCCCAGGCGTCTTCCCATTCGCTCAGGAAACTCCGCCGGTTCAACGGGTCGAGATAGACCATCAGGGCCGGGCCAAGGCGGATCGGCCCGAATCCCGTCGAGCGCAGATCCGTGTTCTGGCTCAGCGGCGGAAGCGGCCAGTCTCCGTTCGTCTCCCGCATGCCGAGCTTGGTCAGAAGATCGATAAAGGCCCCTGCGACGGCCGGTTCTTCGGCGGCCTCGGGGATCAGCGCCGTACGCAGCATGACGTTGCCGAAGTCCTGCATCCTGAGGATCTGAACCTCGCCGCCGGATTCCTGCGCCAGCCGGTCGGCGGCATAGCTTCCCAGCACGTTGTAGGCGAGCGCAAGGCGTCCGTCGGTCACGTCGTCGATCATCTGCCCGGAGCAGCAGTAAAACTGCGGATCGAGGCGCCCCATGACCTCGCTCAGC
Source organism: Mameliella sp. MMSF_3455 (assembly GCF_030733205.1). GTDB lineage: Bacteria > Pseudomonadota > Alphaproteobacteria > Rhodobacterales > Rhodobacteraceae > Antarctobacter. Next base: position 1,358 of record NZ_JASHJL010000082.1, read on the forward strand.
CGCCAGTAGGCATCCGTCGAGCGGGCCTCTTGCGTGGCGAAAAGATAGCCAAGACCGCTGACCCGCACGTCATATGTCCCGACGGCCCCGTTGAAACGGTCGGGATTGTCGCGCAGGACTGCCGTCAACTCCTGCCGGGTGGCAGGCAGGGGCAGGCCCTCGAAATGCCTGGTCGAGATCACGACGACGGCGGGTTCTGTCGTAAATGCGAAGATCAGGTCGCGCCAGCGCGCCCAATCGGGCAGCGCCTCGGTCGCCTGCGAGCGATAGGACTGCGCGAAACCGTCGTTGGCCAATCTGAACTGAAGGTCCATCGCGGAGGAAAGTGCGAGATCGAACGCGGCACCATCGCGAATGGCGCCGTGCAGATCGGCCGAGGAGACGACCGAATAGTCGATAGAGATATTGGGCCGTTCGGCCTGGAACGCGATCAGGTAGTCCTCGAACACCTCCAGGTCGGCGGTCGAGACGATCCGCAACACGGTGTCGCCGGTGCCTTGATAGTACCGGTGGTCCTCCAGTTCGAGGGCCGCGGCCGTAGCCGCGATCAGCGTCAGAGCAATGGCAAGACAAGCGCGGCGCATGTGCCGGTTCCCCCTTCTGCAGGTCCAAGGTCAAGCCGCCCGCCATGTGCACGCAACACGTCACTGGCGATGGTAAGGCCCAAGCCGGAACCCACGATGCCTTCGGTGTGGGTGCCGCGTCGGAAGCGCTCTTTCAAGTGCTCGGCCGGGCAATCACCAAGGCCAGGGCCTTCGTCGCAGACCGAGACACGGGCCTCGGCGGCGTCGGCGGTGACGGCCAAGGTGATGAGCGTGTCCTCGGGCGAATATTTGATCGCGTTGTCGAGCACGTTGCGCAGAGCGTTGTCCAGCAGGACGGCGTCGCCCGCAACCTTGGCTGGTTCGGTCCGCAGGATCAGCCGGATTTCTTTCATTGCCGCCGTCGGCTCAAGCGCGGCGACGCACCGGGCCGAAATGTCCGCAAGATCGACGGAGTCGCGGGCCAGATCCTCGACCCGATAGGCCACGGTCGCATGGTCCAGAAGCTGACCGGCCGAGCGGGAGCTTTCGTCGACGGCCCGGATGATGTGCCGAAGGCGCTGCCGTTCGTCGCTGGCTTCGACCGACCGCAGGGCGATTTCGGCCTGCGTCCGGACCGTGGCGAGGGGCGTGCGGACCCGGTGCGCGGCCTCGGCGATGAAATCCTCGGACCGGCGAATGGACTGAGCCAGCCGTTCCATCAGGCGGTTAAGCGACGATAGGAGCGGTGCCAGTTCCTCGGGTGCTTCGCGTTTCACCGGGCGCAGGTCCGAGGGGCCGCGCCGGGCGACTGCATCCGCGATCTCGTTGAGGGGGCGCAGCGACGTGCGCGCGGCAATGGCCGACAGGGTCACGGCGACAATGAAGAAGGCGACCGACAACAAGGCCGCCAGTCGCGACAGCTCGCGTGAGATGGCGCCGACGCCGCTTCGTGTCTGCGCGACGCTGACCGATACGGTCAAAGGTTCCGCGCCGACCAGCACCGGGCGCGTGACCGACGCGATGCGGATCTCCTCGCCGTCGAAGGTGCCGGTGTCGAACAGGACGGTGCCGGGCGCCCGGGGCCTGTCCAGAACTGGCAGATTGGCGTAGCCGGTCAGGAACTCTTCGCCCGCAGCGACGTGGTAGAACACGCGGTCCTCGCCGATGGCACCGAGCATGGAAAAGGCCGAATAGGGCAGCTCGAGCCGCACCTCGCCCTGTTCGCTGCGCAGCGTTTCGGCGATGGCGGTGGCCGAGGCGGCCAGAACGTTGTCCTGTGTGCGCTCGGCGGCCTGCCGCGCCAGGCCACTTACCATACCCCAGCTCAGGATCGAGAGCAGAGCCGCCACCCCGGCAAGCAGAAGCGTCAGACGGCGGCCGATGGACCTGGTGCGGGTCACGGGTCTTCAGTCTCCATCCTGTAGCCGAGGCCGCGCACCGTTTCGATCCGGACGCCGGTGCCGTCGATCCGGCGCCGCAAGCGCCCGACATAGACCTCGATCGCGTTCTCGGTCACCGCGCTGTCATAGGAAAACAGCCGGTCCAGCAATTGACCTTTCGACAGGATCTGCCCCGGGTGGCGGGCGAAGACCTCCAACAGGCGAATCTCGCGGTTGCGCAGCTCGATCAGGCTTTTTCCCAGGCGAAGCGTGCCCGCGAACGGATCGAACACCGCCCGCCCAAGCGCGATTTCGTTGCGGGCCGATCCACCGCGCCGGCGCAGAACGGCGCGGCACCGCGCCTCCAGCTCGGAGAAGTCGAACGGCTTAGTGATGTAATCGTCGGCCCCCTGGTCCAGCGCGCCGACGCGGTCGGACACCTGGCTGCGCGCTGTCAGAACGATGACCGGGGTTTCAAGATGCGCACGGCTACGGGCCAGGAAATCGCGCCCGTCGCCGTCCGGCAGCATCACATCCAGCAGGATCAGGTCGTAGTCCGCGGCGGAAAGGCAGGCCTCGGCCTCGTCCAGGCTGGCAGCATGGTCGACGGCATGACCGTCCAGAACGAGCCGCTTTACCACGGCCTCGGCCAGTTCCTGGTTGTCCTCGACCAGCAGGTAGCGCACCGGGCTCTTCCCTCACAGCGGCGCGCGTCGCGCGCAGTCACTGGCTCGGGTGCCCGTGTCAGGCCCCTGTCAGCTTTGTGTGTTCAAACCGACGTATGGGCGGCGGAGGACCGCCTGTCAAATGGGAGGACTACCAAATGACATTCCGCATGACCCGCCGGGTCGTGATGGCCGCGGCTGCGGCTACGCTCGCTTTTTCCGGCACGGCCAGCGCCGAAGCGCACCAACAACTTGAAAGCCTGCACTTCATTATTCCCGGCGGCGCCGGCGGCGGCTGGGACGGCACCGCGCGCGGCACCGGCGAGGCGCTGACCAAATCCGGCATCGTCGGCTCGGCCAGCTATGAGAACATGTCCGGCGGCGGCGGTGGCGTGGCCATCGGCTACATGATCGAGAACGCCGAGAGTCTGGACGACACGCTGATGGTGAACTCCACCCCCATCGTAATTCGTTCGCTGACCGGTGTGTTCCCGCAAAGCTTCCGCGACCTGACGCTGGTGGCCGGCACGATCGGCGACTACGCCGCGTTGGTCGTTCCCGCCGATAGCGAGATCAAGGATATGGAAGGCCTTCTGGCCGCCTACCAGGAACAGGGTGACGATTTCGCCGTGGGCGGTGGCTCGGTTCCCGGCGGCATGGACCACATCGTTGCCGCGATGGTGATGGAAGCGGCTGGCGAGGACCCCATCGCACTGAACTACATTCCCTACGACGCCGGCGGCGAGGCTATGGCCGGGCTCCTGTCGGGCGAGATCGACGCGCTTTCGACCGGCTTCTCCGAAGCCATCGCTCTGGCCGATCAGGGCGAGGTTCGTATCCTTGGCGTCACCGCCGAAGAGCGTGTGCCGGCCTATGACAGCGCGCCGACCTTCATGGAGCAGGGCATCGACGTCTCCTTCGTTAACTGGCGCGGGTTCTTCGCCGCGCCCGGCATCTCGGAAGAAAAGCGTCAGCAGTACATCTCGGCGCTCGAGGCGATGTACGAGACCGACGCTTGGGAAGACGTCCGCTCGCGCAACGGCTGGGTCAACATCTGGAACCCGGGCGACGAGTTCCGCACCTATCTCGAAGGTCAGGAAGAGCAAATCGGCAACCTGATGCGGACGCTCGGCTTCCTCTAAGGCCGTTTGCGCGGACGGCGGAGCACGCCGTCCATCGCGATAGCGAAGGCGCCGCCCCGATCCCGGGCGGCGCCACGAATATCAGCCTGAAATATGGGAGGGGACGGTATGGCGCTCGATCGCTGGATCGCACTCATTTTCGTCGTGTTCTGCTGCGCTTACGGCTACCTGGCCTTTTTCACGATGGACCAGCTTCTGCCGCCATTCATGCAGCGCAACCCGGTCTGGCCCTCTACCTTTCCAAAGGTTCTGTCGGTGCTGGGCGTCATCGTCGGATTGATCGTTCTTCTGGGGCTCGAAAAGCCGGTCCCAGGCGCAGAGCCTTCGGCCAGCGACATCAACTACCGCCGCCTTCACGAATATAAGCTGGGCCAGGCGCTCATGCTCTTGGCGCTCATGGTGCTGTATGCGCTGATGCTGCGGCCCGCGGGATTCCTGCTTGCCACGACGGTGTTCCTTGTCGGCGGCAGCGTCATCCTGGGCGAGCGCAAGTGGCACGTCATGGTGCCAACCGCCTTGCTCGCCACCGGCTTCGTCTGGTGGCTGGTCCAAGAGGTGCTGGGCATCTTCTTGCGGCCGTTTCCGTTCTTCATGGGGATCTGAACAATGCTTGAAGGTATCCTGATCGGCCTCGAGGCGGCCTTTTCGATCCAGAATCTGCTGATGGTCATCGCCGGCTGTCTCATCGGCACCTTCATTGGAATGTTGCCGGGACTGGGGCCCATGTCGATCATCGCCATCATGATCCCGGTCGCGATCTCGCTCGGCGACCCTGCGGCCGCTTTGATCCTGCTAGCGGGGGTCTATTACGGCGCGATCTTCGGCGGATCGACGTCGTCGATCCTTCTGAATGCGCCAGGGGTCGCGGGCACGGTCGCGACGTCCTTCGACGGCTACCCGATGGCCCGCAAGGGTCAGGCCGGCAAGGCGCTGACGATTGCCGCCGTGTCCAGCTTTGCCGGCGGCATGATCGGCGCGATCCTTCTGATGATCTTCGCGCCGGCGCTGTCGTCGGTGGCGTTGCTGTTCCACTCGGCCGAATACTTCGCGCTGATGGTTGTGGGCCTGTCGGCCATCGCCGCCTTCGCCGGGACTGGCCAGGTGGCCAAGGCGCTGATGATGACCATCCTCGGACTGATTCTGGCCACAGTTGGCGAAGGCGCGCTGTTCAACATGCCGCGCTTCACACTGGGGCTGATGGACCTGCAGTCCGGCATCTCGTTCATCACGCTGGCCATGGCCATGTTCGCGCTGCCCGAGGCGATGTTCCTTGTCCTGAACCCGGCGCGCGGGGGTGACGGCGAAAGCGACGGATCGGGCAAGATCACGGGCCTGCGATTCTCGAAGGACGAAGGCAAGGCGATGATCCCGGTCATCGGCCGGCAATCCGTTCAGGGTTTCTTCATCGGGGTCCTGCCCGGCGCCGGGGCGACCATCGCGTCATTCCTAGGCTACGCGGTGGAGCGCAACCTGGCTTCCTCGGAGGAGCAGAAGGAATTCGGCAAGGGATCGGTCAAGGGCCTCGCCGCGCCGGAAACCGCCAACAACGCGGCCTGCACGGGATCCTTCGTGCCGCTGCTGACGCTGGGCATCCCCGGGTCGGGCACCACGGCGATCCTTCTGGGCGCGCTGATCGCACTGAATGTGACGCCCGGGCCGCGCCTGATGACCGACACCCCCGAGATCTTCTGGGCCGTGATCATCTCGATGTTCATCGGCAACCTAGTGCTTCTGATCCTGAACCTGCCGCTAATCCCCTATATCGCGAAGATCCTCGCGATCCCGCGGAACTTCCTAATCCCCTTCATCCTCTTCTTCACGCTTATGGGGGCCTATATCGGGCAGAACAACGCGACCGAGCTTCTGATGCTGGTGGGTCTCGGGGTCATGGCCACGATCTTTCGTTTCGCCGATTACCCGCTGGCGCCGCTTCTGATCGGGTTCATCCTGGGCACGATGCTGGAGGACAATTTCGCCCGGTCCATGCAGCTCTACCGCGGGATCGATTTCATTTGGGAACGCCCGATGACCTTGGCGCTGCTGGTGCTGGCATTGCTGCTGGTGCTCTTGCCCAGCTATCGCGCGCGCAGGGCGCGGGCCCGGGCCAAGGGCGTGGCCGATGGCGACTGAGGGTCCGCCCTCCGCACCCCTTGCCGGGGTGCGGGTCCTCGACCTGACCAACGTCCTGGCCGGACCCTTCGCCTGTCACCAACTGGCCCACCTGGGCGCCGAGGTCATCAAGGTCGAGGCCGTGGGGCGCGGTGACCTGGCCCGCAACCTGGGCGCCGATCCCGACCTGTCAGCGCGCGGCATGGGGATCAGCTTTCTCGCCCAGAACGCGGGCAAGAAATCCCTGACGCTGAATCTCAAGGACCCGCGCGGGAAGGACGCGCTGAAACGGCTGGCCGGACGCGCCGACGTGGTGGTGGAAAACTTCCGCCCCGGCGTGATGGATCGCCTGGGGCTGGGCCATGCGACGTTGAGAGCCGAGAACCCCCGGCTCGTCTACTGCGCGATCTCGGGCTTTGGTCAGTCCGGGCCATGGGCCGACCGCCCGGCCTACGACCAGATCGTACAGGGCGTCTCGGGAGTCATGTCGATCACCGGAGATGCCGACAGCGCCCCCTTGCGCGTGGGCTATCCGCTGGCCGACACGGTGGGCGGGCTGACGGCGGCGATGGCCATCTGTGCCGCGCTGAACGCAGACCCGCGCGGCACCTTCATCGACATCTCGATGCTGGAATCGGTCCTGGCCACGATGGGCTGGGTGGTGTCGAACCACCTGATCGGCGGTGTCGATCCGCAGCCACAGGGCAACGAGAACCCGACATCGGCACCATCGGGCACGTTCCAGTGCGCCGACGGGTTGATCAACATCGCCGCCAACAAGGACGAACAATGGGTCGCTCTGACCCGCCACCTGGGGCGCGAGGATCTTCTGGACGTGCGCGACTTCGCCACGCGCGAAAACCGCAAGACGAACCGGCTGCGCCTGCGGGCGGAACTGGAAACGGTGCTGACCACGCGCGCCGCGCGCGATTGGGCGTGCGAGCTGAATGGCATCGGCGTGCCCGCGGGCGCGGTCATGTCGGTCCCAGAGATCCTGGCACACCCCCAAGTCGCCGACCGCGATTTCCTGGCGCGGTTCGACGATGCGCCCGGCGTCGGTCGGCCGATTGACCTTGAAGTGGTCCCAGGAAACCGGACAGTCAGCTAAGGTGTTTCCCGAACCTTTGAAGGGATACGAACATGGCAAAGC
>NZ_JASHJL010000083.1 GCF_030733205.1 Mameliella sp. MMSF_3455
CTCATCCAGTGGGCCCCGGGCCTGCCCAAGACCCGCTCCGGCAAGATCATGCGCCGCATCCTGCGCAAGATCGCCGAAAACGACTACGGCGCCCTCGGCGACACATCCACACTCGCCGACCCTTCCGTCGTTGACGACCTCATCCAAAACAGAATGAATACGTGACAGCGTGCGCCCTGGTAGAGGGGCGTCCAGACAGCAAGAGCCGCCGGGACATCCCGGCGGCTTTCTTGTTCCCCGGGGCAGATCAGGCCAGCAGCGCCTCGAAAGCCTCCAGGTGGTTGGCTGAGCCGCCGAATTTCCACTGCGCTTGTCTCATGCTGTTGGCCTCAACCTGTCTGGCTTCATGCGTGCACGTCGCAAGTCACTTCATGAATGCGTATAGAACAGTTCAAAATTCGGTCATGTTTGCGCAATCTTGCCAAGAACCGCCGATACCCAGCGGCTTCCCGCCAATGCCCTTTATCGAGCGAATTCTCTCCTCAATTCGACCGAACCCACTGCGCGAAAGCGCCTCCGGTGGTATATTCGTGGACGTGGGGGCGCTCTGAAAACGGAGCTGCCTAATGCAAGTCACTGCAACACCTCTGCTGACGGCGCCGCAGGTCACGGGCCATCCGCAGGGGCTGCCCGATGTCGCGCGCGAACCTGCGCGCGAGACACGGGTGAAACCCATCGCCGATGCCCGCGACCCGGAGGCGGGGCTGCGCGAAGGGCTGGCGCCGGACAAATTCTGGCGCGCCGCCAACGGCGAGCCCGATCCCGACGTCAACACCGCGCCGCCCTCCATCATGCAGATCACCATCAGCCGCATGCTGGCGGAGCAGGCCCCGCCCAATACGGCCGCGGAGGCCGCCGAACGAGCCGGGGACACCGGCAGGGACCCCGGGGAATCACGGTCTGACGCCGCCGCAGATCGCCCACCGGAACCGGCCGACGAACCGCGCGACTGATCCCCTTGGGCACATGCCGCCCCGGCAATGCCGCCCGGCAGGGCGAAACCGCGTGGCAATCCTGTGCGGCATCGCTTTTCACCGCCCGCGCCATACCCTATAAGCGCGCTGAGCCCACCGATGTGATCGGTAACGGGCAGATGGACATGGCGAGGATGGCATGAGCGAGAACAAGTCCGATGCGGATGTGGCCTTTATCAAGGCGTTGGCGGAACTCCTGCAGGATAATGACCTGACAGAACTGGAGGTCATGCGCGAATACGGCGACGACGACAGCCTGCAGGTTCGCATCAGCCGAGCCTCTACCGTGGCCGCGCCGGCCCCCGTTGCCGCCCCTGCCCCGGTCGCTGCCGCCCCCGCACCGGCCGCCGCAGCGCCCGCCGCCGCGGCAGAGGTGATGCCCGAAGATCCCGCCGCCCATCCGGGCGCCGTGACCTCGCCGATGGTCGGCACCGTCTACATGCAGCCCGAACCGGGCGCGGATTCCTTCATCGCGGTCGGAACGTCGGTCAAGGAAGGCGACACGCTGCTGATCGTCGAGGCGATGAAGACCATGAACCATATTCCCGCGCCCCGCGCAGGCACCGTCAAGCGCATCCTCGTCGAGGACGGCGCGCCGGTCGAATACGGTGCCCCGCTGGTCATCCTCGAGTAAGCGCATGACCCAGAAGATCCTCATCGCCAACAGAGGCGAAATCGCGCTGCGCGTCATCCGCGCCTGCCGCGAAATGGGCATCCCCTCGGTCGCGGTGCATTCCACCGCCGATGCCGACGCGATGCACGTGCGCATGGCGGACGAGACCATCTGCATTGGCCCGGCGCCCTCGCCCGACAGCTACCTGTCCATTCCGGCCATCATCTCGGCCTGCGAGGTGACCGGCGCAACGATGATCCATCCGGGCTATGGGTTCCTGTCGGAAAACGCCCGTTTCGTGCAGATCGTCGAAGACCACGACATCACCTTCATCGGCCCGTCTGCGGAACATATCCGCACGATGGGTGACAAGATCACCGCCAAGGAGACGGCCAAGGAACTGGGAATCCCGGTTGTTCCCGGCTCCGAGGGCGGCGTGGCCAGCGTCGAGGAAGCCAAGCAGATCGGCGCGTCCTTCGGCTATCCGGTCATCGTCAAGGCCACCGCAGGCGGCGGCGGACGCGGCATGAAGGTCGCCCGCGACGAGGACGAGATGTCGCGCGCCTACCAGACCGCCCGGGCCGAGGCCAAGGCGGCCTTTGGCAACGACGAAGTCTACATCGAGAAGTACCTGCAGCGTCCGCGCCATATCGAGATCCAGGTGTTCGGCGATGGCCAGGGGGGCGGTGTCCATCTGGGCGAACGCGACTGTTCGTTGCAGCGGCGTCACCAGAAGGTGTTCGAAGAGGCCCCCGGCCCCTCGATCACCCCCGAAGAGCGCGCCCATATCGGCGGCATCTGCGCCCGCGCCGTGGCCAAGATGGGCTATCGCGGCGCCGGCACCATCGAGTTCCTCTACGAGGATGGCGAGTTCTACTTCATCGAGATGAACACGCGCCTGCAGGTGGAACACCCGGTGACAGAGGGCATCTTCGGCGTTGACCTTGTGCGCGAGCAGATCCTTGTCGCCGCCGGTCAACCGCTGTCCTTTACCCAGAACGATCTGCAGATCAACGGCCATGCCATCGAGGTCCGCATCAACGCAGAGAAACTGCCCGAGTTCCGCCCCTCCCCGGGCACGATCTCGCATTTCCACGCGCCGGGCGGCCTTGGCGTGCGGATGGATTCCGCCCTGTATGACGGCTATCGCATCCCGCCCTACTACGACAGCCTGATCGGCAAGCTGATCGTGCACGGTCGTGACCGGCCCGAAGCGCTGGCACGCCTGAACCGCGCCTTGGGCGAGCTGATCGTGGACGGCATCGACACCACGGTGCCGCTGTTCCACGCGCTCTTGCGGGAAAAGGACATCCATACCGGCGAATACAACATTCACTGGCTGGAAAAATGGCTGGAGGCCGGCGGGCTGGAATGAGCCGGGCCGCCCTGCCCCGGCCCTGCGCCCCCCTCCCCGACACCGCCTCTCGCAGACAGGCTGCGGGACGGCGGGTCGCATGGCGGGGCACGGCACGACAGGCGACTATCCCGCCGTCATGAGTGTCACCCCCGAACTTCTCCTTCAGGCCTATCGCACCGGCATCTTTCCGATGGCCGAACGGCGGGACGATCCTGATATCTTCTGGGTCGACCCCCGGCGTCGCGGCGTGCTGCCGCTGGAAGGGTTCCGGATCTCGCGCAGTCTGGCGAAACGCCTGCGCCGCGACGGTTACCAGGTGACGCTGAATACCGATTTCTCGGGCGTGATCGACGGATGTGCCGACCGCGAGGAAACCTGGATCAACTCCGAGATCCGTGACCTCTACCACGCGCTTTTCGCGCAGGGTCACGCGCATTCACTGGAGATCTGGATGGACGGCGCGCTGGTTGGCGGGGTCTACGGCGTGACCGTCGGGGCCGCCTTTTGCGGCGAGTCTATGTTCTCGCGCCGCACGGATGCCTCCAAGATCGCGCTGGCCTGGCTGGTGGACCTCTTGCGGCGCACGGGATTCGTCCTGTTCGACACGCAGTTCCTGACCCCGCACCTGGCCAGCCTTGGAGGGATAGAGATCACCCGGCACGCCTATCGGACGCAACTGTCCGAGGCGCTGAAACTGCCCGCGGACATCCGGTCGCAGCCCCTGGCCAGGTCTGGCGTCGACGTGGTGGCCCACCTGCGCCCCTCTGCCTGACCGCTACACGGCGCACGGGTTCGCTCGGGGCGACACCGCGATCACCGCAAAAATGCGCGACGTTACTCAGGCAGAGTGCAGCGCATGACCCAAACGTCATAGCGCGCGTGGTCCATTGCGTTCAGCGCCGGGGACGAGGCGATCATCCACCCGGAAAAGAGCGGTTTCGCCACGCCGGCCTCGCGGATGGTCAGAAAGGCATAGGCATCGCCCGAGGGATCACCTTGCGGGTAACGGCATTCCTTGAGCGCGATCTCGATCAGGCCAAGGACGGTCGCCTCCCCGTTCTGCAGGGTGATGTCGCTGACCTTGGCGTTCAGCTTGTCCAGCCCGCGCAGCACGGCGCCGGTTCCTGTTTCCGTCTGCTCCTGCGCCACGGCAGGCGCAGTGAGCGCAAGCATCACGGCCAGCGCGCGGGCGATCATTGCTGATCGCCTTCCCCGCCGATGTAGCGCATCAACATGGTCAGCAGGCTGACAGAGCCTTGCGTATCCAGGATCTCGTCTCCCGGCTGGTAGTTGTCCAATCCGCCACCGGGCGAAATCTCGACGAAGTTGCCGCCCAACAGTCCCTCTGATGCGATCGCGATCACGCTGAGATGCGGCACCAAGACATGATCGTCGATCACCACGGTCGTGTCGGCACGATAGGTCTCGGGGTTCAGCTCGATTCCCGTGACGGTGCCCACCTTGACGCCCGCAAGGCGCACGTCGGTCCCGACCCCGATCCCCTCGACAGAGCGGAAAGAGGCGCTGAGTTCATATCCCTGAGAACCCAGTGCGAAACCGGTGCTTTGCACGGTGTAGACGCCAAAGGTAAGCGCCGCCGCCAGAACGGCGCCGCCGACGACCACTTCGGCCACGGAATGGGTCATTCGGGCGACCAGGCCTCGTAGTCGCGACGCTCTGCAGGGGCCTCGCGCCGGATGCTGCCCGCCGGGGCATAGGCCAGCGCGGTGCCGGTCAGGTTTTCGCTGTGCGGCTTTTCCCAGGTCTTGTGGGGCAACGGCTTGTCGGTGGGCGGCTCATCAAAGGTGTAATGCAGCCAGCCGTGCCAATCGGGGCTGACGCGGCTTGCCTCGGCCTCGCCGTTGAAGATCACCCAGCGCTTCTTGCCGTCACGGGTCCGGTAGAAGCTGTTGCCCTGCTCATCTTCGCCGACCTTCACGCCTTTGCGGCTGGTGTAGATCAGGGTGTTGAGCGTGGCGCCATTCCACCAGGTCACGGCGCGCAGAAGGGTGTTGAGAATGCCCATGAACGACTCCTGTATTCTGACGCCTCTTATGGCGAATTCGCAGCACGGGGTCCAGTGCCCGCCATGACGCAGGCGTGCCGTTTGCCGCCTGTGGCGTTTTTGCTGGGCTGGCAGGCTGAAGCTCGGCCCGCCCGGCCATGTCCTAGCGGGCGAGCGTCGTCAGCTCGATCTCGATCCGGTATTTCGGGTCGATCAGGGCGCATTCCACCATCGTTGCGGCGGGCGGGTTGGCCCCGAAGGCCTCACGCAAGATTGGCCAGCAGGATTCGAACTCGTGCCGGTCCGGCAGGTAGTAGGTGACGCGCACCGCGTCCGACAGGCTGCTGCCCGCTTTTTCCAGTGCCTGCGAAATCGTGGCCAACGCGGCGCGGCACTGCTCCTCGACGGTATCGCCCTGCCCCACCGTGCCGGCCACATGGATGAAGCCACCCGCGACGACGGCGCGGCTGTAGCCGATCTTTTCCTCGAAAGGACTGCCCGAGGAGATACGTGTGATGGTCATTTTCTCGTCCCCTGACAAAGGAAAGGCGGGGTAGAACCCCGCCCTGCGCTTGTGGTTTGCCTCACCGAGGTCAGCCCGCGGACGCGCCTTCTTTTTTCTGATCTGCGTAGATCATCAGCGGCTTGGCCTCGGACGTGACCGATTCCTCGTTCACGACGACCTCTGTCACCTCTTCCATGCCTGGCAGTTCGAACATCGTGTCCAGCAGGATGCCTTCGAGGATCGAACGCAGGCCCCGTGCGCCGGTCTTGCGCTCGATCGCCTTCTTGGCGATGGCCAGCAGCGCGTCATCGGTAAAGTCGAGCTTGGTTTCCTCCATCTCGAAAAGGCGCTGGTACTGCTTGACCAAGGCGTTCTTGGGCTGGGTCAGGATTGTGACAAGCGCATCCTCGTCCAGGTCCTCGAGCGTGGCGATGACGGGCAGACGGCCGACGAATTCCGGAATCAGGCCGAATTTCAGCAGATCCTCGGGTTCGAGATCCTTGAAGACTTCTCCGACACCGCGGTCGTCATTGTCGCGCACGTCAGCGCCAAAGCCCATTGCCGAGCCCTTGCCCCGCTGTGCGATGATCCGGTCCAGCCCGGCAAAGGCGCCGCCGCAGATGAAGAGGATGTTCGTCGTGTCCACCTGCAGAAATTCCTGCTGCGGATGCTTGCGCCCACCCTGCGGGGGCACGGAGGCGACGGTACCTTCCATCAGTTTCAGCAGCGCCTGCTGCACACCCTCGCCCGATACGTCGCGGGTGATCGACGGGTTTTCCGACTTGCGGGTGATCTTGTCGACCTCGTCGATGTAGACGATGCCGCGCTGCGCGCGTTCGACGTTGTATTCCGACGCCTGCAACAGCTTGAGAATGATATTCTCGACATCCTCGCCCACGTAACCGGCCTCGGTCAGCGTAGTGGCGTCGGCCATCGTGAAGGGCACGTCAAGGATACGCGCCAGCGTCTGCGCCAACAGCGTCTTGCCGCAGCCTGTCGGGCCGATCAGCAAGATGTTGGATTTCGCCAGTTCGATATCCGAAGATTTCTGAGCGTGGTTGAGACGCTTGTAGTGGTTGTGCACGGCGACGGAGAGCACGCGTTTCGCGGTGGCCTGGCCGATGACGTAATCGTCCAGCACCTCGCAGATCTCGCGCGGGGTCGGCACCCCCTCGGAGGACTTCAGCCCGGCCCCCTTGGTTTCCTCGCGGATGATGTCCATGCACAGTTCGACGCATTCATCACAGATGAACACGGTGGGGCCTGCAATCAACTTGCGGACTTCATGCTGGCTCTTGCCGCAGAAGCTGCAATAGAGCGTATTCTTGCTATCGCCGCCTGAATTCGTTGCCATCAGTCGCACCTTTCCCGGTTATCCCGGTTTCCTGCTTCGCCGGCGACCGGCCCTTGCGCCCCCACAACGCCGCCTGCTGCCAGTGTTCGGACAGCTTAGGCCACGTGGTCGGGCGCGACAATCCGAAAATTCGCCCCGGCCCGCCCAGCGGACCGGGGCGCCTAATCATGCGTCGCCGCCGCTTTCGCCGTCGACCACGCGCGAGGTCACGATCTCGTCGATCAGCCCCCACTCCTTGGCCCGTTCGGCATCCATGAAGTTGTCGCGCTCCAGCGCGGATTCGACGGCCTCGTATGTCTGGCCGGTGTGTTTCACGTAGATCTCGTTCAGCCGCCGTTTCAACTTCAGCGTCTCTTCGGCGTGAATCATGATGTCGGTCGCCTGACCCTGGTAGCCGCCCGAGGGCTGGTGCACCATGATGCGGCTGTTGGGCAGCGAGAAACGCATGTCCTTGGCGCCCGCTGTCAGCAGCAGCGACCCCATCGAGGCTGCCTGGCCGATGACCAGGGTCGAGACCTTGGGCTTGATGTATTGCATCGTGTCGTAGATCGACAGGCCCGAGGTGACGACACCGCCGGGGCTGTTGATGTACATCGAGATTTCCTTGGACGGGTTTTCCGCCTCGAGGTGCAGCAGCTGCGCCACGATCAGCGACGACATGCCGTCGTGCACCGGACCGTTGACGAAAATGATCCGCTCCTTCAGCAGGCGCGAGAAGATGTCGTAAGCCCGTTCCCCGCGACTGGTCTGTTCGACCACCATGGGGACGAGGTTCATGTAGGTCTCGATCGGATCGGTCATATGTGCCTGCCTGAAGATACTTTGTTGGACGGTCGTAACGCTTGAAGGTTACCTGAGTCTTAGTATCGCCCTTGGGGGGCTGCAAGGGGCCGCGGGGAAAACGCACCCGGCCTTGAAACCCGCCCGCCCCCGCTA
>NZ_JASHJL010000084.1 GCF_030733205.1 Mameliella sp. MMSF_3455
CGGCTCGTTTTTCAGGGAAGTGCTTGAATCTCATGAATTCCGGCTATCCGACAGATTTCTCGGTGTTTTCTGACATGCCGCTGAGCATATTCATTCGCGTCCGATAAGGCAAACTTATTGGACGTAGAAATACTCGGCAAAGAGGGGCGGTTTCTATACTAAGTGGTAGTCAAAAGCGCCGCCGCGAGATAGTGTTGTGGCATGACATATGCCCGACCAACCTTCGACAGCGACCCTCTTAGCTTACCCCAGATGCCGCCCTGGGTCACCTCGGCACGCGCCGAACCCCTTGAAGATGTGGCGTTTTTGTCGGGCGCAGCACTGAACCACCTGCATCTTGTGTTGGGACACGAGGAAGTGCCCCACGCCTTGTTGCGGGATAGGCTCGCGCTGCGCGCGGCGGCGGCTTGCGTCGCGCTCTCCGGACGGCCGGAGCGGGAAGCGGAGTTGCGCGATGCGGTGCATCTGTTGCGGCCTGGCGATCTGCCGGGACCGGCAGGGGATACTTACCTTGCCTGGCGGCGTGCGGTGGAGCGGCCGGTGTCGATCAAGGTTCTGGGCCGAGCCTTGCCGGCCTTCGAGCCGGGCCAGATCGCGACGTGGCTCGATGCGGGGAAAGGGGCGCCCGTGACCCGGGCCGCGATAGTGTTGGAGGCGGTGCTGCGCGCAGACGCAGCTGGACTGATCCTCGCGGATGCGGCCCTCGCCCAAGCCCTCGGCTGGGAACATCTCGTGCCGCTTCTGGCCGCAGGCCTGAAACGCGCCGACATGCGCAAGCGAGGCGAAGACCTACGCTCGGCTTGTCATCGTGCGCTCGTCTCATCGGCGGTCGATGCCGTGCGTCTCTCAACTCACCTCGCTCGGCGGGCAGCGCATCTCAAAGCGGTCGCACCGAAGCTGCGCGCCAAAGGCGCGGAGGCCGCCGTCGCGATGTTCCTGACCCAAGATGCCGTCGCGCCGGCGGCCCTGCCATTACCTGACCGGTCCGCACGGCGGCTCTGTGACCGGTTGGTCGATCTCGGCGCGGTGCGCGAGCTGACGGGGCGCGACACGTTCCGGCTCTACGGGGTGTAGGGATGAGCATGGCCAGCGAAAGTGGGAACCGGTTTCGCGGTTCGGACATGCGACCACCAAAAAAGGCCAAGGATCGCGCCGACACTGACTTCGATCGGGAACTGAACGATCTGCCAGCCGAATTGCGCTGGCGCGAATGGCTGCGACGGATCGAGGCAGTGCTCTTTGCCAGCGCCTCGCCAGTACCAAGTAAAGACCTGGCGCGCGTCGTGGGGCATGGGGTGTCGGTCGAGTTGCTAATAGAGGACCTGGCCGCCGATCTGGAAGGGCGGTCCTTCGAAGTGGCGAAGGTCGCCAGCGGTTGGATGCTGCGAACCAGGCCCGCCTACGCCCCGGCGATCCGGACCGCCGCTGACATAGGTGAACAGGACCTCGATCTGCGCGAGTACGATGTCGCTGTCCTGGCCGCCATCGCCTACCACCAGCCGATCACACGGGACGGCCTGAAAGACATCTTCGGCAAAGACATCAGCCGCGACCTGATCGGAAGATTGCATGCGCGTGGATTGATCGTCACCGGGCCACGGTCGCCGCGGCGCGGGGCACCCTATACCTATGTGACGACGGAGCAGTTCCTGGTCGCTTTCGATCTGGAGTCGCTGCAGGACCTGCCCGATCGGGAGCAGATGGAGGATGCAGGGGTCATCAATTGGCAGGCATAGCCGTTGCCAATGATGTGCGGCGGTTTGAATGAAGGCGAACGATGACCTGCTGTAAGTCCGCCAAATCAGGAAGTCTGGAGCGCGTTTTTGATCCCGGTGTTATCTGTGACGTGATCTCTGCACTCAATGACGCCACCAAGTCGGAATGCTTGGGCGCAGCCAGTGCAATGCGGGTCCAGAGATCAATTGCAGGGCGCACGGAACGTTTTTGGAGGGGCGTCATTCCATCGGCCAACTGGCGGAACAATACGTAGCGGACCCGGTGCGGCAAGCGCGAAATTGACGTCGGCTCGCCATTGAACGCGAAACAAGCCGCTCCAAGCATGGCGGGCAGGGATGTCTTTCCATGCCGTCCATGTCCCGCAACATGCATTCGAAGCAGATCGTCTATGAGCCGCTCGAGACGCTGCACATCATACTCGGCAGGCAGGGTGGGGTGTCGGAGATCAGCATCACACCAGACGCAGAAATGTTGCGGCAGCAGGCGGTTTTGTCGAGCAGGCGCAATGCCGCCGCCGCAGGCAGGGCAGTGATCGCGCAAGCGGCATCCATGCCGAAAGCAGGAAACGCGCGTCGCCAGGCTCCAGCCGCGCCGGAAGAACGGTGCGCGATCCTCTTTCAGGCATGCCGGGCAATATTGCAGGCGATTGACCCGAGCGGTCGATGTGCGGGCATCTCCTGATCCTGTGATCTGCCGCAATCGCAACCGGGCTAGTGGGTCGCGGTGCAAAGCCAGGCCATCAATATCCTCGGCGGGCAACCGGGTTCGCTCGACCAGCAATTTGAGGATTCGCCCGGGAAGGTCTCGGTCAAGCTTCGCAGACCAATCCCCACCTGCGACACCCAAAACCTGGCCAAAATACTGAGGCGGAACTCCATTGGCCATGGCCAGCCGATGCAGCCAGCTCGAAAGAAGCTCTCCGGGTGCCAGTGCAACAACGCCGGGCCAGCCTTGCCCCATCTCATTGCCGTAGTCGCGCGCAGGTGTGACTGTGATCTCGGACGCAGACTGGTTCACGTCATTTCGCGACGCAAAGGAGCATTTCGGCGTTTCGACAGGGGCGTGTAACCAAGCGAGGTGATGGTCGCTTCAGAAATGTGTTCCTCGCCGTTCCTTATCGCCTTGATGGCCGCGTTGCTCACGATATCGACGACCTCTCCGATCAAGCCCTCTGACAATTCATGGATGATCTCAGCCAGTGACGGTCGCGACAGGTCCGAGGCTCGGGCGAGAGGCATGCTGGTCTCGAGACTATCGAGGAGCGTCGCGAAATCCTCATCATACGCCCATCTGGGAACAGGGATCGTATCGAACCGCGATCCCATTTCCTCGGTGTCGTGTACCGCGTCATAGACCGCAACCTCGCCGACCAGTACGGGCGAGATGTCGTGGACACGTGCGATACGGCGCAGGAACGAAAAGATAGCTTTCACGTCCTGTCGGCGCCCTCGAAGGGCACTGTGAAACTCATCGAAGATGAGCAGGCGGGGTTTCAAGCCGTCCAGCAAATGATCCACCTGCTCGCCCGCGCGCGACAGGCTTCGCCAACCAGATGCCTGAGGCGCACGCAACCCGGCAAGAATGCTGGCATAGAAGTGAGACAGTCCGGCACCTTCTCGGGTATGAATCACCCAGATCCTTTGACGCTCTGACTGACGCAAATGTTCGATCGCGAAGCGTTCGGCGATCATCGTCTTGCCATTGTGATAGGGGCCTGTCAGCAAGAGCCCTCTGGGGCGCAAGGTTACTGGTCGATCGAGTAGAAGGCTCATTGCGTTATGGGCGCGACTTGCCACCGGGTGGCTGATCCAACAGGCCGTCCGGATATGGGAGATGCGGCACGCGTCACCGGCATCAAGAAGTGATGCGGCGGAGTCCAGGAGGTGATCCGTCATTTCACCAATCCTCCACCGGAAAGACGCGGCGCGGACGTTCGGGGTCGGGCGTTTCTCGGATTGGTGTCGGGGCAGGAGTCAGGCTCTGGTAGGGTTTCGGCGCATGAGCCGCATGCCTGGCCCGTGCGATTTCCTTCAGCCTTTGCTTCTTCGTTGCCGAGGCATCCACGGTCGCCGCGATTTCGCGGCGGATCGCGGTCTTCTCCTCGATCGGGCGCCGACCGGTTTCGCGCGCTCGGTTTCTCTCGGCCCTGTGCTGCCAGAGGGTGACCGCCTCAAGCTGTCCATCCCGCCGCGCCACAGGGAGCCAGGCCCCTGTATCGGGATCCTTGATGTAGATATGGCTAATGTCCCGAGGATCATAACGAACATCGAGAGCATCCAATCGATCACGGCGGGCGACCAATGGGCCCATCCATGGTTCGAAATAGTCGTTGGCAAACAGGCTGACACCTTGAGGTGAAATCCTGCGTGTCTTGTTCGGGAGAAAGCTGAGCAGTACGTCGAAAGGGTTGTCTTCCGGGCCATCCGGCTGACGGCATTTTCGTTCCCATTCCCTGGCCGGGACCGTCAGCTTGCGTTCATTCTGGCTAAGATTGTGATCGATAATCGCCAGCGCGATACAGCGTTCGAGGTCTGCAAAATTGAGCCTCGCACGGTCTTCAGACAGGTACTCACCCCGATCCGCGATGGAACGCCCGGTCTTGCCAGGCAGGGAGCGCAGCACCGTATTCACTTTGCCGAGAAGCCGCTCGACAACCCCGCCACGATGGACGGTCCCCTTGTTCCGGCTTTGAATTACAATGCCGTACTCGGCACAACCCCGGATGAAACTGGTGCTTCTGAATTCCATGGCAGAATCCACGAAGACCTTCTTCGGGCGGCCAAACATCGGCCAGGAATGATTGATGTCGCGCGCTGCCAGCCAGTCCTCCTTGCGTCACATCGCCTGCGCAAGACAGAGGGCGATCGACAGGCGTGAGGGCTTCTCCAGGGTCAGGCAGAAGCCAATAATCGCGCTTGTTGCCACATCGGCAGCGATAGTGAGATAGGGGCGTCCGACATAGATGCCTTGACCATCGATGACTTCCACAAACTGGATGTCGGCGGGGGTGTGGTCTATCTGGACAACATCGAGTGCGTGTTTGGCCCAAATATAGCCTGGGGGGGGGGTTCAGACGCCGCAGGCTTTTCTCTCCTGAATGTCGCCGTCGGGCAATCTCCTCGGGCGTGAACAGTCGTGGGATACGCTTGGAAACGGTGACATAGGCGGGCGGATCAAGACCCTCGATGATACAACGGGTGCGGATTTCATCGGCAATCGGCGCAAGGTCCGGTCGCTCGGGCTGAAGCCACATCTCCCAAAGCGTTGCCGCAATGATCTCCTCTACAGCCGGGCTGATCCTTGTGCGCCTGGCCCCGCCAGTCTTTGGCAACAGCGAAGAAACCCGGCGCTCGGTGCGGTATCGGCGCAGGAGGTTGTAGACTTGGCGCGTCGAGAGACGCAATTCGGATGCGGCCCGAGCAACTGCGGTGCGCATAGGCTCTTGCCCGTCCAAAATTCGATCCAGTTCTCGTCCGATACGCGTTGCCCTCGCCCAAGCCTCGTCAGACGCTTCGTATTCGTGCGGCGTCATGAAACCGCCGCTCCACGGTTTTTGAACTCCATTTTCTGCCCCAGTCTCTCGCTTGTTGAAACGCGAGTTAAAAATTGAAATCGAAACGTAAAAACCCACGTCGGATTACGCTTCATCCTACTGAAATCCTGTAAGAACTTTATGATGAAACGGCAAAGCAATTGCGACAGTGCAGGCGCACCCTAACAAAACACTTTGGTAAAATGCAAAAGCGCCATATTTTGCACATATGAAGCCTCAAGTACCTACGCAGTATAGTAAATTGGACGATCCTCTAGTTGATGCGGAGGGGATTGAAGAGACGTCCGAGGACGACCTGTGGTTCCTGCCCGGTCCAATAGAAGTGGAGCCGGATTATCTGCCGCCCAGACCGAGGGCAATGCTGCCTGAAACCGCAGTCCTCGACGATTGGCGGAAGGCAGAGGCAGGTAATGCCGCCCGTCTTGCCTGTGTGGCTAGCCGGATTGGCGCGCTGGATGACCGTCTGCACCGTGGCCCGGAAGGCTGGCGGCTCAGGCTCGCCCTGATGGAGGCGGCAGACCTCAGCTGGTTTGTGGGTGACCGAATTGGCCTGGATCGGCTGGCGCTTTGGATATCCATGCGCTTGTCCGGGGTGCAGGACGACACCGCAGCGCTCGCGCGTGTCGGATGGGCGGTGCGCCGTCTGACAGGCGGTCCCGGTCCAGAGGTGGACTTATCCGCTTTCCTCGATCGCCGTGACCCTGAAAACATGGCGGATGAAGCCGAGCCCTTTGCGGATCGCGCGGTCGGTTGGCTTGACCTGATGGCGCAAGCCGCCGACCTGCATTCGATTACACGCGCCTGCATGGGGTTTCACCTCTGGAACCTTGCGGGCCTCGGGCAACAGGACGACCGGATGGAAGCGGCGGTTACCGCCGCACGCATTGCCGCGAGCGAAGGCCCGAATTTGAATGGGGGGGCCATCTTTGCGCCTCTGGCTATGCGCGGGGCAGGGGGGCTGCGCGCCAGTGGCCCACCTGCCGAGCGCTTGCAGCGTTGGCTCGAGGGAATGGAAACAGCATGCCTGACCGCGATGCGGCACCTCGACGATATCCAGGCATGGTCAGCGCGGGCGGACAACATGATGGCACCGCTCTCTGGCAAGACACCTCCTGCATTGCGCGCGGTGCTGACCGAATGGCCCGTCGTCTCCGCTCCAATGGCCGAGACCCTGACCGGTGCCAGCCGCGCCGCCGTCCAGCGCAACCTTGCTTGCGCATTCCAGAGAAGTTGGGCGGTCATTCCACGTGATCGTGGGCAGCGATTCCACGGCATCGTGGGCACCCATTCCGTGAACTTGGGCAGGTGACCGACGCGTTCATTGAGTCAGGCTTGCCCAACTTGGTCAAGCGGTTTCGTGGCGCTCATCTTTCTTCGCATGCTGTCTCCGGTCAGGGTGAGGCGGTGGGCGTTGTGAACCAGGCGGTCTAGGATGGCGTCGGCGAGGGTCGGATCGCCGATGGCCTCGTGCCATTGGTCGACCGGCAACTGGCTTGTGACGATGGTGGAGCCTCGGCCCTGCCGGTCCTC
>NZ_JASHJL010000085.1 GCF_030733205.1 Mameliella sp. MMSF_3455
CTCTGCCCCCCGCCTTCGGCTCCCCCCGGAGGTATTTATCGGCCCAAAGAAACATGGGGGAGGGACAATGACCCAGACAATCATCATCACCGGAGGCGCGCGCGGGATCGGCAAGGCCTGCGCCGAGACCTTTCTGGCAGCGGGCTGGAAGGTCGGGATCGTGGGCCGGACCGAGGCCTCGGTGGCCGAAATGGCCGACAGCCATGAAAACGCGCTGGGCCTGACCTGCGACGTGGTGGACGAGGCTCAGGTGGATGCGGCCTTTGACAAGGCGCTGGCGGAGTGGGGGCGGATCGACGCGCTGTTCAACAACGCGGGCGTGTCGGTCATGGGCGGCCCGGCCGACGAAATCAGCGTCGACGACTGGCGCCGCTGCATCGACATCAACCTGACCGGGTCGTTCATCTGTGCGCGCGCCGCCTTTGGCCGGATGCGCAGGCAGGATCCGCAGGGCGGGCGCATCATCAACAACGGGTCGGTCTCTGCCCATGTGCCGCGCTGGGGATCGGCGCCCTACACGGCGTCGAAACATGCGATCACCGGCCTGACGCGCTCGCTGTCGCTGGACGGGCGGCCCTACAATATCGCCTGCGGTCAGATCGACATCGGCAACACGCTGACGGACATGGCCGAAAAGATGACCAAGGGCGTGCCGCAGGCCGATGGTTCCATCGCGGTGGAGCCGGTCATGGATGTGTCCAACGTTGCGAAATCGGTCCTGCACATGGCCTCGTTGCCGCTGGAGGCGAACGTGCAGTTCATGACCGTCATGGCAAGCGCGATGCCCTATATCGGGCGGGGCTGAACATTGTCCCGGGCCCGCGTTTCTTTGGGCCTGAAATACCTCCGGGGGGCCGCAACCTGATCCGGTGGCGCGACTACCGTGTATGCGGCACGGGGCGGCGGACCCGGCCGCGGACCACGCGCTCGCGCTGCCAGATGTAGAGGCCGGAAGCGATGATGATCGCACCGCCGCCCAGCGTCCAGACCGTGGGCCAGGTGTCGAAGATCAGGATGCCGGCGACGGCGGCCAGGAAGATCTGGATGTAGATCACCGGCGCGAGGATCGAGGCATCCGCCCAGCGGTGTGCGATCACCGCCGCGATGTGGCCGCTGGCCCCGAAGATGCCGATCAGGCAGAAGGCGATCCAGACCGGCCCCTCGGGCCAGACCCAGCCACCCAGAACGAAGGGCAGGAGTGCCAGGGCCGCAAAGCCGCTGGACCAGATCTGCTGGGTGGCGTTGCCTTCGATCCCCGCCAGCAACCGCGTCATGATGAAATAGAGCGCCGCCATGCTGAGCGCCCCGATGGAGAGGAACATGGCGGGGTGAAAATCGACGCCCCAGGGCTGCATCACCACGATCACGCCCAAGAAGCCCACGCAGACGGCGATGATCCGGCGCAGGCCGACCTTTTCGCCCAGGATCGGGATCGCGAGCAGGGTGACAACGATCGGGCCGGCGAACATGATCGTCGTGGTCACGGTGATCGGCAGGAATTGCAGCGCCGAGAAATTGCAGACCGTACTGCCAAGCAGGAAGAAGCTGCGCAACAGCTGGCGCAGAGGGGCGTTCGAGACGAAAGCCTGCCTCCCTTCCTGCGAGCCGTAGATGACAACCGCGACGAGGAAATGCCCCGCGTAACGGGCAAAGACCACCTGAAGCGCGGGCAGCCCCGCGAGGATCAGCCACTTGGCCGTGCTGTCGATACAGGTGAACCCCAGCACGGCCAGGGCCATCATCAGCACGCCGGCGGCGGTGCGGTCTTCGCGGGGGAGAGCTTCGGCCATGGGACGGGTCTTGCGGTTGGGAAAGGGAAGGTGGTGCGAAAGCCCGCGTAGGGGGATTGCGGTCAGCCGACCGCCCACCCCCCGTCGATGACATGGGCCTGACCTGTGGTAAAGGCGCTTTCATCCGAGCCGAGGTAGACAGCCAGGTGTGCGATTTCTTCTGTCGTGCCGATGCGGCGCATCGGTTGACGGGCTTCAAAGGCCTTGCGTGCTTCCTCGTAGTCGCCCATTGCCCGCAGTCTGTCGTGCAAGGAGGGGCTGTCGACGGTGCCCGGACAGATGCAGTTTACGCGGATGCCCTGCGTGACGTAATCCAATGCCACGGATTTCGTCAGCCCGATGACGGCGGCCTTGGACGCGCCGTAGATGCATCGGTCAGGCGCCGCGATGATGGAGCTTGCGACGGAAGCCATGTTCACGATGGACCCGCCGCCGCGCTCGATCATGCCGGGCAGGGCGGCCTGCATCGCATGGAATTGCGACCGGACGTTCAGCATCATCGCAAACTCGAAATCCTCGTCCGTAGCCTCCAGCAGCGTGCCGGCGTGCACGAACCCGGCGCAATTGACCAGGATGTCGGGCTCTGCGGCCTCGACGGCGCGGGTCAGCACCGGCTTGTCGGTCACGTCCAGTGCAAAGGTCGTGCCGGTCAGCCCCTCCAGCAGGTCGGGGTTGAGGTCGGTCGCGGTGACCTCGGCGCCTTCGCGTGCATAGCTCTCGGCGATGGCGCGGCCGATGCCCTGGCCCGCGGCGGTGATGAAGGCGCGTTTGCCGGCTAGTCTCATGTCAGAACTCCTGTGAAATCTCCGGGCACCTCGCCGCGCTTCACGGGGCGGTGCCTCTGTCCGGAAAGGGCGGTGGCCAACGTCATTTCCAGGGCGGCGATGCCGTCCCGGGGCTGGCAGAGGATGTCGTCGGCGCCACTGTCGAGGAAAGCGGCGAAACGATCGATCTGGACCCGCAGCGGATCGACCTTGTCGAAGCCGGGCGGGTCAAGGCGTTTGAGCGGTTTTGACCATTCGACCTCGCCCGGGCCGGACGCGCCCCAGCGGGTGAGCGAGGGAAACGAGAGCGCCCCCAGCGTGCCAGTCATGCGAATGTAATCCTCGCCGGAGGCGGCGACGGCCGGGTTTTCCGCGCTGGCGGCCTCGAAGGACCACGGTGAGGCGCCCGCGTCCGAAATCAGGAAGGACCCGAGCGCGCCGGTCTCGAAACGAAAGGCCAATGCGGCAGTGTCCTCGATCACATGGCCCCGCGTGGCGTTGGAGGTCAGCGCCGTGACCTCGACCGGCAGGCCGGCAAAGACGTTCAGCAGGTCGATCTCGTGGGTGAGATTGGTGGCCAGCGGGCCGGCGCCGGGGGCGCGGCGCCAGGGCACGTCGTAATAGCTGTCATGCTTGCGCAGGCACCACATCCCCTGAAGGCCGACCAACTGCCCGATCTGTGGCAAGGCCTCGCGCGTGGCCTGGATGAAGGGGTGGCAGCGGCGGTGGTGGCCGACGATCAGCGGCAGGCCCGCGTCGGCGGCGGCCTCGGCCATCTTGCGCGCGTTGTCGAGCGTGTCGGCAATGGGTTTTTCCACCAGCACCGCCCAGCCGCGCCCGAGCGCGGCGAGGGTCGAGGGCAAGTGATCCGGCGTCGGCGTGGCGATCACGCAGGCGCGGGTCTCTGCCGGCGCGTCGTCGATCGCGGCGACGGCGGGCAAGCCTTCGTCGGTCAAGCTGGCGCGCGTGGCCGGGTCCGGTTCCACGATGGCTGTGATTTGGATCGCGGGCGAGGCGGTGGCGACCTCGATATGGCGGCGCCCGATGGAACCCGCGCCGATGATGCATAGGGGGAGGGTCATGATAAGCTCAAGGATAGTGGTTCGATCAGCGATTTGATTACATCACCGCCCCGATCTGCCAGGGCACAAATTCATAGTCACCCAGGCCCTGTGCCTCGGATTTCGTCTGTTCACCGGAGGCCATGCGCAGCCACATGTCGTAGATCTCGCGGCCCACGTCCTCGACCGTCTTGCCTTCGGTCAGGATGGTGCCGGCATTCACGTCCATGTCCTCGGTCATGCGGTTGAACATCTCGGTGTTGGTGGCGACCTTCATCGAGGGGCTGGGCTTGGCGCCGAAGGCCGAACCGCGGCCGGTGGTAAAGCAGACAAGGTTGCAGCCGCTGGCGATCTGGCCGGTGACGCTGGCCGGATCGTAGCCGGGGCTGTCCATGAAAGTGAACCCCTTGGCCGTCACCGGTTCGGCGTACTTGTAGACGCCGGTGAGCGGCGTGGTGCCGCCCTTGGCCGCGGCGCCCAGAGATTTTTCCAGGATCGTGGTCAAGCCGCCCTTCTTGTTGCCGGGCGAAGGGTTGTTGTCCATGCTGCCCTTGTTGCGTTCGGTGTAATCCTCCCACCAGCGGATCAGTTCGACCAGTTTCTCGCCGGTGGCGCGGTCGACCGCGCGGGCCGTCAGCAGGTGTTCGGCGCCGTAGATCTCGGGCGTCTCGGCCAGGACGCCGGTGCCGCCCTGTGCCACCAGCAGGTCGCAGGCATGGCCGACGGCAGGGTTCGCAGTGATCCCCGACCAGGCGTCCGAGCCGCCGCATTGCAGGGCGACCATCAGATCGGAGGCGGGGCATTCCTCGCGCGAGGCCTCGTTCACCACGGGCAGCATCTTTTCGATCTTCTGGATGCCCAGTTCCACGCATTTGCGCAGCCCGCCGACGTCCTGGATGTTCATCGACTGAAACAGCGGGCCGGGTTGCAGGCCGTAGGCTTCGACGAGCCAGTCGATCTGGTTCATCTCGCAGCCCAGGCCCGCCATCAGAACGCCGCCGATATTGGGGTTGCGGGCATAGCCCCACATGACCCGTTGCAGCGCCTCGAAACCCTCGCTGCCCTGGCCGGCCATGCCGCAGCCGGTGCCGTGGACAAAGGCCACCACCCCGTCGACATTGGGATAGGCGGCCAGCTTGTCGTCGGTGAAATGCGCGGCGATCTTGCGCGCGGCGGTGGCGGAGCAGTTCACCGATGTGAGCACGGCGATGTAATTGCGCGTGCCGACGCGCCCCGTCGCGCGGCGGTAGCCCATGAATGTGTCCTGCGTCGCGGCGGGTGCGGCGGGGCGAATGTTGGTCGAATACTCGTATTCGGTGTCGACGTTGCGAAAGTCCAGGTTGTGCGTGTGCACATGGGCGCCCGCGACGATGTCCTCGGCGGCATAGCCGATCACCTGCGCGTATTTGATCACCGGGGCCCCCTTGGGGATCGCCTGCGCGGCCAGCTTGTGGCCGCGCGGGATCAGCTGCGTTGCGCCTTCCTGCCCGATTTCAAGCGGGGTGACGGCGGTGACCACGTTGTCGGCGTCGGAAAGGCGGACTGTCTTGTTCATCTCGGTCTCTCAAGGGCTCTGATTGGCCCCGGGGCCGGGGCCTCATGTCGCGATGTTCCGGCACGGGGCCGGGATGGGTGTTTGCGGTGGCCGGTCAGGCGCAGACCGGGCTGTCGCCCGACCAGCGGTGAATCGGGATATGCGGTTCCGGCGCCAGTCGGGCGCGGGCCTCTTCCCACATGGTCTTCCACTTTTTCCAGTCGCGCAACTCGGCCTCTGGCGCATGGCGCGAACGGGCGATGAAGGCGGGAAAATGCGCGCGGCCCGTGGGCTGGCCGGTGACATTGTAGCGGATGTCAAAGCTCCAGCGGAAATCATTGCTGCGGTTTTCCAGCGAGGCATGGGGCGTCAGCGGATGGAAAAGCACCGCGCCGCCCGCCTTGACGGGCAGGGGCAGGGCCTTGTCCTCGTCCAGGAAGCCCGGTGCGATGGCGGTCTGTTTCCGGGGGCAATGCGGATACATTTGCGGCTTGCCCGGCACCACCGTCAGACAGCCGTTTTCCTCGGTCGCGTCGGAGATCGCCAGCCAGACAGTGACCATGCGGGTCTCGTCGCCTTCCTTGTGGGCCACGGCCCGGTCCTGGTGCCAGGCGGTCGCGGTGACATGGGCGCGCGGCTCGTCCGCGTGCAGATGGGTGGCGGGCGGCTTCAGGCGGACGTGCTGGATCGGGTTCGAGGTCAGCTCGGGGCCGATCAGGTCCTCGACCATGTCCAGAAGGCGGGCATCGGTCAGCATGTCAAAGACGGCGGGACCGAAGTGAAAGGGCGTGTCGGCGGCAATCTCTCCGCCGGGCAGGGAAATGTCCATCGGCTGAAACCAGTCGCAGCCCGCAGCGTAGGAGGTGAGCAGTTTCTGCCAGAAATCCATCCCCTCGGCAGGGGGCACGCGGCCCTCGGTGTGCCAGCGGGCGTAGAGCGTGTCCAGCAACGCGGCATATTCGGCCTTGACCGCCGCCAGCCTATCCGCGTTCAGAACATCCTCGACCACGACATACCCTTCGCGGTCGAACTGTGCGATCTGGTCCTGGGTCAACATCAGGGGCATGGGCTGTCCTTTCGCTCCGGGGCGGGGAGGGGGGG
>NZ_JASHJL010000086.1 GCF_030733205.1 Mameliella sp. MMSF_3455
TCCGCTTCGTCATCTGGGTCGTTCCTTCGTCAGTCGCTACAGCATAGCAACTGGTCCGAAATCTCGCGACCACCTCTCTTCGGCCTCACTTCCCGAGGGCGCGTGCGTGCCGTAGGCGTGCCCCTGGGCCTATCGACGGTCCTGCAATCGGCAATGCCGTTCCAACGAGCGCCGAGCTGTGGCCAAGCGCATTCAGCATGATCCGACGACCGTTCGTTGAGGATCGTGCCGAAGCTCGTCAGTTGAACCGGGAAGTACGTTCCGGTCGCGGCCTGAGAAATGCCGCCTCCGTCCTGCCTTGCCGCCAATACTTGGTTGGGCTACCTCCATTCCCAACTGATAGCAGGCGATCTCTCGGCCTCCAAAGAGCTTTACCCCGCGCGGACCATCTCCGAACCTCCAGGCCACCGCTTCAGGTCGGAAATCCATCGTCCTGTCGCGAGACACTCAGGAAACCACTCTACCAGTCGGGGCAGTGAGACCACCCGATGTTGCCTCAGAATTTCGAAACCCTGGGACAAAACCGTGTCAACCGGCACGCGGAAGGAGCCCTCGTCGAAATACCACTTCTGTTTGACGAATTTCACGTCGCGATCCGGATCGTCCCGCACGGGGGCTCGCCCCTCCTGGACTCTCCAGAGCGGGCAGTAGTCGCGCGAGAAAAGGACCTTCGTGCCATCCGCCTCGGTCCAGAATCCGTATGGCATCCAGAAGCGGAGCGGGACGAAGAGGCGCCCAACGCGATGTGCAGGGGCTTCCCGGGAGACGCAGGTCATGATGCTATGATCGATCATGACGCGCGTGAGCCCCTCCGGCCCCTCGCCGCGCTCGACAAGCAAGGCGCGCGCATTGTCATAGCCGGGGGCCTTCACACGACACGGAGCTCCAATGTCATGCCGCCCGCGATCCGGATACTCAGCGGCGAACAGCGCTTCTCGAACGGCGAGCGTGATTTCAGGGTCCGGGCTGCCGCCGAAATACCTGGTTCGGGTCAGTGCATCGAGGATGTCACCAGTCCGAAGGCTGCTGGCCCGGTGAAGCCGGGAAACAATGTCGGCCTGGGTCACCACAGACGCCTCTGTCAGATGAGGAGTCTTCGCTTGGAGAGCTTGTAGGTGATGCAGATCGCGATGACCGCTCGCCTGGGCAAGAGCGGTCTGGCACGCGTTCAGCGAGCTTGCGCCTGGCAGTTTCGAGAGAGCCTGCGCTGCACGCTTGAACGCGTGCTGGTCGGGAGAATGAATAGACAAGGTGATGATCCTTCAACAGATGCCGTATTGGGTGCCCACTGTGCCGACGGCGATGCGTCGAAGAGATTGGATGAAGAGAGCAAGGTCTTTCGTCCTGCGGTGCGCACGCATGCTTCTCCACTGTGGGCGGAACGGATCACCAGAGCCGTGCAGTTGATATGGGCGTATCGTCTTCCAAAGACAATGCATCCCCTGCATCTTTCGGACTCCGCATTTTCGCGGCAGGTTGGCGGCCGCCAACCATCATGCTTCCTCTTTCCTGAAACACCGGCAGGCGCCTCGCCCGTCGGACGAAACCCCGCAACTAACAAGTTTGGGGTAAACCAAGAACATATTACACCCTGTAGTGTTGAAATGAATCAGGGGATGGCATATATTGTGCTGATTGGCGCGGAAGGTTGAAGGGAGGCAATCGGACGGGCACCACACCGGAGGAGGCCTTTTCGATGCCGCTCGACGATACCGCACCGCAACTCGATGCCCTACTGCTCGGGACCGTTCTCGAAATGGAGTTGAGCCCGCGAGACAACCAGGTTGCATCGAAACGATACAACCTGATCCCGGAGCATCTCCAGCGGCCGAACAGTCCGATCCGCCGTTACATGGAGACCGCCCTCGTCTATCCTCAGGGCTCCCGCGCCATCGGCGCCACCATCGTTCATGGCGCTGACGACGACAGGTTCGACCTCGACGCCATCCTCGAGCTTCGCACCCCGGTCGGATGGACGCCGCGGCGTGTGCTTGACGAGCTCCACGCCGCCTTCGAGGGCTTTCCCGACGTGAAGAAGATCGAGCGATGCACGCGCTGCATTCAGCTCCAGTTCGCATTCATGCACCTGGACGTCACGCCGATGGACCCGGACCGTGATCCTCGGGCCGAACGCGTCGGTGAGATCTATCACAGTCCCGATGAAGGACGAGATGAGCGATTCCGCGTGAACCCCTACGGCTTTGGTCAGGACTTCAGGGCACGTATCACGATGCCGAGCCGGAGCTTCCAGGATCATGTCCGCGATGTGCGGTCGAAGCTGCAGATGAAGGATCGTCTGGTGCCCGGCACCATCATGGCCGATGCGGACATAGACGCGCTCCCCGAGCCCATCGATCCAATCCGGGATGCGCCGCAGGTCATCGCTCTAAAGCTCATGAAGCGATACCTTAACCTGCGCTATGCCAACCGGGACGAGAAGCGTCCGGTGTCCGTATACCTTTCCAAGATCGCCGCCGAAGTCCCTCTCTCTCCCTTCGGAATTTGCGCGCAGCTTGAGAGTTACGCCGCAGAGATCGACAAGCGCATGGCGGCCGCGCTGGAAACCGGTCGCCGTCCCGAGGAACGCAATCCCGCGCTGTGGGAGGAGAACTTCAATGACCGGTGGCCGAAGCACGATCGGGAGATGAAGCTGTTCCGGATGGATCTGCGTCATCTCGTGTCGGAACTGGCTCGCGCCCGGTCCTCCAGCTTGACCGATACGCGCAGGATCTTCGACGGCTTGTTCGGCGAACGGGTCAGCGAGAAGGCGGTTCGGGCCTATATCGACGGCCTTTCCTCGACCGCCGGCGTTGCACATTACGAGCACAACAAAGGGTTCGTGGCCAATCCTGCCCTCATCGCGGCCGCACCGAAAAAGGCAACCCAGGTCTCGAAGGCCCCTGCCCACCACTTCCATCCTGGCTTCCGCGACAAATGAAGACTAAGCCCCTGAAGCCGCGCTCCGCTCAGGTCCAGAGCAACCGCATGCGGCACCGCTGGCCTGACCTCCGGCCGCGGATGCTGGAAGGAGGTCGGGTCATCGCGTGGATCGGACCTCTCCGGGGCTTCCAGATGAAATATGAGGTGGCTGTCATCTGGGAATGGCAAAACCCGAAAGCCGTTCCCCTGGTCCATGTTCTGTACCCGCCAATAGAACCCCGACCGGGGACCGATTTCATCGATCTGCCGCACCTGAACTACGATCATCAGACTCCGGAAGACTCGGCGCTCTGCCTGTTCGATCCCGATACCGGGGAATGGGACAGCACGATGCTTATCGCCGACCGGATCGTCCCATGGGCATCCGAGTGGCTACATTTCTATGAAATCTGGCATCTCGACGGCGTCTGGCGCGGCTCGAACGCGCCGGGTCCGATCTCCGTGGGCGAGATCCTCAGGCAGCGGCAGGAGGTTCCGGATGGCGCGAGGGCGTAGTCCATCGCAAAAGACAAGAATTCTCGTCTGGGGTCGCGCCGCCGGCCGATGCCAGTATCACGGCTGTGGCAAACGCCTCGATGGCGACCTCGTGACGGGCGATCTGGCGAAGAACCATGCCTACCTAGCTCATATCATCGCCTCTGACCCGGGCGGCGAACGTGGCCACCCGGTCCTGTCGCACCAGCTCGCGGACGATCCTGACAACCTGATGCTGATGTGCGATCCGCACCACCGCGAGATCGACGATCCCGCCAAGATCGACCGCTACACCGTGGACGTCTTGCAGGAGATGAAGCGTGCCAACGAGGAGCGGATCGAGCGGCTCCTCGAAAACCCGAATGCAACGCCCGCCCATATCCTTCGGATTGCTGCGGCGATTGGCGATAACGAGACAGCCGTTCCGCTCCGTGACTGCATCGAGGCCATGAGGCCAGAGTTTACCCCAGCAGATCGGCGTCCCATCGACATCAAGATCCGCGATATTGCGCAGAAGGACAGCGATTCCGACTACTACCCCGTCGTCATCGACGCACTTCGCAAGAAGATCGAGCGGGAAATCGACGGAAGGTTCGCGGACGGTGATCTCGAGCATCTCGCGGTGTTCGGTTTCGCGCCCATTCCCGTCCTTATGGAGCTTGGTCGACTGCTTTCAGACTTGTCGGCCGTTTCAATCTACGGCAGGCACAGGGAGCCAACGCCGGGCTGGGCCTGGCCGAACGATCGTGAACCTCTTGAGTTTACTTGCGTCCCTGGGGCCCCCGGTCCGAAGAAAGTAGCACTGAAGCTCTCAGTGACCGCCGGGATTGCAGATGATCGTGTGATTCAGGCGCTGCCTGACGAACCTATTTCACTCTGGGAGATCCGGAGCAGCAGGCTGGGCGCGTCTGAGCTTCGCAACAAGGATGATTTATCCCGCTTTCGAGAGCTCGTCGGAAAGACGTTCGACTCAATCAAGGATCAGCACGGGATGGACGTAGACTTGTTTGTCTTTCCTGCCGCTCCCGCAGCCTGTGCTATCGAGTTTGGAAGAACCTGGCAGCAGAAGGTCCATCCTCCATTCTTCATCTATGACCAGATACCGGAACGGGGATTTCTGCTTCGCCACGCCATTGGTCGGCCAATGTCAAATTACCAAGACGCTTTTGCCCGAGTTTTTTTGAATTCTCGAAGTAAAATCCCCTCAGACATCGACCTGCAGAAGTAACGACCTTGCTCATCCGTCGCCATGGCTCAGCCCACGGCGTTCATCTGATCCGCTGTCGGTGCAGTGTCTGTCAATTCCGTCCAGGCTTGAAGTTCCTCATCTGTCCGGAGCCAGACACGTACGTGATAGTTGTCTCAGTACCCACGAATTCGGCCAGTGAGAAGCCGGGATTCTAGGCGAACGCTTCCACCTTGGCGTGGGTTTCCGCTTTCTGCCGATCCTCGAATGTGGAGATCGCTTTGCGGACGGCTTTCTGCATTTTGGTCAACTCGCCGCGCGACAACGCCCCGAGATCAAAACCAGCTTCTTGGCGCGTGCCTTGTTCTGGATGTTCCACTACCGATAGCCTGTCGCGGCAGGGCCCTGCAAATCCCGTCAGGCAAGGGTAGGGGGTTGAGTGCGCGTTTCGCGTGATCGTGGGCACTGATTTCATCTGATCGTGGGCACCCATTTCACGGGAAGTCGGGCACCGATTTCACGCGATTGCGGGCAGTGATTTCGCGGGATCATGGGCAGAACTGGTCGACGAACTGAGGATACTCCCCCTCCGGATCAACAGGAGGGGCCGAATGCCGACAGGACGTCTGACCATGCGCCGTATACGAGACGTATTGCGATTGAAGTTTGCCCAAGGGCTGAGCGAGCGGGCGATTGCCACCTCGCTGGGGCTTGGGAAAGGGAGCGTCGGGGCGTATTTGAGACGTGCCCGGGAAGCGGGGCTGAGCTGGCCGCTGCCAGATGACTTGGACGACGACAGTCTCGAGTTGTTGCTGTTTCCGGCGTCCCCGACCGTGCCGGACCCGAACCGTCCCGTTCCCGACTGGTCGGTGATCGACAAGGAGTTGCGCAGGCGCGGGGTCACCCGAATGCTGCTGTGGCAGGAATACCGGGCGCAGCACCCTGACGGTTTCGGCTATACTTGGTACTGCACGCATTTCGACGCCTGGAAGGGGCGCGTACGGCCAAGCATGCGGCAGGCGCATGTCGGCGGAGAGAAAGTCTTCGTGGATTTTGCCGGTGACACGATCGACGTCGTCGATCCCGATACCGGAGAGGTGCATGCCGCGAAGCTGTTCGTCGCGGCGATGGGCGCGTCGAGCTACACCTACGCCGAAGCCGTCGCCTCCGAAGGGCTGGAAGACTGGATCGGCGCGCATACCCGCATGTTCAGTTATCTTGGCGGGGTGGCCAAAGCCGTGGTCCCGGACAACCTGAAGTCGGCGGTGATCAAGCCTGATCGCCACGATCCCGGGCTGAATCGGACCTATGCCGAACTGGCCGAGCACTACGGCACGGCAATCCTGCCCGCGCGGCCGTACAGGCCGAAGGACAAGGCCAAAGTCGAGGTCGCCGTTCAGGTCTCGCAGCGCTGGATCCTCGCACGTCTGCGGAACCGGCGGTTATTCTCGCTGGCCGAGCTGAACGCGGCGATCCGGCCCTTGCTCGATGATCTGAACACGCGGGTCATGCGGGATTACGGGGCCAGCCGCGCCGATCTCTTTGCCACGCTGGACCGCCCGAACCTGCTGCCGCTACCTGCCGAGCCTTA
>NZ_JASHJL010000087.1 GCF_030733205.1 Mameliella sp. MMSF_3455
ATCCACATCAGTGTAAGGGGGTCATTTTTGGACGCCGATCACCCCTCTACGGGGTCAAAATTGCACGCCGGTTCACAAACGTCGCATAAGGTAAGGGCTGACCCCGTTTCTGAACTGCCGGAAAGAAATGATTGTTGTCCTGATGGTCGCTAAAGAGCGGTCGGATGACCTGTTCATACCAGCGGAGCGTTTCCAGACCCCGCAACCGGCTTGTCGCCGATATAGTTGCAAAAAGCGGCTTGCGGTTCTTCACGTTTGCAGCAGGGATCATGAGCCGCCCGTCGTCCGCCTTGCGATGTCCCAGGCAGAGCCAGGCGGCGCTTCCGCGAAAGGTTGTCTTCAAGACGCTTGAGACGCGGGCCGGGATTGCATCGGTTTCCAAGGCTGCGAAGGCCGCACATGTCCCGAAGCGACGCGCCTTCTCGAGGTGCCGCTCAGCTTTCCGGCCCGTCGTCATCTGGGCAGCTTTCAGGTGGAGGATCGCCTTTTTCCTGAACTGGATGTGAAGAGACAGGAACCGAATTCTCGCGTTCATGTCGGTTACGACATTCCGACAGAAGGAGCGGACGTGAGGGGACATCTCGGACCGACTGCGGCGACCGGTCTTCAGCCATGAATCCGTTTTCAACATCATCCTGACGGAAGACGTATCTTCGCCGTTGCGCTCCAGAAGCGGAACGAGACATTCCAAATAACCCCGAGCGGTGCGAGGCGTGATGGCGCCGACTCTATCATTTTTGTGCAAGTCGCGGAGCATTTGAACGACGGCAACCAAAACCCGCTCATCGAAGGCCGACGCGATGGTGCTCAGTTCAGCAAGCTTCAGTGCGCCGGCGCGTTCTGCAGTCGTGAGGATCTTCTTGGCGGCATTGAGGTAGGGCGTGGGAGAGACGCCGCCCACAAAAGCATTGTCTGTTATGGACCAGCGGCCCCGTGTTGCGAGGTGAACCCAAGTCTCCAACTCCTGAACCAAGGACCCCGGAATGGCGATTTTCTCGGCCCGTTCTGGTCGAACGAAGCCGATGGACTGAGCTGGCAGGACACGCTGTATCCGCCGATCCGTGATGATGCGTGACTGATCGACGAGATTGAGCGCCTCTACCACGGCGTCCTTTGCCGCTTTCGTGGGGGCCGCTCGGTAAAGGCAAAAAGCGACGTCCGGATCGATGTCGCTCACCCGGATCTCCAGCTTTCTGGCGGTATCCGCGCAGCTTTGGATGCAGATGAGCTGCTTGGGATGAAGCTCGAACGGAGAGGGAGAGGCCTTTTCCGCGATTTCCCCCAGCACAGCCAGAAGCGAGGCCCATTCGTCAAGCCGCGACCTGCGCTCCTTATGAGCCGCGATGGTGCCGGTCGCGCCATTGATTGCCGCCGAGACGTTGCGCTTCCAGCGCTTTGCGGCGCAGAAGGTCTTGCCCCAGGAATGAACATATTCCTTGTTTGGAAACATGCTCTGAAACTGCGTCGTGCAAGCTGGAATTCGGTCGGGCGTCCGACCAATCAGCCTTGCCGCTTTTCGGACGGCTTGCGCATAGGTGCGCCGAGCAGCAACCCCGAGAGGGCATTCGCCGCGTTCGAGCCACTCGAGCACATCCTGGAGGTTCTTCGCTCCGGATGTCGCTGTGTCGCCAAGGCCCTGGAAACTATCTTCAAAGGGATTGAAAGTCATGGGTGTCATTTCCTTGATTTGGCCGTTCATCGTTCAGATTGGCCGTTCTTCGTTGTGACGAAGCGGAAATTGACAGACAGCCTGCAAGAAAAGTCGCAACAATCTTGCCGGGTGGTTGTCATCTTTTCCGTTCTTCGTCGGGGGTGTCATTTAATCGTTCCCGGTGGCCGCAGATGGTGCTGCAGCCCACGGATCGAATGAGTTGCACTCGGGCTTCCGCTGCCGTCGCTTCGAGGCTTCAGGCGAGATCATTGCTGTCGTCGAGGCGCGCTTGTAGTGAGGCACAGGCAATCCTGCCTGCCAGGCGCGCAGCTGTGCCCTTCGCCAGAGCATCGGCTTTTTCCGTAGCGGGATAGGGTCGGGAAAGCTCGCATCTGGCTTCGCCAAGCCGCGTCGCCTGGCGGAGCGCGGCGATTCCCCAAGGATGCCTGCGACGTCTTCCGCCGTACAGTGTGGCAGCTTCAGTTCGTCCCAGCGCGATCTTGGAGGCGGCGCGAGCCCCTCGGCTGCCCAAATGGAAGACCACGCGTATCGGCCGCCGACGTTGCGGACGCCGATTTTCCGCGCGAGCTCACGGGCAGCCCTGGCCGAGGGCAGTCTCCAATACGTAGCGAGCTCTTCGGCGCTCGCCGAACCAGGGTCCTTGCTGTTGGCCTTCATGTCCCAACCTCCTTCTGGAAAGGAGATCGGATCGTGCAGACCTGGCCGGAAACGACCTTGGCAGATTCAAGGGCGCGTTCGGCCTGCGCGGCCTCACAAAACGCTTGACGCGTCCGAGGGCGCTTTTTCTGTAAGGGAAATTGACCAGATCTTGCCCAAACTCGGTGCTCCTCAGTGCCTCTCAGTGCCACTTGAGCCGGTTTTCGGGTGTGGAAAGGTTTTTCAGAGAAAGGGCAGAATCGCCTTGTATTCCCTATGTTTCCTTGGCTATACGCGTCGGCGGAGACGTGGCCGAGTGGTCGAAGGCGCTCCCCTGCTAAGGGAGTAGGCGGGAAACCGTCTCGAGGGTTCGAATCCCTTCGTCTCCGCCATTTACCCTTGATAACATTGGTAAAAATCCGCACAAGATGGCCGCGCCCGCCAAAATGCCCGCCATGCCAATTGCGCTTGAACGCGATGCCATGCGACATGCTGTCGATTTGACAGAGCGAAGGTAAAGAGTCGCGGGCCAGGTTCGGTCGCCGCCTTCTCAAATCTGCCGAGGCAAATGCTGCCAGATCGCGCCCTGAGCTTCGACTGCGGTTCGCCGCCCCGCCTATCCTCCCGCAGCCTCTCATCAGTCAAGCCTCAATGCTTGCCCCAACGATCTGGCCAAGGCAGGTACTTTGACAAACTGTCCAAATCCGAGCCCCCCACGGCCCGCAAACCTGCCCTCACCACCGACAAGCTGAAAAACCTTGGCGCCGAGAAGCTCGCGAAGTTGGTGCTGGACGAAGCAGAGCGCAACGCCGGGTTCCGGCGGCAGGTCAAGGCAGCGCTGGCCGGCAAGTCGGGGCCGCAGGCTATCGCCAAGCTGGTTGACCGGCGGCTTTCCGGCTTGGCGCGGGCGAAGAGTTTCATCGAATGGGACAAGGCCCGCGCCTTTGCCGAGGATCTGCGCAACCTGACCGATACCCTTGCCTCCGAGCTGGGCGCCGCTGCGCCTGCGTTGGCCGTGGACCGGTTGCTGCGTTTCATCGCCACGCATGAACAGGTGTTCGAGCGCGTCGATGATTCTTCGGGCCGTGTTCAGGACATTTATTACCAGGCGATCGCGGCGATCGGCGACCTGGCCCCGCGACTGACACCCGCGGAGGCGGATCAGCTGCCCGAGAAGATCATGACGGCCCTGGGCGAAAGCACGCATGGCTATCTGGCCGAAGTCACCACCGCCGTGGTGCCGCATCTGCCGCAAGACAGCCTGGCGCGCTGGGATGCCGACCTGAAAGAGGTCATCGCCGAGCGGCAGGCCGAGGAAGCGTTGCGCGCGCCGGAGGGCTGGTTTTACTCCATGACCTCGCAATGGGGCGAGATGCGCCAGACCATCGCCAGGGCGCGGGGGGATCTCGATCTGCTCATCGCGCTGGAATCGGCAAAGCGCCCGCACATGCAGGACACCCTGGGGATCGCGGCGCAGCTTCTTGAGGCCGGGCGCAGCGCCGAGGCGCTGGAGTGGGTGCGCAAGCCGGGGCGGCGCGCGTTTGATGAGGGTGAAGGGGACATGTCCCCGCCGCGGGTCAGCCTGGAGGCGCGCATCCTGGAGGCCCTGGGCGACGTACCTGCCGCGCAGGCCCTGCGCTGGCAGTGTTTCGAGACCACGCTGTCCGCCGAGATCCTGCGGGACTACCTCGACCAATTGCCGGACTTCGAGGATGTCGAGGCCGAAGACCACGCCCATGCCTATGCCCTGGAAAAGGCTATGCCCGAGGCGGCCTTGCGGTTCTTTCTCGACTGGCCCCGGACGGATCTGGCG
Organism: Mameliella sp. MMSF_3455; assembly: GCF_030733205.1. GTDB lineage: Bacteria > Pseudomonadota > Alphaproteobacteria > Rhodobacterales > Rhodobacteraceae > Antarctobacter. The sequence goes on from NZ_JASHJL010000087.1 coordinate 4,122, forward strand.
GCCAAGCTGATCGTGATGCATCCAGACCGCTGGGACGGTGGCGATTGGCACATCCTGCCCAAAGTGGCGGCGCTTCTGGAACATGATCATCCGCTGGCCGCGACAATCCTCTTCCGGGCCTTGTTGGACGACATCCTCGCCCGCGCGCGGTCAAAGGCCTATGGGCACGGTGCGACATACCTCGGGAAGCTGGCCCTGCTCGCAGAAGACGCCGATCCCACAGTCTGCGGACGAAGCGGACCGCTGTGCTAAAGTGCGCCGTCTCCTTCAAAACGACTGACCTGCCCCTTGCCGGTCCCCCTCATTCATAACGAGAGTCTGCAGGTTGGATCTGGGTATTCGGCTTCTCCGTCTGGCGCAAGCGCGCCGGGCGCGGAGCCCTCAAATTGCTCAAGCGCTCGGCGCGCTTGCTGTGGCGTTTTGTTGTTCAGGGACGAGTGTGGCCTGACCGCGTTGTAGTCGTAGCGCCAGAGGGCCAGCTTGCGCCGTGCGTCGTCCAGGGTGTCGAAGATCTCCTCGTTGAGCAGCTCGTCCCGCAGGCTGCCGTTGAAGCTTTCGATGAAGGCGTTTTGCTGCGGTTTGCCAGCGATCTCCTGCATTTCCTTGCGGATATTGGCACAGTCGGGCGGGCGTTCTCGCCGGACTGTCTTGGGATCGCCCCCCCCTCTCGGGACATTGCTGCGCAATGCCCTGCCGGGCAGTGGACAAGCCGACACGCCCGGCGCTGCGAGATGTCATGATCCCGCATCACCCGGAGCGCCGCATCTCGCCGCTTGGTCGTTCGCCATTGTCTCTCGGACCGTGTATGGATGGCCCCTTGGCAAGAGCTTTGTTCGGGTCCGGCAATCTGGTCGGTCGCGGCCATGTATTCGGCGTCTCTGTGTGCAGCGGTTTTACGGCTGCGCGCCCTGATGAAGTCAGCCGGTGGGCGGGTCCCGATCAATGGCACGCACTTCGAGGTGCTCCGGTCCGAACTGGGTATCCCGTTCCGCTTCTTACCGTC
>NZ_JASHJL010000088.1 GCF_030733205.1 Mameliella sp. MMSF_3455
TTCAACAACCTGCTGGACCACGCGATCGGCGGCGAAAACTCCAACATCGACTTTGCCAAACACGCCGAGGCGATGGGGGCAATATCGGTCAAGGTCGGCTCGATTGCCGAGCTGGAGTCGGCCCTGGCAAAACGCGGTGAGCACAAGAAACCCTATGTCGTCGTGATCGACACCGATCCGTATCCCTCCACCGAACCTGGCGGGACATGGTGGGATGTCGGTGTCCCCGAGGTGTCCGCGCGCGAAGAGGTGAACAACGCCCGCGCCAATTACGAGGCCAAGAAGAAATTGCAGAGGGTCGACTGATGGCTGTGCAGATCGGCATTTCCCTGATCGCCTGGCAGAATGACGACCTTCCGGATCTGACAAGGGACTACACCACCGAGGGCGCGATGGAGGACGCGGCGAAGATCGGCTATGCCGGCGTCGAACGCGGTCGCCGGATGCCTGCGGACACGGAAGGTCTGCGCGCCTATCTTGACCGCTATGGCGTGGCGCTTTGCGGCGGCTGGTGTTCGGGCAACCTGCTGGTCAATGACATCGAGACCGAAAAGGAAGCGATCCGCGAACAGGTCGAACAATTCGCCGCCCTGAACGCCCCCTGCATCGTCTACGCCGAGTGTTCCAACACCATTCAAGGGGCGCAGGACATCCCCGTTTCGCGACGGCCCAAGCTGACGCGCGACGAGGTCATGGCCTATGGCGCCAAGCTGTCGGAAGTGGCGAAATGGGCGCGCGGCAAGGGCACCGGCCTCAGCTATCATCACCACATGGGCGCCATCGTGCAGGACGCCGAGGATATCGATTGGTTGATGGAAGGGTCCACCGATGATCTGATGTTGCTCTATGACACCGGGCACCTGCATTTTGCCGGGGCGGACCCGGTGGCGGTGTTGGATAAATGGGGCCACCGGGTGCACCACGTGCACTTCAAGGACGTGCGTCCGCCCGTGCTCGACTGGGTCCACAGGGAAGACAAAAGCTTTCTCGACGGCGTGGCGTCAGGCGTCTACTCGGTGCCGGGCGATCCGGAGGGCTGTATCGACTTCCAGGCGGTGACCGACAAGCTGAAGGCGATGGATTACACCGGCTGGATCGTCGTCGAGGCAGAACAGGACCCGGCAAAGGCGCCTCCGTTCGAATACTCGAAGCTCGGCTATGACCATATCGTCAAGATCTGCAACCGTTCCGGCCTGACAATCGCAAGCTGAGGAGTCCCTCAATGCCCAACCTGCTCTGCAAACCCTTTGGCTCCCGCGGCAAAGTGCACCAGATCACGCCCGAAAGCGCCGGATGGCGTTACGTCGGATTTTCGCTTTATCATCTGCGTGCGGGTGATACCGCAGCCGAACTGACTGGGAACCGCGAAGTGATCCTCGTCTTGGTCGAGGGCAAGGCGCGGATTATCGGAGCCGGGCAGGACTGGGGCATTCTGGGCGAGCGCATGAACGTGTTCGAGAAGTCGCCGCCACATTGTCTCTACCTGCCGGACGGGACCGAGTGGGAGGCCAGGGCGGAAACCGATTGCGTGCTTGCGGTCTGCTCGGCTCCTGGCAAAGGGGGCCATGCGCCGCGGCGGATCGGACCGGACGGCATTTCGCTCACCAAACGCGGCAAGGGTGCCAACACCCGCCACATCAACAACATCGCGATGGAAGCAGAAGATTACTGTGATTCACTCTTGGTGACCGAGGTCTTTACCCCGGCGGGCCATTGGTCGTCCTATCCCAGCCACCGCCACGATGAGGATGATTTCCCGCGCATCACCTACCTTGAGGAAACCTATTACCACCGTCTGAATCCCGGCGACGGTTTTGGCGTTCAGCGTGTCTACACCGACGATGGCGGTCTGGATGAAACCATGGCGGTCAAGGACGGCGACGTGGTGCTGGTGCCGCGCGGCCACCATCCTTGCGGCGCGCCCTACGGGTTCGAGATGTATTATCTGAACGTCATGGCCGGTCCGCGCCGCAACTGGCGCTTCGTGCCCGCGCCAGAGGTGAAGTGGATCATGGAGCGGGATGCGTAACACCGGGGCCGAACTGCTCTTCACGGGCCATCCGGTCGAGAAGGTTGATCACCGCCTTTCCCCGGCGCGCGACGCGCAGGTTCCGTGCCAGGCTATCCAGTAGGTCCGGCTGACACTCAGGTCCGGAAACAGCCGGACCAGGTCTGGCGCGTCCGCCGTCAAGAAATCGTGCGGAATGCCAATTCCGACGCCGGCGGGCACCGCCTTCCACTGACCGATGGCGGAAGAGATTGCGATACCGGACTGCCAGTCACGCAGGAACTCGGCAGTGTGAATCAGCTCGCGCGTGCAAATCAGATCGTCGACAATGGCGGCCATCCGGAAATGGATGACCTTGTACAACCACAAGCGCTCTCACTCAGCCCTCGGCGGCAAGCCTCCGGCGCTGGCCTATTGGCAGAGAAATGCCACCAACCAACCCGATCAGCAGGTGCAACGCGTAGCTTAAATTACGCCAGATCCTGTCCAAGAGACGGGGAGTAGCTCACAGTTCGGCATTGGCTCCTGTTGCACCTGTGGAAAAAGCTCCTTTCGCAGCCCAAAGAAAAAGGCGCGGGTTTGGACCCGCGCCTTGATCATGGCTTGTTGGGGGCGTGACGTTATTTGGTCAGGCTTTTCTTTGCGGCGTTGCGGGCTTCTTTCTCGGCAGCGATTTCGGCCTTTCGGTCTTCGACGAGGCGAGTGACCTCGGCGGGACGCATGTGATGCGTCGTGATCAGTGCGGCGGTCTTGGCGGTTGCGGCAAGTTCGACCGCTGCAAAGAAGCCGCTGAGCAGTGCCGGCTGGCGGGAGAGTTCGGTGAGAACCTTGTCGAACCTTGCTTGGGTCGTCTGGCGCAGGGCTTCATGTGCTTCGCCTTGTGTGACGGCTTCGGCAATCTGGCTGATGACAGCCAGGTGCTGGGCGGTAATCTTTTTGGGTTGTTTCATGCTGTTTCCTTTGGTGGCATGTGTTGGTTCGTTGACGCGGATGCGCCGGAGAGTAGCCGCCTGCCTGTCGATCAGGGCATGGCGGCTGACGGGGAAATCGGGTCCTGCCTCCGGGTGCCAAGAATTCTTTCGAAGGTTTGAGTCCCTGATCAGTCGCGCGGGTCGCGATCCTCCCTCCGATCTCGTCTTTGGAGCAGGCTCGGCAGTCTGGCGATTGCGGCCGCAATGGGTGGGCGGGCTGCGGCGATCCCAGTGCGGGCTTGCCGAGAGAGGTGTCTGGCCGCTTCTACCAGTGCGGTGTCGGCTGCCCGGATCTGATTGAATGCGCTTTCCAATTCGGCGCGGGCACCTTGCCTCGCGCGTTCGCTGAGCCGGTCCAGCACCCGTCCAAAGAGTTTCCTGGCAGCACGCTCGCGGGGACCCGCGGCCCGCGATTCATCGATTTCAGCGACCTCGGTCTCGCCCCGGGCCACGGAGCGCGCGATGGAAATCACGGTGTCCGCGTCGCTCTCGCGGGCCGTGATACATCTTTCCCTGTCTGCCAGTTCCGCCTCCTGTTGGCGTCGCCAGTCGCGAGGGCTGACATGCTGGCGGTGTTTGGGTACGTCCTGTTTCGGTTCGTCTGCACGTCGGGCGGCATTCTCCTGGCGGGCTTTGCGAATGGCGGCGGCGCGTTTCTCACCGCGAACGAGGCCCAGGTCGGCGAACCACGTCCCCACGCTGTCCTGCGCTTTTTCATAGTCGCGGATCATCTCGTGTTTCGACGGCTGCAGCATGCGTCGACCGTCCCTGGTGGTCGCGCGCGGCACGATCACCGCATGGATGTGATAGGCCTCCTCGTCGAGATCGGCCCGTGCGTGGACCACGTCCTCTCCGAACTGTGCTGTCAGCCAGGACTTGGCGAGGGCTTCGAAACGATCTTCGCGGCGATCTCCGAACAGATCGTCAATCGACTCCGTGTCGAATGCTTCTAACCATTTGCGGTTGGCGGTGAGGATGATTTCCCTGAGCGGCCCGTGACGCGTTGCGCGCCAGGGATCCCTGGGGCCTTCGGCGATGCGCGCCTGCATCTCCGTCACACGGCGGCGCTTCTTCAGCTTGGCCAGTTCCGCCGCAAAATTTGCAAGCCGCATGTCCTCGATCTCGTCGCGGACTCTCTCGGCCCAGTCCTCCGTGCCAATCAGGCGTCGGTTCAAGGGGCTGCGCGCGGCATCGACGTGGCCAAGATCTCCCCCCTTGCGGTTGCAGTGAC
>NZ_JASHJL010000089.1 GCF_030733205.1 Mameliella sp. MMSF_3455
GATTGCCGCCTGAAATGAAACCGATGCTATAGCTTAGCCCGGCGGCAAACTGGTCGAAAACTCAGGACCACCTCTAACGTCGGGCCATGCGGTTGGCCAATGCGACAGCCACAACCATGCGCGGCCTCTTTGAGAGCATATGCGCGAGCCAGGGGTCGTCGCAATATCCTTTGCGGTGGCTTGCGCTGATGACCGACATTGCACCGATGATTAGGAGCTTTCGCACGTCTCGCTGACCCATCTTGGTAATTCGGCCCAGCCGATCTTTTCCGCCGGTCGAATGCTGTCTTGGCACCAGGCCAAGCCAAGCGGCGAAATCTCGGCCTTTACGAAAGTTTTCGAGGGGAGGGCAGAACGCCTGGATCGCCATCGCCGACATTGGGCCGATGCCGGGCATGGTCTGCATTCGTCGGGCTTCAGCGTTCTTGATCGCACCTTTTCGTATCTTCACCTCGAGCGCGGCTACCTCGAAGTCGAGCGTTTCGATTTGCCGCAAATACGCTTGGACCATGTCGGCAACTTCCGGCGGCGCGCCATCCAGTTCGTCGCGGCAGCGAGATGCAAAAGCGCGACCGTTGCGGCGCTGTTGTGGAAGCACGATGCCGTACTCGCCAAGGTGTGCCCGAACCGAATTAATGAGCTGGGTCCGTTGACGCACAAAGATTTCCCGCGTCCGGAAGAGCATTGCGCGCGCCTGCTGGCTTCCACTCTTCACGGGGACGCATCGCATCGACGGGCGCACAGCCGCTTCAACGATTGCCTCGGCGTCGATGGAGTCGTTCTTGTGGCGTTTGACAAACGGTTTGACGTACAGAGCTGGGATCAGACGAACCTCATGGCCGGCAGCTTGCGCAATCCGCGCCCAGTAGTGAGCTGACCTGCAGGTCTCCATCGCGACGATACAGGGAGACATGTCGGACAGGGTTTTGTGAAACGGCGGGCGCGTCAACTTCTTCCTATGAATTACATAACCGTTCTTATCGGTCGCGCAGATGGCAAACGTCCGCTTGGCCAAATCAACACCCAAAATGTGTATGTTTTCCATTGTTTTACCCTCCTTTCACGGCCGTCATGGCCACTACGGTCCCATTATGAACCGACAGGAGGGGCATCCAATCCATCAGATTATCGGACTGATTTTTGTACACAGTTTTCTTGCGCTGCTTTCGACTTGGGATACAGGCGCGTATCCCTTTGTCTTCCAAGGCTTCTCGGAACCAGTCGGCGTCATAGCCGCGATCTCCAAGGAGCCAATCGACACGTGGCAGGCTGTTCAGAAGCGCCCGTGCGCCGATGTAATCGCTGACCTGACCGGAGGTGACGAACAAGTTCAGAGGCCGCCCATGGCTGTCGCAGATGGCGTGCAGTTTGGTGTTCATGCCGCCTTTGGTGCGCCCGATCAGGCAGCCACGCCCCCCTTTTCACGCCCATGCTGGTCGCTGTCCGGTGGGCTTTGAGGTAGGTCGCATCAATCATCACGGTCTTCTGTTCGCCGTGGTCAGCCGCCAGGCCGGCCATCATCCGGGCGAAGATGCCCGTGTCGCTCCATCGCTTCCAGCGATTGTATAAGGTCTTGTGTGGGCCGTACTCCTTGGGTGCGTCCCGCCATCGCAAGCCATTACGATTGATGAAGATAATCCCGTGTTTGATCCCACGGTTTGATGGTGTGATCCTTTCGCAGGAATGGAAGGAAGCAGCATGGGACAAGTTCGTCACGGGAGCGCCACGACAACGCACGCCGTCAGAGCTGCAATACAGCGATCGCAAGCTTCGCTCGCGCAGTTGAGCCGGGAGCTGGGCATCAATCCCAAGACAGTTGCGAAGTGGCGGAAGCGGGCGACGGTTGAGGACATGAAGACCGGGCCTTCGGAACCGAGGTCCACCGTCTTGTCTGAGGCTGAGGAGGCGGCTGTCGTAGCCTTCCGAAGGCACACGCTCCTTCCATTGGACGACTGCCTATATGCCCTTCAGCCTTCGATCCCGCACCTGACACGGTCGGCGCTGCATCGGTGCCTGCAGCGTCATGGCATCTCGCGCCTGCCGGATGTCGAGGGAGACAAGCCCAAGCGCCAGAAGTTCAAGCGCTACCCCATCGGGTTCTTCCATATCGACATCGCCGAGGTGCAGACAGCGGAAGGCAAGCTCTATCTCTTTGTGGGCATAGACCGAACGGCCAAGTTCGCCGTCGCTCAACTCATTGCAACGGCTGACAGAAAGACGGCCTGGGAGTTCCTTCAGCATATGCTCGAAGCCGTGCCCTATCAGGTCCACACCATTCTCACTGACAACGGCATCCAGTTCGCCGAGCAGCCCCAGAACCGGAACACCATCCATTCGCGGCCAATGCGCTTCGACATGATCTGCGAGGCCAACGGAATCGAGCACAGACTGACCAAGCCCAACCACCCGTGGACCAATGGTCAGGTTGAGCGAATGAACAGAACAATCAAGGACGCGACTGTAAAACGCTTCTACTACGAAACCCACGATCAGCTGCGAACGCACCTCGCGGACTTCCTGGCAGCCTACAACTTTGCCCGAAGGCTCAAGACGCTGAGCGGCCTCTCGCCCTACGAATACATCTGTAAAATCTGGACATCAGAGCCAGATCGGTTCATCCTCAACCCGATCCACCAGATGCCGGGACTGAACACCTAGCAGCATGTCAAACAACTGCACCGTAATGTCGTGGTCGACCTCGGGCGGGTTACGTTCCTCGACGATGAAGGCCCCGAAGAGGCCCCGGCTGACCTGTTCGTAGGACAGATAATGCGAGTGGTACCAGTAGGTTCCCGCATCCCTCACGTCGAACCTGTAGTCAAAGCTTTCGCCCGGGATTACCACGTCCTGAGTCAGCACGTTCACGCCGTCCATGCGGTTGGGCACGCGCAGCCCGTGCCAATGCACCAAGGCCCCGTCGCGCAGACCGTTCTCCAGCCGGATATGCGCGGCTTCTCCTTGCGTCAGGCGGATCTCGGGGCCTGGCACCTGCCCGTTGAAGGCCAGCATCGGCAGTCGGTGTCCGGCCACCATGGTCTCAACGGCTTCGGGGCGCAGGGTGATGCGGCGTGGGGCCGACAAAGCCGGTGTCGCCACCGTTGCCGCCATCAGGGTCAGCGCCTGTCGTCTGGTCATCTGCATCGCGAGGTCCTCCGGTCGTCCCGGACGGGTTTTCCAATACCGCGCGCCGGTGTTCAACCCGAGAGGCGGCGGCTCACGCTGTCGTCACCTTGGGATGCAGGGTGACGCGGGCGCCGATCTCGACCCGGTCGTATAGGTCCTTGACGTGCTCGTTGGTCAGCCGCGCGCAGCCGTTCGATACGGCGCTGCCGATAGTCGAAGGCGCGTTGGTGCCGTGGATGCGCAGGTAGGTGTCACGCCCCTGATCATCATACAGGTACAGCGCCCGCGCGCCCAGCGGGTTGTTCGGACCGCCCTTCAAGCCGTTCTTGTACTTGGCGTATTTCCCCGGATCGCGGCGGATCATCGACTGGGTGGGGCGCCACCACGGCCACTTGGCCTTGCGCGCGACGGTGAAGACACCGGTCTCGTATAACCCCTTGCGCCCGACGCCCACTCCATAGCGGATCGCCGCCCCGTCCTGTCCCATCAGGAACAGGTGGAATTCGTCTGGCACGACGTGGATTTCCCCGGGCAGCCAGTCCGTGCGGCCGGTCTGGACTGCCGTGGGGTTGAAGCGATCGGGCAGCGTGACTTTGTGCGCCAGCGCCAACCGGGGCATGGCCAGTGCCGCCGTCCCGGCGACGAGTAACGTTCGACGGTTGAATTGTTTCATTGGGACTCCTTTTTTTGTGCCATTCCAAAACACGAGAGCGCCGCTTGGAAGGGGAGTCACATTTGCGTGAGAACCGCTCACGCGACCGGTTTGTTCCCGGAAAATCACGCATTTTTTGCGATCTCGGCGGGCTGCGGAACTATCCGGCGCAGGAAGGTCGTTAACCTGGTGAACCTTTATCGAAGGGAGCCCAGCCTATGCACTACACACGATTCTTTTTGATGATCGCAACTTCCACCGTGGTGATGTTTGAAGTGGTCCCATCTTTTCGGACAGGTTTGCAGCGTTTCTAAGGTGTATCGGGTTTAGGTTTCATGCTGCGTGTCG
>NZ_JASHJL010000008.1 GCF_030733205.1 Mameliella sp. MMSF_3455
CGTAAAATGCTGATCACGCAGCGAAACAGCACGCGCGGGGAAGCAAATGACGGCCGAACAAGGGGCGCTGCCCCCTCGGCCTGCGGCCTTCACCCCCGGAGTATTTTCCGAGAGAAGAAACAGGGGCGCGGCGTTGCACGAGTGTGATGGACCTTGCGGGTGCCGCTTGCTATCAGGCGGCGACGATTTTGCAGGAGACCGCCCCATGTCCGCCCACGGCGCCCCGATCCCGATGACTTCGCGTGCCTCCGGCCCCCTGACGGGCGAGGCGCATGTGCCCGGCGACAAGTCTATTTCCCATCGTTCGCTGATCCTGGGCGCGATGGCGGTGGGCGAGACGAAAGTGACCGGCTTGCTGGAAGGGCAGGACGTTCTGGACACCGCCAAGGCGATGCAGGCCTTTGGGGCGCAGGTCGAGAAGATCGACGACACATGGCATGTGCATGGCGTGGGCGTCGGCGGCTTTGGCGAACCGGGGAACGTGATCGACTGCGGCAACTCGGGGACGGGGGTGCGGCTGATCATGGGGGCGATGGCGACCTCGCCCATCGTGGCGACCTTCACCGGCGACGCCAGCCTGAACAAGCGCCCGATGGCGCGGGTGACCGATCCGCTGGCGTTGTTCGGGACGCGGGCCTATGGCCGGTCCGGCGGGCGGTTGCCGATGACCATCGTCGGCGCCGCCGATCCCTTGCCGGTGCGCTACGAGGTGCCGGTGCCCTCGGCGCAGGTGAAATCGGCGGTGCTGCTGGCCGGGCTCAACGCACCGGGCGAGACCGTGGTGATCGAGCGCGAGGCGACCCGCGACCATTCGGAACGGATGCTGGCGGGTTTCGGCGCCACGATCTCGACCGAGGTCACGGACGAATGCCGGGTCATCACCCTGCAGGGCCGGCCAGAGTTGAAACCGCAGACCATCGTCGTGCCGCGCGACCCCTCGTCGGCGGCCTTCCCGGTCTGCGCGGCGATCATCACCGAAGGGTCGGACGTGCTGGTGCCCAATATCGGGCTGAACCCGACCCGGGCGGGGCTGTTCTTTACCTTGCAGGAGATGGGCGCGGATCTGACCTTCGAGAACATGCGTGAAGAAGGTGGCGAACCCGTGGCAGACCTGCGGGCGCGTTTCTCGCCCGATCTGAAGGGGATCGAGGTGCCCGCCGAACGCGCCGCCAGCATGATCGATGAGTACCCGGTGCTGTCGGTGGTGGCGAGCTTTGCCGAGGGGCGCACGCATATGCCGGGTGTCAAGGAACTGCGTGTCAAGGAAAGCGATCGGATCGACGCGATGGCGACCGGGCTGCGGGCCGCCGGTGTCCACGTCGAGGAAGGCGAGGACTGGTGGACGGTCGAGGGTCGCGGGCATGGCAATGTCGCGGGCGGCGTGACGGTCGAAAGCCACCTGGACCATCGCATCGCCATGTCCTTTCTCGTCATGGGCTTTGCCTCGACCAGGCCGATGAGCGTGGACGACGGTGGGCCGATCGCCACCAGTTTCCCGATCTTCGAGACGCTGATGGGCAGCCTTGGGACCGAGATCACCCGCGACTGAGGCGGGGCAGCTGGGGCTTTTCCCCGGGGCGCGCTCTTGCTAGGCCTCGGGAGGGATCGAGAGGGAGTGTGCGATGCAGGCTGCGGCGGGAGTGACGGGGGGTTGCCTCTGCAAGGCGGTGACCTACCGCGTGAGCGGGGCGCTGCGCCCGGTGATCGCCTGCCATTGCAGCCAGTGCCGCAAGACCTCGGGGCATCATGTGGCGGCGACCTCTGCGCCGCGTGACAGCGTGGTCATCGAAGGCGAGGTGACCTGGTACGGATCCTCCGACATGGCGCGGCGCGGGTTCTGCGGGACCTGCGGCAGCAACCTGTTCTGGGACGGGCCGGGCACGCATCTGTCGATCTTTGCCGGGACCCTGGACGGGACGACCGGGCTGCGCCTGGCCGGGCATATCTTTTGCGCCGACAAGGGCGATTACTATGACATCGGCGGCGGGCTGCCCTGTGCCGATGGCGCTGACCCCGACATGACGACACAGGTGATCGCGTGAGCTTTACCATCGCCATCGACGGCCCCGCCGCCAGCGGCAAGGGCACCATCGCGCGCCGGCTTGCGGCGCATTTCGGCTTTGCGCATCTGGATACCGGGTTGCTGTACCGGGCGGTCGGACGGCAGATGCTGCTGGGCGTGCCGCCGCTGGAGGCGGCGCAGGGGCTGGACGTGACCGGGCTGGATGCCGAGGATCTGCGCGGGCCGGAGGTGGCGCAGGCGGCCTCGAAGGTGGCGGCGCTGCCCGAGGTGCGCGCGGCGCTGGTCGACGTGCAGCGCGCCTTTGCCCGGCGGTCCGGGGGCGCCGTGCTGGACGGTCGCGACATCGGTACGGTGATCTGTCCCGAGGCGGAGGCCAAGCTGTTCGTGATCGCGGGTGCCGAGGTGCGGGCCGAGCGGCGCTGGCGCGAGCTGGCGGCCTCGGGGCACGAGATCACGCAGGACGAGGTGCTGGCGGATGTGCTTGCGCGCGATCAGCGCGACATGAACCGGGCCGACGCGCCGCTGAAACCGGCCGAGGATGCGGTCACGCTGGACACATCGAAAATGGACATCGCGGATGCGGTGGCCGAGGCCATTGCCATCGTGGAACGCGCCGGCGCGGCGGGATAGGGGGCGACGCCCCCGCGGGCGTGCCCTGTGATCAGCGCCGTTTCAGCGTGTCGCCGTAGTCCAGCTTGGGCGCCAGTTCGATGATCGGCTCAAACTCGGCCTCGGGGTTGTCGACACGGCCCGAGATGATCTGCGCCGCCTTGCGACCGATTTCCGCCCGGCAGGCATCCATCGTCGCCAGCCTGCGCGGGAGACCGTCCAGCAATTCGACCCCGTTGAACCCGGCAAGCCCGATCTGGCCGGGGATGTCGATGCCTGCGTCCAGCAGGTGCAACAGCCCGCCCGCCGCGATCATGTCGTTGGAATAATAGAGGAAATCGAGTTCCGGCTCCCGTTCCAGCATGGCCTTGGTCATCTCGCGGCCCTTGGCCAGTGCGGATCCGCCGGAATAGAATTCCTGGTCGATGACCTCGACGCCTTCCTTGGCGAGCGCCTCGGTGAAGCCCTCGAAGCGCTTTCGCGCCCGGTGGTCCAGCGGCATCTTGGTGCCCATGAAGCCGATGTTGTGATAGCCCTGTTTCAGGATCGCGCGGGCCATTTCGCGGCCCGCCCTGCGGTGGCTGATGCCCACCGCGCAATCGATCGGTTTGCCGTCGGTGTCCATGATCTCGACCACCGGGATGCCGCTGGCCTTGAGCATGGCGCGCGCGGCCTCGGTGTGTTCGAGGCCCGCCACGATCACACCCGACGGCCGCCACGACAGCATCTCGTAAAGGACGCGCTCTTCCTTTTCGGGCAGGTAGTCGGTGACACCGACGACGGGCTGCAACTCTGTCTCTTCCAACACGCTGGAGATGCCCGACAGGACCTCGGGGAAGACCATGTTGCGCAAGCTGGGGATGATGACCGCGACCAGGTTCACCCGCTGGCTGGCCAGCGCGCCCGCGATCTTGTTGGGCACATAGCCCAGCGTCTTGGCCGCCTCGAGCACCTTCTCACGGGTCGCCTGGCTGACGTCCCCGCGGTTGCGCAACACGCGGCTGACGGTCATTTCCGAGACGCCGGATGCCTCGGAGACATCGCGAAGGGTAAGCGGGCGGGAGTCGTCGGCGGCCAAGGGCAAGTCCTTTTCGTGAGATGGGGGTACGTTATCGCAATCAGGGCGCTGCGCAAGAGCGGTATGCTCTGCAACCATCCGGGATGACAAGCGCCGCGCGGCAGGGTAAGGAGGCGCAGACGGCCCCGTGGCTCAACTGGATAGAGCAGCCCCCTCCTAAGGGGCAGGTTGCAGGTTCGAATCCTGCCGGGGTCGCCATTTTGCGTTCAGTTGTGCCGGTTGGCGGATCAGGCCGCCCCGCGCAGGGCCCTGGCCGTGGCGATGCCTGCCAGCGCGCCGAAGAAATGGGATTCCCAGCTGACGCCGGGTTGGCCTGGCAGAACGCCCCAGATCATCGTGCCGTAGACCACGGCCACGCCGACAGCCACCAGCACAGGGACAAGGCGTCTTTCGACAAGTCCGCGCGCCACCAGGAAACCGAACCAGCCAAAGATCAGCCCCGAGGCGCCGACATGGATCGCGGAACTGCCGAAGACCCAGACGCCGAGGCCGCCGAGGATCACGATCAGCAGCGAGGCCATGAGCGCCACCGAGCGCGCGGTGATGACCAGCAGCGCGCCCAGCACCGCCAGCGGCGCGGTATTGGCCGCGGCATGGGCGACGGAACCGTGCAGGACCGGCATGAAGACGATTCCGTCCAGCCCGCCCAGCGACCGTGGTCTGAGGCCCAGCCAGCCGTTCACCGCGTTGCCCGTCAGGAGGTTGACCGCCTCCACAACCCAGATCGCCGCCAGAAGGGCGGCCACCCACCCGAAACTCTTGAAATTCAATCTGCCAATCCATCCATGACCGCCGCCCCGGCCAGTACCCTGGCCGGGACTGTCTTATCATGCCGCAACGCCAGGCGGAGCGGAACAGCGGGTGTCATGGCAGTTGCGCGGTGTCGCCCTGGATCTTCAGCTTCCAGTTCTCGATCAGCGTGCCCTCGGTCTTGAGCCGGCTGGCAAGGTAATACAGACGTTGCGTCGCCGGTCCGTCCGGGGCGGTCTCGAAACGCTGCTTGAGGTAGTAGGGCGGAATGGCCTGCGAATAGAGCGTGGCGTGCACGGTCACGCTCTGGGGATCGACGCCATCGGGCAGGGTGATCTTGTAGGTCAGCTCATCCTTGCCCGCCATCACCCCGGCGTCGTGTTCAGCGCGGCCCTCGGGCATCGTGGCCTTCATGAAGGCGGCGGTCACCTCCGACGCACCGAATCTTTTCTCAAAGGCCTCGGTCCCCGGTTTCGCGGCGCCCCAGGGCAGCAGCCGGTTGTCCTTGGGGTGGTAGACGCGGTGGACAAAGCTGGTGGTGAACTGCTTGTTCGCGTTCTGGGTCAGCTCTTCATAGATCTGCACCTGGGTCTGGTCGTCAATCAGGTCGTGATGCGGCTGATACAGGGCCTCCGTCGCGCCTTCGGGGATGAAGTCGAGGAACTCCGTCTTCAGCGGCTCTCCGTCCGGGCCCATGATGACGCCCGCGCCGTTGGAACAGCCCGAACACCAGATCTGCCTGCCCGTCGCATCGGTCACGCGGACCTCCAGGAAGGCGCGGCGGAACCCGACGCCCGAGGGCAGGCGGTGGCCGGTCTTGTTGTCGACGGTCACGAGGGCCGTCAGGGTGCCGTCTGCGCCGGTCAGGCTCTCGATCTTCACATCGGCCGTCTCGTCGCGGGCCTGCAGGGCCATCGTGTCCATCGAAAGCTGGGCGCCGTTCGTGGCGTAGGTCATCGGGTCCTTGGGGCCCAGACCCATTTCCTCGTCGAACTGCGACAGCATGGCGACCATGAAGGCATTCAGCCCCACGAAATTGTGCCGCTTGTAATTGTCGCGGAAGGGCACCTCTATCTCGTCCTGGGGCAGGGCATGGGGCACGTCGGGCAGGTTCGTGTCCTGGATCGAGGCGATCTGCGTGGTCAGGCTGTCGATCTTGATCTTGCCGTCCAGCGTTTCGAAATTCGCCTTCATGTGGCAATCCTGACAGGACCGGGCAGTGCCCGCGTCGGCGTATTGGCTGTTCTTCCATTCGAGGAAAGTGGCCTGTTCGACCGAGTGCTGGAACTTGACCAGCGGTTCGCGGTAGGTGGCGCCGTATTGATCGGACAGAAAGCTGACGGCGTTCTGTGCGGCCTTGTTCAGAACCGCTTGTTCGGCGGCGGTGAACCCGGGCAGGGGGGCATCGGTGGGGGCGTCCACGTTGGGCAGGTTGATGGTGTGGCAGGCGCCGCACATCTCGCTGTCCTTGATGTAGTCGTCATGCACCGGGGTGATGCCCATCGCGTTTTCCATCGGCTTCTGGCGGACATCGGCAAAGGGGCCGATCAGCCTGTCCGCCGGGGTCATGCGAAAGACGCCGGTGGTGCCGTTCATCAGGTAGGTGTCCAGTGGGTTGTAGTCCGGCTGCCCTTCGGCCCGTTCGGGGGGCGCGATGTGGTGGCAGACCGAACAGGAAATGCCTTCGCGCGCGAGGTTGCCGTAGACGTGGTAGTCATAGGTGCCGTCGGCGATCTGCTTGTCCTTTTGCTCGGTCGTCAGCGGCGTGTGGAGCAGCGCGTAGTCGGGTTTGAAGATATTGCCATCCAGCCCCAGGTCCGGGTTGTCATGGGCGTCGATCTCCAGCTGCCGTTGCCCCATCGCGCCGTGGCAGGACAGGCAGGTGGTGCCAAGGTTATCCGACAGCTCGCCGGCGCCGGCTTCTTTCAGCAGGGCGAATTCGGATTCCAGCTGCGCGTAGAAGATCGGATCGCGCCCGGCGAGGCCCATCGGCGACCAACGCCATTCGCCGTATTCCGAGATGTTGTAACCCTTGCCGTACTCGGACCCGGTCTTGATGAACATGGTCACGCCCGAAGGCGCGCCGCCAAGGCCGCCGTGGCAGCCGACGCAATTGTCGGAGGTCAGGAAGTGCTGGGTGTCGTTCGGGCGGGCGGGGACGTGGTCCAGCCATTCGCTGGGCAGGGTTTGCAGCTGTGCCCGCGGGATGTCGATCCCGTCCCTGGGCGGGAACATGGCGGTGAAGGCCGGGTTGACCTCGACCGGCGAGGCCTTGGCCGCCGCCACATGCGCGGCGCGCATCGCGCCGGGATCATGGGCGTCGCTGAGATACGAGGTGATCATTTCGGACAGGTCGGCGCCAAAGGCTGGTTTCTGCGGCTTGGGCAGGTCGCGCCAGCTTTCGTCGACGCGAAAGATCAGCGGGTCGTCGGGATAGCCCTCGACGTTTTCAAGCGCGGAAAAGATCAGCTCCTCTGCGGCGGAGGCGTGGCAGCGCATGCACATCCCGTCGCCGCCTGCGCCCAGGGGCGGGCTGTAGGGCGGCTCAAAGCTGTCGATGACCGGTTTGCGCGCGGCCATGTCGTCCTTGTCGGCAAAATAGACCGAGGCGAAGAACCAGCCGCCGTGCGAGAGGGAACTGTCCTTGACCATGACGGTCCAGTTCAGCCCGCCGGTGTCATAGGCGTAGTCGGTCAGTTCCTCGTCGACCCTGGCGGGATCGTCCGGGTATTGCGCGACCAGCGCGGCGCGCTGTTCGTTGTAGCGGGCAGCGGGTGGGGTCACCATTTCCTTGATGACGATCGCCCCGTCGGGAATGGCGCCTGTGCGTCCGCCTTCCAGCCAGGTGATGATTTCCGGCGAGTAGTACATGCGCACGGCGGGATGGATGCCAAAGCTCATGTTGAAGACGAACGGCCCGGTGTCGCGCCAGCGTTTGTCGCGTTTCCAGTTCAGCCCGGTGTATTCGCGCCGGGCGATCCAGGGAAAGAGGATCTTTTCGTAGTCGATCAGCGGCAGGCTGCCGGGCAGGGGCAGGTCCGCGGGTCTGGCACTCGCGCCCGGGTCATATGCCGGATCGGCCGCCTGCTGGGCGGCGGTCAGGGGGGCCAGAACCTGGCACAGGCACAAAACCAAAGCGAAAATTCCAGGACGCTTCATGGCCAACTCCGATTGAAAATCAATCCCGAGAGTCGCCTAAAAGGCGATTCGGTGAAACCGGCAGAATGAAAAAAATGTGATTGGCGGGTTTCGGCCCGCCCGGGCTCAGAACTTTGGCCGACCGAATTGCCAATCCGGCCAGTGCTTGCGCATCTCGGTGGCGTCGTCGCGATCTGTGATCCCGGCATCGAGGTAGTTCCGGTGAAGGCGTGCCAAAGCGGTACGATCCAGCGTCACGCCAAGGCCGGGGCCATCGGGGACAGGCAGCCGCCCGTGGCGGAAGGCCAGCTTGCCGCCCTCGATCACCTCGTCGGTCTGCCAGGGCGAATGAGTGTCGCAATCATAGGTCAGGTTGGGTGTGGCGGCGGCCAGGTGGGTCATAGCGGCGAGGCTGATCCCGAGGTGCGAGTTCGAATGCATCGACAGGCCCAGCCCCCAGATCTGACAGATCCTTGCCAGCTCGCGGCTGGCGTGCAGCCCGCCCCAGTAGTGATGGTCGCTGAGGATCACGCGAAAGGCATCCTGCGCCATGTTGGCGGGCAGGTGGCTGGGGTGGACGACATACATGTTGGTCGCCAAAGGAATATCCGTCGCCGCCTGTACGCGGGCGTTGCCCTCGAGTCCCACGGTTGGATCCTCCAGGTACTCGATCAGCCCCTCGAGTTGGGGCAAGAGGCGCAGAGTGGTCTCGACCGTCCAGCCGCCGTTTGGATCTATCCGGAGCGGCGCGTCGGGGAAGGCCGCGCGCAGGGCGCGCAAGCCTTCAATTTCCTCCTCGGGCGGCAGGATGCCCGCCTTGAGCTTGATGGCGTCGAAACCATGCAACTCCTTGAAGCGCCGCGCCTCGCCCACGAGCTGTTCGGGGGTCAGGACCTCGCCCCAATCATCGGGGGCGGCACCGGAATGCCCGGCGAACTTGTAGAAGAGATAGGCCGAAAAGGGCACATCGTCCCGCACCTGTCCGCCCAGGAGGTCGCAAACCCGGTGCCCGGTGGACTTACCCAGCGCGTCCCACATGGCGACCTCTACCGCGCCGACGACGCGCGGCAAAAGCCGGTCATCGCCGGAATAGCCCTCTTGTCCGCCCGACACGGCCTGCCGGGCGCGCGCCCAGAGGCCGTTCAGGTCGGTCACGTCCAGCCCGGGCAGCAAGGGAGCCAGGGCCGCCAGCCCGTCCAGCACGCCACGGGTGCCATAGCTTTCGCCCAGGCCGATCACGCCGCCCTCGGTCTCGAGCTCGATGATCGAGCGCAGGGCGACGGGCTGGTGACAGCCCGCGTTGTTCAGCAGCGGCGGGTCGGCAAAGGCGATGGGGGTGACGCGCAAATCGGCGATGCGGGTGTCAGACATTCACCAGATTCCCCTCGATGTAATCCATGTTCAGATCCTGCCCCAGACCCGGATCATCGCGCCCGTGGACATAGCCTTCGGCGTCCATCTCGTCGTCGATGCGGTTCTGATATTCCTTGGGCGCGTCATAGTCGATGAAGGGGTGCAAAAGGCCGCGTTCGTAGAAGCTCGTATTGTGGATCGCCAGCGCGACCGACAGGTTCCCGGCGCCGGTGCCGTGTATTTCGGTCGACATGTGGAAACACTCGGCCATGTTGGCGATCTTCATCGCCGGGCTGATCCCGCCCACGTCCCAGACCCCGGCGCGGACGATGTCGCAGGCGTCGTGCTTGACCCATTCGGCGCGGGTCCAGTGCTTGCCGGTCATGGTCTCGGGGCCGAGAATGTTCAGGGGCGTGTTCTGCGTCAGCCACTTGTAGGAGGACATGGAGGCCTCTTCCATCGGCTCTTCCATCCAGCGGAAATCAAGCTCGGCCAGCTTGTTGGCCAGCCAGAGTACCTCTGTCCGGGTGTAGAAATGATGCGGGTCCAGCATCAGGGGCACGTCCGGACCGACCGCCTCTCGTACGGCGGCGCAGGCCTGGTAGTCCTTTTTCGGGTCCGGCGCGCCGGGCATGGGCGGCATCCAGCCGTGCAGCTTGACCGCCTTGTAACCGCGTGTGTTCACCATCCAGTCGGCGAAGCGGGCGTAGTCCTCGGGCGTTGCCAGCCCGTTTTCGAGGTCGTCGCCGCACATGGTCGAGCCATAGGCGAGGATGCTGGGCCGCGCTCCACCCAGCAGTTTCCAGACCGGCTGGCCGGCGGCCTTGCCCTTGAGATCCCACAGAGCGAGGTCAACCGCCGCCAGCACGCGATCGGTCAACAGCCCGCCGCCAAGCCGCTGCCACTTGTAGACCTTGTACCAGAGCTGTTCAGTGCACAGCGGGTCCTGCCCGATCAGGTTGGGTCGCACGAAACGGTCCAGAAGCGGTTCGGCCATGTCCTGCGGGCGGGTGACGATCTGGCCCTGGTGACCGTCATCGGTGGTGATCGTCAGCAGTCCCGAGGTCGTGTCGCTTTCGGGTCCGGGGTGGCCGTGACCGTCACTGTCGCGCACCATGCGTGTCTTGTGGCGGAAGGTCTTGGCGGTGATCGTCTCGATTTTCATGGCTGCTCCGGATCGGCAAGAAAGCGTGCGGCCCGCGTCAGGCAGGCGTCGGCGGCGGGGACAAGGCGCCCGCGGTTGATGAAGCCATGTGTCACGCCGGGTTCGACGTGCAGGCTGTGGGGGATGTCGAGGCGCCTCAGCCTGTCGGCCAGTGCCGTTGTGTCGTCGCGCAGAACGTCGAGCCCGGCGGCGATCAGGCATGTGGGCGGCAGGCGACGGAACTGGCCGTCCGTTGCCTTGAGCGGGCACAGGCGCAGGTCGTGGGCATGGTGCCCCTGCGGGTCGTAGAGCGTGAACAGTTCCTGCATCCGGGCGCGTGTCAGGCCGTATCCCTCGGCATAGTGGCGATAGCTGGACGTTTCGAAATCGTCGCCGAAGACACCGTAATACAGGAGAAGGCCCTGAACTGGTCTGTCAAAGGCCAAGGCAAGCGCCAGGTTGCCCCCGGCGGAAGCGCCTGACAGGACAAAGGGCCGACCCGCGAAGCGCGCGCAGAACTGGTCGATCGCCGCGCGGCAATCCTGTAGCCCGGCCGGGAAGGGGTGTTCGGGCGCCAGCCGGTAGGAGATCGAGACCACCGTACAGCCGCTGTCTCGTGCCATGATCTGGCAGGCACGCTCGTTGAGCGCG
This sequence comes from Mameliella sp. MMSF_3455, assembly GCF_030733205.1. Classification (GTDB taxonomy): domain Bacteria; phylum Pseudomonadota; class Alphaproteobacteria; order Rhodobacterales; family Rhodobacteraceae; genus Antarctobacter. The sequence goes on from NZ_JASHJL010000008.1 coordinate 10,747, forward strand.
ATGGAACCGCCGGTCCAGCCGCCGCCGTGAATGTATAGCGCCACCGGACCCTTGGCCGCGCCGTGGTAGACGCGGGCCGCCTGTGGCTGGCCGGCCGCACCGGTATAGTCCGTGTCTTCGGTCGGCACCCAGTCCGCCCCCTCGGCCCAGAAGGTCGCGGCCTCGGCGTCGGACAGGCTTTCGTGCGTGCGGATGGCCTCGGCCATGCCGGGGGCCAGCTGGTCCTGCCTTGTCATGCTTCGGCCAGGTATCTGTGGCGCTGGCGGGTGCCGCGGAGTTTCGGGTCGGGGATCGGGACGGAGGACAGCAGTGCCTTGGTATAGGGGTGCTGCGGATTGGTGATGATTTCCTCGGTCTCGCCGATCTCGGCGATCTTGCCGCGGTACATGACGGCCACCCGGTCGCAGAAATAGCGGATCACGGCCATGTCGTGACTGATGAAGATGAAGGACAGCCCCATCTCGGCCTGGAGTTTCATCAGAAGGTCCAGAACCTGCGTGCGGATCGACACGTCGAGCGCGCTTGTCGGCTCGTCCGCGATCACGAGCCGGGGTTCCAGCGCGATGGCGCGGGCGACGACGATACGCTGTCGCTGACCGCCGGAAAAGGCATGCGGGTAGCGTTCCATCATGCCCGGGTCCAGCCCGACCTCGGTCAGCAGTTTTGCCACCCGATCCTCCAGCTCCTGCCCCTTGGCGATGCCGTTCACGACCAGTGGCTCCGCGATGATCTGCTTGACGGTCATGCGCGGGTTCAGCGAGGCGAAAGGGTCCTGAAAGATCATGCGGACCTGCTTGCGCGTGTCGCGCAGTGCCTCCTTGTTTGCGGTCATCAGGTCCTGACCGTTGTAGTCGATCACACCGGCGTTGGGGTCGTAGACGCGAGCGATGCAGCGGCCCACGGTGGTCTTGCCCGACCCGCTTTCGCCCACGATCCCCAGCGCCTCGCCCTGTTTGAGGTCGAAACTGACGCCGTCCACGGCGCGGGTCACGTCGGTCACACGCTGAAAGAAGCCCTCCTTCTTTTCGAACCGCAGTTGCAGGTTCTCGACCCGCAGGATGTTGCCCGCGTCCTGCGCTGGCCGCACCTTGGCCGCTGCCGGCTCTTCTAGACGGCGCACCGCGCCCAACAGCTTGCGGGTATAAGGGTGCTGCGGCGCGTCAAAGATCTGGTGGATGTTGCCCTGTTCGACGACGTGGCCCTTTTCCATGACCAAGACCTCATCGGCGATTTCGGCGACCACGCCCATGTCATGAGTGATGAACATGATCGCCATGCCCATTTCGGTCTGGAGGTTCTTCATCAGGTCGAGGATCTCGGCCTGGGTGGTCACGTCCAGCGCGGTGGTCGGTTCATCCGCGATCAGCACGTCGGGGCGGCAGGACAGCGCCATGGCGATCATCGCCCGCTGTCGCATCCCGCCCGAGAATTCAAAGGCGTAGCGGTCCACCGCCTTGTCCGGGTTGGGGATCTCGACCTGTTTCAGAACCTCGATGGCAAGGTTGCGCGCCTCTTTCTTCGACACGTCGCGGTGCAGGCGGATGGCCTCGATGATCTGGCTGCCGATGGTATGGACCGGCGAGAGCGATGACATCGGTTCCTGAAAGATCATCGCGATGCGTCCGCCGCGGATCTGGCGGATCGCGGGGCCGCGCGGGTCCAGCGCGGTCAGGTCGATCTCTGTCCCGTCGGGATTGAACAGGATGCGCCCCCCGTTGATCTTGCCCGGTGGCGGGACCATGTTCAGGATCGTTCGCGCGGTGACGGACTTGCCCGAACCGGACTCTCCGACGACGCAGGTGGTCTTGCCCCGGTGAAGGTCAAAGCTGATCCCGTGCAGCACGTCAAAGACGCCCTGCCGCATGGAAAATCCCAGGTTCAGGTTCTGGATCTGCAGGATGGGGTGCATGTCAGTGGCCATATGGATCCGCGGCATCACGCATGCCGTCCCCGAGAAAGTTGAAGGCAAGGACCGCGACGACGACAAAGCCGCCCGGAATGAAGAGCCAGGGCGCCTGGCTGATCGAGATGATATTCTGCGCCTCTTTCAGCAGCACGCCCCATGAAATTGCCGGTGGTTGCAGGCCCAGGCCCAGGAAGGACAGCCCGGTTTCCGCCAGGATCATCAGGGGGATCGCGAGCGTCAGCGAGGCGATGATATGCGACGACAGCGAAGGCAGCATGTGCCGGAAAATGATCCGCCCCTCCGACGCGCCATCCAGCCGGGCCGCGATGACGAAATCGTCGTTCTTCATCGCCAGGAAGCGCCCCCGCACAACCCGGCCCAGTTCCGTCCAGCCGACAAGGCTGACGATGAGGGTGATGACGAAATACTGCTGGTAGATCGGCCAGTCCGGTGGCAGCGAGGCCGCCAGCGCCAGCCAGATCGGGATCGTCGGCAGGCTGAGCACGAACTCGATCATGCGCTGTATCACCGCGTCGACGCGGCCGCCGTAATAGCCCGATAGCCCCCCAAGCGTGATGCCCAGCACAAGGCTGATCGCCACACCCACCAGGCCGATCGACATGGAAATCCGGGTTCCGTACAGGATGCGGCTGAACATGTCGCGGCCCAGCCTGTCAGCCCCGAAGACAAAGAACTTTTCACGCGGATCCTGCGTGGCAAAGAGGTGGCGGTCACTGTCCCAGAGACCCCAGAACTTGTACTCGGGGCCGCGTCCGAACAGCGTCAGGTAGATCTTTTCATCGGACTTGACGTAGGTGATGGCCAGCGAGGCGGGATCGCGCTGGCGGTCCATCTTCCAGACGTAGGGGCGCAGGCGGATGCCGTCGTCCGTGCGGTCGATCAGGTGGATCATCTGCGGCGGATGATAGACCGCGCGCCGGTTCTGTTTCGTCGGATCGTCGGGGGCGACGAACTCGGCAAAGATCGACACAAGGTACAAGAGCCCGATGATCCAGAGCGCGAAGACCGCCAGCCGGTGCCGTTTGAAGGCCCACCAGGTCAGTTGCCATTGCGAGGCGATGGCAACCTTGTCGGGTGCCTTGTCCGGGTCGATGGCCGGGGCGTCGTGCACATGGCTTTCCGCCGGAAGCGCCGCGCTGTGCGGATCGTCTTCGGGCGTGGTGTTCGTGGTCGAGTCACTCATAGCGCACCCGTGGGTCGAGAAGGACAAGGAGAATGTCCGAGATCAGCATGCCGATCACGGTCAGCGAAGACAGAAGCAGGACAAAGGCGCCCGCCAGGTACATGTCCTGGGATAGCAGCGCCTGTAGCATCAGCGGCCCGGCGGTTGGCAGTGACAGGACGATGGCTGTCACCACGGCGCCCGACACCAGGTTGGGCAGCACCCAGCCGATGGTCGAGATGAAGGGGTTCAGCGCGACGCGGACCGGGTATTTCATGATGAGGGCAAACTCCGACAAGCCCTTGGCGCGCGCCGTGTCGACATAGGGTTTGTTCAGCTCGTCCAGCAGGTTGGCGCGCATGATGCGGATCAGGCTGGCGGTGGCCGAGGTGCCAAGCACGATGACCGGCAGCCAGAGGTGTTCGACCAGGTTCCAGACCTTGGCCGCGGACCACGGCGCGTTCTGGTATTCGGGGCTGAACAATCCACCCACGTCGGTGCCGAAGTGAACCACGCCGATATACATCAGGATCAGCGCCAGCAGAAAGTTCGGGGTCGCCAGGCCGATGAAGCCGATGGTCGTGGCGATGTAGTCGCCGATGGAATACTTGTGCACGGCGGAATAGACGCCGATGGGAAAGGCCACGGCCCAGGTGAACAGAAGCGTCGCAAAGCTGAGGCAGAGCGTCAGGCCCATGCGTTCCCACACCAGGTCGGACACCGGCTGTCGCCATTCGAAGGACATGCCGAAATCGCCCTGCAGCAGGTTCGCCACCCACTTGAAATATTGGACGTAAAGCGGCTGATCGAGCCCGAAGCGCGCGCGCAGGTTGTCGATGGAGGCCTGGTCCAGAAGCTCGTTCGACTCGCCCAGCTTGGCGATATAGGTGGTCAGGTAGTCTCCCGGCGGCGCCTGGATCAGCAGGAAGGCCACGACGGAGACCGCGAACATGAACGGGATCATCCAGATGACCCGTTTGAGGATATAGCGCCAGATCATGGGGAACCTCTTGCGTCAGGCCCGCGACGGTCGCGCGGCCCGCGTCGGGTGGGTGGGGTGCGCAGTGGCTGCGCACCCCGGCGGCGGATCACTCCGCGTAGAAATACGTCTGCGGCAGGGTCGGGCCCGGATCGGGGTACATCCATGACCCTGGCAGGGCGTCGGGCACATTGCGCAGCTTGGCGTTCACGACGCCGTAGACGCTGGGCCGGGTGGTGATGCCGATAATCTCGAACTCTTCCGCCGCGATGCGGTGGATCTCGCGGAAGATGTCCAGCGCCTTGTCCTGGTCGGCCTCGGCCTTGAAGTCATCATACAGCTCGAACCGCTTTTTCATGGACTCGCTGGGCTCTTGCCCGTCTGCGCCGCCCGACAGGTGCCAGCGCGCCCATGGGATTGCAAACCACGAGGCCTGCGGGTGGATCGCCAGCACGTCGCGCGGGCTCAGCGTCGGGTCCAGCCCGCCGGGCGCGCCCCAGACCATGAAGTCATGTTCGTTGGCTTCGCCGCGGTTGTAGTAGATCGACCGTTCCACGCTGCTGGAGTTCAGGCCGATGCCGATCTGTGACCACTGGTCCTTGATGATCTCAAGGCTGTCCCCCCAGTGCGGCACCTCGACGCCGGGATAGTTGACGTTGAAAATGATCGGATCTCCGGACGGGAACAGGCGGATGCCGTCGTCGTTGCGCTCGGTATAGCCTGCGGCATCCAGCAGTTTGTTGGCCCGGTCCGGGTCATAGTCGGTGTGCTGGCGGCCCAGTTTCTCGTTGTAGAGGATGTGCTGCGGCAGGGGGCCGATCTGCCAGGGTTCACCGACGCCCTGGTAGACGATGTCGATGATCTCTTCGCGGTCGATGCCCAGCGATAGCGCGATCCGCACGTCCTTGTTGGTCAGGAAGGCCCGCATCTCGGGGTCCTTGTGCGTGTGGTTGAAGTGGATTGCCATGTCATTGGAATCCGCTGCGGTGCGCTGGTACAGCTTGTACCCGCCCTTGTCCTGATTCTGGTACAGCACCGGTTGGTTGGCCAGCGTCGCGATCCGGCGGGCCTGCATGTCGACGTTGCCGGCGATCGCTTCCAGCAGGATGGCCTGAGCGTCCTGCGACACGCCCCATTGCAGCCGGTCGACGTAGGGCAGCTGATTGCCCTCGGTGTCGACCTGCCAGAAGTAGGGGTTGCGCTCCATGATGACTTGGGTGGACCCGGCGGTATAGCCGTCGCCGGTGACGACCCAGGGGTCCAGCGTCGGGCGTTCCGCATTGGCCCAGCGGTTCGGCGCCTCGACCTCACCGCATTTCAGGCGGTAGAGGCTGGGCCAGTCCTCGACGGCCTCGGTCGCATCGACCATCTGCTGGACGTCGGCGTTGTATTTCGGGTGGAACTGCTGGCAGTAATGCTTGGCCCAGAGCACGGGTTCCTGCGCCAGCGGTGTGGCTAGCTCTGTCAGGAAGGTGCCGTAGGGCGCGGCGAATTTCAGGGTGACGGTGTAATCGTCGACCTTTTCCGCTGTCATGACCTCTCCGGCGACGACAAAACGGGCCGGGGCGTTGGGATAGAATTCCTTGTTCTGCAGCAGGTCATCGACGAAGAACATGATGTCGTCGGCGGTAAAGGGTTCACCGTCCGACCATTTCATGCCCTCGCGGAGGTGAAAGGTGAATTCGGAACTGTCCTCGTTGACCTCCCAGCTTTCGGCGATGTTGGGCACAACGCCGGAGAAGTCGGGCTTCCACCGCGTCAGGCCTTGGGGCATCACGAAGCGCAGGATCGAGTTGTGGTCGTTCGAGCCGGACAGGAACCGGCGGATTTTGCCACCGTATGTGCCGATCTCGTTCAGCGGCGTGATCACCTCGGGCTGGTCGGGCAGGCGGGCGTCCACCTCGGGCAGGTCGCCTGCGGCGACCTTGTCGGCCAGCATCGGCGCGTCGGTATATGCAGCGGCGGCCAGCGGCATGAGCAAGGCGCCGATGGCCGCAGTGGCCAGCGATGCAATTCGCCAGTGTTGGGTCATGTCTCTCCTCCCTGAGCGCGTGAATCGCGCTTTTTCAGTGCCTCGACTCTGCATTGAGTTTACAACTTGTCAAACTAATTTTATATGTTGTAAGGCTTCTGAGGGCGCTGCTGCTGGAGAAGAGGATGGCTGAGACGCAGGGGGCAAGGTCGACGCGTGGCGGGACGCGACTTGAGGAAAGCGTTTATTCCGAACTGCTTGACGCAATCCGGAACGGGACCTTTTCGCTGGGTCAGCGCCTGCCCAGCGAAAACGAGCTGGCGGGCGATTATGGTGTGTCGCGCCCGGTCGTGCGCACGGCGCTTGCCCGTTTGCGCGAGGATGGGCTGATTGTGTCAAAGCGGGGGGCCGGATCTTTCGTCAGCGTTGGTCCGCCCAAGGAGGGCGCAGGATATGAGCCGCTGGGCAGTATCGACGACATCGCCGCCTATTTCCGGTTTCGTCGCTTTGTCGAGACCGAGACGGCGGCGCTTGCGGCGGCGCGGGCCGGAGCGGCGGATGTCGCCGAACTGCGTGGCTATATCGCCGAGATGCAGGGATTGGCTGAGGCGGGTACGGCAACGGTCGAGCCGGACCTTGCGTTTCACTTCAAAATTGCCAAGTTGTCTGACAACCGATTCCTGCTTGAGACCATTAAGATGCTACGCCCGCATATGCTGTTCATCGGCAAGTTCGTCCGCTCCCTGGGGCGGAGCGGATATGCAAAGGGCAAGCGCGACATGAGCAGTGAACACCAGGTCATCGTGGATGCGCTGGAGGCAGGGGATGCGGCAGCGGCCCGCGCCGCCATGGGCGCGCATATCGACGGCTCGGAAAACCGGGTCTTCAAGGGGGAGTAGATGGGGATTGAGATCACATGCGTAGCGCCGGTTGGCGCAGGGGTCGGCGAAGGTGCGGTCTGGGACGACCGGGCGCCGTGCCTCTGGTGGGTCGATATCCCGGGGGGCGTCATCTATCGTTATGACCCGGCCACGGGCAAGAACCGTGCCATCGACTGGGGTGAGCCGGTGGGGTGCCTCGCGGTGCGGGAACAGGGCGGGCTGGTGCTGGCGACGAAGTCCGGCTTCTGGTTCTTCGACCCGGAGACCGGCGCGCGCGAGGCGATTCACGATCCAGAAGCACATTTGCCAAACAACCGGTTCAATGATGGCGCGACCGATGCGCAGGGACGGTTCTGGGCGGGAACAATGAAAGACGGTGGCGACCCCGAGGCGCTGGGCACCTTCTACCGGCTCGATCCGGACGGGACGGTGACGGCCTGGCGCGACGGGATCTTTACGACCAACGGGCTGGCCTTTTCGCCCGATGGGCGCCGGATGTATTTCTCGGACAGCAATCCGGGCGTGCGCACCATCTGGGCCTGCGACTACGACACCGCGACCGGCATACCAGGCGGCCCGGAGGTGTTCTTCGACACGCGCTCTGTTCCGGGCCGACCGGATGGTGGCACCGTGGACGCCGAAGGCTGTTACTGGCAGGCCGGTGTCTCCGGCTGGCAACTTTATCGCCTTTCGCCGGAGGGCGACGTGCTGACAACCATCGACATGCCGGTGGAAAAGCCGACCAAGCCGATGTTCGGCGGCGCGGACCTGGCCACGCTTTTCGTCACTTCGATCGGTGCCGGGCTGGCCGACGACCCCGCGCAGCCCTTGGCCGGCGGCCTCTTTGCAATCACCGGTGTGGGCGTCACCGGGCTGCCGCAATCTCGTTTCCAGGGATGACCCGATGAAGATCACCGGATTGCGCAGTTTCATGTCCCGCGATGGCAACCGCCCGCGCGTGATCGTGGCCATCGACACGGACGAGGGGATTACCGGCTGGGGCGAGTGTTACAACCACGGCCCCGACCGCGCCCTGCCGCCGCTGCTGGAGTATCTCTATACACAGATCGAGGGCGAAGACCCGCGCCGGATCGAACGCCTGATCCTGAAGTTGTATCAGCACAGCCGCTTTCCCCCGGGCGCACTGGGCCTGGCGGCGATCTCGGCCATCGACCACGCGGTGTGGGACATTTCGGCCAAGGCCGCCGGCTTGCCCGTCTACATGATGCTGGGCGGGCATGTGCGTGACCGTGTGCGCGTCTACCTTGGCGTCTATTCTGCGCCCGAGGCTGAGGAAATTCGCGACCATTGTGCGGCCATGCAGGAGGCGTACGGATTTACCGCCTTCAAGTTGTCGCCTTACCGTGCGGACATCCATGCAGAGCCTTGGGGCAAGGTGATCCGGGCCACGACGGACTGGGTGGCGGATCTAGGCACGCTTTGTCCCGATTTCGAGTTCGCCTTTGACGCACATGCGCGCATCTTCGAGCCCTGGCAGGCGGCAGAGCTGGGCAACGCGCTGGCACCTTTCCACCCGCTGTTCTACGAGGAGCCCATGCGGCCCGAGAATGTCGAGGCCTGGGGCGCACTGAAATCGCAGCTGCGGGTGCCGTTGGCCACGGGTGAAAGCCTCTATTCCCGGTTCGAGTTTCTGCGCCTTTTGCAGGCTGGCGGGGCGGATATCATCCAGCCCGACATCTGCGCCGTGGGCGGCCTGTTGGAGATGCGCAAGATCGCCGCCATCGCCGAGGCATTCTATGTCCCTGTCGCGCCGCACAACCCGATGGGGCCGCTGGCGACGGCTGTGAACCTGCATTTCGCCGCCGCCTGTCCGAACTTCAAGATCCTCGAATACCGGCTGCCCGGTACATCGGCCTTTCTGGGGCGCGATCTTGCCCCGGTCGACGAGGCGGCGGGCTATGTTCAGGATCCCTACATGCCGGTGGACGGCTACCTGGAACTGCGTCCGGACCGGCCGGGCTGGGGTGTCGAGATCGACGAGGACTACCTGAAAACGGACCGCTATGTGCATTGGGAGCGCAAGCTGCCCATCCGCCCGGACGGGTCGACGGCCTATACCTAGGATGAACGGCGATCCCGAAACCCTGCGTGCCACGCTGCGCGACCTGCTGGCCTTGCCCGAGCCGCGCCCCGCCCCCGTGGCCGAGGTGCAAAAGGCCGCGGGGAAGGATGCCGGATCGCGGGTCGAGCTGCGGCTGGACGGGAAACCCGCGACGCTCTGGCTGCCGGAGGGGGAGGGACCCTTTCCCGCCGTTCTCTATTGCCACGCCCATGGTGGGCAATACGCTCTTGGCCGACGCGAAGTGGCCGAGGGCGCACGCTGGTTGGCGGCCCCCTACGGCCCCGATCTTCTTGGCGCCGGCTACGTTGTGCTGGCGATGGACATGCCCGGCTTTGGCGACCGCCAGTCCGAAGGCGGCGAAAGCGCGCTGGCCAAGGCGGGATTCTGGCGGGGGCAACCGCTGTTCGGCCAGATGGTCGGCGACCAGCTGGCGGCCTTCGACTGGCTGGCCGGCCATGACCGGATCGACGGCAATCGCATCGCCACGCTAGGCATGTCGATGGGGGGCGCGCTGGCCATGTGGGTGGGCGCGCTAGAGTTCCGGGTGGCGGCGGTGGCGCAATTGTGCATGCTGGCCGGCATCCAGGGGTTGATCGAAACCGGCGTCCACGATCGTCACGGGCTTTACCTGATCGTACCGGGGCTGCTGCGCCACGCGGACATGGGGCAGGTCGCCAGCCTGATTGCGCCGCGTCCGCAATTCGTGGCTCATGGGGGCGTTGATCCCTTTACCGCGGATCCCGCCGGGGCGCAGGCGACGCTGGACCTGCGCCTTGCCTATGACGCCACCGGGCAGACCGATCGGCTGGTGACCTGGATCGACCAAGCGACCGGCCACAAGGAAACCCCGGCCATTCACCAAGCGGTCCTGGATTTCCTGGACCGCGCACTGACCAAGAGGACATCATGCTGAAGAAACTGCTGATCACCGGCGCCACCGGCAACCTGGGCGTCGTCTGCCGCGAGCGGCTGAAGCCCATTGCCGAAACCATCCGCCTGTCCGATCGGCCGGGTGCGGACATGGGGCAGGCCGCCCCGCACGAAGAGCTGGTGCCCTGCGACCTGGGCGACAAGGCCGCGGTCGAGGCGCTGGTCGATGGCTGCGACGGCATCGTCCACATGGGCGGCCAGTCGGTCGAAGCCAACTGGGACACCGTGCGCAACGCCAATATCGACGGGGTCTTTCACCTCTACGAAGGTGCGCGCAAATCCTCGGTCAAGCCGCGCATCATCTTTGCCAGTTCGAACCACGCCATCGGCTTCTACAAGCAAACGGAGCGGCTGGACGCCAACAGCACGCCCCGGCCCGATGGCCTTTATGGCGTGTCCAAGGTCTTTGGCGAGGCGATGGCCAGCATGTACCACGACAAGTACGGGATCGAGACCGCAAGCGTGCGGATCGGGTCGTGCTTTCCGGAGCCCAAGAACCACCGAATGTTGTCCACCTGGATGAGCTTTGACGATTTCATGCAGTTGATCGAACGCATCTTCATGGTGCCGCGTCTGGGCTGTCCCATCGTCTACGGCGCCTCGGCCAATGGCGCTTCGTGGTGGGACAACCGCGAGGTGGCCTATCTGGGCTGGCAGCCCAAGGACAACGCGGAACAGTTCCGCGCCAAGCTCGACGCCGAGATGGACCCGCCGCCGGCCGATGACGCCAACGCGCTGTACCAAGGTGGCGCGTTCTGCGCCGACGGCATCCACGAAGACTGAGTCCACGAGGAACACCCCAAATGATCGACCCAATCGCTCTGCGCGACATTATCCGTTCCGGCCTGCTGTCCTTTCCGGTGACGCCATTTGATGCCGAGGACAGGTTCAATCCTGGTGCCTTTTCCGCCCATCTCGAATGGCTCAGCCCGCACAAGATTGCGGGGCTGATCGTGGCCGGGGGCACTGGCGAACTGTTTTCCCTGACCCCCGCCGAAGTGGTCGAGGTGGTCAAGACCGCGCGCGCCGCCCAACCCGGGCAGCCGGTGATTGCCGGTTGCGGCTATGGCACGCGCATGGCCTGCGAGATGGCGCAGGGCATCGAGGCGGCGGGCGGTGACGGTATCCTGCTGTTGCCGCACTACCTGATCGGCGCCCCGCAGGACGGGATCGAGGCGCATATCCGCAGTGTCTGCAACGCCACCAAGATGGGCGTGATCGTCTACAACCGCGGTCAGTCTGTTGTCTCTGCCGATACGCTTGCGCGGCTGGCCGAGGAGTGCCCAAACCTGATCGGCTTCAAGGATGGCACCGGCGACATCGACACGGTGCGGCGCATCACCATCGGGCTGGGGGATCGCCTGGCCTATGTCGGCGGGATGCCCACGCACGAGCTTTTTGCCCAGGCGTTCCGCGGTGCGGGAGTGGATACCTATTCCTCCGCCGTTTTCAACTTTGTCCCTGAAACCGCGCTGGAATTCCACGCGGCTTTCCAGGCCGGCGACGATGCCAAGTGCGAGCAAATGCTGAGCGACTTCTACTATCCCTTTGCCAAGGTCCGCGACCGCAAGACCGGCTACGCAGTGTCCGCCATCAAGGCGGGTGTGGCCCTGCGTGGGTTCGACACTGGTCCGGTGCGGTCGCCGCTGACCGACCTGACCGGAGAAGAGCGCGAGATGCTGAAAGCCGTGATCGGTGAGCGGCGGTAATTCCGGGCGCTTTTGCGTGAATTTAGATGGCGGCGGCAGAGAAATCTGTCGCCGTTTTCTATTCGTGGTGTTTCTGAATGGTGATGTGAGGTCGCATGATATTCGAGGTCTCCATTTCGGTATCCGGCTCCTCCGGAAATCGAAAGGATCCACGGGCCAGCCTGTTCGAAACATCAGGCCAGAGTCCGCTTCACCAGTTCACCGGGTTGGGGCGGTGATTGATGTCGGGTTCTTCGCCTTCCTGAATTTTTGTTTTGAAAATCATGGAGATGCAGGCGGGAGTCGAACCCGCATGTTCCGGATTTGCAATCCGGCGCCATAACCATTTCAGCCACTGCATCCAATGGCGGTAGGCATTGGTCTCGAACCAAATTCTTGGGAAAGAACGCAACGATTAGCAGTCGTGCCCCGCACCTTGCGAGTTTACCTACCGAATGGAGGTCAGCAACAACTGCGATATGTCATTTGCGTGGTCATGCGGGATTGAATAAGCGGATATGACACATGGGTCAAGGCATTTGTTCCGATATGCCGGTCCGGAAATCCGGACCGTGGGCGCCAAAGAAATGTGACGGTTTCGGCCCCTCATGTCGCGAACAGGCTCGCGGCCGTCGCGCTTTGGAGTCATGCGGCACGGATCCTTCCCACTGGGGCATCTGCATGCTGTCACCCTATTCGCTCGACCGGCTGTTTTCCGACACCGAGTGCGACCAGATCATTCGCCTGACACAGGCGCAGGAGTTCAGCAATGCCGGGCTGGTGCGTGGGCGCCAGAACGAGAGTATCCGCGTCGCGCGTATCACCTGGCTGGACGAAGAGGGCGAGGGCGCCTGGGTCTTTCGCCGTGTGATGGAGGCCGTGCGCGACGTGAACCGCGCGCATTTCGGCTTTGCCCTGACCGAGTTCGCCGAGCGGGCTCAGGTGGCGCTATACGCCTCGGACGCGGGCGGGCACTTTGACTGGCATTCGGATATCGGTGCCGGGGCTTTCGCCCGGAAACGCAAGCTGACCCTTGTCGCGCAGCTGAGCGAAAGTGACGCCTACGAGGGCGGGCGGCTGGAGTTGAACGGCAACGGCCATGTGGAAACGGCAGCTGTGGCACGCGGCAGCGCCATCCTGTTCCCCAGCTTTACCTTGCACCGGGTGACACCCGTCACGTCGGGCCAGCGGTATTCCCTGACGACCTGGGTCCACGGGCCGGAATTCACCTGACCCTTTGCCATTTGCCCGCCTGCCGTTACGCTTATGCTACGTAAGGCTCGGGGAGGTCAGGGCATGGGGAAACCGGTCACATCCATCACCATCGTGGGGGGCGGTACGGCGGGCTGGCTGGCCGCCTGTTTCCTGTGGTCGAAATGCGCCGCCAAGATCAAGATCACCCTGATCGAGTCGCCTAACGTGCCTACCGTGGGCGTGGGGGAGGCGACGGTCCCGCACATGCCCGTCACGCTGCGCGAGATGGGCATCGACGACCAGGAGTTCATGCGCCGCTGCAACGCCTCGTTCAAGATGGGCGTGATGTTCAACAACTGGAATGTCGACCGAAAGGGCAGGTTCATCCGCTACATGAACCCCTTTGCCAGCCCGCCCCGGATCGAGGGCGTCGAGGCCGGTCACTATTTTCAGGCCTACGGCGCCGGGAACCGGGACTACATCCGGTCCTTTTCGCCGCTCATGGATCTCTTTGATACCTGGAAATGCCCGTTTTCCCTGAACAAGCAGGGTGAAGATCCGATGCCCCGGGCGGGCTATGCCTATCACCTTGACGCGGTGAAATTCGCGGGGCTATTGGCCGAACGGGGCCGTGATCACGGCGTCCAGCACATCCTGGACGATGTCGACGATGTGGAACTGGACGAACGCGGGTTTGTCGCCGCCCTGGTCTTGCGGGAAACCGGCAGGCACCCGGTGCAACTGGTTCTCGATTGCACCGGCTTTCGCGGGCTGGTCATCCAGAAGGCGCTGGGCGAACCCTTTGTCAGCTACGCCGAGTATCTTGGAAACGATCGCGCGATGGCGCTGCAGGTGCCGCATCCTGATCCCGAAAGGATCCGCGCCGCCACGCAATCCACCGCGCTGGGGGCTGGGTGGAGCTGGGCCGTGCCGCTCTTCAACCGGATCGGTACGGGCTATGTCTTTTCCTCGGCCCATCGCAAGGACGACGAGGCGGCAGAGGAATTCCTGGCCCATCTGGGCGACATGGCGCCGCCGGGAGCGGAGCCGCGCGTGATCCCGATGCGGGTGGGCCGATCGCGCCGGGCCTGGGTCAAGAACTGCATCGCTCTGGGCCTTTCCGGCGGCTTCATCGAGCCGCTGGAATCCACCGCGATCCACATGATCGACATGGGGCTGCGCTGGTTGTTGCAGTATTTTCCCAGCCAAGATTACGAGAAGCCCACCCGCGACGCCTACAACCGGGTGTCCGACGGGATGTTCAACGAGGTGCGGGATTTCATCTGCCTGCACTACCGCCTGAACAACCGCACCGACGATCCCTATTGGATGGATTCGCGCGCCCAGCTCAAGATCTCCGACCGGCTGGAACACTTGCTGGACCTGTGGAAGCACCAGCTGCCCACGCCGCTGGACGTGCCATCGGCGCATCTGTTCACCTACAACGTCTTTACCGCCGTGCTGCTGGGCAAACAGGTCTACGACAATGGCTATGGCGACGGTCAGCTGAACCGGTCTTTTGCACTGCCCGTAAAGCCGTGGAAGGCATTTCTGCGGCAGTCCGCGGCGCGCAACCGGGCGGTTCTGGAACACAAGGCTGACCACCGCCGGATTCTCCTGGCGCTGCGGGGCGAGTTGCGCGCGGGTCTGCGGACCAGCACGCGCCTTGGCGAGGTCGGTGAGGCCGGGGCGGCGGAATCGGCGCTGTTCTGAGCCGGAGCAGGAGAAGGGTCAGACCACCTCGATCACGCCCTTGTCGATGGCCAGCATATAGCCCCGGCGGGCAATGTTCTTGACAAGCAACTCGCTGACCATCTGGTTGCCCAGCCCGTCGCGCAGCCGCTTGATCCGTGTTGCGCCTGCGGCCTCGTCGCAATCCGCCTCGGCCTTGCCCGAAATCACCGCCTCGATCTGGCTGCCGGTCAGCATCTCGTCGTCCAGCCGCGCCTCGGCCAGGACGGCCAGGGTTTCCATCATGGCATCGGTCAGCTTGAACCCCATCGTGTTCAGGTAGACGGTGTTTTCCTCGCGCGAGATGATCAGGCTGGATACCTCGATGCCCGAGCGTTCGATCTGGGCCATGCGCCGATTGAGCGAAACCAGCATGACCAGAAAGACCAGCGCGGCGACCAGCAGTGCGGCGGAAAAGACCAGCAGCACGAAGATCACCACGCGGTAGCTTGCCAGCGTGTCGGAAAAGGCGGTGCCGGACTGGGCCAGGATCTCTAGCAGTTTGACCTCGGCCTGGCTGGCGAGGTTGTCGTTCTCCAGGAAGATGCGTTCGACACGCGCGTTGAAGGCATTGCCGTCCGGCAGGGTCAGCAGCAGGACCGCCCCGGCCAGACCGAGGATGGTCACGATGGCGACAATGCCCAGCGTGACGATGCGGCTGCCCGAGCGGCGGCTTTCGCTAGCGGTAATAGTGTTGCTTTGCAAATTCGAGTTCCGATGCGGTGGGGGGCGAATTGGTGACCTTGACGATGCCCAGAACGACCCATCCGCCAGATGAAATGCGTGACCGGACGGCGCGCTCCGGCGACGACGGGCAAGAGCCCGAGCTGCGCACGATGCCGTAGTGCAGGCCGTATTGGGGCGTGTCGCGCTTGGCCTTGTAATGGATGAAGCAATCCGCCGCCGCGGCGCCGGGCAAGGCCAGAGCGACAACGACGAGAACAGCGGAAATCAGGCGGGCAAGGGTCGGGGACATGAGGATACGCCGGGTTCGGGACATATCCCCAAGTTGCGCTTGCCCGTCGAGAAATTCAATAACGCGAAGGGCCTGGCCTGGCTGTTATCCGATATCAAACGCCGGATATTGAGCCGCCGGACGGTGGGGGAGGACGCTGAGGTCGGGAGTCGCTGACTTGACGTGGCTCCGCCCCTTACCCGTGAGAGGAGAACACCTCATGTCTGCACGTCTCGTCACATCCATCGTCGCTGCCGGTGCGCTGGCCTTGTCCCTGGCCGCTGCCTCGCCGGCACAGGCGCGCAACAACGACGACCTCAAGAAATTTCTCGGCGCTGCCATAGGTCTCTACATTCTTGGCCAGGCGATCGATAACCACCATCGTGGTCGGGTCGTGATCCAGCGTCAGCACAACGGACACTGGAAGCACCGCAATCACCACGGCGGCAAGTGGAAGAAACGGCACCACAATGGCGGCAACTGGAAACGCAAAGGGGGCCATCACAACGGTTGCCGCAACGGTTGGACCCGCCACGGCCAACGCTGCTGGTAACGCCTGCGGCACCCAAGGATCGAGCAGTCCCCTGAACGGGGTAGGGAGGGGTCTCTGCGGAGGCCCCTCTTTCATGGGGTGATCAGGGCAGGACGATTTCGACCGGCGGGTCCAGCCTGACCTCTTCAAGATTGGCAGTCTCCCCGATCCGGTCGACCACGGCAAAGAGGCCGGGTGCGGACAGGGGCGTCAGCACACCGTGCCAGGTGCCGCGATGGAAGTTCACCCCCTGCCCGGGGCTCGCGAGGAATGCGTGGATCGCGCCGGGGCTGTCGCCCGGTTCGGCCACGATGACCAGCCAGGGGTTGCGGTGCATCGGCAGAAAGGCCTGGCTGCCCTCCGGGTGGCGTTCAACAAGGTCCAGCAGGTAGGGCAGGGCGCGCGGTTCGGCATCGAACAGGCTGATGCCGGCGCGCCCGCCGGGGCCGAAATCCAGTTGCGCGAGGTCATGGTGGCGCCCGCACTTGCCGGCATTGATCAGTTTGTCCGGTGGTCCCATGATCTCCAGCACTTCGCCGAAGGGGGCAAAGGCGCTCTGGGTCAGCGGTTTGGCGACGATCTGCGGCATGTCCTTGCCTTTCGGTGGAGGGGGCGCCGCCCCCACCCTGCGGGCCCCCCGGGAGTATTTTCAGAAAGAAGAAGCAGGGGCGTCAGAGCAGGGCGTCGAGGCGCAGGCGCGCGATCCGTTCGACCTGCCGGTAGGCCTCGGCGAGCTCGGTCTTGCCGTCATTGCCAAGACGCCGTTCGAAGGCGTCGAGGATGCTCTGCTTGTCGTGGTCGCGCACGGCAATGATGAAGGGAAACCCGTGTTTTTCGGTGTAGGCGGCGTTGAGTTCGACAAAGCGGGCGCGTTCTTTGTCTGTCAGGGCGTCAAGGCCCGCGCTGGCCTGTTCGGCGGTGCTCTCGGTCGTCAGGCGGCGCGCGGCGGCGAGTTTCCCCGCCAGGTCGGGGTGGGCGCGCAACACCTCCAGCCGTTCCGTTTCGGTGGCGCGGCGAAAGGCTCGGGCCAGGGCATTGGCCAGCCCGGCGGGGCGGTCGTGGGCGGGACCCAGTTCCAGCTCCCAGGCGCGTTCCGCCACCCAGGGGCTGTGTTCGTAGATGCCGCCGAAACGGGTCACGAAGGTGTCTCTGTCCATTTGCGAGGGGCGCTCGACCGTGATCGGCGGGTGCGTTGCGGCCCAGTGTTCGGCGATCTGCAGGCGGGTCGGGGTCCAGACGCCCTCATGTGCGGCGATATGGTCGAGAAAGCGTTTCAGCCCGGCGATCTTGCCCGGGCGCCCGATGAGGCGGCAGTGCAGGCCGACGCTCATCATCGCGGGTTTCCCGGCCTCTCCCTCGGCGTAAAGCGTGTCGAAGGCATCGCAGAGATATTGGCCGAAATCCTGCCCCGTCACCCAGCCCGGCGCGCCGGCAAAGCGCATGTCATTGGCTTCGAGCGTGTAGGGGATGACCAGCTGAGCGCGCCCGTCTATGTCTTTCCAATAGGGCAGATCGTCGTCGTATGTGTCCGAGATATAGGCGAATTGCCCGGTCTCGGCGGTCAGCGCGACCGTGTTCATGGAACAGCGCCCGGTGTACCAGCCGCGCGGTGGTTCGCCCACGACCTCGGTGTGCAGGGCGATGGCCTCGGCGATCTGGGCGCGCTCCTCGTCTTCGGGCATGTCGCGATGTTCGATCCACTTCAACCCGTGGCTGGCGATCTCCCAGCCCGCCTCCTTCATCGCCTCGACCTGTTCGGGCGAGCGGGCCAGCGCCGTGGCGACGCCGTAGATCGTCAGCGGGATGCCTGCGCCGGTGAACAGGTCGTGCAGGCGCCAGAACCCGGCGCGGGCGCCGTATTCATAGATCGATTCCATGTTCCAGTGGCGCATCCCCGGCCAGGGCGCCGCGCCCGGGATGTCCGACAGGA
Source organism: Mameliella sp. MMSF_3455 (assembly GCF_030733205.1). Taxonomy (GTDB): domain Bacteria; phylum Pseudomonadota; class Alphaproteobacteria; order Rhodobacterales; family Rhodobacteraceae; genus Antarctobacter. Next base: position 28,711 of record NZ_JASHJL010000008.1, read on the forward strand.
ACCCTTCGGAGCCGGTGTCGCCGTGCAGCAGGCAGTTTTCACCGCCTTCCTCGTAGTTCAGGACGAATTGTACCGCGATCCGCGCGCCGCCGGGCCATTGCGGGTCCGGGCGGTGGGGGCCGTGGCCGATCATGTCGCGGGGGTAGCGGTTCATCTCTGCCTCTTGGTCTGTATCTGTCGTTCAGGCACTGCGGGCGGCGTCGATTGTCAAGTCCGGGAGCCGCCACGGGTGGTGGACAGGCCCCGCGCCAGTGACTATCTAGGCGCATCATGGCCAAGAAACCCGACAGCAACCCGAACTACAAGGTGATCGCCGAAAACCGGCGCGCCCGTTTTGACTACGCGATCGAGGATGACCTCGAATGCGGCATCGTGCTGGGCGGGTCAGAGGTCAAGTCCCTGCGCGAGAACACTTCCAACATCGCCGAAAGCTATGCGGCGGTGGAGGATGGCGAGCTTTGGCTGGTGAACAGCTACATCGCCCCCTACGAGCGTGCCATGTTCGGGCACGAGGAGCGGCGGCGGCGCAAGTTGCTGTGCTCCAAGCGCGAGCTGGCCCGGCTGTGGAACGAGACCCAGCGCAAGGGCATGACGCTGGTCCCCTTGGTGCTGTATTTCAACCACAAGGGTATCGCCAAGATCAAGATCGGCGTCGCCAAGGGCAAGAAGAACGTCGACAAGCGCGAGACCGAGGCCAAGCGCGACTGGAACCGCCAGAAACAGCGCCTGTTGAAGGAACGCGGCTGAACCTGCGTCTCGGGGCGGCAATTCAGTCCCGGACGGCAGATCGCGGCGCGACGCGCTTGCAAGCCGTGGCCCTCTTGCCTAAGCACACGGTAATGACCGCTGTGGGGGACCCATGTTCGCCGACGATCCCAAAACGCTCGTTTCGACCGAGTGGCTGGCCAAACACCTGAACGATCCCGACCTGCGGATCCTGGATGCCAGCTGGTACTTGCCCGACATGGGCCGCGATGCCCGTGCCGAATACGAGGCCGGGCACATTCCCGGTGCACGCTTTTTCGATATCGACGAGATCTCGGACGCGCGCTCGGACCTGCCGCACATGGCGCCGCCGCCGGAAAAGTTCATGTCGCGGATGCGCGCAATGGGCGTGGGCGACGGCCACCAGGTCGTGGTCTACGATGGCGCCGGGATCTTTTCGGCCGCCCGGGTCTGGTGGCTGTTCAAACTGATGGGCAAGGATGACATTGCCGTGCTGGACGGTGGTTTTGCCAAGTGGCAGGCCGAGGGCCGCGAGGTTGAGGACATGGACCCGATCGTGCGTGACCGGCACATGACCGTGCGCCGCCAGAACCACTTGGTGCGCGACGTGACCCAGGTGTCCGCCGCCGCCAAGTTGAAGAATACCGAGGTGATCGACGCCCGGTCGCCGTCGCGCTTTGCGGGCGAAGAGCCCGAACCGCGCGAGGGGCTGCGCGCGGGCCATATCCCGGGCTCGAAGAACGTTCCTTACCGCAGCCTCCTGACCGAAGACGGCACGATGAAGGACGGCGACGCCCTGCGCGAGGTATTCGTGGCGGCGGGCGTGGACCTGGCCAAGCCGGCGATCACCACCTGCGGGTCGGGCGTGACCGCCGCGATCCTGAGCCTTGCGATGGAACGCATCGGCAAGAGTGACCATTCGCTATACGACGGGTCCTGGGCGGAATGGGGCGCCTTCCCGACGCTGCCCGTCGCCACGGGCCCCGCGGAATAACCGGAGACAGAGATGTTCGAGACGATCAAGGAACAACCCGCCGACAAGATCCTGATGCTGATGCAGGCCTTCCGCGAGGACCCGCGGGAGGACAAGATCGACCTTGGCGTCGGCGTCTACAAGGACGCCGCCGGCACCACGCCGATCATGCGCGCGATCAAGGCGGCGGAAAAGCAGCTTTGGGAAGACGAACAGACCAAGGCCTATACCGGCCTTGCGGGAGATCCGGGGTTTGCCGACGTCATGGTGGCGCTGGTATTGGGCGACGCGGTGGCGCGCGAGAACGTGGCCGCGGCGGCGACGCCCGGCGGCACGGGCGCTGTGCGCCAGGCCTTTGACATGGCGCGCATGGCCAATCCGAACGTCCGCGTCTTTGTCAGCGATCCGACCTGGCCCAACCACCTGTCGATCCTCAAGCACATGGGAATCGAGACGATTTCCTACCGCTATTTCGACAATGAGACCGGCGGCGTGAATTTCGACGGCATGATGGCCGACCTGGCGCAGGCGGGCAAAGGCGACATTGTGCTGGTGCACGGCTGCTGCCACAATCCCACCGGTGCCAACCTGAACCCGACCCAGTGGCAGGCGCTGATCGACCTTCTGAACAAGACCGGCGCCACGCCGATGGTCGACCTAGCCTACCAGGGCTTTGGTGACGGGTTGGACGCCGATGCGCAAGCGGTGCGCATGGTGGCCTCGTCGGTGCCGGAATGCCTGATCGCGGCCTCGTGCTCCAAGAACTTCGGTATCTACCGCGAGCGGACCGGCCTGTTGATGGCCGTGGCGCAGGACGGCGGGGCGAAGAAGCTGAACCAGGGTACGCTGAACTATCTCAACCGGCAGAACTTTTCCTTTCCGCCGGATCATGGCGCGCGGCTGGTGACCTATGTGCTGAGCGACGATGCGCTGAAGGCCGAGTGGCAGGCGGAACTGGAAGAGATGCGCACCGGCATGCTTTCCTTGCGCGAACAGCTAGCGGGCGAATTGCAGCGCCTGTCGGGATCCGACCGCTTCGGCTTTCTGGCCCAGCACCGCGGCATGTTCTCACGCCTGGGCGCGACGCCCGAGCAGGTCGAGACCCTGCGCCGCGATCACGGCGTCTACATGGTGGGCGATTCGCGCATGAACATCGCCGGTCTGAACGCGAAGACCGTGCCGCTGTTGGCCGAGGCCATCGTGAAATCCGGCGTCTGATCCAAAGGGGCGGGCCCTGCGGGGCCCGCGCTTCATGTCTCGTCGTCCGCCTCCGGCGCCCTCCTCGGGGTGCCTCCGGCGGGAGTATTTTTGCAGAGAAGAAACTTTGCAGAGAAGAAACAATGGGTCCGGGCATTGCCTTGCGGACTCGAAATGAGAACAAAGGGGGAATATATTGCCCCGCATGTTCGCCGAGCTCTGCATCACCTCGAATTTCTCCTTTCTCACCGGGGCCTCGCACCCGGAGGAGTACATGGAGCGTGCGGCGCTTGCGGGCGTTTCCGCCATTGCCGTGGCGGATGTGAATTCGGTTGCGGGGATCGTGCGGGCGCATAGTGCGGGACGCGAGATCGCGCGGCAGGTGGCGGATCTGGAGCGGCTGGAGGCAGAGGGCGGGATGATCGGCCCGCCGGCGCCGCCCGGTCTGCCTGTGCCGCCGCGCGCGCCGGTGCGCAACGTGCCCCGGCTGATCCCGGCGGCGCGGCTGGTCTTTGCCGAAGGCGTGGAAATGGTGGCGCTGGCGGGGTCCCGCGCGGGCTGGGGGCTGTTGTGCCGGATGTTGAGCGCCGGGCGGCTGCGGGCGGAGAAAGGCGCCTGTCACCTGCATCTGTCGGATCTGCCGGAGGTGTCCGAAGGGCTGGAGTTCATCCTGTTTGCGCCAGATCGGGCGGATGTGGACTGGCGCCGCCATGTGGGGGCGCTGGTGCGGGGGCATGGTGCGCGGATGCACCTGGCGCTGGCACCGCGATACGATGGCGAGGATGCGCGGCGGTTCGACCGGCTGTCGGCGCTGGCAGAGGAGTTGGGGCTGCCCACCGTGGCCACGGCGGCCCCCGTCATGCACCACGGGCGACGGCGGCGCTTGGCCGACGTGCTGACGGCGATCCGCTGCGGGGTCCGCGTGGACCAGCTGGGCCGGGCCGCGCTGGCCAACGGCGAACAGCGGCTGCGCTCGGAAGGCGAGATGCGCCGCCTGCTGGGCGGGCACGCGCAGTCGGTGGACCGGGCCGCCGCGCTGGCCGCGCGCTGTACGTTCGACATCGCGTCCCTGCGCTACGAGTACCCCTCGGAGATCGCGCAGGGCGAGACCGCGCAGGCGCGGCTGTCGCGGCTGGCGCATGAGGGGTTGGCCTGGCGCTATCCGCAAGGGGCGCCGAAGAAGGTGCAGAAGATGCTGGCGCATGAACTGGACCTGATCTCGCGGCTGGGGTACGAGCCCTATTTCCTGACGGTCCGCGATATCGTGGCCTTTGCCCGGTCGCGCGGGATCCTCTGCCAGGGGCGCGGCTCGGCGGCCAATTCCATCACCTGCTATTGCCTGGGCGTGACCTCTGTCAGTCCCGAGGTCGGCACGATGGTCTTTGAGCGCTTCGTCAGCGAGGCGCGGGATGAACCACCGGATATCGATGTCGATTTCGAACACGAACGCCGCGAGGAGGTGATCCAGCACATCTACGAGACCTACGGACGCCACCGTGCAGGTCTTTGTGCCACGGTGATCCATTACCGGGGCAAGCGTGCGATCCGCGAGGTGGGCGCCGCGATGGGGCTGAGCCAGGACACCATCGGCGCGCTCAGCTCGCAGCTGTGGGGGTTCTTTTCCGCCAACGGGCTGGAGCGTCAGCGCATGGCGGAGATCGGGCTGGACCCGGACGACCGCCGCCTGATGCTGACGATGGAGCTGATCCACGAGATCATCGGCTTTCCCCGCCACCTGAGCCAGCATGTCGGCGGGTTTGTCATCACCGAGGGGCGGCTGGACGAACTGGTGCCGGTGGAAAACGCCGCGATGGAGGGGCGGACGGTCATCTGCTGGGACAAGGATGACATCGATGCCCTGGGCATCCTCAAGGTCGATGTGCTCAGCCTCGGGATGCTGACCTGCATCCGCAAGGCCTTTGACCTCGTGGCGCGCCATCACGGGGCCCGTCACACGCTGGCCACCCTGCCGCCCGAGGATGGCGCGGTCTATGACATGCTGTGCAGGGCCGACAGCGTGGGTGTCTTCCAGGTGGAATCCCGGGCACAGATGAACTTTCTGCCGCGTATGAGGCCGCGTACCTTTTATGATCTGGTGATCGAGGTGGCGATCATCCGCCCCGGCCCGATCCAGGGGGACATGGTGCATCCCTACATCCGTCGCCGCAACGGCGAGGAAAAGGTGCAATTCCCCTCGGACGAACTGGGCGAGGTGCTGGGCAAGACCCTGGGTGTGCCGCTGTTCCAGGAACAGGCGATGCAGATCGCCATCACCGGGGCGGGGTTTACCCCCGAACAGGCGGACCGTCTGCGCCGTTCGTTGGCGACCTTCAAGAAGCACGGCAATGTCAGCGAATTTCGCAGCCTGTTCCTGCGCGGCATGGCGGCCAAGGGCTATGACCGCGAGTTTGCCGAACGCTGTTTTTCCCAGATCGAGGGGTTCGGCTCTTACGGGTTTCCCGAAAGCCACGCCGCCAGCTTTGCGCTGCTGGTCTATGCCTCGGCCTGGCTGAAATGCCATCACCCGGGGATCTTTGCCTGCGCGCTGCTGAACTCCCAGCCGATGGGGTTCTATGCCCCCGCCCAGATCGTGCGCGACGCACGGGAACACGGGGTCGTCGTGCGGCCGGTCTGCGTCAATGCCAGCTACTGGGACAACGTGATGGAGCCGGATGGCAAGGGCGGACTGGCGCTGCGGCTGGGCTTTCGCCAGATCAAGGGGCTGGCGGAGGAAGAGGCCACCTGGCTGACCCATGCGCGGGGCAACGGCTACATGCAGGTGGCGGATGTCTGGCGCCGGGCCGGGCTGGCGCCGGCGGTGCTGGAGCGGCTGGCCGAGGCGGATGCCTTTGCCGCGCTTGGCCTTTCCCGGCGCGAGGCGCTGTGGCAGGCCAAGGCGCTGAAGACGGGCGGGGAACTGCCGCTCTTCTCGAGGGATCTGGACGGCGAGGCCATCGCCGAGGCGGCGGCCAGCCTGCCGCAGATGACGGAGGGCGAGCAGGTGGTCGAGGATTACGTCGCCATGCGCCTGTCGTTGCGGGCGCATCCGGTGGCGCTGTTGCGGCATATCCTGACCCCCGGGGCGGGGCAGGGGGTGACGCCCGCGGCAGAGCGCGGACCCGCAGAGTTGCGGGCGGACCTGGCGCGCGCCAGGCCGCGCCACCCAAGGGACCTGCCCAGCCCGGTGAAGCGGGGATGAGGGCCCCCCAGGCTCAGCCGCCGACGCCCTGGATCACCAGGAACAGGCCCGCGGACAGCGCCGCGGCGGCGGGCACGGTGATGACCCAGGCCGCGACAATGGTCATGAAATGCGACCGGCGTACCAGCTTGCGGCGGCGACGTTCCTCTGGCGCGAGGGCCGGCAGGCCGGTGATCGCGCGCTTGGATTTCCGCATCCGCCGTTCGGTGTCCCATTCGCGGAAGAACCCGACGCCAAAGACCCCGCCCACGGCGATATGGGTCGAGCTGACCGGCAGGCCCAGCCAGCTGGCCACGATCACCGTGATCGCCGCCGACAGCGCCACGCAATAGGCCCGCATCGGGTTCAGCTTGGTGATCTGGTTGCCCACCATGCGGATCAGTTTCGGGCCGAACAGGAACAGGCCAAAGGAAATCCCCAGCGCGCCGATCACCATGACCCACAGCGGGATTTCCACCGCGTGGGTGTAATCCCCGGTCGATGAGGCCTGCACGATGGCCGCCAGCGGACCGACCGCGTTGGCCACGTCATTCGCCCCATGCGCAAAGCTGAGCAGCGCCGCCGACACGATCAGCGGAATGCCGAACAGCACCTTGAGCGACTTGTTCCGGTTTTCAAGGTTGGCCGATTGCCTGCGGATCACCGGGATCATGATCAACCAGGCGATCACGGCGACACCGACGCCGATCATCAGGGCGCTGCCCAGCTCGATCCTGACGATTTTCTTGAGCCCCTTCACCGCCAGGTAAGAGGCAAAGGCCCCGGCCATGATGCCGACGAGAACCGGCACCCATTTGCGGGCGGCGGCGATCTTGTCGTCGCGGTAGATGATGTTGGCCTTGATGAACCACAGGAACCCGGCGGCAATCAGCCCGCCCAGCAAGGGCGAAATCACCCAGCTTGCGGCAATGGCGCTCATCTGGCCCCAGCTGACGGCGGCAAAGCCCGCCGCAGCGATCCCGGCCCCCATGACGCCGCCCACCACCGAATGCGTGGTCGAGACCGGCGCACCGATCCATGTCGCAAGGTTCACCCAGAGCGCCGAGGCCAGCAGCGCCGCCATCATCGCCGAGATGAAGGCCCCGGAGGTGCCCAGGCTTTCCGGCGCGATGATGCCCTTGGCGATGGTCGACACCACGTCGCCCCCGGCCAGAAGGGCGCCGGCGCTTTCAAAGATCGCGGCGATCACGATGGCCGCGCCCATCGACATGGCATTGGCGCCCACGGCGGGGCCCATGTTGTTGGCCACGTCGTTGGCGCCGATGTTCAGGGCCATGTAGGCGCCGAAAGCGGCGGCCACGACGACGATGAACGTGTTGTTGGTCTGCCCGAAGACAAGCGCCGCAACCAGCCCGGCGAACACCACGAAGAGCAGCGCGATCCCGAAGCCCATCATCGGGCGGCTGACATAGGCCGTTGCCTGTTCCAGCGTCGAAAGCCGGCCCAGGTCGCGGTCAAGCGTCTCCAGATGGCTTGGATCCAGGTGTTCGTCGGACATGCATTCCCCCCGTTTGGCCGGGGGGCCTATGGCAAACAGTGCCCGAGGACAAGAACAACACGTTTACAGGGTCAATCGCGCCCGAATTCGAGGAGAATTTGCCGCAGTCCCGGCTCGTCGACCATCTCTGCGGCCTCGGCCGGCGTGACCCAGCGCCGTTCCCTTTCGTGGGCTTCCGGGAATCGGTCCTCAAGCGACCGGACCTCTACCGGAAAGACAAGCATCTCTACGGCGACCGGCAGGCCCGAATTCTTGATCTTGTCGTAGACATAAGTGCCGATGGGACGCTGTGCCGTCCGACCCGGGCGCACCCCGGCCTCTTCCCAGGCTTCCACGACAGCAGCCTCGCAGGCATTCTTGCCGCGCATCAGCCAGCCCTTGGGGATGACCCAGCGTCCGGTGCCGCGGCTGGTGATCAGAAGGACGTGTTTGCGGCCGTCCTCGACGCGATAGCAAAGGGCGGCGGTTTGCAACTGCCGGGGCCGTTGCAGCATGGGCCGCGCGAATTCCGCGCCCGTTTTCCTGATCAAGGAAAAGAGCTTCCCTATGATCCCGCCTCGAATGGTCGACCCTGGTGTCACCTGGTCTTGCCTCGTCCCGTTGACCTGTTGTGTGAAGATTGCGCACAATAGGCAACGGTTGGCCCTTGCGCAAATACTCCTGATGTTCGGGAACACTTCTGTATTCCCGGAGCAACAGACTATCTGGGGCCCCAGCGGGACAAGTCAAACCCCATTCGGAATTGGGAACCAGGGTTCAGATCGCGCGCGCCACGACCAGCCAGTTGGGCAGCTTCTTCGGATAGCCGCCGCTTTCCACCACCTCGAAGCCCGCCGCGCGCAGTTCGTCCTCGATCTGGCCGGGTCGCAGCGAATGCACGGGTCCCGGGGCCTTGCCCACCTTCTGGAGCGTCCAGATCAGGGGCCTGAACCAGGGTTTGCCGCCCAGGCAGGGCGTCTTGGAAATGAACAGCCCGCCCGCGGGCAACAGGCCGCGTACATGGGCCAGAACCGCCGCCCGATCCGCAACCAGGTGCAAAAGGTTGAAAGCAAGGACCGCGTCGAAATGGCGCCCGGCCCCGGCGCGTTCGGCAGGGGCGATGTCAAAGGTCACATTGGCCACCTGCGCGGCCTTTTCCTTCGCGATGCGCACCATCTCTCCGGACATGTCGGTGCCCAGGATCTCTCCCGCATTTCCGGCCAGCTTCAGCGCCGTCGTGCCGGTGCCACAGCCGATCTCCATGACCGTCATGTCGGGGCGCAACCAGTGTCGCACACGGTCCAGCGTGGCCTCGTAGGCCTCGGTGTTGCCAATGGGCTGCTTGGCGTATTTCTCTGCAATCCCGTCCCAGAATGCCACCGGTGTCATATCCGTTCTCCAATCTCCTGACCTTCGTCGGATATAGAAGGCGGCCCGGAGAAAAGGGATTGCCCAATGCGGCAAGGAAGCCATGCGCATTCGCATGGCTTCCCCGGGATCATTCCGCGGCGTCGCGCTTGGGCAGAACCCAGTCGGCGCGCGGGAAATGGCAGGTATAGCCGCCTGGGTAGCGCTGCAGGTAATCCTGGTGCTCGGGCTCCGCCTCCCAGAAATCGCCCACCGGTTCGACCTCGGTCACGACCTTGCCGGGCCAGAGGCCGCTGGCCTCGACATCGGCGATGGTGTCCAGCGCGCACTGCCGCTGATCCTCGTCGACATAGTAGATGGCCGAACGATAGCTCATGCCGATGTCGTTGCCCTGCCGGTTCAGCGTGGTTGGGTCGTGGATCTGGAAAAAGAACTCCAGCAGTTGACGATAAGAGATTTTCGCCGGGTCAAAGAGGATCTCGATCCCTTCGGCATGGGTGCCGTGGTTGCGGTAGGTGGCGTTGGGGACGTCACCGCCGGTATAGCCCACGCGGGTCTTCTCGACCCCGGGCAGCTTGCGGATCAGCTCTTCCATGCCCCAGAAGCAGCCTCCGGCCAGAACAGCACGGTCAGTCATTCGATCTCCTCCACCTGGTCGATGTAGTCAGCATACCCCTCGGCCGCCATGTCGTCACGGTGGATGAACCGCAGCGAGGCCGAGTTGATGCAATAGCGCAGGCCGCCCCGGTCCATCGGCCCGTCCGGAAAGACATGGCCAAGATGACTGTCCCCGTGGCGCGAGCGCACCTCGGTCCGGATCATGCCATGCGTCGTGTCGCGCAGCTCGACGATATTGTCCGGTTCGATGGGTTTGACAAAGCTCGGCCAGCCGCAGCCCGATTCGTATTTCGCCGCGCTGGCGAACAGCGGCTCGCCCGAAACCACGTCCACGTAGATGCCGGGCTCCTTCGTGTGCAAGTATTCGCCGGTCCCCGGACGCTCCGTCCCGCTCTCTTGGGTAACGTGGTACTGCTCGGGCGTCAGGCTGTGGATAACCTCCGGTCTTCGCTCATATTTTGCCAATTTGTCCTCCTTTCGGATCGCGCCATGTCCTGTCCCTGCATAACATGGGTGTCATCAGCGCAAATCAAAGCCCGCTGTCACGGACCTCACGTTGCCTTGCGCGCCTCTTGCGCGAACGGGGTGTGGCTGCCATGTAACGCCTGAGTGACAAGCTCTTTCTCCCAAGGAAGCGAGGTGTCGCTCCGGGCGCTGGGATGGCAGCTCAGCGCCCGTCCCCCTGTTCTTTGACCAGGCGCAGCACGGCCCAGCGGGCCGCGTCTTGCACAGCCGGGTCCGCATCCTCGCAAAGCGATTGCACAACTGGCAGCAGGGCGGGCTGGCCAGAGTTGCCAATGGCATAACAGACATTCCGCACCAGGCGGTCGCGCCCGATCCGCTTGATCGGTGAACCGGAGAACCGCGCCCGGAACGCCGCGTCGTCCAGCCCGGCCAGGTCCGACAGGGGCGGGGCCAGCAGGTCGTCGCGGGCGTGGTACTTCGCCTCTTCGGCTCGACGGGCGAACTTGTTCCACGGACAGACCGCCAGGCAATCGTCGCAGCCGTAGATCCGGTTTCCCAGCGCGGGCCGCAGCGCCGCGTCCACCGGTCCCCTGTGTTCGATCGTCAGGTAGGAAATGCAGCGTCGCGCGTCCAGCTGGTAAGGCGCGGGAAAGGCATCGGTCGGGCAGACGTCCAGGCAGGCCCGGCACGAGCCGCAATGATCGCGCTCTGCCGTGTCCACCTCCAGTTCCAGCGTGGTAAAGACACAGCCCAGGAACAGCCAGGACCCCAGTTCACGACTGACCAGGTTGGTGTGCTTGCCCTGCCAGCCCAGCCCCGCCGCCTGCGCCAGCGGCTTTTCCGGCACCGGCGCGGTATCGACAAAGACCTTCACCTCGCCGCCCGCCTCCGCGATCAGCCAGCGCGCCAGCCGTTTCAGCCGCTTCTTGACCACGTCGTGATAGTCGCGGTGCTGGGCATAGACGCTGATGGCGGCGCGCTCGCGCCGCTCCAGCACCTCCAGCGGGTCGTGATCGGGGCCATAATTCTCGGCCAGCATGATGACAGACCGCGCCTCGGGCCAAAGGACGTCCGGCGCCCCGCGCCAGTGCACCCGGTCGGCCAGCCAGCCCATCTGCCCGTGATACCCCCGGTCCAAAAAGGTGCGCAGGCGCTCCATCACCTCGGGCACGTCGCCGGGCCGACAGATGCGTGCGCGGGCAAAGCCGATTTCGCGCGCCTCGTCCTTCAGGCGTTCGGCCAGTCCTCTCACGACGCTCCCCGCTTCTTCTCTCTCGAAATACTCCGGGGGAGTCCCGTAGGGACGGGGGCAGCGCCCCCATCGATCTTTCGCAGAAAGATCACTTCCGGTTCAGAAATCCAGGTCGGCATAATGGGCCGGCGGCGGGAACCCCGGCACCTGGTCGGCCAGGATGGCGCGGAAGGCCGGGCGCGACTTGATCTTGGCATACCAGTCCTTGACCACGCTCGACCGGTTCCAGTCCACGTCCGAGATATAGTCCAGCGCCGACAGATGCGCGGCGGCGGCGAAATCGGCCAGGGTCATGTTGTCCCCTGCCAGCCAGCGGCGATGGTCCAGCAGCCAGGCCATGTAATCGAGGTGATACTTGATCGCCTTGGCGCCGGCCTTGACGTTGCCGCTGTCGGGGAAACCGGCCTTCATCACCTTCTTGTTCACCCGCTCGTACAGCAGTTTCGAGGTGACCTCGTTGTGGAACTTGTCGTCGAACCAGCCGACCAGCCGGCGCACCTCATAGCGGGCATCCGAGGACCGCGGCATCAGCGCCGGCTCGGGGTATTTCTCCTCGATCCATTCGCAAATCGCCGTCGACTCGGCCATGATCTTGCCGTCGATGCGCAGCACCGGCACCTTGGCCGCCGGGTTGCGACGCATGAAATCCGGGTCTTTCTCCCAGTATCGCTCTTCGATCAGCTCGCATTCGATCTTCTTCTCGGCGAGGCTGAGACGGACCTTGCGGCAAAAGGGCGAGAGGGGGACGTGGTAGAGCTTGGCCATGACCTTCCGATGCCTGAGGGGAACCCCCTCTACTTGCCGTGAAAGCGGGCCGGGTTCAACGGGGTTGATGCCGACCGGGGCGGATGCACTCGGGAATCCGCCCATGCATGGCGCCGGACCCTTGTTCCGGCCGTCGCGGGGCGGCCTAATTGGCGGCGGAGCGGCGGATACGGTACCGAGTTTCGGGCGCGAAATCGCCTTCGATCACCGTTTCTCCGCCATCGGCCCAGCGGACCGCGATGCGCGTGGCCTTGTCCGCGTCGCCCAGGCCGAAATGTGCCACCGGCGCATCGAAGGACATGAAGCCGCCGCCCAGCTGGATCTCCTGCATCCGGGTCACGCCGAGCGAATCCGTCACCGTGACCTCTGCGCCGATGCCATCGCGGTTGCCCTGCAGGTCGTCGAAGCTGACCGTCAGTGCCTTGTTGTCCTGCGCGTTGTTGCGGAAGACCGCCAGCGGACCGTTCACCGTGTAGGTCACGATGTCCAGGTCCCCGTCCCCATCCATGTCGAACCGTGTCGCGGCGGCGGTCATCAGGTAATCCTCCAGTCCGAAGGGGCCGGAGGCCTCGACGAACCCCCTGCCGGTATTGCGGAAGAACAGGTTCGAGGGGCTGACCTCGTTCGGGACCCAGGTGCCGTTGACGATGTAGACGTCCTTCCAGCCGTCCTCGTCGAAATCGGCGATCTTGGTGTCCCAGCTCCAGCCGCCGATATGCAGGCCCCAATCCTTTGCCACATCCGTGTAGCCACCCGAACCGTCCGGCGTCAGCAGCACGTTGTAGTTCTTGATCTGCGGCAGGGCGGCGTCGGCCTCCTGCGGCTCGATAGGGCGCGGCGGCTTGAAATGCACCACGCAGTAGGAATGCGCCTTGACCTGGTCCTTGGGGATCATGTCGCAGATCGCCGCGTCCTTGCGCTGGATCGCCAGGTCCTTGATCAGCATGGCCTTGCATTCCACCTGGTCGCGACCGGTCAGGTCCTGACACCGGCTGGCGTAGGTCGGGTCGAAACTGTTGCCCGACTTGTACCAGGTCTTGATCGCCATGTTCTTTTCACAGGTCGCCCGCAGGTCGTCTCGCTTTATGATCTCGCAGTAGTGTTCCAGCGGCTGCATCTTGAGGATGTTGGACACGCCCGAGGACCGCCCGGCGATCTGCGCCAGGTAGAGGTCCGGCGCGCCGTCGTTCATCAGGTCCGCCGTCTTGATCGCCATGGTCGTGGTGGTCGTGTGCGGCATCGTCCCGTCCTGGTAGGTGATGGCGCGGAACCCGCCCTTGCCGTCACCCATGTAGAAATAGTCCGGAATTTCGAAGTCATTGCCCAACAGCAGGTCGGCGTTGCCGTCGCGGTCGAGGTCGGTGAACAGCATCGACAGCGTCTCTCCCGGGATGCCGGGCAAGACGGTGTAGGAGTCCCCCGTCAGGGTGCCGTCCTCGTTCCAGACCACGCGGTTGCGCGATTCCTCGCCCGGGATCCGGCGATACCAGCCCGCCGACCAGTTCCCCAGGCCCAGGTCCAGGTCGCCATCGCGGTCGGGGTCGCCGAAACTCAGCGCCATCGAGAGGAAAGTGCCTTCGGTGTTTTTCACCTTCTGCGGCGCGCCGAACCCGTCGGGACCGTTCATGATGACGAAGTTGCCGCCCCGATAGGTGGCCAGGAACAGGTCACGGAACCCGTCGTTGTCGATGTCGACAATGGCCGCGTTAAAAACCGGCGCATTGGCCAGTTCGCCAAGGTCGATCTCCATCGCCGTGAATTGCCCGCTGCCGTCATTGGCGAACAGCCGCAGGCCCACCTCTGTCGAGGCCACCGCCAGATCGATGTCACCGTCGTTGTCGATGTCGCCCGAGGCGAGGCTGCGCCCCTCCCAGAAGGGCGGCCACATGTCCGCCATCGTGAACTCGATCGGCTGATCCAGCCCGATTTCCCAGCCTTCCAGACGGGTAAAGCCCCGGTCAGCGGCGGGCGAGGGATCTGCAAAGGGGCGCGGTTCGACGATGATGCGGGGCGCGTCCTCGGTGGTCACGGTCCAGGGATCGCCCTCGGCGGCCTCGGCGGCCCAAAGCGGACGTGGCGGTTCCTGCACCTCGCTTGTCAGCAGGCGCAACGCGCGTTCGGTCTGCCAGTCGTGGTAGTAATGCGCCCCGGCGCCCGCGAGAATCCCCAGCACGGCCACGCTGGCCCCCAGCAACACGGCGGCGCGCATACCCACGGATTGCGCGACGATGAAGAAGGAATAGATGCTGAAACTGCCCAGCGTGAACAGCAATGCCATGACATAGCCATGGCTGAGCCCCACCCCCAGCAGCGCCCCCGTCACCACCACGTCAAAGGCGATGGGCACCGGCAGGAAAACCCCGACAAGGCCGATCAGCACCAGGGCAACAAGGCTGAACGCCAGTCCGGTAATCAGGTCCTGTGGCAGAAGCGTGGCGACCACGGCGCCCATCATCCCCGCCAGCAGCATCAGCGGCACGGTCATCTTGACGATGTACCAGAGGTTCTTCAGGTAGCTGATCACCACGTCCTTGAGCGCGTGATGCATTCCCGGCAGCGGCGCCGGCGGCACGGTGGCGATACGTTGTGCCGGGGGGAGCTCGGTCTGTGGCAGGTTCCGGCAGATCAGCGGCACGACCACAAGGATGACCAATAGGCTGAGCGCGATCTTGGTCACCGCTATGTAGACCGGCAACAGGCTGAACAGCATCGTCAGCACGACCACGTTCAGCGTTGGCGAGGCGATCATGGCCGAAAGGGTCGTTTCCGCCCGCAGGCCGCCGGAATACATGCCCCGCGCGATCGGTGCGGCACAGTTGACGCAGACCCCCAGCGGTGTGCCGATGGCCAGCCCCAGGGCGCTGTTGGCGAAACCGCCTTTGAAACTTTTTCGCCGCACATAAGGGGCGGCGGTCAGGAAGGCGGCGGCGAAGAGCACGCCGAAGGTCATGCCCTTCTTGTTGGTGTTGATCCAGTTCAGGGTCGACCAGAACATCCGCTCCAGCACGGTCATGTCCTCGGTCAGGGCGAATTTCGCCTCGAAGCCAAGCGGGTCCTCCAACTGGATGGCGCCCGACATGATGGCCTTTTCCCCAAGCGCAGGATAGCGCGATCCGGTCCAGAAGAGATAGGCAAGCACGGCGACGATGGCCAAGGCGAACCCCAGGCGCAGCCAGTCGGTGCGGGGAGGGCGGGAGTCAGAGATCATGTGTCCCTCTAGAGTCCTGCCGGCCGTCTGGCCGGTCTTTCACCTGTTGGTGCCATGCCCCGGCCAAGGGGCGGCGGGGCAGGCGGCGTGAAAACGCCCCGCCTGCGGGCGCAGACGGGGCGCATGTCACACCCGTATCATGGCGGAGGCACGGCCCCCGGTTCAATCGGCCTGGGTGGCCAGCGCCTCTTCCAGCACTTCGATCCGCTGGTTCAGCTGAGAAATGTAGATATGCGCATGCTCCAGCTCGTTCAGCATGCCCAGGACCTTCTTGGTCAGGTCGTACTGGCCGGCCTCGGCGGTGGGGCCGACATTGGGCAGGTAGCCCAGATCGTACATCATCGCGGCCCGGTCCGAGATCGGAAGGATGTCGTAATCGGGGCCAAAGACCGCGTCACAGCCGACCGAGCAGCTTCCCGATGTGATCAGCGTGCCGGCGATCGTCAGGTCGCCATTTGCAGCCAGCGTGAACTCGGATGGCCCGCCGTTGCCATTGACGATGAAATTTCCACCCGCGGTGGCCAGTGCCCACTTGTCCGAGGTCGCGGTGTTCTGCATCCGCAGGCCGACCTCGCCGTTGTTGTCCAGTTTGATCAGGTTGCGCAGCGCCGCCGTCGCGTTGACCTCCTGGACATAAAGCGTTGCGGTGCCGTCCGTCCGACGGACGTGCAGCGATTCAGTGGGCGCATCGGTGCCGATCCCGATCTCGCCGGTGGAATCGATGTAGAGGCTGTCCTCGGGCGCGCCCGGTTTGGCCCGGAAGAAAAGGCGTGAGCCGTTGGTGACGTCGCGGATGAAGAAGTTGGCCTCGTTCGCGGCGATATCATAGACCTGCGGGGCAAAGCCGTCCGACCCGTCCTGTTCCAGGCGCAGGGTGGGGGTGTTGCCCTCGACCACATGGATGTCGACCGCCGGCTGAGAGGTCTTGATCCCAAGGTCGCCGTCGCTCTCGACATAGAGCGAATTGGCCGGGGCGCTGGCCTCTACCCGAAAGGGAATGCGGCCGGTGCTGTCGTCCTGGAAGGCCAGATAGTTGAGACCGCCGTTGGAACTGTCGTTGGCGACGATCTGCCAATCGACGGTCGGAAAGCTGGCAGAGGACGACGTGTCCAGGAACTTGATCCGCAGGTTGTTTTCCTTCAGGCGAATGGTATCGAAGCCGAAGCTTTCGCCGTTCACGCAGTCGACACCAACGCAGAGGCTGCCCTGGATGATAACGTCATCGACAAAGACCTGGTCCGCCGCAGCCTCCTGGCCGATCATCATGCAGGCGCCGAGGCCCACGGCTGCAAGACCGCGGATCGGGTAGCTGGCTTTACTCATGTTCTTGATTCCTCGTACGCCTTTGATGTCTTTGAATTCAGTTGCCGTCTTCGGTCATTTCTTCCGGGGTCGTGATGACGCCCCGCGAGACGACGAATTGGCCCGTCAGGTAGTAGGATTCCGCCGCCGTGTCGGACGCCAGATCACCGCGGCCGTTGTTCATCGGGTTCACGACCTTCACCTGCTTGTCTGTCGCCGCCGTCAATTCGTAGCGATAGACCCCGTCCATCGCCTTTGCCCGGTCCAGCTCGAAGACGGGCGTGCCGGAGGCGGCAAAGACCGTTGTCATCTCACCCTGCGGGGAAACCACGTCCAGCGTGGCGTTGGTCAGCCCCAACCAGTTGACGAACCAGAAAGCCGTGGAGTTGTGCTGGGCCACGGGGTCGGCGGCCTGTGCCATGCCGGCCAGGCTGGTTGTCAGCGCGGTCGCGATGATGGGTATGTATCGGAAAATCCGCATATCTATCCGTCTGCAAAGGTCACAAGGCCACGGCAAAGCCGCGTCCCGAATTCGGGCAAACTATGCATTGCCATGTTACGCCCGGTCAAGAAGATCACGCGCATGGCGTGTATTTCTAATTTCCCGCATCGCGCCATTCAGACCATTTGGCCTCGGCCCTTTTTTGTGCCTCGTTGACCTGGTCGGCGGTCATGCGGGCGCTCCATTGCGCACTCAGCCCCGTGGCCCCGTCAAAGCCGCTGGACCCCGCCAGGACAAGCCACATCTGACCCATCACATAGTCCTGCGGCACGCCGGAGCCCCGGAAATACAGCATGGCAAGGTTGGCCATCGAGGGCGCGTGCCCGGCTTCTGCGGCCCGGCGCAGCAGCCCGGCGGCCCGGACCGCGCCGCGCGGAGAGGTGGTGCCTTGTTGCAACATCAGGAAAGCCAACTGGAATTCCGCCACCGGATCGCCGCTGCGTGCGGCCCGTTCCAGCGCCTTCAGCCCTGCCTCGTCCGTGGGCGGCGGGGCAAGCCGGGGGTCGTAGATCACCCGGGGCGATTGCGCCCCCTTGGTGCCGCCGCCCTCGCCGCCGCGCCGATAGTACTGCATGGCCAACGCGTCGCTCTGCGGAACGCCAAACCCGTTCTCGTAGAGAACGCCGAGATTTGTCATCGCCTGCGGCAGCCCCTGGTCCGCCGCGGCCCGGAACAACGCGGCGGCCCGTTCATAGTCCTGCGCGACACCATTGCCGCGAACGTAAAGCAGCCCAAGGTTGTTGAGCGCGCGCAGGTGTCCCTGGTCCGCGGCCTGTCGATAGAGCCGCGCGGCCTCCTCGAAATCCTGCGGGACACCGCTGCCGTTCTGCAGCATCACGGCCAGGCTGACCGCGGCCTCGACGTGACCCGTCTCGGCGGCCCGGCGGTACAGGTCGGCAGCACGCGCCAGGCTGGCGTCATCGGTCTGCGTGGCCTCAAGGACCAGGCCCAGGTCATGCAGGTGCTCGGCCGCGCCGCCCTTGGCCGCGCGTTCCAGCAATTCGATGGCCCTGGGGATGTCGCGCGGCACGCCAAGGCCCGCGTGGTGCAGGCGGCCCAGCCGATTGGCGGCCTGCAGGTTGCCCGCCTCGGCCGCCTGGCCGTACCAACGGGCGGCGCGGGCAAAGTTCTGCACCACGCCGTCGCCACTCTCGAACCGCTCGGCCAGCGCCAGCTGTGCGGCCATGTCGCCGGCCTCTGCCGCCGCTCGCATCGCGGCCAGCGGATCAGTCTGCGCCTGCGCCGAAAGCGTGGTCAGCGCCAGCGCGATCGCCAGGACGGAAGCAGCGGCGCGCACGCTCAGTTCCCCCCGAGCACCGGTCCGCGCTCGGCGTCTGCCTCGAACCAGGCGCGGGCGGCGGCCTGGGCCTGGGCCAGCTGTTCGGGCGTCATCAGGTTGCCCAGGATCTCGCGCTGCTCGGGCGCCTCCGAATGGCCGAAGGTGGCGGCGATGTTGTACCACTTGTGCGCCTCGACATAGTCCGGCGTGCCGCCGTGATCGCCACGCGCCAGCAGGCCTGCCAGCGCGAACTGCGCCGGTCCGTTGCCCATGTCGGCGGCCGCTGTCAGCAGCGAAACGGCCTCGTCCCGGCGCGTCTCGTCCGCGGTCAGCAGGTGGCGTGCCAATGCGGATTGCGCACCGGGGTCTCCCGCCCCGGCCCGGGTTTCCAGCCAGGTCAGCGCATCGTCGTTCCCGGCCTTCAGCGCGGCCAGCACCCAGGGCACGGCGCGCTGTGGCGCGACGCGCCCGTCCAGCTGTCCGGCAGCGGCCATCCGTCCCAGCTCGACCCGCGCCAGCCCATCGTCATCGGTGTCCAGCGCGCGGGTGTACAGTGCCAGTGCCTTGTCCAGATCCGCTGTCACTCCCGTGCCGGTCTCGTACATGCGGGCCAGGGCCACCATGGCCCGGCCCAGCCCGTGTTCCGCGGCCATTCCATACCAGCGGGCCGCCTGTGACAGGTCCTGCGGCAGGGTCTGCCCGGAGGCAAAGGCGTAGCCCAGGTTGGTCATCGCGCCCGCATCCCCGGCCTGCGCCGCCATGTGCAACCAGCGCAGAGCCTCTTGCGGGTCGGCGGCGACGCCGTCGCCCGTCAGGTAGCGCGTGCCCAGCATCCGCTGGGCCAGCACTTGCCCCGACTCGGCGGCGCGGCGGTACCAGTCCAGCGCCTCGGCCCGGTTGGTCACGGCCGTGTCGGGCCTATCCAGCAGCGAGGCCAGCTGGATCTGCGCATCGGCGATCCCCTGTCCGGCAGCGGCGCGCAGCCAGCGCATCCCCTCGTCGGCATCGCCGTCGGCGCTGTTGAGATGGATCGCGGCCAAGGCGAACTGTGCCTGGGCATGGCGCTGTTCGGCGGCGGCGAGCAGCCAGTTGTATGTCGCATCCGTGTCGCGTTCGACCCCGTCGCCGTTCTGGTACAGCAGGGCCAGCAGGTATTGCGCGGAGGCGTCGCCACGCGTCGCGGCCCGGGTCAGCAGCTCTGCCGCACGTTTCGCGTCCCGCTCCGGCCCGCCGGGGACGTTGCTGAGGTACAGCCGCGCCAACAGGGTCGCCGCCTCGGCGTGGTTCTGGTCCACCGCCCGTTCCAGCCACAGCGCTGCGTTCTTCGGATCGCGCGGGCCGCCTCGCCCCTCGATCAGGATGCGGCCATAGCGATACTGCGCCAATGCGGTGCCGGTCTCTTCGGCCAGCACCTTCAGCCCCTGTCGCACGGTCACGAAATCGCCCGCGTTCCAGGCCTGTTCGATCCTGGCCATCTCGGGGAGGTCCTGCGCTTCGGCGAGCGGATCGGCGGCGTCCTGTGCTGCCAGCGGCAGCGGCGACAGCGTCAGCGCACAGGCCAGGGCGGCAGAGAGGAAGGGGCGGCAAGCGGTGGTCATGGCGGCTCCGTTTCACGGGCAGGTCGTGGCGCCCGACCCTAACGATCCTGACGCGATGTGCGAGGGGTTTATGCGTCTACAGGATGGTTTCGCGCAACAGCCACAGCACAGCGGCAGAGGCACACAGCGCCGTGCCGAAGGGCAGAGGCAGGTCGCCTTTCGGCGCGCGGTGCCGCAGCAGGGCCGCCGCCAGTGCCATCAGTGCCGCCACCAGAACCAGTAGGGGCAGTTGGGCGGGACCGGTCAGTGCACCAAGGCCCGCCATCAGCTTGACGTCACCAAGGCCTAGCCCCTCGCGCCCGCGCAGGGTGGCATAGGCGATGCGCAGCAGCATGAAGCTGCCGGCCCCGATCAACCCGCCCGCCAGCGCCCAGACGAACAGCCCTTTCGCCAGCGCCACGCCAAGGCAAAGCGCGGCCAGCACGGCGGTCAGGGCGTCGGGCAGGCGGAAGCTGCGCAGATCGCTGACTGCCAGCGACAGCAACAGCCACAGCAGGAGGGCCGAGCACCAGACCTCCCAGGGCGTTCCGCCGCGCATTAGGGCCAACCCGGCGAGCCCCAGCGCCGCCAGTTCCATCAGCCAGAGCCACCCCGGCACCGGCGCGCCGCAATGACGACAGCGCCCGCGCAGCAGGGGATAGGACAGAAGCGGCACAAGATCTCGCAGGCCCAGCCGCGTCTTGCAGGCGCGGCAGCGCGACGGCGCCGTGACCACGTCCTCGTTGCGCGGCAGGCGATCCGCCAGCACCGCCGCAAAGGATCCGGCAGCGGGGGCGATCAGCAGCAGAAACAGGGTCGAAAAGACGTCCAATCCGGCCCTCCCCGCCGTGTATCCCGCCTGCGTGGCGGCAATTGTCTGCCCCGGGGTTCTTGGCTAGGATCGCCGCAAAACGTCAAGAGGCGCTTCGGGCGTAGGGGAGCATATGAGCGATACAACACAGGCCGTGCCGCGCCGTCCAGCCGACGCGGGCTTTTCCCTGCTTGAACTCATGGTGGTCGTTGTCATCCTGTCGATCCTTGCACTGGTCATCGTGCCGCGCGTGATCGACCGTCCCGACCAGGCTCGCGCCGCCCGCGCGCAATCCGACATCGCGGCGATCCAGGCGGCGGTGAACCTCTACCGGTTGGACAACTTCCGCTATCCGACGACCGATCAGGGACTGGCGGCGCTGGTCAGCCGCCCCTCGGCCGAACCGGTGCCGGCCAATTGGGCCTCGGGCGGCTACATGGACCGGGTGCCACAGGACCCCTGGGGCCGGCCCTACCAGTACCTGCAACCGGGTGTGCACGGCGATTTCGACGTCTTCACCTATGGCGCCGACGGCGTGCCGGGGGGGACGGGCGCGGATGCGGATATCGGCTCATGGACGGGGGGCTGAGATCCGGCGACGCAGGGTTCAGCCTGCTGGAACTCATGGTTTCGGTCGCTGTGCTGGCTGTGCTAGCGGTGGGGGTCGGCCTGTCGACGGGCGCGGCGGTGCCCGGTGCGGAACGTGACGCGCAGCGCTTCCAGCGGACATTCGAACAAATCTGGGCTCTGGCCATCTTGGCCCGTCAGGAACAGGGGCTGGAGATCACGCCGCGCGGCCTCAGCCTGTCGCGCCGGACCGCCGAAGGCTGGGAAGAGGCGCGCAGGCTTTATGACTGGCGCGGGCAGGCGCGGCTGGTTTCGTCCAGCCCGGTGCCGGTGGGCACGCCGCGCATCAGGCTGCGATCCGACGGCGGGACCAGCGCCTTTGCAGTGAGCTTTTCGGGCGGGGGGGAGACCTTTCGCTGTGCCAGCGACGGATGGAGCGGGCTGACATGCGCCCCCGAGTAGGCCGCGGCACAAGGGGCCTGACCCTACTGGAACTGGTGATAGCCATTGCCATCCTGTCGCTGGGCACGATGGCAACGCTGCAGGCCACGGGGCAGGCGCGGCATATCCTGGGCGGGGCTGCGCCGCGCGTTCTGGCGCAACTGGCGGCGGAAAACCGGGCCGAGGCACTGCACCTGCCCGGCGCGGTGGACCTGCCGGAGAGCGTGACCCTTGGGCCCTACCAGTTTCGCGTCGAAACCCGCCGTCGCGCCACCGCCGCCGGTCTGATCCGCGCCGAAATCACCGTCACCTCTTCCGAGGGGCCGGGGGCGAGGCTTGTCACTTTCCTGCCGGTACGAGCGCCGAGATGAGGGGCTCTCGCGGGTTGACCCTGATCGAACTGGTCGTCGCGATGGCCCTGTTCTCGCTGGTGGCGGTGATGGGGATGCAGACCCTGAACGGCACCATCCGCACGCGCGACGCGCTGGGCGGGCGGGATGACCGCGACCGGGCGCTGGCGGTGACCTTGGCCCTGCTGCGCAGCGATCTGGACCGTGCCGCGCCGCTGATCTTCGATGCGCCGGTCGGTCCGCCGCAATCGGCGCTCACCTACGACGGCCGGGGCCCTGTGCTGGGCCTGACGGTTTCGGCGATCGACGCGACGAACGCGCCTTTCCAGCGGGTCGAATGGCGTTTCGACCGTGCCTCGGGCGCACTGTCGCGCGCGGCCTGGCCGGTGACGGCCCCCGCCAGCGTGGCGCAGCGCAGCCCGGACCGGGTGCTGTTGACGGGGGTCGATGGCGTTCGCCTGCGCAGCTACTGGGAGGGGCAAGGATGGGTTGACGGGGCGGCTGGCCTGCTGGCCGGTCCAGTGCCGGTGGGGCCGGATGCCCTGGACGAGGACCGGGCCTTTGCCCGTGTCGCCAACCTGTATTCCGCAGCGCTGCCTAGCGCCGTCGAACTGATCTTCACCCTCGACGGATTGGGAGAGATCCGGCTGCTGGAGGCCCTGCCATGAGCGCCACGCGCGGATCGGTCCTGGTCAATGCGCTGGTGCTGGTCGGGGCGCTGGCGGCGGCGGCGACCGTGCTGCTGGTGCGCGCCGGGCACAGCGTGGAACGCCAGCGCGCCTGGCAGGGCGCCGCACAGATGGAGGCCTACCTCGACGGGTTTGACGCGCTGGCGGTTGCGCTGCTCGAAGGGGACCACAGCCCGGCCGATCACGCGGGCGAAACCTGGGCCCGGCCGATCCGGGATGCCGAACTGGACCGGGGCCGTGTCAGCGGCGGGATCGAGGATCTGCAGGGGCGGTTTAACGTCAACTGGCTGTCTGTGCCAGAGGACCTCCAGGCGCGTGAGGGTTTTGCTCGGCTGCTGGCCGGCGCCGGTCTGCCGCAGGAGACGGCCAGCGCGATCCGGGACTTCCTGTCGCCGGGCGGCCCGAGCAATGCGGCGGCCTACACGGGGGTGCGGCCAAGGGGCGGGCCGGTAAAGGACATTGCCCAGTTGCGCGCCGTTCCCGGCCTGACCGATCGCCAGTATGCCCGCCTTTCGCCGCTGATCGCGGCGTTGCCCAGCGACACGCGGCTGAACGTGAACACCGCCCCGCCCGAGGTGCTGGCCGCCTGGCTGCCTCAGTTGAACGGCGCCCAGGCGCGGGCGCTGGCGGCGTCGCGTCAGCGCGCGCCCTTTGCCTCGGTCGCGGACCTGTTGCTGGCCTTGCCGACCGCAGCGGCGGCCGAGGTCGACGACACGCGGTTGACGGTGGGCAGCGACTGGTTCCTGGCCCGCGCCACGGTCGAGCTTGACGGGCGGCGCCTGTCGCGGCGCACGGTCTTGTACCGACAGCCGCTTCCCGTCGGGGTGCGGGTAGACTATCGTCTGCCCGATGGCTGATTTGGCAGAGTTTTCCCCCGTCCCGACCGACCCCGGCCTGGCGACCGCGCCGGTCGGTGGCCCCGTGCCGCGCGGGCGGTACGTGGCGCTTGTACCGGGTGAGGCGGTGCCGCTGGTGGCGCTGGACCTGCCGGGCCGGTTGCGCGGCGTCGCGCGCGAACAGGTGGCACAGCGGCAACTGTCCGATCTGCTGGGCCCGGAGGCCGGTGCGCTGCAGATGCGCCCCTTTGCGCTGGACGGCAACGCCGAGGGCTGGACCCGTGTTCTGGTGGTCGAGCGCGCGGCCTTGGCGCGCTGGCGCGAACACGTTGGCAAAGGCTGTGTCGCTGTCCTGCCCGACTACCTGGCCTTGCCCGTCGACGAGAGCAGCTGGACTGTGGCGGGAACGCCCGAACGTGTGCGCGCCCGGTTCGGACCTGCGGACGGCGTGACCACCACCGAATCCGCGTTGTGCCTGCAGGCAGAGGCGATCATGGCACGCGACGGCGCGCCCGACCGTGTCTGTCGCCATGGACCGCCGCTGCCGGAGTTCGAAGCCTGGCTGACGGCGCGGGACATTCCCCTGGTCGAGGGGATGCCGGACCAGACGACGGACCTGCGGGCCTTTTCGCGTGGGGAAACCGGGCTGGACCTGCGCGCCGATCCGCAGGCCGCGCGCAGGCGGCTGCGCCGCCAGCTGTCGGCCTGGCGCTGGCCGGTGCTGACCGGGGCCGTGGCGGCGGGTCTCTGGGCCGCGGCGCAGATCGCCGTGATCCGTGCCACGGAGGCGGAAACCGCCGCGCTGACCGCCCGTGCCACAGAGCTCACGCGGGCAGAGTTCATTCCGTCGGGCCCGATCCTCGATATACGGGTGCAGATCGCCCGCGCACTGGCCGAGCGGCGCAGCGCGCTGCGCGGCCGCAGCGGCAGGGTTTCCCCGCTGGACCTGTTCGCCGGGGCGGCGCCGGTCCTGTCCGGGGCAGGGGCGCGGCTGGAGACCGTGGCCTGGACGCCGGAAGAAGGGCTGCAACTGGTGCTGGACATTGGGGATTTCGCGGCGGTCGATGCGCTGGTCGATAGCCTTGCGGCTGAGGGTCTGCGGATCACCGTGCGCGACGCGCGACTGGGCGAAGAGGGCAACGTCACTGCCGACCTGACGATCCGGGAACCGGAGCAGGGTGGATGACCGGGCGCGCGGTGGAACATCTCTTGCGCCTGACCGGGCGCGAACGGCTCTTGCTGGGGGTCATGGCGCTGGTGCTGTTGCTGGGCGCGGGGGTTGGTCTGCTCTGGCCGCTGGCCGAGCGGCGCGCGGCCTCTGTTGCTGCGCTGGAGGAGGCGCGCGCGTTGACCGCCTGGGTCGATGCGCGGGCCGAGGATGCCCGCGTCCTGCGGTCCGCCGCCGGGCCGGGACCGGCAGAGCCGATCGGGCTGGCGGCGGTGCAGCGCAGCCTGGAGAGCGCGGGGCTGTCCGGCAACGTGGCCACGCTCTCCGCGCGGCAGGGCGGTGGGATCGAGATGCGGTTCGAGGCGGTCAGTTTCGACGCGCTGATCGGCTGGCTGACCCAGGTCGAGCCGGTCTGGGGCTATCGTTTCGCAGGTTTCCGGCTGGATCGGGGCGCGGAGCCCGGGCTGGTCGACGCGC
This sequence comes from Mameliella sp. MMSF_3455, assembly GCF_030733205.1. Lineage (GTDB taxonomy): Bacteria > Pseudomonadota > Alphaproteobacteria > Rhodobacterales > Rhodobacteraceae > Antarctobacter. Next base: position 53,958 of record NZ_JASHJL010000008.1, read on the forward strand.
GGATCGAGGTCCTGCCCTGAGCCACTATTTCTGGCCGATCTTTGGTTCTGTCCCGCTGCGCAGTCGGGCGATATTGGCCGAATGACGCCACCAGACCAGCGCCGCCAGCAGCACCCCGCTGACCAGCAGATCCGTCCGTCCCGCGATCAGCATCCAGATCGGCGCGCCCGCCGAGGCGGCCAGCGCCCCCACCGAGGACACGCGGGACAGGTAGGCTGCCGCTGCCCATGTGGCACAGCACAACAGGCCGATGGGCCAGGCAAGCGCCAGCATCAGGCCGAGGAAGGTCGCCACGCCCTTGCCGCCCTTGAAGCCAAGCCAGACCGGGTAACAATGGCCGAAAAAGGCCGCGACGCCCGCCGCCTGCACGGCGATCCCGTCCGCCTCGAAGGCGCGGGCGATCAGCACTGCCGCCGCGCCCTTGCCGCCGTCCAGCAGAAGGGTCGCCAGTGCCGCGCCCTTGTTGCCGGTGCGCAGCACGTTGGTTGCGCCGATGTTGCCGGAACCGATCTGGCGCAGGTCGCCCAGGTTCATCGTCCGGGTGATCAGCACGCCGAAGGGGATGGAGCCCAGCAGGTAGCCAAGCGCGGCCCAGAGGATCACCATGCCGCTCATGCCTCGAACACCCGCGCGCCGCCAACCCATGTGCCCAGCACCCGGCCCTGCAGGCGGGCGCCGTCAAAGGGCGTGTTCTTGGATTTCGAGCGCAGCTTGAACCGGTCCAGCACGATGGGCTTGTCGGCGTCGAAGAGTACCAGGTCGGCGGGCGCCCCCTTGGCGATCCGCCCGCAATCCAGTCCCAGCCGTTTCGCGGGGTTCAGCGAAAGGGCGCGGAACAGCGTCGGCAGGTCCAGCTCGCCGCCGTGGTAGAGCCGCAGGAGAACCGGCAACATGGTTTCGAGGCCGACGGCACCGCTGGCGGCCTCCTCGAAGGGCAGGCGCTTGCTCTCTTCGTCCTGCGGGCTGTGATAGCTGCCGATGATGTCGATCAGCCCGGTGCGCACCGCTTCGACCACCGCCTGCCTGTCCTCTTCGGAGCGCAGCGGCGGCGTCACCTTGAAGAAGGTGCGATAGTCCGCCACGTCCATCTCGTTCAGGGTCAGGTGATGGATGGACACCCCTGCGGTGACGTCGAACCCGTTGGCCTTGGCGCGTTCCAGCGCGGGCAGGGCGCGCGCCGTGGTGATCTTGTCCGCGTGGTAGCGCACGCCCGTCATCTCGACCAGGGCGATGTCGCGGTCCAGCCCCATGCGTTCCGCCATCGGAGAGACCGAGGGCAAGCCGCGCAGAGAGGCGAATTTCCCCGAGGTCGCGGCGGCGCCCTGCGACAGGCCCGGATCCTGCGGGTGGCCGACGACCACCGCGTTCAGCGAGCGCGCGTAGGTCATCGCCCGGCTGAGCACCTTGGTGTCGCGGACCACGTTGTTGCAATCGCTGAAGGCCACGGCCCCGGCGTCCAGCAGGAACCCGAACTCCGTCATCTCGCGGCCCTGCCGGCCCTTCGTCAGCGCCGCCATCGGCAGCACGTTGACCGGCGTTTCCTCGATCGCGCGCCGGCGGATGAATTCCAGCGCCTCGGGCGTGTCGATGCAGGGGCTGGTGTCGGGGCGCGTGACCATCGTGGTCACCCCGCCCGCCGCCGCCGCCTGTCCGGCGCTGCCATAGCTTTCCTTGTGCCGCTCACCGGGTTCGCAGACCTTTACCCCGATGTCGACGATGCCCGGCGCGAGAAAGGCATTGCCCGCGTCGATCCGGTCTGGCCGGATGTTTCGCGCGCGAAACATTTCTTCGAAATCAGTATCTTGCGTTAAGATTTCGGTAATCTTCCCGCTCTCGATCAGGAGCGCGCCGTGGGTGATCTGCCCGGCCTCTGGGTCGATCAGTCGGGCATTGTGGATCAGGGTCTGGGTCATTCTTGGCCTCTCGGGCGGGCGGCCTCGATCCGGGCGATGGTTGCCCGCGGATCGGCCTGGAACTTGATCAGATGCTTGTCGCCGGATTTCGTGACGATCTGGACGGCGGCGCCGATGGCGCGGATCTTCTCGACTTGGTCGAGCGGCACGCGGCGGTCGCCGGGACCTGCCAGCACGCCGTCCTCCAGCCGCCAGGCATGGCCCAGCTCCTCGTCCATGAGATACCAGCCGCGCAGGGCGACGGCGGCCAGCCCGCCGATGGCGCCGGTCCAGACATGCGGGTTGCCGAGCGCCCAGAGGATCGCCATGCCAAGCGCCATCGCCACGGCGGCCATGACCCAGTGGGTGCGGATATAGGTCGCGCGGTCCGGAGAAAAGACCGCCCGGGGGTCAGCCGTCATCGTCATACCAGCGCCAGCCAGAGCACCAGCGCGAGGATCAGCGCGACCGCAGCGAGGATGAGTTTCAAAGCGGGCGAGTTGCCGCTGCCCCGGCGCGCCGGGGGGCGTCCGCCACCCTGACCCCGGGCCGACCTGGACATCGGGTTGGCGCCGCGCGCGGTGGGGCGGGCCTCGCCGTAGCGGCCGACCAGTGCCAGGGGCGGGTTGATGGTCAGTTCCTGCGAGGTGCCGTCGAAGGCCTGCGGCGGCAGCACCACGGCATGTCCCTTGAGCGCGTCGATACGGTTCCGGTCCTGGGCAAGGCTGCGGGCGGGCACGTCGTAAGCGGCCGAGAGGTACTGCGAGAGCGTCATCTCGCCCAGGTCGCGGATCGCGACCACGTCGACAAAGCTTTCGCGCAGGCGGGTTGCGCCAAGCGCGTATTTCAGCGGCCACTCTCCGGTGCCGGCCATCTGGGTGAAACGTTCGACGGCCTCCGGCGGCAGGTCGAGATGGGTCAGGTAGAGCGCGGTCCGGTCCGAGCCGTTGACCTGAACCTTTGTCATGCCACCACCTCTGTCGGTCGGGCGCGGAGGTTTCGCGCCAGCAGGTCCATCGCCGCCATGCGCACGGCGACACCCATTTCGACCTGGTCCTGGATCACGCTGCGGTTGATGTCGTCGGCCAAGGTGCCGTCGATCTCGACCCCGCGGTTCATCGGGCCGGGATGCATGACGATGGCGTCGTCCTTGGCATGGCCGAGTTTCTCGGCGTCCAGCCCGTAGCGGTGGTAGTACTCGCGCTCGGAGGGGATGAAGCCGCCGTCCATGCGTTCCTTTTGAAGGCGCAGCATCATGACCACGTCGACGTCCTGCAGCCCCTCGCGCATGTCGTCGAAGACTTCGACGCCGAAGGCGTCGATGCCCGAGGGCATCAGCGTCGGGGGGCCGATCAGGCGGATGCGGTTTTCCATCTTGTGCAGCAGCAGCAGGTTGGACCGGGCCACGCGGGAATGGGCGATGTCGCCGCAGATGGCGATGGACAGCCGGTGCAGCCGTCCCTTGGCGCGTCGGATCGTCAGCGCGTCGAGCAGCGCCTGGGTGGGGTGTTCGTGCCGCCCGTCACCGGCGTTCAGGACGGCGCAGTTGACCTTTTGTGCCAGCAGGTCCACCGCGCCGGAATGCGGGTGGCGCACCACCAAGAGGTCGGGGTGCATGGCATTCAGCGTCATGGCGGTGTCGATCAGGGTTTCGCCTTTCTTGATCGACGAAGCCTGCATCGCCATGTTCATCACGTCCGCGCCCAACCGTTTGCCCGCGAGTTCGAAGCTCGCCTGCGTGCGGGTTGAATTCTCGAAGAACATGTTGATCTGGGTCAGCCCGGCCAGCGCATTGGCGTGCTTGTCGCGGCGGCGGTTGAAATCGACATATTGATCGGAAAGGTCGAGGATCGTGGTGATCTCGTCCGGGCGCAGGGGTTCGATCCCCAGCAGATGGCGGTGGTCGAAGCGCATTCGGTGTCCTCGGTGGCGTTCTGGACCTTTTAGGTAGGGTGCCGTTGCGGGGCAAGGCCCCCGGCACGCCCGAGGTCGCGCCGCGTGGCGATGTCGCGGGAGAGTATTTTTGGAGAGAAGAAGCGGGGGCGATTTTCTTTGTCCCGGCGGAGGGCTAGGGTGGCGGACATGGAGAACATGGACTGGTACGCCGCGAAGGCGCTTCTGGAATGGCAACTGGAGATGGGGGTGGACGAGGCGATGCTCGACGCGCCCGTCGACCGTTTTGCCGCCCATGAGGCCGAGCAGGAGGCGCTGAAGGCGCAGCATGCGGCGCGGGCCGCAGGTGGGCGCGGGGCGGCGCCGGTCAAGGCGCCCGAGGTCGATCCCGTGGCCGAGGCGCGCACGCTGGCCGCCGGCGCGGGCGACCTGGAGGCGCTGCAGGCGGCATTGTCGGGCTTTGATCACTGCCCCTTGAAACGCGGCGCGCGCAACCTTGTGTTTGCGGATGGCGTGGCGGGGGCGCGGGTCATGCTGGTGGGCGAGGCCCCGGGGCGGGACGAGGACTTGCAGGGCAAGCCCTTTGTCGGCCGGGCCGGGCAGTTGCTGGATCGGATGCTGGCGGCGGTGGGGCTGAGCCGCGCCGAGTCGGTCTATATCACCAACGTGCTGCCCTGGCGGCCGCCGCAGAACCGCGATCCGAAGCCGGACGAGATCGCCATGCTGCTGCCGTTCCTGCACCGGCATATCGCCCTGGCGGATCCCGACCTGCTGGTGATCATGGGCAATACCTCGTGCCAGGCGCTGCTGGGCAAGCGGGGGATCACGCGGCTGCGCGGGACGTGGACCGAGGCGGCGGAGCGGCCGACGCTGCCGATGCTGCATCCCGCCTACCTGCTGCGTAATCCGCAGGCAAAGCGCGAAGCCTGGGCGGACTTGTTGTCTCTGAAAGCGAAGCTGAGGGCGCTGGGATGATTGTCGATCCGATTCTGATGCTGGCCTTCATCCCTGCCGGGTTGGCGCTGAACGTCACGCCGGGGCCGGACATGATGTTCTGCCTGGCGCAGGGGTTGCGCGGCGGTGCGCGCTGCGGCTGGGCGGCTTCCAGCGGCGTGGCGCTGGGCGGCATGCTGCATGTGCTGCTGGCGGGGCTGGGGCTGGGGGCGCTGGTGGCCGCCTTGCCCGGGGCCTTTGACGTGATCCGCTGGGCGGGTGCGGCCTACCTTGCCTGGATCGCCTGGAAGACGCTGCGCACCCCCATCGCGGGCAGCGATGCGCCGCCGCTGGCGCCCGGGCAGGCCTTTCGGCAGGGGTTCGTCGTCAATATCACCAATCCCAAGTATATCCTTTTTGTGCTGGCCTTCGTGCCGCAGTTCATCGATCCGGCAATGGCGGTCCTGCCGCAGTTCCTGGTCTATGGCCTGCTGATGTCGATTGGGGGTGTCACGGTGAACGGGCTGGTCGGCCAGTTCGCGGGACGCCTGCGGCGGCGGCTGGAGGGCGGCACGCGCACCGAGCGCGTCCTGCGCTACACCTGTGCCACGCTCTTTGGCGGGCTGGCCGTGCGGCTGGCGGTCTGAGGGGCCATGCGTATCCTTGCCTTTTCCGACCTGCACCTGTCGCGGCGCCACGCGCGTGCGCTGGTCGAGGCAAGCGGCGAGGCCGACCTGGTGATCGGCGCCGGTGACTTCTGCCATGTGCGCGAGGGGCTGGAGCACGCTATGGCGCTGCTGGAAGGGCTGCGCGCGCCAATGGTGGCGGTGCCGGGCAATTGCGAAACGGCGGAGGAATTGCGCGCCGCCGCCCTGCCGGGCACGACCGTGCTGCACGGTGAGGGGGGCGAGGTGGAGGGCCTGCGGCTCTTCGGTCTTGGCGGGGGAGTTCCCGTGACGCCCTTTGGCGACTGGTCCTTCGACCTGACGGAGTTAGAGGCCGTGGACATGCTGGGCCGCTGTTCCGAGGCGGACTTGCTGATCACCCATTCGCCGCCCAAGGGGATTGCGGATGTCACCTCGCGCGGGGTGTCCGTGGGGTCCACCGCGATCCGCGACGCCATCGACCGGCTGCAACCTGCGCTTGCGGTTTGTGGCCACGTGCACGATTGCTGGGGCCAGGAAGGCCGGATCGGGAACAGCCGCGTCGTGAACCTCGGGCCTTCGCCAGTCTGGTTCAACCTGTGAGGACACCATGAGCCGTATCGACGAATCCAAGGACTTCATCCCGGTCCGAATCGCCATCCTGACCGTGTCGGACACGCGCGGGCCGCAGGATGACCGGTCCGGGGACACGCTGGTGCAGCGGCTGACGGATGCGGGCCATGTCCTGGCCGATCGCGCGATCGTGAAAGACGAGCGCGCGCTGATCGCGGACAAGCTGCGCGGCTGGATCGCCGATCCGGAGGTCGACGTGGTGATCTCGACCGGGGGGACCGGGTTGACGGGGCGTGACGTGACGGTCGAGGCGCACAGGGATGTCTACGAAAAGGAAATCGATGCGTTCGGAACGGTCTTCACGATGGTTTCCTTCAAGAAAATAGGGACTTCCGCGGTGCAGAGCCGTGCAACGGGCGGGGTTGCCGGGGGCACTTATCTGTTTGCGCTGCCGGGCAGCACGGGCGCCTGCAAGGACGCCTGGGACGAGATCCTGAGCCTGCAACTGGATTATCGCCACCGTCCCTGCAACTTTGTCGAGATTTTTCCGCGACTGGACGAACATCAGCGACGGAAGTGATCGCGACTTGCGTATAACTCCCCGGGGTTTGAATGCATCCCCGCGCTTCTATTTCAGAAGGGTGCACCGCGGAGTTTGAAAGATGCGCTTTTTGCGAAAGAGCCTGACGGGGCTGTTCCTGTTGTCGCTGACCCTGGGGCTGTTGGGGTTTGCCGGGATCATGGTGCGCGATGCCGTACAGGCGCGCATGGCCGAAGAGGCCCGTGTGCCACAGGCGCGCGAGCGGGTCTTTGCGGTCAACGTGGTGCCGGTGGACTTTGAAACGGTGACGCCGGTGTTGACCTCATTTGGCGAGGTGCAAAGCCGCCGGACACTCGAGTTGCGCGCGGCGGCCTCTGGCGCGGTGGTGGAACTGGACCCGGAATTCGTCGAGGGCGGGCAGGTCGAGGCCGGGCAGTTGTTGGCGCGGATCGACCCGGCGGATGCCGAGGCTGCGCTGGACCGGGCCGAGAACGACCTGCTGGACGCGCAGGCCGAGGTGCGCGAGGCCGAACGGGCCCTGGTCATCGCAAAGGATGAACTGGTCGCCGCCGAGGAACAGGTCGTGCTGCGCGAAACCGCGTTGCGACGCCAGCGGGATCTGCTGGACCGCAACGTCGGCACGGCGGCGGCGGTGGAAACGGCGGAACTGGCGCTGGCCAGCGAGCGGCAGTCGGTGCTGACCCGGCGCCAGGCGGTCGCGACCGCAGAGGCCCGGATCGACCAGGCCGCGACGCAGTTGCGCCGGGCGGAAATCGCGCGGGACGAGGCCCAGCGACGTCTGGACGACACCCAGATCCGGGCCGAGTTCGCGGGCACGCTGTCAGAGGTCACGGTGGTGTCCGGGCGGCTGGTCTCTGCCAATGAACAGCTGGCCCAGCTGGTGGATCTGCAGGCGCTGGAGGTGTCGTTCCGTGTCTCGACCCAGCAATATGCGCGGCTGCTGGACGGGGACGGGCGGCTGCGGCAGGCGCCGGTGAGCGTGGCGCTGGATGTCTTCGGCACCAATATCACCGCCGCGGGGCGGATCACCCGGGACAGCGCTGCCGTGGGCGAAGGCCAGACCGGTCGGCGGCTGTTTGCGGTGCTGGACGCGCCGCGCGGTTTCAAACCCGGGGATTTCGTCACCGTCCGGATCGAGGAACCGCCGCTGGAACGGGTGGCCCGCCTGCCCGCCACGGCGCTGAACGCCGCTGGCGAGGTGCTGGTTGTCGGGGCCGAAGAGCGGCTTGAGACGGTGGTGGTCGAGGTCATGCGGCGGCAGGGCGATGATGTCCTGATCCGTGCGCGCGGACTTCAGGGGCGCGAGGTCGTGGCCGAACGCACGCCGCTCTTGGGGGACGGTATCAAGGTCAAGCCGCTGCGCACCAACGCCGAGCCGGAACCGGAGGCCATGCTGGAACTCAGCGAGGAACGGCGCGCGAAACTGGTCGCCTTCATCGAGGCCAACAAGGGGATGCCCGAGGCAGCGAGGAGCCGCATCCTGGCGCAACTGGCGCAGAAAGAAGTGCCGGCCGAGATGGTCGAGCGCATCGAATCGCGGATGGGGGGCTGAGACATGGCACGCGCGCTTCCCTCTGCTGCTGGCGGGATCTTCGGATATTTCGTGCGCCATCCCACGGTGGCCAACCTGTTACTGGTGATCATGCTGGTGGCGGGGATGACGGCCGTGCCCAACATGCGGGCGCAGTTCTTTCCGGATATCATCATCGACGAGATCGACGTCTCGGTCAGCTGGGATGGTGCCGGCGCCGAGGACGTGGACGCGGCCATCGTGCAGGTGCTGGAGCCCGCGCTGCTGGCCGTCGACGGGGTGATCGCCTCCAGCGCCGTGTCCCGAGAAGGACGGGCCGCCATCGAGCTGGAGTTCGAGCCGGGCTGGGACATCGCGCGGGCCGCCGATGACGTGCAGCAGGCGGTGGACGGGATCACGACGCTGCCCGAGGACGCGGACGAGCCCAGCGTGCGGCGTGGCGGCTGGCGCGACCGGGTGACGGACCTGGTGATCACGGGGCCGGTGGGCGTCGACCAGTTGGCACGCTTTGCCGACGAACTGGTTGTCAGGCTCTTTGCAGAGGGCGTGACCCAGACCACCATCCGGGGCCTTGCGGCGCCGCAGACGGTGATCGAGGTGCCTGTGCAGAACCTGATCGCCCATGACATTACCATGCGCGAGATCGCGGATGCGATCGCCGCCGAGGTGCAGGCCGATCCGGCAGGCGACGTGGCCGGCGCAGGGGCGCGGGTGCGCACCGGGATCGAGAAACGCTCTGCCGATGCGATCTCGGATATCGTGCTGCGGTCGAACCCGGACGGCTCCAGCCTGACGGTGGGCGACGTGGCGCTGATCCGGGTCGAGGGGATCGACCGCGAGCGCAGCTACTTCGTGGGCGAGAACCGGGCGATCTCGATCCGGGTGGACCGATCCGCCGAGGGCGACGCCATCGGCATCCAGTCCACGGTCGAGGAGGTCGCCGCCGAGCTGACCGCCGCGCTGCCCGAGGGCGTCAAGATCGACCTGATCCGCACCCGCTCGGAATACATCACCGGGCGACTGAACATCCTGATCGACAACGCGGTGACGGGGCTGGCGCTGGTGGTCATGCTGCTGTTCCTGTTCCTGAACACGCGCACGGCCTTCTGGGTTGCGGCGGGCATTCCCACCGCTCTGCTGTCGGCCATCGCATTGATGTATGTCGCCGGGCTGACGATCAACATGATCTCGCTGTTCGCGCTGATCATCACGCTGGGGATCGTGGTGGATGACGCCATCGTCGTGGGCGAACATGCCGATCACCTGGCGCGCCGGGGGCAGGGGCCTTTCGATGCCGCCGAAGGCGCGGCGCGGCGCATGGCGCTGCCGGTGTTTTCGGCCACCATCACCACCGTCATCGCCTTCTTCGGCCTGACCGCCATCGGCGGGCGGTTCGGCGACATGATTTCCGACATTCCCTTCACCGTGATCGTGGTGCTGATCGCCTCGCTGGTCGAGTGTTTCCTGATCCTGCCCAACCACATGGCCCATGCGCTGAAACCGCGCCCGCAGAACGGCACGCGGTGGTGGCGGGTCGCGCTTGGGATCGTCGGCGTGACCCTGGTGGCTGTCCTGGCGGTGGCATTGCTGACGCTGGCGGTGCTCGCCCTGCCGACTGTCCTTGCGGGTATTCTTGGCTTGTTCGCCGGGGTGCCGGGGGGGATCACGGCGGCACAAACCGCGGCGGCGGAGCTGCGTGGCACGCTCTGGGGCCAGTTGCCCTATCTGGCCGGGGGGCTGGCCCTCCTGGTGGCGGCGGCCATCGCGCTGCGCCTTTTGGTGATGCCCGGGGATCAACGCGCACCCGTTTTGCGGACCTTTTCGGACGGGGGCATCGACATGGCGTCGATCCTGGTCAACCGGGGGTTCCGCTGGATCCGCGAGAGCCTGTTCCGTCCCTTCATGCGCGGGATCGTGGCGGGGCGCTATGTCGTCTTTGCGCTGCTGGTGGTGGCGCTGGCGACGCAGGTGACCTCCTTTATCCGGGGCGATGTGACCTGGCGGTTCTTCAATTCGCCGGAGCAGGGGTCCGTCACCGGCAACTTTGCCATGTCGCCCACCGCCACGCGGGCGGATACGGTCGAACAGATGCGCCTGTTCCAGAAGGCCGCCGATGAACTGGGCCGCGAATACGAGGAACGCTATGGCCGCAACCCGCTGGACTATGTCCTGGCCGAGATCGGCGGCAACGCGGGCCGGTCGTTGCCCGGTGCCGACACCAAGGACCCGGACCAGCTGGGCGCCATTTCCATCGAGCTGATCGAGGCCGACCTGCGGCCCTATTCCTCATTCGCCTTCGTGGGCGAGCTGCAGGAGCGCGTCGAACGCCACCCGCTGGCCGAGACGATTTCCTTTCGCGGCTGGCGCGGCGGACCGGGGGGCGACTCCCTGGATGTGCAATTCTATGGCGCCAGTTCCGAGGTGCTGAAATCCGCAGCCGAGGACCTCAAGGAGGCGGTGCTGCGGTTCCCCGAGGTGTCCGCGGTGGAGGACAACCTGTCCTACGACAAGGACGAGCTGATCCTTGAACTGACGCCGCAGGGGCTGGCGCTGGGCTTTGACATCGACGGGTTGGGGCGCGTGCTGCGCAACCGGCTGGGCGGGATCGAGGCGGCGACCTATCCCGACGGGCCGCGTTCTGCCGAGATCCGCGTGGAACTGCCCGAAGGTGAGCTGACCGCCGATTTCATGGAGCGGATGCAGTTGCGTACGCCCGGCGGTGCCTATGTTCCGCTGGCCGACATCGTGCGGGTCGAACGGCGCACCGGCTTTTCCACCATCCGGCGCGAGAACGGGCTGCGCGTCGTCTCTGTCACCGGCGACATTTCCGAGGATGACGCGGCGCGGGCCGAAGAAGTCGTCAAGGTGCTGCGCGAGGAGATCCTGCCGCAGATCGCCGAGACGCGGCAGGTGGATTATCGCCTGGCCGGGCTGGCCGAGCAGGAAAGCGATTTCCTGACCGATGCGCGCAACGGGCTGATCATGGTTCTGCTGGGTATCTACCTGGTCCTGGCCTGGGTCTTTGCCAGCTGGACGCGGCCCTTCGTGGTCATGGCGATCGTGCCTTTCGGCCTCGTGGGGGCGATCTATGGCCACGCCTTGTGGGACGTTCCGCTAAGCATGTTCACGGTGGTCGGGCTGTTGGGGATGACGGGGATCATCATCAACGATTCCATCGTGCTGGTGACGCAGATCGACGAATATGCCCGCGACCGGGGATTGATCCCCTCGATCATCGACGGGGCCTCGGACCGATTGCGCGCGGTTTTCCTGACCACGGCGACCACGGTGCTGGGCCTTGCGCCGCTGCTCTACGAAACGTCTTCGCAGGCGCAGTTCCTCAAGCCGACGGTGATCACGCTGGTCTACGGGCTGGGGTTCGGGGTGATTCTGGTGTTGCTGATCGTGCCCGCGCTGGTGGCGATCCAGCACGACCTGGGGCAGCAGTTCGCGGCGCTGAAGAAAGGGTTGCGGTTCCGGGGTGCGGGGCTGCGCGCTGTGCTGCTGACGGCGCTGACCGGGATGCTGGGATGGCTGGCGGCGACGCTGGGCTATACCGGCGTGACGGGCGAACTGATGCCGGGGCTGCCCGCGCCGGGCGGCCTGTCGCCGGAGGTGTCGGCGCTGGGCCTGTTCCTTCTGGGGGCCGCAGCGGTGCCGCTGGCCATCTATGTCGGTGGCGGCATCGTGATGCTCTGGCGGCGCGGGACGCGCGCAAAGGCGGGGGTCTGATCGTTGGCGTGACGCGGCGGCTCAGCCGCTGCAGCCTGTCAGTTCCACCGGGATATTGCCGCCCAGGATGGTGATCCGCAGGCCCGAACGGTCGAGCGCGAAGACGCCGCCGGACATATGAGTGACGCGGGTCTGCGCCACCAGTCGCCCGTCTTGCCACGAGGTGCGGGGGTCGGCGACCCAAAGATTCGGGTCCGAGGTCTCGATCACCGTTTCTTCGCGTCCCGTGCCGCGCGGCATGGCAATCGATACAGTCAGTCCCAGCCCCTTGGCCTGCGGCGTGATGCGGCAGGAGACCCCGGTCACGCCCGCGTCCTCTGCCCCGAAGGGCACATCGGCCATCGCGGCCGCGATGCGTGCGTCGGGCTTGGTCTGCGCGGCGGGCAGGGTGGCGGACACGCGCAAGCGGTGCGGCAGGCACACGTCCTTGCAGATGCCGATGTCGACCACGCCGCCCAGTCGCGCATCCTTGCCGGGCTGGTTGGGGCGGATCTTGAGCGGCAGGATCACCTCGCCCTTGTAACCGACGGACCGCATGTTCTCTTGCCAGAAGACATGCGGCGCGGGCCAGTAGATGCCGATCGCCGACATGTTGCGGGCGCCGCTCCAGTCGAATTGCGGCGGGATGCCCGCGTCGCCCGGCGAGCGCCAATAGGTTTTCCACCCCGGGGCCAGCTTGAGGTGGAGCGCGGCCATGTGGTCACCATTGGACAACCGCCATCCGGGCAGGATCCTTGCCTCGACCACGTCGTCGTAGAATTGCGCGGCGGCAAGGCCGGGCAGCAGCATCAGCAGGAAGGTCAAGAGCATCTTTTTCATGTCATTGGACTTGGCCCTTCCGGACTGAAATGAAAAGTCACGTTCCGGCGAACCCCCGTATCAGTTGACGAAGATGTGACGGTCTTGCCAGTCCTGCCACGGGCGGTCATGGTAAACCCGTCCAATGCGAAAGGGAGCCATATGGCAGCCGAGACCGGAACCCCACAGACCAACCTGACCGGGCATTTGCTGATCGCCATGCCGGGCATGGGGGATCCGCGATTCGAGCACAGCGTCGTCTTCATCTGCGATCATTCCGACGAGGGCGCGATGGGGCTGATCGTGAACAAGCCCAGCGATGACGTCGACATGCCGACCCTGCTGTCGCAGCTCAACATCGACCAGGTGTCGGACCTGTCGGAGCGGTCGGTGCATTTTGGCGGTCCGGTCGAGATGGGGCGCGGGTTCGTGTTGCACACGCCGGATTACCATTCGGTCGTGACCACGCTGGAAGTGCGCGACGACATCCACATGACCGCAACCCTGGACATCCTCGAGGACCTCGCCCGGGGCGAGGGGCCCCAGAAATGGATGATGATGCTGGGCTATGCGGGTTGGGCCGCCGGTCAGTTGGAGGGCGAGATTGCCGAGAACGGCTGGCTGGTCTGCGATGCCGCGCCCGAGCTGATCTTCGAGATGGCCGACATGGACAAGTGGGAAGCGGCCCTGAAGACACTGGGCGTGGCTGCCCTGGCGCTGAGTTCCGCAGGCGGCCGGGCCTGAGGCTTCGGGAGGGGCCGGGACAGGACTCGGGCTGCGCCCATCGCCCGCCCGCCACCCCTCGGCAAGCCCTTGCCGGAACGTGATGGCAGGGGGCGGGCGGGGCCGGCTTCAAGGCTCCACTAGCAAACAGGCGGTCAGCGTTCGGCGGCGGCGCGGCTGAGACGATCGTTGATGGCGATGCCCAGGCCCAGGTGCGGGATCGGCGTGACGGCGATCGTTGACGCGCCGGTGGCGTCGAGACGGTGCAGGTATTCAAACAGGTTGGCCGCGGCCTCTGTCAGGTCCTCGCCGGGGGAAAGGTTGAGGTCGCAGGCCACGGCGCCAAAGCCGAGCCGGGCCTCTCCGGGTTCGAATTCCACCGCGTTGAGGCGAACCCTGGCGCGCGGCGCGTAATGCGAGCGGGTCTGGCCCGGGGCGGTGATGCCGTCGGTTTCGCGGCGCAGCGCTATGCGGGTGTCGAGGACCTTGCTCAGCGCCTCTTCGGTGATGCCGCCGGGGCGCAGCAGGGTGGGCGGCGTGCCGGTCAGGCCGAGGATCGTCGATTCCAGCCCCACGGCGCAGGGGCCGCCATCGACCACCGCCTCGATCCGGTCACCAAGCCCCTCGATCACGTGGCCCGCGCGGGTCGGGCTGATCTGGCCGGAGCGATTCGCCGAAGGCGCGGCGACCGGCCCGCCGAAGGCGCGCAGCAGGTTCTGGGCCACCGGGGCGGCGGGCATCCGCACCGCCAGGCTGTCAAGACCGGCGGTCACCAGCCGCGACACATGCGCGCCCTCGCGCAGCGGCAGCACCAGCGTCAGGGGGCCGGGCCAGAAAGCATCGGCCAGGGCCTGGGCCGCCTCCGACCAGATCACCAGCTCTTTCGCGGCGTCGAGATCGGCCACATGCACGATCAGCGGATTGAACTCGGGGCGCTCCTTGGCCTTGTAGATACGGGCCACGGCGTGATCCTGCCGCGCGTCGGCGCCCAGTCCGTAGACCGTTTCGGTGGGAAAGGCGACGAGACCGCCCTCTGCCAGGATGCGCGCGGCGCGGGTCAGGTCCTGGGTGCTGGCGCTCAGACGTAGGGCAGGCATCGCGGCGATCCCTTATGACGCGGCGTTCCGGTTGAAGCGCGGGCGGCGGGAGGTACCCTCACACCCGCGTTGCGCGCGTGCTACAAGAGCGGCGCGTCCTTGCCAAGCCGGAGGAGACACCCATGCCATATCGTGCGCCGATCGATGCCTACATGCGGCTTTTGCGCGACGTTGTCGGCTATGACGCCGTCGCCGAGACCGACCGTTTTGCCGAAGCGAACCATGAAACCGTGGCTGCCGTCCTGGGCGAGGCGGGCAAGCTGTGTGAAGAGGTGCTGGCGCCGCTGCAACGCAATGGCGATCTCGATCCCGCGCGGCTGGAAAACGGCGTGGTGCGGACCTCGAAAGGGTTTGCCGACGGTTATACGGCGCTGGCCGAAGGTGGCTGGATTGCCACCTCGGCCCCCGAAGAGTTCGGCGGGATGGGGCTGCCGCTGACCGTGACCACATGCGTCAACGACATGATGGGGGCGGCCTGTCTTGCGCTGCAGCTGAACCCGTTGATGAGCCAGGGGCAGATCGACGCGCTGGAAAGCCATGCCAGCGACGAGCTCAAGGCACTGTACCTGCCGAAACTGATTTCGGGTGAATGGGCCGGGACCATGAACCTGACCGAACCGCAAGCCGGGTCGGACGTGGGGGCTTTGTCGTCCAAGGCCGTGCCGAACGGCGACGGGACCTACGCGATCACCGGGCAGAAGATCTATATCTCGTGGGGGGACAACGATTTCACCGAGAACGTCTGTCACCTGGTGCTGGCGCGTCTGCCGGACGGCGTTCCGGGGACCAAGGGCATCAGCCTGTTCCTGGTGCCCAAGCGGATCCCGGACGAGAATGGCAACCCGGGCGTGGCCAATGACTTGAACGTGGTCAGCCTGGAACACAAGATGGGCCTGCATGGCTCGCCAACCTGCGTGATGCAATACGACGGCGCCAAGGGGTGGCTGGTGGGCGAGCCGCACGATGGCATGCGCGCCATGTTCACCATGATGAACAACGCACGGCTGGGCGTGGGCGTGCAAGGCGTCAGCGTGGCCGAAGGCGCGTTGCAACATGCGCTGACCTACGCGCAGGAGCGCAAGCAGGGCCGCAGCCCCGAGGGTACAATCATCGGGCACGCCGATGTGCGCCGGATGCTGGCCACCATGAAGGCCGAGACCTTTGCTGCGCGGGCCATCGCCCTGTCGCTTGCGGTGGCGATCGACATGGGCAATGCGACCGGCGATGACGACTGGACGGCGCGCGCCGCGCTGCTGACGCCGATCACCAAGGCTTTTGGCACGGAAACCGGTATCAAGGTGGCCAACCTTGGCGTCCAGGTGCATGGCGGAATGGGCTATGTCGAGGAAACGGGTGCCGCGCAGTACCTGCGCGACGTGCGGGTGACGGCGATCTACGAGGGCACCAACGGCATCCAGGCGATGGACCTTGTCGGGCGCAAGATGATGGACGGCGGCGAGGCGATCTTTGCCCTGCTGGACGAGATCGAGAGCGGCGCCGAGGCGGCGCGCGGCAAGATGCCCGAACTGGCCGAGCCCGTCTGGCAGGCCGCGGAATCGCTGCGCGAAACGACCGAGGCCCTGGTGGCCCGGGACATGGGTGACCGTTTCGGCGGCGCCGTGCCCTACCTGATGGGCTTTGCCCGGGTGCTGGGGGCGCATTACCACCTGCGCGCGGCTCTGGCGGCGCCGGACAGCGCCGATGCGCGGTTGGCGGGTTTCTACATCCAGCGGCTCTTGCCCGAACATGCCGGGTTGCTGGCCGAGGCCCGGGCCGAGGTCGGTGCGCTGGCGGACCTGACGACAGAGGACCTGGTGGCGTGATGGACGGAACGGCGCGCGCAATCCGCTATCCTTGGGAAACGCCGCCTGCTGCGGGAGAGGCCATCGAACTGGCCGAAGGCGTGCTGTGGATGCGCCTGCCGCTGCCGATGAAGCTGGACCACGTCAACGTCTACGCGCTGGACGACGGGGACGGCTGGATCGTGGTCGATACCGGCTTTGCCTCGAAAAAGTCGCGCCGGATCTGGGAAGATCTCATGGCCGGCCCGCTGTGCGGCAAGCCGGTGCGGCGCGTGGTGGTGACCCATCATCACCCGGATCACGTTGGGCTTGCGGGCTGGTTCCAGTCGGCGCATGGCGCCGAACTGGTGACGACGCGCACCGCCTGGCTGTTTGCGCGGATGCTGCAACTGGACGCGCAGGACCGCCCCACCCAAGAGACGCTGGACTATTGGCGCAGCGCCGGGATGGAGCCGCGCATCCTGGAACAGCGCATGGCCGAACGGCCGTTCAACTTTGCCGACGTGGTGGCGCCGATGCCCTTGGGCTTTACCCGGATCAAGCAGGGCGATGTCCTGCGCATCGGTGGCCGGGACTGGGACGTGCATATCGGCAACGGCCATGCGCCCGAACATGCGACACTGTGGTCGCGGGACGATCATCTGGTTCTGGCCGGTGACCAGATCCTGCCCTCGATCAGTTCCAATCTCGGCGTCTATGCGACCGAGCCAGAGGCCGACCCGGTGGCCGACTGGCTGGAGGCCTGCGAGCGGCTGGCGACGCTGGCGCGCCCGGAGCACCTGGTCATGGGCGGGCACAAGCTGCCATTTACCGGGCTGGAGCTGCGCATGGCGCAACTGATCGAGAATCACCACAGTGCCCTGGCACGGCTGCATGCACACCTCGCCACGCCGCAGACGGCGGGCGACTGTTTCCCGCCCCTGTTCAAGCGCCGGATCGGGGATGCGGAATACGGGTTGGCCCTGGTCGAGGCGATGGCCCATTGCCTGCACCTCTGGCACGAGGGACGCGCAGAGCGGACCCGCCGCGACGATGGCGCCTGGTTGTTTCAAGCCGTCTGAACGGGCACCCGGCTCACATCTGCGTGGGCCGGGGCAGGCGCGACATCCTGGCCCCCGGGCGGCGCGTGACAGGCGCGCGGAATTGCGCTAACCCATCACGGAACGCAACCACGGGACAGGCCGCAGGAAAATCGACATGGCTGAGCACAAGCACGGAAGCATGGACATCACCGTTCAGGAAAAGACCTTTGAAGGGTTCATCAAATTCACGATCCGCACGGTCATCGTGATCCTGTGCATCGTCATCTTCATGGCGATCTTCAATTCCTGATCGGACAGACCGCCCCATGGGGCGGGGTGGGGTAACATGATAAACAGACGTGCGGCGATGACGGGGCTGGGCGCCTCGCTCTTCGTGGCCGGTTGCGCTGGCAGCGTCTCTGGTCCCGACGCGACACCGGAACAGGCGGCAGCTGCCGCCTACCGCCACCCGGGCGAGCCCGAGATCATCCTGTACACGATGATCAACAACCGGACCGGATCCGGGGCGCATTCCTCGATGCTGATCAATGCCCCGTCACAGCGCGTGATCTACGATCCCGCCGGGTCTGTCCGCTTTACCGGCGTACCGGAAATCGGTGACGTTCTGTACGGGATCACGCCGCAGGCAAAGGAGTTCTTTGAAAGCTCTCATGCCCGCAGCACCTACCGGATGTTGGCGCTGAGCCGCCCGGTGGATCCGGCGGTGGCCGAACTGGCGCTGAAGCTGGTGCAGGAGAAAGGCCCCGCCGGTCCTGCGCTTTGCTCGAATGCGGTGTCGGATGTTCTGGGCGCGTTGCCCGGGTTCGAATCCCTGCGCGGCATCTGGACCCCGAAGAAGCTGGCCACGAATTTTGCCAAATTGCCCAATGTCACCCGGCGCGTCCGGCGCGAGAACGACTCGGATGACAAGGACGCGGCGATCGCCGCGCTTGAGGCCGGCAAGAAGACCCGGACCGGCCAGCCCTGATCCGGGCGTTCAGAACGGTAGCCAGGCGCCCGAGATCATGACCGCGGCGCCTGCACCGACAGCGCCGTAAAGGCTTTTCCAGACATAGCCGACCACCAGCGCCGCCGCCGCCGCGATCAGCCGCAGCGGATCGGTCTCGCCATTTGTGGCGGTCGGCCAGACCACCAGCGGCGCGACCAGCGCGGGCATGACCGCCACGGCGGTATAGCGCAGGTGCCGCAAAAGCCAATCCGGCATGGCCCTGTCGCCGACCAGCCCCAGAAAGACAAAGCGCAGCCCGAAAGAGCCCAGCCCCAGAACGATGATCACGATCCACAGGTCCGTCATGCGCCCGGCCTCCGGTCTGCGGGCAGGCCGGCACGGCGTTCCACATCTGCCCCGGTCATCATGCCCGACAGAGCGCCGACGATCAGGCCGAGGTTATAGGGCAGCCAGGCAAAGCTGAGCGCCATGATGGCAGCAACCAGTGCCGCGGCCCGGTGCGCGCCAGTCCGCAGCGCGGGTGCAAACAGCGCGATAAAGGCGATCGGCAGCGCGAAATCCAGCCCCAGTTCCGGCGGCACCGCCTCACCGACCAGCGCGCCGACAATCGTGAACAGATACCAGAAGGGGCAGATCGGCGTCATGACCCCCATGAAATAGGCGAATTTCTGGGGAACGGTCATCTCTGGCCGCTTTTCATATTCCACGATGGAGGCGGCAAAGGTCTGGTCCACAAGGAAATAGGCCACCAGAACCCGCTTCCACATCGGCAGGTGCCCGAGGTGCGGCGTGATCGAGGCCGAATACATCGCCATCCGCAGGTTCACCGCCAGAGCCGAGACGATGACAACCAGCGTCGGCGCGCCGTCCTGCATCAGTTGCACGGCTGTGAACTGCGCGGCCCCGGCGATCACGACTACCGAAAAGCTGATGATTTCAAACAGGTTGAGGCCCGCATCCGCTGCGACCACGCCGAACAGCATGGCAAAGGGCGCCACCACAAAGAGAAAGGGCAGGGCGGTCCGCATTCCCCGCCAATAGCTTGACATCGCGTCTGTGTGGTCCATCACTACACCTTCCATTCGCCCCACGCCGTAGCCAAGCGAGCCGCCCGATGCAATCGCCCCCGGACACTCCGACCAGTGAATTCGCGTCCGACTACCTGATCGCGCCGGACCCCGCGTCAGCCCGCCTGACGCGCGCCGTCACCGGGACCGACCATACCGGCGCCGAGGTCGAGGTATCCGTGGTCGAGGAACGCCCGCTGACGATCTTCCTGAACCGTCAGGAAATCGTCACCGCCATGACCATCGGGGATTACCCCGAGTACCTGGCGATCGGTTTCCTGCGCAATCAGGGGATGCTGGCCGACGGTGAGCAGATCACCGGCGTCGATTACGACGAAGAATTGGAAACCGTCGTGGTTCGCACTGCCTCGCAAACCACGTACGAGGAAAAGATGCAGAAGAAGACGCGCACCTCCGGCTGTGCCGTGGGGACCGTCTTTGGCGACATGATGGAAGGGCTGGAACAGGTTCGCCTGCCCGCGACAGAGGTGCGCACCTCGTGGCTTTACACGCTGGCGCACAAGATCAACACGACGCCGTCGCTGTACCTCGAGGCCGGGGCGATCCACGGCACGGTGCTGTGCCAAGGCGACCGTCCGCTCGTCTACATGGAGGACGTGGGCCGCCACAACGCCGTGGACAAGATTGCCGGCTGGATGTTCCGCGAAGGGGTCAGCGCGGAGGACAAGATCCTGTACACCACCGGGCGGCTGACCTCGGAAATGGTCATCAAGACGGCACTGATGGGAATCCCGGTGCTGGCGTCGCGCTCGGGTTTTACCGCCTGGGGCGTTGAGATCGCCCGCCAGGTCGGGCTGACCTGCATCGGCCGGATGCGCGGCAAACGCTTTACCTGCCTGTCCGGTGCCGAGCGGTTGGTCCGCGACATGGATCCGGACGCCGTGCCCGAGGAGAGCGCCAAGCATCGCCGCAAGAGCGCGGGGCAGACATGAAACAGCCCGTTGGCGTGATCCTCGCGGGGGGGCTGGCCTCTCGCATGGGCGGCGGGGACAAGGCCCTGTTGACGCTGGGTGGCCAGACGTTGCTGTCCCGCGTGATCGAAAGGCTTTCGCCACAGGTCGCGGCGCTGGCGCTGAATGCCAATGGCGACCCGGTGCGCTTTGCCGAGACTGGCCTGCCGGTGGTGGCCGACACCATCGCCGATTTCCCCGGCCCGCTTGCCGGGGTGCTCGCGGGTCTCGACTGGGCGGCCGAACAGGGCGCGGACACGCTGGTCAGTGTTGCCGCCGACACGCCGTTCTTTCCCTGTGATCTGGTGCCGCGCCTCTTGCTGGCCAGCGAGGGGCAGGAGCATCCGCTCGTTCTGGCCGCGACCAAGGGCGACGCCCAGACCCGCAGCAAGTCCCGTTCGGGCCTGATCCGGCATCCGACCTTCGGCCTCTGGCCCGTGGCATTGCGCGACGATCTGCGCGCAGCGCTGGAGGGCGGGCTGAAAAAGGTCGTGCTCTGGACCGAGAAACACGGCGGGCGCGAGGCGCTCTTTCCCTCCGTGCCTTTCGATCCATTCTTCAACGTGAACACGCCGGAGGATCTGGCACAGGCGGAGGCGCTGCTATGAGGCTCTACGGGGTGACGGGGTGGAAGAACGCCGGAAAGACCGGCCTGATGGAACGGCTGGTGACGGAAATCACGTCGCGCGGTCTGACCGTCAGCACGGTCAAGCACGCACATCACACCTTTGACGTCGATCACCCCGGCAAGGACAGCTATCGCCACCGCCACGCGGGCGCGTCAGAGGTGATCCTCTCCTCGCGCAACCGGGTGGCCCATATGATCGAGCTGCGCGGCGCCGGTGAACCCACGTTGGACGAGCTGCTGGCGCGGTTGGCGCCGGTCGATCTGGTGCTGGTCGAGGGCTACAAGCGCGACCGCCATCCAAAGATCGAGGCCTTCAGGGCCGAAACCGGCAACCCGCTGATCGCCCATGAGGACCCGACGGTGCGTGCCGTTGCCGCGGACACGGCGCTGACGCTGGACCGGCCTGTCTTCGACCTGAACGATACCGTGGCCGTGGCCGATTTCATCCTCGCGGAGGTCGGCCTGGCAAGGGCGGCGGAATGACGGGGTTCGACCGCTTTCTGATGGTGGACTGGTCGGGCGGCAATGATGCTGGCCCGCGGCCCCGCAAAGATGCGATCTGGATCGGCGAGACCGGCCCGGAGGGAGAGGCGGAACCGCTGTACCAGCGCAACAGGCGCGTGGCCGAAGAGACACTTGCCAACGGGATCGAGGCCGCGCTGGTGTCGGGAGAGCGTCTTTTTATCGGTTTCGACTTTCCCTTTGGCTATCCGGCCGGTTTCGCGGAGGCTCTGACCGGGCGGGCCGATCCGCTGGAGGTCTGGGGCTGGCTGGCCGATCGGGTCGAGGATGCCCCTCGCGCCAACAACCGTTTCGACGTGGCGGGCGGCATCAACAGGGCTTTGGGCGGCGGGCGCGGGCCGTTCTGGGGAAATGCGCTGAAACGGGACATTCCCGGTCTGCCGCGCACCAAGGCGGGATATGCAAATCCCTTTCCCGAACGCCGTGCCTGCGAGGCGCAGGGCAAAGGCACGTTCACCTGCTGGCAATTGGCGGGCGCGGGTGCCGTGGGATCCCAGGTGATCATGGGGCTGCCCGTTCTGGAACGGCTGAGACGGCGCTTTGCCGGGCAGGTATCCATCTGGCCCTATGAGGCGCTTGACCGGCCCGTCGCCTTCGTCGAGATCTGGCCGGGACTGATCAATGATGCCGTGCGGCGGGCAACCGGCCCCGGTGACATACGCGACGCCGTGCAGGTCCGCCTGCTGGCGCGCGCCCTGGCGGACACGGCGCCGCAGCGGCTGCGAGACATGTTGTCGGTCGAGGCGCCAGAGGAAGGCTGGATCCTGGGGCTTGGCGCCGAGAGCGAATTGATGGGGAGTCTGGCCGCATGACATTGAAACCGCCGGCCCTGAACAACGACTGTTTCGCCCTGCCGCCCGGGGTCGACTGGACCCCGGTGGACGAGGCGCTGAACATGTTGCGCGCGCGCCTGCACCCGGTCGTGGCAAGAGAGGATGTGCCCGTTATGGCAGCGGCCGGTCGGGTTCTTGCGGCGCCGCTGACGGCGCGACGGGCCAACCCGCCGCTGCCCAATACCGCCGTGGACGGGTTCGGCTTTGCTGCTGATACCATCGGCGAGGCGGCAGAGTTTACCTTGCCGTTGGTCGAGGGACGCGCCGCCGCGGGGCTTGCCTTCTCGGGTGCGGTGCCGCCCGGCCATGCCATCCGTGTGCTGACCGGCGCCGCCCTGCCGGAGGGCGTGGATACCGTGGTTCTGGACGAAGACTGTGCGACCGATGGCGCCGCGGTGGCCTTTCGCGGCCCGGTCAAACCCGGTGCCAACACCCGCCGCGCGGGTGAGGACGTGGCGGAGGGGGAGGAGATCCTGTCGCAGGGACGGATGCTGACTCCGGCGGACCTTGCACTGGCCGCAGCCACGGGACTTGCCGATCTGCCCGTCTACACGCCCCTGCGCGTTGGTGTCCTGTCGACCGGGGACGAGGTGGTGCCCGCCGGGCAGGTGGCTGCGCCCGGCCAGATCTACGACGCCAACCGGCCGATGCTCATGTCGCTCATCGCGCGATTTGGTCACGCTTCCGTCGATCTTGGCCATGTGCCGGATGACCGCGAGGCGCTGCGCGCGCGGCTCGACGGGGCCGAGGTGGAGGCGATCCTGACATCCGGTGGTGCTTCGGCGGGGGATGAGGACCATGTGTCGGCTCTGTTGCGCGAGGCCGGGGCGCTGACCGCATGGCGCATCGCGCTGAAGCCCGGACGCCCCCTGGCGTTGGGGGTGTGGCAGGGCAAGCCTGTCTTCGGTCTGCCGGGCAACCCGGTCGCGGCCTTCGTCTGCAGCCTGGTCTTTGCCCGCCCGGCGCTGCGCCTGCTCGCCGGGGCCGGGTGGGATGACCCGGCGGGTTACACCGTGCCGGCGGCGTTTGCCAAGACCAAGAAACCGGGGCGGCGCGAGTACCTGCGCGCCCGTCTGCGCGACGGCCGGGGCGAGGTCTTCAAGTCCGAGGGCTCGGGCCGCATCTCGGGGCTGAGCTGGGCCGAGGGTCTGGTGGAACTGCCCGATGCCGCGGCCGAGATCTCGCCGGGAGACCCGGTGCGGTATATTCCATTCGGCAGTTTCGGGCTGTGAGCCGGGGCGGGGGCGCTGCCCCCGTCTCCCTGCGGTCGACTCCCCCGGAGTATTTTTGCAGAGAAGAAGGGCGGGCCAGCGTCCTAGTCGAAGGTGCCTGCCACCCGTCCCAGCAGCATGAAGGCGCGCGCGGTACGGGTCATGGCGAAGGCCGAGATCTCTTCGTCCGAGGCATTGGGCTCGAAGCTTGAAAAGCTGGTGTCGAAGCGACGCAGGAAATGATGCGCCGCATCGCGAAAGATCGGATCCTGTTTCATCCGCCCGGCCGCCAGCGCCAGCGAGGAGCGGTCGCGTACGCCCCCCAAGGAAGCGATGGGGCGGCCCCGTTCGCCCTGGGCAAAGGCGCGCCAGGTTTCGGGGCGGGCCAGATCGGGGCGCAGATCATCCATGTAGATGCCGTCCTGGCTCATCAGGGTCAGCACGTCCTGGGCGGCCTGGATCAGCTTGGCCGTGCCGCGATCCTTGAGCGCCCGACGCAGGGCAGCAAAGCCTTCCTCGTCCTCGGCGGTTTCGGGAAAATGCAGGGCGCGGATGTAGTCGGCATTGGGCAGGGGCGGCTGCAGCGCCTCTGCCGGGGTGCCCAGCGACAGGGCGGGCTGGTCGTCGCCGTCGGACCCGTCCGGGGCGGGCAGGGCGCCGGGTTGGCCGCCCTGGCGGATGCCACCAAGCATGGCCAGCGTGGATTCCAGGTTCTTCTGGGCGCCCGCGATATCGTCCAGCCGCTTGACCAGCATGGGATGCGGCGGCTGACCCTTGCCGCTTTGCGCCTGGGCGACATAGGCCTGTCGGATTGCGTCGATGGCCGCCTGCAGGCGGGCGCTTTCGCTCCGCATGATACGCGCGGCGCGGATCGTGAGGGCCGCGACCCAGACCAGCGCCACCGGCATCACGACCACCATCAGTGCCAGCAGGAAGTGCAACGGCCCGTTTTCGCCCTCGGGCAGACCAAGGAAATACCAGCCCGAGATCACAACCCAAATGATCGAGATCACCGCTGCGGTGATCTCGATTCCGGTGACACCCTCGGTCGCGCCGCGGGCGTAGAGGCCGGGCAGCGTCGGGCGGGCGTCCTTTGGGTCGCTCATGGCGTGTCTGCCCTACTTGTAGGCGATGCTCAGGATTTCATAGGACTTGGCGCCGCCCGGGGTGCGAACCTCGACGCTGTCGCCCTCTTCCTTGCCGATCAGGGCACGGGCGATGGGCGACTTGATGTTCAGCAGGCCCTTTTCGACGCTGGCCTCGTGTTCGCCCACGATCTGCCAGGTCTTTTCCTCGTCGGTGTCTTCGTCGACGACGGTCACGGTGGCGCCGAACTTGATCGGGCCGGACAGGGTCTTGGGGTCGATCACCTCGGCCAGGCCAAGGGCGCCTTCCAGTTCCTTGATGCGGCCCTCGATGAATCCCTGCTTTTCGCGCGCCGAATGGTATTCGGCGTTCTCCTTGAGATCGCCCAGTTCGCGCGCCTCCGCGATCGCCTGGATGATGGCGGGCCGCTCTTCGGACTTGAGCTGTTTCAATTCGGTTTCGAGCGCGGTGTAACCCGCGCGGGTCATCAGGATCTTGTCCATTTTCGGATCGTCTCTGCCTCTTCAGCGAGTGTTTCAGGAGTGTCGTCGCCCGTTGCGCCGATGTAAAGCCAAGCGCGACCTCAGACCAGCGGGATTTTTCCGGTCTGCATGCAGGTTTGACTTTCGAAGAGGTGCGGGTACTGTGGATTGCACCTTATTAGCAACGAGATTTTGATATGCGTTCCCTTATTTCCCTTGCCGCGGCCGCCGCGGTTTCCGGCATTGCTGCCACATTCGCACAGGCCCAGTCCATCGAAACGATCAGCGTTTCTCCCGATGGTCAGACCGTCCTCGTGGGCGGCACCAACCGGACGGTCTATTCCCTGTCCGCCGAGACGCTGGAGGTGACGGACCGGCGCTATGTGTCGGAACTGGTGCGCCAGATCGTGCACGGTGCCGATGGCGAGCTGGTCTTCTTTCGCGACGATGCCGACACGCTGACTGCCTACAAGACCGCCGATATGTCCTTTGCTTGGAAGGCCTCGGACGTCGACAACATGGCCTATGACCCGCGCGCCGGTGCCATTGCCGTGCTCGACCAGCATTACAAGGACGATTCGGTCAGCCTGCTGTTCGCGGCCACCGGAGAGCAGATGGCGCGCGTGGCGATGGGCAAGATCAAGTCCAACCTGATCGCCCTGGCACCCGGTGCGGACAAGGCGTTGATCCTGACCAACTACGCCAAGTCCGACGCCGAGGAGAAGGCGGATGAGCCGGACGACCTGAGCAAGCTGCAGAAGGCTGATTTCAAGCAGTTGCACGACGGCTATGTCAGCAACGTGGTGACGGTGGATTTCGGTACCGGCGCCTTCGAAATGTCCGAAACGCCCTATCGCGTCTCTTACCCCAAGGCGGTGCGGATGGCCGGGGACAGGATGATGATCCTGCGCACCAACATGGATTCGATGATGCTTGCCCCGGACGGATCGGGTGAGCTGATCGACCTGGGCGAGGACTACTTCAACTACGCCGACATCGACGCCAAGGGAGAAACCTACATCCTGACCAAGGGCGTGGACCTGCGGTTCGTGCCCGTGGCCCAGGACGGCCCCGAGGGGCTGCTCAAGGGAGAGCGGCTGCGCGGCGGGCCGGCGGAATGGATCACCGCCATGGCAGAGGCGCCGGACGGCACGCTGTATTTCGGAACCAATGCCTATCGGCTGCTCAAGGTCGGTCCGGACCGTGGCAAGATCGAGATCGTGCCGGTGTACTGAGACCTGTCCTGCACCGGACACATGGAAAGGCCGCCTTCGGGCGGCTTTTTTCGTGCGTGCAAAGGCGCGGGAGCGCGCGGCAGTGTCGCAATAGGACCTTGCAACGCCGTGTCGTGATTGACCTGTGCTGCACTGCCGCGCTACTCAGTCGCGAAAGAAAATTTCAATGCCCCTCGAAGGGAAGGAGCCGGAATGTCCGACTTTGAGCGCGAATCCATGGAATACGATGTCGTCATCGTGGGCGGCGGCCCGGCGGGACTGTCCGCCGCGATCCGCCTGAAACAGCTCGACGACAGCCTGGACGTGGTCCTGCTGGAAAAGGGATCGGAGATCGGGGCGCATATCCTGTCGGGCGCCGTGCTGGACCCCTGCGGCCTGGACGCGCTGATCCCCGACTGGAAGGACAAGGGCGCACCGCTGAACACGCCGGTGACCGAGGACAACTTCTACATGCTGGGCGAGGCGGGCAAGGTCCGTATTCCCAACTGGCCGATGCCGCCGCTGATGAACAACCACGGCAACTACATCGTCTCGATGGGCAATGTATGTCGCTGGATGGCCGAACACGCCGAGGAGATGGGGGTCGAGATCTTCCCCGGCATGGCCTGTTCCGAACTGGTCTACGGCGAGAACGGCGAAGTGCGCGGCGTCGTGGCCGGTGAATTCGGCAAGAATCCCGACGGCACCCCGGGGCCCAGCTATGAGCCGGGTATGGAGTTGCTGGGCAAATACGTCTTCCTCGGCGAAGGCGTGCGCGGCTCTCTGTCCAAGGAAGTGATCGAGAAATACGACCTTTCCGCCGGCAAGGAACCGCAGAAGTTCGGCCTTGGCATGAAGGAGATCTGGGAGATCGACCCGGCCAAGCACAAGGAAGGTTCCGTCACCCACACGATGGGCTGGCCGCTGGGGTCGAACGCGGGCGGCGGGTCGTTCATCTACCACCTCGAGAACAACCAGGTCTACGTCGGATTCGTCGTGCACCTGAACTACGAGAACCCCTACCTGTATCCCTACATGGAATTCCAGCGTTTCAAGCACCATCCGATGGTGGCCGAGCTGCTGGAAGGCGGCAAGCGCGTCGCCTATGGCGCGCGTGCGATCAGCGAAGGCGGCTATCAGTCCATGCCCAAGATGGTGGCGCCGGGCGTTGCGCTGCTGGGCTGTTCGGTGGGCATGGTCAACGTGCCGCGGATCAAGGGCAACCATAACGCGATGCTGTCGGGCAAGGCGGCGGCAGAGGCGGCCTATGCCGCGCTGCAGGATGGCCGGGCCAGCGACGAGCTATCGGCCTACGAGACCGAGGTCCGCGAGGGCGCCATCGGCAAGGACCTCAAGATGGTCCGCAACGTCAAGCCGATGTGGTCGAAATACGGGCTCACCGCCAGCCTCACGCTGGGTGGTCTGGACATGTGGACGAACAACATGCTGGGCTTTTCCTTCTTCGGCACGCTGGGCCACGGCAAGAGCGACGCCGAGGCCACCGGCATGTCGGCCAGGTTCGAGCCGATCGACTATCCCAAGCCCGATGGCAAGCTCAGCTTTGACCGCCTGACCAACGTCGCCTTCAGCTTTACCAACCACGAGGAAAGCCAGCCTGCGCACCTTCAGTTGAAGGACCCGCATGTCCCGACCTCGATCAACCTGCCGAAATACGCCGAACCGGCGCAACGGTACTGTCCGGCCGGGGTCTACGAGGTGGTCGAGGACGAAAGCGGACCGCGCTTCGTCATCAACTTCCAGAACTGCGTCCACTGCAAGACCTGCGACATCAAGGACCCCAGCCAGAACATCAACTGGACGGTTCCGCAGGGCGGCGAAGGGCCGAACTATCCCAACATGTGACGGCGCGCGACGCTGCGTTCAGGGGGCCGGGGTCTGATGACCCCGGCCGTCTTGCGTTCAGGCGGGGGTCAGGCGCTGCGCAGGGCCCTGTGGGCAAGGGCGGCGATCAGGTCGGTGCGTGTAACGATGCCGACAAGCCGTCCGTATTCCAGCACCGGCACAGCGTCGACCGCACCATCCGCCATCATCGGCAGCAAGGCGGCGATGGGCGTGGCCGTTGTCGCGCGCGGGCCAGCCACTTCCATGATCTCCTCGGCCCGTACCGGCATGTCCCGTTCGCGGTCCAGCAGCCGCCTGAACGCTGCCAGGTACCCGCGATCCAGCCGCAGCGCGTCTTGCCGGGCACGGTCGATCAGGTGCATCTGAAAGATTACGCCAAGGAATCCGCCCCCGTCCGAGACCACGGGCAACGAGGTGAAGCGGTGCTTGCGAAACAGGTCCGCCACTTCGCCCAGTCCTGTGTCGGACCGGACTGTGATCAGTCTGTCCGACATGATGTCCGCGGCGGTTTCCGCGCTGGTGGCATGTGAGGCCGCCTGCAGTTCCGCCGCGCCGATCAGCCGGGCGAGGTCCTCGACGCCCAGGTTGAAGGATTGGCGATAATTATCCAGAAGCCCGGCCAGTTCGTCCTCGCTCAGGTCCAGCCGCATGCGCGATGCCGGCTCGGCGTTGGTCTCGAACTGGCGAAAGGGATAGTGACGGCCGGTCAGCCGGGCATAGATCGCGGCCAGGACCACCAGCACGATTGTTCCCGCTGCCACCGGCGCCAGTGCAAAGCGGAAGCCCAGCTCTTCGATCGCGGCGGGGCTCAGCGCGGCGGTCATCGCCACGGCGCCTGCGGGCGGATGTACGGCGCGGCACAGGATCGTCGCCGTGATTGCCAGCCCCACGGCCAGCGCGACCCGCAGTGTCGGATCGGCCACGGCCATGCAGACGGCGACGCCCACCAGCGCCGCGATGGTGTTGCCGACCACCGCCGACCAGGGCTGTGCCAAAGGGCTGTTGGGCACGGCGAACAGCAGCACCGATGTCGCCCCGAACGGCGCGATCAGGTAGAGGCCCAGTTCCGTGTCCACCCCCGGTGACAACAGGAACAGCCCGGCCAGTCCCAGCCCGACAATGGCCCCTACACCGGCGCGCAGGGCCTCGACCGGCGAGACACTTGCGACGGCAGGGCCGAGTGATCGTAGTTTGTGCAGCATGAACGCCCCGATTTCTGTGGCGCCCAAATTTTCAGCAAATCGAGGGGGCTGCAACCGGGCGTGACACCGGGCGCCTGCCTGCATTTCCGCTTGGCCTGCCATCTTGTTGGGCGCAGGCTCACAAGGAGGTGAAGCACAGGCCCGCTTCTGCGGGCAGTCGCGATTGCCTTGCCTGTTCAACCGCTCTAGGCTTTGGCGAAATGGCGACTGAGGAGACCGGCATCTTGACAGCTTGGACACAGACGGTGCGCGCGGCCTTGTTGGCGACGGCGCTAGTGCTGCCTTCACTCGCAACGGCACAGGGGTTCGCGGGCGATTACCTGGCTGCGCGCCAGGCCAGTTTCCTGGGCGATTTCAAATCCGCCGCGCATTACTATGGCAAGGCGCTGGCCCGTGATCCGGGGCGTCCCGAACTGTTGGAACGCGCGGTTCTGGCCAATATCTCGCTGGGCGAGGTCGATCGCGCCGGAAGCTACGCGGAACGCCTTGCGCAGGATGGGTATTCCAGCCAGATCGCCCAGATGGCGCTGGTGGCCCGTGACGCACGCGGCGAGGCCTATGGTGCGATTATCAAGGCCATCGATGACAAGCGCGGCCTTGGTCCGCTGGCTGACGGCCTCGTCAAGGCCTGGTCCCAATTGGGCGAGGGCGACATGACAAGCGCCCTTGTGACGTTCGACGATGTCGCGGACATCCAGGGGCTCGCGCCCTTTGCCGCCTATCACAAGGCCCTGGCCCTGGCCTCCGTGGGCGATTACGAGGGCGCCGAACTGATCCTCGGGGGCAACCAGAGCGCGGGCATGGGATCGACCCGCCGCGGTGTCATGGCCCATGCCGAGATCCTGAGCCAGCTTGACCGCAATGCCGATGCCGTACAGCTGCTGTCGGACTCCTTCGGCAGCAATCTCGACCCGGGGCTGGAGGCTTTGCGCGACCGCCTCGAGCGGGGCGAAACCGTGCCGTTTACACATGTGCGGTCGCCGCGCGATGGTATCGCAGAAGTGTTCTACACCGTTGCCGGCGCGCTGGCCTCCGAGAACAACGAGGATCTGACGCTGCTTTATGCGCAGATGGCCGAATACCTGCGCAACGATCATATCGACGCGATCCTGCTGGCGGCCGAGGTGCTGTCCAAGATCGGCCAGTACGATCAGGCCATCGACACCTATGCCAAGGTGCCCGAGGACGACGACGCCTATCACGCCGCCGAACTGGGCCGCGCCGAGGCGCTGCGCCAGAGCGGCGACACGGATGCGGCCATCGCTGTTCTGGAAGACCTGGCACAATCCCACGGGACGATGCCGGTGGTGCATTCCACGCTGGGCGACTACCTGCGCCAGGACGAACGTTATGATGAGGCGGTCAGCGCCTATTCCGAGGGGCTGTCAAGGGTCGCCGAAGTTGGCGAACGGCACTGGTTCCTGTTCTATGCCCGTGCCATTTCCTATGAACGTCAGGACAAGTGGGCCGAAGCCGAGGCCGATTTCCGCAAGGCGCTGGAATTGAACCCGGAACAACCGCAGGTGCTGAACTACCTCGGGTATTCGCTGGTGGAAAAGCAGGTCAAGCTGGACGAGGCGCTGGACATGATCGAACGCGCGGTCGAGGCGCGACCCAACGCGGGCTACATCGTCGACAGCCTCGGTTGGGTGCTGTACCGGCTGGGCCGCTACGAAGAGGCGGTGCCGCACATGGAGCGCGCGGCTGAACTGATGCCGATCGACCCGGTGGTGAACGATCACCTGGGCGATGTCTACTGGGCCGTGGGCCGCCAGCGCGAGGCAGAGTTCATGTGGAAACGCGCGCTGTCCTTCGTCGACTGGGAAGATGCCGCAGCCGAGGCGGATCCCGAGCGCATCAAGCGCAAGATCGAGGTCGGGCTTGACCAGGTGCTGGAGGAAGAGGGCGCGCCGCCGCTGACACTTGCCGATGACAGCGCAGGCAATTGAGGTCTTTGCCCCCGCCAAGATCAACCTGACACTGCACGTCACCGGCCAGCGCGCGGATGGATACCACCTGCTCGACTCGCTGGTGATGTTCGCGGATGTCGGGGATCGCGTTACCGTCGCGCGGGCCGAAGAGATGTCCTTGCGCGTGATCGGGCCGATGGCGCCGGGTGTGCCCGACGATGCGCGGAACCTTTGCTGGAAGGCGGCGCAGGCGTTCGGTGAGCCCGTGGCGATCACCTTGGACAAGCGCCTGCCCGCCGCTGCGGGTATCGGCGGTGGGTCTTCGGATGCGGCGGCGGTTCTGCGGGGCATGAAGCGGCTCTTTGACCGTCCGAGCGGAGTTTCCGCGCTTGATCTGGGGGCGGATGTTCCCGTCTGCATGACAGCGCAGGCCGCGCGCATGCAGGGCATCGGGGAAAAAGTGACGCCGCTTGGCATGCCGCCTTTTCCGGCGCTGCTGGTGAACCCGCGGGTCGAGGTCGCCACGCCGGCCGTCTTCCGTGCCCTGAGGCGCAAGGATAACGGGGCGATGGCCCCGATGCCGGAGGCAGGCGGGGCATCGACCGCCATCGAATGGGTGAGCGGGCAACGCAACGACTTGCAAGCGCCAGCCGTAGCCGTTCAGCCCGTCATTTCTGAAGTCCTTGAAAGGCTGGGGAATCTTGCGGGCGTGCGGCTTGCCCGCATGTCGGGATCCGGTGCGACCTGTTTCGCCCTGTTCGACACGCGTTCCGCTGCGGACAGCGCCGGCGCGACGCTCTCATCCGCCCGTCCGGACTGGTGGGTGCGCTCGACGATATTGCGCTGATGGGGCTGGCAGGATGGGGAATCTTTCCCATCCTCCTCAGTTCACGCGGCTCACCACGTAATCGTTGAGGTCGATCAGCAAGTCACGCAACTCGCTCTGCGGCAGAGTTTCCATTGCCGCCTTGGCACGCGCGGCCCAGGCCAGTGCCTCTTGCCGGGTCGCCTCCAGCGCGCCGTGCTTGTTTAACAGGCCGATGGCGTGCTCAAGGTCGCCGTCCCGCTGGTCGCCCTTCTCGATCACCCGCTTCCAAAAGGCCTTTTCCTCGTCGTTGGCCGAGGCAAAGGCCTTGATCAGCGGCAGGGTCAGCTTGCGCTCGCGGAAATCGTCGCCGACGTTCTTGCCCGTCGCGTCGGAGCCCCAGTAATCCAGAAGGTCATCGACAATCTGAAAGGCGATCCCCAGCGCGTCGCCATAGTCGAACAGTGCCCTGACCTCGTCATCGGGCCGTCCGGCGATCACGCCGCCGACCTCTGTCGCGGCGGAAAACAGCGCCGCCGTCTTGCCGCGCACGACCTGAAGGTAGATCGCCTCTGTCGTCGACAGGTCCTGCGCCGCGGTCAGTTGCAGCACCTCGCCCTCGGCGATGGTCGCCGCCGCGTCGCTGAGGATGCGCAGAACCCGCAGGTTTCCGGTTTCCGTCATCAATTGGAACGATCGCGCGAAGAGGTAGTCGCCAACCAGCACGCTGGATTTGTTGTCCCACAGCAGGTTCGCTGTGGGCCGCCCGCGCCGCTTCTTGCTTTCGTCCACCACGTCGTCGTGCAGCAGGGTGGCGGTATGGATGAATTCCACCGTCGCGGCCAGGTGGACATGGTACGGGCCGTCATAGCCGCACATCCGTGCCGCCGCCAAGGTCAGCAAGGGGCGCAGCCGCTTGCCTCCGGCCTCGACCAGGTGGGCTGTCACCTCGGGGATGCGCGGCGCGTGTTTCGACGCCATGCGCGCGCGGATCAAGGCGTTGACCTCGTCAAGGTCCCCGGCCAACAACGCGGCAAGACGTTCATGCGGCTTTTGAATGGCGTCGTCCAAGCTCATCAAACTCCCGTGCAAGGCTCGACAAATCGTGCGCCTTGTCCTTACATCCCCGACATGGAAGAGCTCTTGCGCACGAACGACATCACCCTGATCCCGCTGGTCCGGACCCTTCTGAACGAGGAGGGTATAGACAGCTTTGAACTGGACGTAAACATGAGCGTCCTCGAGGGATCGATAGGCATTCTGCCGCGGCGTTTGATGGTGCGCGCGGACCAGATCGAGCAGGCCCGGCGCCTTCTGCGCGCGGCCGGTGTGAACTTTGAGGGCTGAGCCATTTGCCCCCGACGCGTTGAGCGAGGACGCGATGCTGGGCGGCAGAGTGCGCCTGCTGCAACCAAGGGATGGATACCGGGCCGGGACCGATCCGGTGGTTCTGGCGGCCGCCGTCGCGGCGCAGCCGGGGCAAAGCGTGCTGGAACTGGGCTGTGGCGCGGGGCCGGGCCTGTGCTGCCTTGGTGCGCGCGTGCAGGGGCTGCGGCTGAGCGGGCTGGAACTGCAGCCGGGATACGCCGCGCTTGCTCGCCGAAACCTTGCGCATAACGGGCTGACGGGTGAGATCTGGACCGGCGACCTGTCCGATCCTCCGCCCGAGCTGAAGGCGCAGAGCTTTGACCATGTTTTCGCGAACCCGCCCTATTTCGAGGCCGGCAAGCGGATCCGTGCCGATGAGAGTGGGCGGGAAATTGCCCTTGCGGGGGATACGCCGCTGGCCGACTGGGTGGCCTGCGCCGCTAGGCGGCTGAAGCCGCGCGGCTATGCGACCTTCATCCAGCGCGCCGAGCGCCTGCCGGACCTGATCGTGGCCATGCAAGGACGGCTTGGGGCGCTTGAACTGTTGCCCTTGCTGCCGCGCGAGGGGCGGCCGCCGCGCCTGATCCTGCTTCGAGGCCGCAAGGACGGGCGCGCGCCCTTCCGGTTTCACGCAGGCGCGGTGATTCACGCGGGCGACCGCCACGAGGAGCCGGGGAACCGCTACACCGCCCATTTCGAGGCGATCATGATGCGGGCGGCAGCGCTGGAATTCCCGGCAGGTCGAGTTTGACCTGTATCCATGTTACATTTTTGCGAAGCCATGATGCAGCCGCAGCGTGACTTGCGTGTAATTCTGTGCTGCACTGAAAATCTCGTCATCTGAAAGGAGGATCCCATGAGCTTGAGTTCGCACTTGCAGGAACTGAAAAGGAAGCATCACGCCTTGTCGGAAGCCGTAGAGGAGGCGCAGCGCGCCCCCGGGACTGACGACCTGCTCATCGCGGACCTGAAAAAACAGAAGCTGAGGATCAAGGAAGAAATCGCGCGGCTTTCGCCGCAAACCGTGATGTAGCACGGGTTCTCTTTGACCTGTTCCGGGGTTCACTCAGGCCCGGGACAGGTCATCTACAGAGACCAGCGACTTGCCCTCGAGTCCCGTGGGCAATGCCCTGATCTCCTCGAACAGCCACTCGCGGAACGCGGCGATCTGTGGACGCGTCTCCGTGCCGTTTGCGCAGAGAAACCGGAACCGTGCGGTTGTCGTCAGACCGATGTCGAACGGCGCGACCAACTGTCCCGAAGCCAACAACCTCTGCGCCAGCGATGTGCGCGACAGGACCACGCCTGCGCCTGCCAGGGCCGCGTCCAGCGCGTGATCGGCCTGAGAAAAGCGCGCTGTCGGGGTTGGGCAGCCCGTCATGCCGCAGGCGCGGAACCATTCTGGCCAACCGGCAGGCGGATCCATGAAATCATGCGAGCCGTCCTGCACCAAAGGCGCATCCAGCAGACTGTCCGGCGTGGGGTAGAGCGATGCCAGATCCGGACGCATCATCGGTGTCACGGCTTCGTCCAGGAGATGCTCGCTGAACAGGCCTTCGTCCGTGCCATAGCCGTAGCGGATGGCCACGTCGATCTCGTCCCGGTCAAAATCCATCATGCGCAGGCCGGCGACAAAGCGCAGCTCGATATCCGGATGGGCCTGCGCAAAATCGTAGAGCCGCGGTGCAAGGCATTTGGCGGTAAAGGCGGGGCCGGCGGTGACCGTCAGCCTGCCGGTGTCTTGCAGGCGCCGCGTCGCCCGCCAGGCGGTGATCAGCCGTTCGAACCCTTCGGAGGTTCCCGGAGCCAGAAGACGCCCGGCTTCGGTCAGTTCCACTGCGCGGTTCAGGCGGCGGAACACCGGCGCGCCCAGGTGGTCCTCCAGATTCTTGATCTGAAAGGAGAGCGCGGCGGGCGTGACGTTCAGCTCCTCGGCCGCCTTGGCAAAGGACATGTGACGCGCGGCAGCCTCGAAGGCGCGCAGGGCGGTGAGAGGGGGCAGGCGGTCGGACATTTTCACATAAGTATAACTTGACTGAGCGGCTGAGAAGTCTCGTTTGCCGCTTTTCTTGCGCCTGTCTAGGTTGAGGGCATCAAGTAATGCTTGTCCAATGAGGTCCGCCATGCTCGAAGCCGCCGCCGACGCCCGTCATCGTGACGCGATCCTTGCCGCCCATGCCGCGCGCGGCCGGTTTGTGTCCGGCCTCTGGAAGAGTGTTTTCGCCCGTCGCCGCTGACCGCAGGTCGCGAGGCTCCCCGCTCCCGCCGGTCTTGGCGGGCGAAGCGAAGCGCCCCCGAACCGAAAGGCTCCGGGGGTGTTTTGTTCGAGAGCGGATTATCTCTGGCTTGAACAATGCCGACGGTGCGGCGCAATGAGTGGCCTTCGAAAGCAGTGACCGGGGCAATCCCAGACACCGGACCCAAGGAAAAAGCGCCCGCTGGGGGCGCTTTTCGTGGATGTGCGGGCCGGTGGGTGACGCTTGTCCCGTCCTTTGGACGGAACCTCGCCCCACCCGCCGTCCCTTGGCGTTGCGCTCAGACGAAGAACTGGGCGCCGTTGGCCGAAATGGTCGAGCCGTTGATGAAACCGGCATCGTCAGAGGCCAGGAAGGTCACGCAGCGCGCGATTTCCTCGGGTTCGCCCAGTCGTCCGGCGGGAATCTGCGCGATGATGCTTTCGCGCACCTTCTCCGGCACGGCCATGACCATTTCGGTCGCGATGTAGCCCGGGCAGATCGCGTTGGCGGTGATGCCCTTGCGCGCGCCTTCCTGGGCCAGCGACTTGATGATGCCGAGGTCGCCCGCCTTGGTGGCGGCATAGTTGACCTGGCCCATCTGGCCCTTCTGGCCGTTGATCGAGGAGATCACGATGATCCGGCCAAAGCCGCGGTCACGCATCCCCGGCCAGATCGGGTGCACGGTGTTGAAGACGCCGGTGAGGTTGGTGTCGATCACCTCGTTCCACATCTCTGGGGTCATCTTGTGGAAGGCCGCGTCGCGCGTGATGCCTGCATTGGCCACGACCACGTCGATGGGGCCCAGATCTGCTTCGACCTGCGCAAGTCCGGCTTTGGAGGCCTCGTAGTCTGCCACGTTCCACTTGTAGGTCTTGATGCCGGTGGCTTCGGTGAAGGCGGCGGCCTTTTCGTCGTTGCCGGCGTAGGTCGCTGCGACCTCGTAGCCTTCGGCCTTCAGGGCCTTGGAAATGGCTTCGCCGATGCCGCGGCTGCCGCCGGTGACGAGTGCTACACGTGCCATTGGGGTTCCTCCAGTTCTTTGTCCGTGTCTGGTAACTTTGTTACCTTGAGATTTCTAG
Source organism: Mameliella sp. MMSF_3455 (assembly GCF_030733205.1). Lineage (GTDB taxonomy): Bacteria > Pseudomonadota > Alphaproteobacteria > Rhodobacterales > Rhodobacteraceae > Antarctobacter. Next base: position 90,608 of record NZ_JASHJL010000008.1, read on the forward strand.
ATGAGCAACAATATTGCCCTTCTATTCGGGTCGTTTGTCGCGACCCCTTGTCCGGTCCAGCTTGGGCCCGGACGCTCTTCACAAAAAAGGGGGCGCCATAGGCGCCCCCCCGATATGCCATGTGGCGCCGGTTACGGACGCTCCACGCAGAGCGCGACGCCCATGCCGCCGCCGATGCAGAGCGTGGCGAGACCCTTCTTGGCATTGCGGCGCTTCATCTCGAACAACAGGGTGTTCAGGACGCGCGCGCCCGAAGCGCCGATCGGGTGGCCGATGGCAATGGCGCCGCCATTGACGTTCACGATGGACGGATCCCAGCCCATGTCCTTGTTCACGGCGCAGGCCTGAGCGGCGAAGGCTTCGTTGGCTTCGACCAGATCCAGGTCCTCGACCTTCCAGCCGGCTTTTTCCAATGCCTTGCGCGAGGCGTGGATCGGACCCACGCCCATGATCGACGGGTCAAGCCCGGCGGTGGCGTAGGAGGCGATGCGGGCCAGCGGTTCGATGCCGCGCTTTTCGGCCTCATCCGCAGACATCAGCAGGGCGCCGGCGGCGCCGTCGTTCAGGCCGCTGGCATTGGCGGCGGTGACAGAGCCGTCCTTGGCGAAAGCCGGGCGCAGTTTCTGCATGGCTTCGAGGGTGGCGCCGTGACGGATGTATTCGTCCTTGTCGACCACGATGTCGCCCTTGCGGGTCTTGACGGTGAAGGCCACGACCTCGTCGTCGAACTTGCCGGCCTTTTGGGCGGCTTCTGCCTTGTTCTGCGAGGCAACGGCGAATTCATCCTGCATGTCGCGGGTGATCTGCCATTGGTCGGCCACGTTCTCGGCGGTATTGCCCATGTGGTAGCCGTTGAAAGCGTCCCACAGGCCGTCGCGGATCATCGTGTCGATGTATTTCATGTCGCCCATCTTGTGACCGGCGCGCAGGTGCGCGGCATGGGGCGAGAGGGTCATGTTTTCCTGACCGCCGGCACAGACGATCGAGGCGTCGCCCAGCATGATGTGCTGCGCACCAAGCGCGACCGCACGGAGGCCCGAACCGCAGACCTGGTTGATTCCCCAGGCCGCCGATTCCTTGGGCAGGCCGGCATTGATATGTGCCTGGCGGGCAGGGTTCTGGCCTTGCGCTGCGGTCAACACCTGGCCGAGGATGGTTTCGGAAACATCCTCCTTGGCGATGCCGGCGCGGTCGACCAGCGCTTCCAGGACGGCTGCGCCCAGGTCATGTGCCGGGGTGTTGGCAAAGGAACCGCCAAAGCTGCCGACGGCCGTCCGGGCAGCGCTTGCGATAACGACGTTGGTCATATGTAGTCCTCCAGGCAAGCGGGTGCATCAGGTCAAGACGCGGCCCCACCGGTTGCGGGTCCTTCTCTTCCTCGCTTGTCGGCTAGGGAGATAGCCGAAGTGGCGAACCATAAGAACCGGACAGGGTGTCTCATCCCGAAGATGCATGGCGAAGATGCCGAATGTCCATGCCTTATGTGCCGTTACGTTATCCGGAGTGGATGCCGTAGCGTCAGCCGGTGTGTCGCGCGGCTTCTTTCTGGCGCCAGGGCGGGCGCACGCTGGGGGCGGCAAAGAGATATCCCTGGAGGCAGTCGATCCCCAATGCGGCCAGGCAATCGGCGTCTTCGTGCGATTCGACCATTTCGGCGACCGTGAACATGTCGAACTGTTCGGCGATCTTGACCATTGCGGCGACCAGAACCTGGTTGTCCGGATCGGTGGCGATGCCTTGGCAGAACTGGCCGTCGATCTTGAGGACGTCAAAGCGGAAGTCCTTGAAATGACGCAGGGCGGTGTAGCCGGCACCGAAATCGTCGATGGCAAAGGAGATGCCCCGGCGCTGCAGGTCATCCATGAAACTGACCACCAGTTCCGGCACCAGCATGGCCGAGCTTTCGGTGATTTCCAGGATCAGCCGTTCGGCGATCGTCGGATCCTGGTCAAGGCCGCGCTGAAGCACCCGCATCCATTTCTTGTAGCCGATGGAGCGTGCGGACATGTTGATTGACAGGCGCAGATCCGGCACGCGGCGCAGTTCAGCCAGTCCCTTTTCCAGCGAGATACAATCCAGCATCCGCCCGTATTCCGTATCCTCGACGGTATTGATGAAGTCGGTTGCGGGAATGATCCGCCCGGTTTCGTCGAGAACGCGGACCAACCCCTCATAAAACGCGACACGGTCGGGGGCATGGGCCTGCATCACGGGCTGGAAGGCCAGCATGACCTGGCGATGCTGGATCGACCGCCGGACCATGTCCAGCACGGATGTATCGCGGATCCTGACCGCCTGTTCCAGCGCATTGCGCGCCTCGTATTCTTCTGCTGCCGGTTTCGCCACTTCCGCCTCCGTGCCGTGGTCTTGCCCCATTTGACGCCCGAGGTGTAAAGTAACCGTTAATGTTCCCCTTTGGTTCAAATTGTCCGGACATGGAAAGAGGGACGCTTGACTCGCCCCTCGCAGCCTGTATAAGCGCGCGCTCATTGGTGTTGGTGGCCCTCGCAAGGGGATCCCTGTCACTCCGGCCAAATCCGGGGAGAGGACAACGCCCTTCGAAACCCTGACGAAGGAGATCAGCCGTGACCAAACGCACGACTGCCAAGTACAAAATCGACCGCCGCATGGGCGAAAACATCTGGGGCCGCCCCAAGTCGCCGGTGAACCGCCGCGAATACGGCCCCGGCCAGCACGGTCAGCGCCGCAAGCAGAAAATGTCCGACTTCGGCCTGCAGCTGCGCGCCAAGCAGAAGCTGAAAGGCTACTACGGCGACCTGACCGAAAAGCAGTTCCGCCGCATCTACGCCGAGGCCGAGCGTCTGAAGGGTGACACCGGTGAGAACCTCATCGGCCTGCTCGAGCGCCGTCTGGACGCTGTCGTCTACCGCGCCAAGTTCGTGCCGACCGTCTTTGCCGCCCGCCAGTTCGTGAACCACGGCCATGTCCTGGTGAACGGCAAGCGCGTGAACATCCCCTCGTACCGCGTCCAGGAAGGCGACGTGATCGAGGTTCGCGAGAAATCCAAGCAGATGGCCGCGCTTCTGGAAGCGACCCAACTGCCCGAGCGTGACGTGCCCGACTACATTGAGGCCGACCACTCGAAGATGACCGCCACCTTCGTCCGCACCCCGCAGCTGGGCGACGTGCCCTACGCCGTGGTAATGGAACCGAACCTGGTCATCGAATTCTACGCTCAGAACTGAGTGTGCGCGGGCCCCGGGTCCGCCGCCATGCAAGATCGCGAAAGGCCGCCCATCCGGGCGGCCTTTTCTGTATTGCCGGTCCGGCCGGGTCTGGGCGCGTACAAAAAACGTCCTGGAACGGATACAGGGCGGCCGGGGGGGCCATGGTAGAGGACGTCTGTCAAGACACGGACAGGGTGGATCATCGCGCTGCTCTTGCTGGTATGGCCGTTGCAAGGCGCCGCGTAACGGTGCGGGCGCGGGCCGATATGATGAGGTCGACATGGCGTTTCCGCATGGGCTGGACGCCAAAGCGGAGGAAAGCGCCAATCTGCCCAACGGGATTCGCACCGAGAGATTTTCGGACGATCCGGAGGTGAGGCAGATGCTTGTGGCTCAGGTCTCGGACCTGGCGCGGCGAAGCATGGCGGCGGTGCGCGAGATGATGACTCGCCGGGCCGGAAAGTGACCCTCCCAAAACAATGACGCCGCGCCCGGTCGGGGCGCGGCGGTCATCAGAAACCAGACGGCTGTCCGCCTGCGGTCCGTGCGATCAGATGTAAAAGCTGTCGCGGAAGACGTGACGCACGATGTCGGCGCGTTCGATACCCAGCTTTTCCAGCTGTGCGTCGGTCATGCCGTTCAGGCGTTCGATTTCCTTGACGCGGCTGTTGGCCTCGGAGATGCGGACCAGAAAGCTGAAGACGCCTTCGAAGAAGCCGGTGAAGAAGTTGCCGCCGTGGGTGGTGGTGGTTTGGACATGTGCCATATCAGGACCCTTCCTTGCAGTGATCGGGTTCCTCCCTTGGCAACCAACCTAGGTTTTGCTGCGATGCAGCGCCAGAGGTTTGCGTGCATAGCCGCCTGTAATCAAATGCATGGCTGGTCAATTGCGGGTTAACCGGCGCTGCGCATTGCTGCCGCTGCGTCATCCGGGGCGCGTTACAAAAGTTTTGTGCGATCGTCACGGAACGGACAAGGCATCGCCTTAGCACGCCCCCTCAGACACGAGGGGGTGCTGCGTGCTACGCATCGAACAGTTGACCAAGCGCTTTGGCGCCAATGCTGCCGTGGACAACGTCAGCTTTACCATCGACAAATCCGCGATGATCGGCGTCATCGGGGCCTCTGGCGCCGGCAAGTCGACGCTGCTGCGGATGATCAACCGCCTCGCCGACGCAAGCGAGGGCACCATCGCCTTCCAGGGGCGCGACGTGACCCGGCTGACCGGCAGTGCCCGGCGCAAGTGGCAGTCCGAATGCGCCATGATCTTTCAGCAGTTCAACCTGGTGCCGCGCATGGACGTGGTGTCGAACGTGCTGCACGGGACGTTGAACCGGCGGTCGACCTTCGCGACGCTGTTCAACCTCTACCCGACCGAGGACATCCACAAGGCGATCGAGATCCTCGACCGTCTGGGCATCGCCGATCATGCGCCGAAACGGGCAGAGGCCCTGTCCGGCGGCCAGCAGCAGCGCGTCGCCATTGCCCGCGCCCTGATGCAGGACCCGCAGATCATCCTGGCGGATGAACCCATCGCCTCGCTCGACCCGATGAACGCCCAGATCGTCATGGATGCGCTGCGTCGCATCCACGAGGAAGACGGCCGCATGGTCATCGCCAACCTGCACACGCTGGATACCGCGCGCCGCTATTGCGACCGGGTGATCGGCATGCGCCAGGGCCGCGTCGTCTTTGACGGCACGCCGGACCAGCTGAACACCGGGGTGGCCCGCGACATCTACGGCGCCGGGGCCGAGTTTTCCGAGGCGGCGACCTCTACCGACATCAATGCTCTGGCGGACGCGCGACACGCGGTCACCGCCTGAGCCCCCACAGGTTTTCATCCCCCCGGTCAGTGGTTGGCAGGGGCCATTCAACAAAAGAGGAAGACGATGAAAAAGCTCCTTGCAGTTCTTGCAGCATCCACCGCCCTGGCCGCACCGGCCATGGCCCAGGAAATCACCGAATTCCGCATTGGCATTCTGGGCGGCGACAACGTCCAGAGCCGCCTGAACAACTACCAGTGCTTTGCCGACTACATCGCCGAAGAGCTGAACGTCGAGGTCAAGCTGTTCACGCCCGCCGACTACAATGGCGTGATCCAGGGCTTCCTGGGCGGCACCCTGGACCTGGCATGGTTCGGCGCCTCGGCTTACGCGGCCCTGCACCTGCAGGACCCGTCGGCCGGTGAACCCATCGCCGTCAAGACCAACCTGGACGGCTCGTACAGCTACCACTCGATCGGTTTTGCCCGCAAGGACAGCGGCATCACCTCGGTCGAGGGGCTCGAAGGCAAGGTCTTCGGCTTTGGCGACCCGAACTCGACCTCGGGCTACCTGATCCCCTCCGTCGAAATCCCCGCCCAGTATGATGTCACGATGGAATCCGGTGACTTCTTCGGCGAGGTCAAGTTCACCGGCGGCCACGAGCAGACCATCGTCGCGGTCTACAACGGCGACATCGACGCCGGCGTGACCTGGGCCGACGGCCTGGGCAACTGGGAAGACGGCTACAACTCGGGCGCGCTGCGCCGCGCCGTCGACAACGGCCTGGTCGACATGAACGAGCTGGTCCAGATCTGGCAGTCCAAGCCTATCCCCGAAGGCCCCGTGACCATCCGCGAGGCCCTGCCCGCCGACGTCAAGGAAAAGGTGACGGCGCTGGTTCTGGGGCTCTACGAGAAAGACCAGGAATGCGCCTACAACGTGGCTTTCGGTGAGACCGCCGGTTTCTACCCGATCACCCACGACGCCTATGAGACCATCATCGAGGTCCGCAAGCAGAAGATCGACGGCTGATCGCCCTTTCGATCTGACAAAGGCACAGGACCCCGCCCTTTTTCCCGGGCGGGGTTCCCACATGAAGGCAGGGCAGATGACAGACTTGACGCAGGGCGCCGCACCGCTGGCCGCGACGCAGGACAGTTACATGGCGATGGTGCGCCAGAAACGGCTGTACAGCGGAATCGCCATACTGGTCTTTGTTGTGCTGCTGGTCTCGGGTTTTCGCGTTGCCAATGACCGCAACGCCGGCGGCTTTTTCGACGGCATCCACCGGATCTTCGACTTTCCCGCGGACGTGGTGGGAGAGGCCTGGGACAAGCGCGCCGACATGGCGGGCCTGCTGTGGAAATACCTGCCCGACCTCATCGAGACATTGAACATCGCCGCCGTGGCGACGCTTACGGGCGCGGCGCTTGGGCTGGTGCTGTCGCTCTTGTCCACCCGTGGCATGGCACGCTGGCCGGTTCTGATCCCGGTGTTCCGCCGCATCATGGACGTGACCCGCGCGCTGCCCGAAATCGTGGTGGCGCTGGTGCTGATCTACATGCTGGGCGGCGGCCCGATCCCGGCCATGATCGCCATCGCGCTGCACACCGCCGGCGCCCTGGGCAAGCTCTATTCCGAGGTGAACGAGAACGCCGACCTGAAACCTGTGGACGGGCTGACCTCTGTCGGCGCGACGTGGAGCCAGAAAATGCTGCTGGGGGTCATGCCGCAGGTGGCGCCGAACTATCTCAGCTACGGATTGCTGCGGTTCGAGGTCAACATCCGCGCTTCGGCCATCTTGGGCTTCGTCGGCGCGGGCGGCATCGGCTACGAACTGCGCAACTCGATGGCCTGGGGCCCGGGCCGCTTTGACGAGGCGGCGGCGATTTTCATCCTGCTGTTCGTCACCATCGTCGCGGTCGACCAACTGTCGTCCAGCCTGCGCAACCGTCTGAGCGAAGGGGCGAACCAATGACAGACGCCAGCCTTTCGATGATCGATCGCCAGGATGCGGCGCAGGCCCTGTTCCGGCGCAAGCGCCTGATCTCGGTCGCGGTGCCCGCAGTGATCCTGCTGTACCTGACCTATATCTTCTTTGCCTTCGACGTCATGGGACTGGCCGAGCGTGCGCGGCTGGACAACGCGATGACGCTGATCCGCGATACCTACAGCTACAAGACCCATGTCACCCGCGCGAACCGGTCGGGCGAGGTCACGATTGCCAAGGAGGGTGAGCGGCCCGCCACGTGGCCTGAAGGGCAAAGCCCCGATTGGGTTGCCATCGACGGTGAGACCGTCACCGTCGACCTGCCCAAGGGGCACAGCGTCCTGTTCCTGCCGGACCAGACCGCAGTCTATCGTCACCCGGAGTTCGGGGACATCACTGCGAAACTGGATCCGTCCGTAACCATCGACATCGCGGAGGACCGGCTGCCCGAATGGATCAGCTATTCGCGGACGCGGCTCGACATCCGCACAGAGGCCGGGCGCCTGACCATGACCCGCGCCAAGACAGAGGTTTTCCGCTACTTCTTTGGCTGGGAACTGTTCTGGTTCACGCTGGACAGCCCCTATCACGGCACGCCGGTCTGGAGCCTGCTTCTTGGCCCGCAGATCGATCCCGACCGATCCAATATCGCCGGGGCCTGGCAGGACTTCTGGGCCAACCCGCTGTGGCACCACGGCAAGGTGGCCTGGGCGATTGGCGAGACGATCCTGATGGCCTTTCTGGGCACGATGGGCGCGGCCCTCGTCGCCCTGCCGCTTGCCTTCCTCGCGGCCCGGAACTTTACCCCGGTTGTCGTCGTGCGTCAGCTGGTGCGCCGGGTGTTCGATTTTGTCCGGGGCGTCGATGCGCTGATCTTCACCATCCTGCTCAGCCGTGCCTTTGGGCCGGGCCCGCTGACCGGCGCCCTGGCGATCCTGCTGACCGACACGGGGTCGTTGGGCAAGCTGTTCTCGGAGGCGCTGGAAAACGTCGACCAGAAACAAATCGAGGGAGTGTCCTCGACCGGGGCGAAACCGTTGCAACGCTACCGCTTTGGCGTGATCCCGCAGATCACCCCGGTGCTGCTGAGCCAGATTCTGTATTTCCTCGAATCCAATACCCGCTCCGCCACGATCATCGGTGCCATCACCGGCGGTGGCATCGGGTTGATGTTGACGCAGGCGATCATCACTCAGAAGGACTGGGAAGAAGTCACCTACTACATTGTTCTGATCGTCCTCATGGTGATCTTCATGGACTGGGTGTCCGGTATCCTGCGCCGTCGCCTGATCAAGGGCGGGGGGCACTGACCCATGTCACGGCTTTCCCCCGAAGCGGCGGTGTTCCACCCGGACTGCGCGATCTCGGAAAGTGACTTTGGTGCCTATACCGAGGTGGGGCAGGGCAGTCGCATCGCCAACAGCCGCTTTGGCGCCTACAGCTATTGCGACCGCTATTGTGACATCGCCAATGCCGAGATCGGCAAGTTTGCCAATATCGCCAGTTTCGTGCGCATCGGCGCGACGGATCACCCGCTGGACCGGGCCAGCCTGCATCATTTCATGTATCGCTCTGCCTCGTATTGGGCGGACGCAGAGGATGACGCCGACTGGTTCGCCCGACGCGCCAGCCGCAAGGCCGTGATCGGGCATGACACCTGGATCGGCCACAACGCGCAGGTCAAACCCGAGGTGCGGGTGGGCAATGGCGCGGTGATCGCCTCCGGCGCCGTCGTCACGCGGGACGTCCCCCCTTATGCCATCGTGGCCGGTATTCCGGCCAAACCGGTGCGGGACCGGCTGCCCCGCGATCTCGCCGAGCGGGTCGAGGCGCTGGGTTGGTGGGACTGGGATCACGCTGCCCTGCGCGCGGCGCTGGCGGATTTCCGTGGGATGCATGTGCCCGTGTTCCTGGAGAAATACGGCGGCTGACACGCAACGGGCGGGGGTTGGCCGAAAACAATATGGGCGGCCTTCTGGCCGCCCGATTGGTACTCGAAATTCCTCGTAAACCACTCACTATGTGCCCAAGACACTCAAACGAAATCGGTTCGGGTCCTGACGTCACTCACCTACGCCGTTCTAGACTCGCGCCGTAAATCTTGTGTGATAGTACCAAAAAATTGTCGAAAATGCATCAGTGCGTCTCGCAACTCAGTGTTTCCATCCCGAGGGTTGTCCGCCGCCCCATTGGTCGATGCGGGCTCATTCGGCGGCCAGTCGGGCCTCGGTGTTGCCGGCGCTCAGGAAACGCTGTGCCGCCTCACCCGCCAAGTGGGTGATCCGGCCTTCGCAAAACGTCGCCTCGACAACGCGTGTCGCGGCATTGACCACCGCCAGGTCGGCGCGACGGCCATAGTCAATCACGCCCCGGTCGGGCAGGCGCAGGATTTCTGCCGGCCGGCTCGAGATCATCGCCCAGGCCTGGGGCAGGTCCAGCATCTCTTCGTCGACAAGGAAAAAGGCGGCCTGCACCAGTGCGGGATAATAATAGTCCGACACCAGCGCATCGCAGAGCCGCTCTCGCACCAGGTCTTGCGCCGCGATATTGCCGGATTGCGAGCCGCCGCGCACCACGTTGGGCGCGCCCATCAGGATCGGGTCGCCCACGGCGCGGGCCAGGGCCGCAGCGGCCCGTCTGGTCGGAAACTCGCAGATCTTCGCCCCGATCTGCGAGAAATACTCGCGCGTTTCGCCGTCCTCGTCATCGTGGCTGCCATAGCTGACGCCCAGCGTGTCAAAGGCCTCGGCCAGGCGGCAGAGATAGCGCGGCACCTCCCGGCTTTGCCCGCGCGCGGCATGCACGACCGCCAGGTGTTCTTCGATCGACCGCCCGGCCTGCCGCGCCCAGATCGCAAGCCGCGCCGGGTCGATCTCGGCAAGTTGGATCGCCTCGTCGAGGTGGTTGTTGAAGACGACATAGTCGACGTGGTGGCGGCGTACGGCGGCCAGCAGCCGGTCGGCGGTGTCGGTGGTGTGGGTCTCGCAGCGCAGCTGCACGCGCAGGTCGGTCAGGGCCTCGTCGGCGTAGTCATCGAGCGCGCGCAGAAAGGCCTCGGCGTGGTCCGGGCCGCGCGTGCCGCCTTCCCAACTCCAGCTGTGTGCCAGCCAGGCGGTGGTGATCCCGTTTGCCGCCGCGTCGCGATCCGTGGCGCGAAGGGCGGTGCGGATCGGAAAGGGGGCAGAGGGGCGCGGCGCCAGGTGGCGTTCAAAGGCGTCGCCGTGAAGGTCGATGATCCCGGGCAGGATGTAGTAGCCGCGCAGGTCGACCTCGGGCAGGGGGCCCTTGGAAATGCGCCCGTCCTCGATGGCGACGGACCGAGACTGCAGCGCGCCGTCGCGCAGGACAGTGGCGCCGGTCAAGCGCAGGGAAGAAGGGGCAATGGGCATGGAACCGCTCTGGTCTCGGACTGTCCGGCATGTCTAAGCGTCCAATGTATCACCGGGGTGACAAATGGCTGTTTTTTCCATGAAACAAAGGGATTTGGTGTCACTGTTCCAGTGTCAGGGTCACCCTGTCGCCGGCGAACCAGGTGGTGCCGTATTCGATCGGCTGGCCCGAGGGATCGACGTTCACGCCGGTTGTTCGTAGCAGGGGGGCGCCATCGGGCAGGCGCAGGCGCCGTGCCTGTGTCGGGGTGGCCAGGTGGGCCGTCACCCGGGTCGAGGCGCGCGTGTAATCGGCCACGCCGCAGGCCGCCAGGGCTGCGGTGACGGAACTGTGCGCCTGCAGGGCCTCCGGCATCCCGGGCAGGCGCGCGGCGGGAAAGACCCCCTCGCCCAGGGCAATCGGCTCGCCATCTGCCGTTGCAATGGTCTCGTAGGCCAGCACGGGGTCGCCGGGGGCGATCCGCAGGGCGCGCGCCTCCTCCGCATCGGCGGACCGGGTCTCCGACATCAGCAATTGGCGGCCCGGGACACGCCCGGCGGCGCGCAGGTTTCGGTGAAAGCGCACGCGCTGGCCAATCGGATATTCGGTCGGGCGGGCGGCCACAAAAACCCCGGCGCCGCGCCGCGCATGCACCAGCCCCTCGTCGGCCATCGCCTGCAGGGCGCGGCGCACCGTGTGGCGGTTCACCCCGAAGCGGGCCGACAGCTCGGCCTCTGTCGGCAGCTTGTCCCCCGGACCATAGCGCCCCGAGGCGATGTCGCCGGTCAGGCTGTCGGAAATCGCGGTCCAGAGCGCGGGGCGGGGCATGTCACGAAACTTTCACGCTGTCACTCTTGCCCGACTCGCGGGCAGAGAGTAGGAATTTGTCTAGTTGTATAAATATTCCGACAACTCCGCAAGGTGTCTAGATGACCAAGATGACCGCCCGCAAAGACTGGATGAGCCTGCTGGCCAAGGCGCCGCCAAGGGCGTTGGCCGCGCTCTGGGAGGGGCGGGGTGCGCCCGATTTCACCTGGTTGCGCGCGCCCGAGATCGGCGCCGCAATGGTGCGCGGGCGCATGGGCGGCACCGGCGCGCCCTTCAACATGGGGGAAATGACGGTGACGCGCTGTTCCCTGCAGCTGGAAGGCGGGGCCGTGGGTCATGGATATGTGCAGGGCCGCGACAAGGCGCATGCGGAACGCGCCGCGCTGGTCGATGCGCTGATGCAGACGGAGGCGGCAGAGCGGATCCGGGCCGAGGTGCTGGAGCCTCTGCGCGCGGAGATGACCGGACGCGCCGAGGCGCGCGCCGCAAAGGCTGCCGCCACCAAGGTGGAGTTCTTCACGCTGGTCAGGGGAGACGACTGATGGAGGCTGCGGTTCTCAAGGGCGGTTTTGCCGATGCGCCGGTCGAAGCGGCCCGCGCCTTTCGCGCCGCGATGCAGGCAATGGCCCGCCCCGGCACGATCCACGAGGTTGCGGGGGCCGAACCGCCCGCACCGCTGTCACGCGCGGCCGGGGTTCTGATCCTGACGCTCTGCGACCCGGAGACAGGCGTGCACCTGGCCGGCGCGCATGACTGCGCCGAGGTTCGCGACTGGATCACCTTTCACGCGGGCGCGCCGCTGGTCGGTGCCGAAGCCTGCGATTTCGCGCTGGGTACATGGGACGCCCTGCAGCCTCTGGATCGCTTCCGCATCGGCACGGCGCAATACCCGGATCGCTCTGCCACTCTGATCGTCGAGCAGCCGGATCTGAGGGCCGAGGGGGCGACCCTGACCGGCCCGGGGATCCGCGACACGTCCCGGCTCTCCTTGCCCGAGGTCGCGGCGTTCCGAGCCAATTCTGCGCGCTTCCCGCTGGGGTGGGACGCCTATTTCTGTGCCGCAAACCGCCTCGCGGCCCTGCCGCGCAGCACGCAAGTGGAGGGCTGAGCGATGTATGTTGCCGTCAAGGGGGGCGAGCGCGCCATCGAGAACGCGCACGGTTGGCTGGCGGAGGAACGCCGGGGCGAAACCGCGGTTGCCGAGCTGAGCGTCGATCAGATCCGTGAGCAGATGAAGCTGGCGGTCAACCGGGTCATGGCCGAAGGGTCGCTCTATGATCCCGACCTGGCGGCGCTGGCGATCAAGCAGGCCCGCGGCGACCTGATCGAGGCGATCTTCCTGATCCGGGCCTACCGCACGACCCTGCCGCGCTTTGGGTCCACGCATGCCATCGACACGGGCAACATGGCCTGCATCCGCCGTATCTCGGCCACCTTCAAGGATGCGCCGGGCGGGCAGGTGCTGGGCCCGACCTTCGATTACACCCACCGTCTTCTGGATTTCAAACTGGCCGCCGATGGCGAGGTGCCGCCCGCGCCGCAGGCCGCGCCGCGCAAGGAACCGACGCCGCATATCACCGAGTTCCTGAACCACGAGGGGCTGATCCAGACCGAGGATGCCAGCGATGAGACCCCGCCGGACCTGACCCGCGAGCCGATGGAACTGCCCGGCAGCCGCGCGCTGCGATTGCAGGCCCTGACGCGGGGGGATGAGGGCTTTGTCCTCGGTATGGCTTATTCCACGCAGCGCGGCTATGCGCGCAACCACGCCTTCGTCGGCGAGCTGCGCATCGGCACAGTGGCGGTCGAGATGGACATTCCGGAACTGGGCTTTGCCATCGAGATCGGAGAGATCGAGGTGACCGAATGCGAAACGGTCAACCAGTTCACCGGGTCAAAGACGGAACCGCCGCAGTTCACCCGTGGCTACGGCCTGGTCTTCGGCCAGACAGAGCGCAAGGCGATCTCGATGGCGCTGGTCGATCGCGCCTTGCGTTGGCGCGAGCTGGGCGAGGATGACATGGGCGCGCCCGCGCAGGACGAGGAATTCGTGCTGTATCACTCGGACAACATTCAGGCCACGGGCTTTCTCGAACACATCAAGCTGCCGCATTACGTCGACTTCCAGTCCGAGCTGGAACTGGTCCGGCGCCTGCGCCGCGAGGCGGAAGGCGCCGGGCAGGAGGCGGCGGAATGACCCAGTCAGTCGACCCGTGCGGCAGGGTTGTTCTTCAGCCACCAGGCCTCCTTGCTGTTGGATACGGTCAGGCGCCTTTCGCTGAAGAGCGTGTTCAGCTTGGAGTCCTCGGGCAACCAGACCGAGAGTGCGTAGCGGATGCCAATGGTCAGCACGCCGGCCAGCGTGATCAGGATGATGGTCAGTTGATCCGACATATGTCCTCTCCTTGGTCGGGGTGTCGCCCAATGGTTGCGCCTGAACTTGGGCGTTCCCGTGGCCGAAACGGGCAATCGGGGTGCAATTTGCAGGAAATTTCGGGGCCGAAATCATGAGCGACTACAATTTCGCCTACCTTGACGAACAGACAAAGCGGATGATCCGGCGTGCCATCCTCAAGGGCTTGGCGATCCCCGGCTACCAGGTGCCCTTTGCCAGCCGCGAGATGCCCATGCCCTATGGCTGGGGCACGGGCGGCGTGCAGGTCTCGGCCGCGACGCTGACGCCCGAGGACCGGCTCAAGGTGATCGACCAGGGCGCCGACGATACCACCAATGCCGTGTCCATCCGCAAGTTCTTTGAGCGTACGGCGGGTGTCGAGACCACGGAGGACACCGCCAGTGCCAGCGTCATCCAGACGCGGCACCGCATCCCCGAGGCGCCGCTGACCGAGGATCAGGTGCTGGTCTACCAGGTGCCGATCCCTGAACCATTGCGGTTTCTCGAGCCCTCGGAGATCGAGACCCGCAAGATGCACGCGCTGGAAGACTACGGGCTGATGCACGTCAAGCTGTACGAGGACATCGCCCGGCACGGACAGATCGCAACCGCCTATGCCTATCCGGTCAAGGTCGAGGGGCGCTATGTCATGGACCCCAGTCCGATCCCCAAGTTCGACAACCCCAAGATGTCCGGCATGGCCGCGATCCAGCTGTTCGGCGCCGGCCGTGAACAGAGGATCTACGCGCTGCCGCCCTATACGCAGGTCGTCAGCCTGGACTTCCAGGATTTCCCTTTCGAGGCCTCCAAGGCCGATGCGCCCTGCGATCTCTGCGGGGCAGAGGACAGCTACCTCGACGAGGTGATCGTGGACGACGCGGGCGGGCGGATGTTCGTCTGTTCCGACACCGATTACTGCCGCGCTCGTCGCGCGGCAGGCCATGTCGGCGCACAGGGCAAGACGGAGGATGCCGCATGACACCGCTGTTGAAGGTCGAGGGCCTGACAAAACGCTATGGCGCCCGGATCGGCTGTGCCGATGTGTCTTTCGATCTCTGGCCGGGTGAGGTCATGGGGATCGTGGGGGAAAGCGGGTCGGGCAAGTCGACCCTGTTGAACTGCATGGCTGGCCACTTGGCCCCCGACGCGGGTCGCGTGATGTTCGACACCCGCACCGAGGGCATGAAGGACACCATCACCATGTCCGAACCGGAACGGCGGATGCTGGGCCGGACCGACTGGGCCTTTGTCCACCAGCACGCCCGCGACGGGCTGCGCATGAATGTCAGCGCGGGCGGCAACGTGGGCGAACGCCTGATGGCCGTCGGCGCACGTCACTACGGGGAAATCCGCGACAGCGCCGAGGACTGGCTTGGCCGGGTGGAAATCGACTCCAGCCGCATCGACGACAGGCCCACGGCCTTTTCGGGGGGGATGCAGCAACGGTTGCAGATTGCCCGCAACCTGGTGACCGGGCCGCGCCTGGTGTTCATGGACGAGCCCACCGGCGGGCTGGATGTCAGCGTGCAGGCCCGCCTGCTGGACCTGCTGCGCGGACTTGTCCGCGAGATGGGGTTGTCGGCGATCATCGTCACCCATGACCTGGCCGTTGTGCGCCTGCTGGCCGACCGGCTGATGGTGATGAAGGACGGGCATGTCGTCGAGGCCGGGCTGACCGACCAGGTGCTGGATGATCCTCAGCACGCCTATACCCAGCTTCTGGTCAGTTCCGTGCTTCAAGTCTGAGTGTTTCGCGCGCGAAACATTGAAATTTAACAATAGGTTAATGCCATGATCCAAATTCGGGAAGTGTCCAAGACCTTCACCCTGCACAACCAGGGCAGTGCGGTGATCCGGGTAATGGAGCGGGCCTCGCTTTCGGTTGCGCCGGGCGAATGCGTGGCGCTGACCGGCGCCTCTGGGGCCGGGAAATCCACGCTGATGCGCATGATCTACGGCAACTACCTGGCCGCCTCCGGAGAGATCCTGATCGGCGGGGTCGATGTGGTGCGGGCCGAACCGCGCGAGATCATCCGCCTGCGCCGCGAGGTGCTGGGCTATGTCAGCCAGTTCCTCCGCGTGGTGCCGCGGGTGCCGACGCTGGACGTGGTGGCGGAACCGCTTTTGTCGGTGGGCGTGGACCGTGCGGCGGCAACCGACCGGGCGCGCGAACTGCTGACCCGGCTGCGCATTCCTGAACGGTTGTGGAGCCTTTCGCCCACCACCTTTTCAGGCGGCGAGCAACAGCGCGTGAACATCGCGCGCGGTTTTGCCCATGCCTACCCGGCGCTCTTGCTGGACGAACCAACCGCCTCGCTGGATGCGGCGAACCGCGACACGGTGCTGGAACTGATCCACGAGGCCAAGGCGCGCGGCGCGGCCATCGTGGGCATCTTCCACGACGCCGAGGCGCGCGCCGCGGTCTGTGACCGCGTGGTGGATTTGACCGGTTTTTCCCCGCAGGCGGCCGCCTGATGCAGGGACGGTTCATCGCGGTGGTGGGGCCGTCGGGCGTGGGCAAGGACAGCGTCATGGCGGCGCTGGCGGCGCGCGATCCGCGGTTTGTCCTGCTGCGACGCTGGATCACGCGCCCGCAGGAGGCAGGGGGAGAGGATCACTTTGCCATCGGCGAGGCCGCGTTCGAAGAGGCGGAACGTGCGGGCGGCTTTGCGCTGTCCTGGCGCGCGCACGGGCTGGCCTATGGCATCCCGGTCGCGGTGGACCAGCAACTGGCCGAGGGCTGTGACGTGCTGGTTAACCTGTCGCGGGCTGTCCTGATGCAGGCGCAGGCGCGGTTCCCGCGGTTCGTCGTCCTGTCCCTGACGGCCCCCGCCGAGGTGCTGGCGCGCCGTCTGGCCGGGCGGGGCCGCGAAAGCGCCGAGGAGATCGCCGCGCGCCTGGCCCGCAAGGGGAAGGCCCTGCCGGTCGGGCTGCCGGTGATCGAGATTGACAATTCCGGCCCGCTGCAGCGCACCGTCGACACCATCCTGGCCCGGCTTCAGCCGGAAAGGGCGTAGCGGTGCAGCTCGTGGAAATAGCCGGTGGAATCCTCGCCGCAGAGCGTCAGCGCCTCGATCGTGAAGGGGCGTGGCAGGCGCGGTTCGACATGGGGCAGCAGGGCGCTGCGCACCTTTTCGGCCATTTCTCGGTCCAGCTTGCCGCTGAGCGTGATGTGAAAGCGGAACTGGTCCATCACGTAGGGATAGCCCCAGCGGGTCAGCAGCGCCTCTTGCCGCGCGTTCAGGCCGGACTTGCGGCGCTTGTCCAGCTCTGCCTCGGTCAGGGGGGCGCGGAACGGGTCCAGCGCCTCGACCGTCCGGGCGGCCAGCGTGGACAGGGCGTCGGTTTCGCCCACTGGGGTCAGGGCCAGGAAGCGGCCCAGCCGGGTCAGTGCCAGCCCGTCCAGCGTCACCGGCGTCCGGGTGGCGCAAAAGCTGGCGAAGCCATCGTGCAACGCATCGAAATCCATGCCTTCGGCCAGGCGGAACGGCGGCTTGATCGTGCCGTGCAGCCCGTATTTGCGCGGGGTCGCGGTGATCTCATGGGCGGGCCGCGGCAGTCCGTGGACCACGGGCGCGTCGGGCCGTTCGCCCGTCGCGGCGTTCCAGCCCAGCCAGGCAGCGCCGAAATCGGACAAGGGACCCTTGGGAAGGGTCACGTAGACAGCGTAACGGGAGAAATGCATGACGACCTCCACTCTTGCCGGGCCTATGCCCGATGCGCGTGACGGCGGCGTGACAGAGAGCCTGACATTTGCCAATGCGACACTGGTGCTGCCCGGTGGGGTGGCGCGCGGTTGGTTGCATGCGGAAAACGGCGTCATCGTCGGAATGGGCGAGGGCGCAAACGCGCCTGCCGGGGCGGTCGATTGCGGCGGGGACTTCCTGGCGCCGGGTTTGATTGAACTGCACACCGACAACCTGGAACGCCATATCGAACCGCGTCCCGGGGTCGATTGGCCCCATGCGGCGGCCATCGTCGCCCACGATGCTGAGCTGGCCTCGACCGGGATCACGACGGTCTTTGACGCCATGCGGGTGGGGTCGATCCCGACGGGCAAGGGGCGCTACAGGAAATACGCCCGGTCGCTGGCCAGCGAGATGCTGGACCTGCGCGCCGCCGACACGCTGAAGATCAGCCATTTCCTGCACCTGCGGGCCGAGGTCTGTTCCGAGACGCTGGCAGAAGAGCTGGCCGAGTTCGGGCGCGAGGACCGGGTCGGCCTTGTCAGCATCATGGATCACACGCCGGGTCAGCGGCAGTTCCGCGATATCTCGAAGCTGGAACAATATGTGAAATCGAAACGCGGCATGTCGGATGCCGAGTTCATCGAGCACATCGCCCACCTGAAAGACCTGCGTGCCCGCAACGGCGCGGCGCACGAGGCGGTCGCGGTTCAGGAGGCGGCCCGATTTGGCGCGGTTCTGGCCAGCCATGACGATACTACCGCCGAACAGGTCGCTGTTTCGGCCGGGCATGGCATCCGGCTGGCCGAGTTCCCGACCACGGTCGAGGCGGCAAGGGCCTGCCACGAACATGCCATCGCGGTGATGATGGGGGCGCCGAACCTGATCCGGGGCGGCTCTCACTCTGGCAACGTCGCGGCAGAGGACCTGGCGCGAGAAAGGCTGCTGGACATCGTGTCGTCCGACTATGTTCCGGCGGCGCTTCTGCAGGCCGCTGTCCGGCTGGGCGAGACCTGGGGCGACATGGCGCGCGGGATCGCGACGGTGACGAAGGCGCCCGCCGAGGCGGTGGGGCTGGATGACCGGGGCGTTCTGGAAGAAGGGCGCCGGGCAGACCTGATGCGTTTCCGCGTCGCCGAACATGTGCCCCTGCTGCGGGGAGTCTGGAGCCGGGGGCGCCAGGTGGCTTGAGACCCGCGAAAAACCGCTGCGCGATGCGCGGATCCTGGCGTAGTCTGATGCCGTTCGGGCTTGCCGGGCGCCAGACAAGGGATCCGCGCGTATGTTGACCGCCTCCGAGTTGCCCAGCCGCGTCTTTACCGATCCGATCAGCGACTCGTCGCGCTGGACGCACTTCGTTCCGCGCGCGGGCGACATCGTCGTTTCGACCCCGCCGAAATCCGGCACGACCTGGACGCAGGGTATCCTTGCCATGCTGATCGCGGGCGATCCGGAGGTGGATGCGCAGACCTCGATGAAATCGCCCTGGATCGACATCAACGTCCGCGACGTCAGCGAAGTCATGGCGCGGCTAGAGGCGCAGGAGCATCGGCGCCAGGTCAAGACGCATTCGCCCTTCGACTGCATCCCGATCTGGGCCGAGCTGCGCTATGTCACCGTATACCGGCACCCGATCGACGTGCATTTCTCGATGCGCAAGCATCGGCGCAACATGGGCTTCGACGCCGGCCTGCCGCCCTTGCCAGAGGATCCGTCCGAGAGTTTCCGGGAGTTCCTGACCTGTGAGGATCACACCGGTCTGCCGGCGATCCTCGATCACTTTCGGTGCACGCGGGCGCGCGAGCCGCGCGAAAACCTGATCCGGCTGCACTACGCCGACATGCTGCGTGACCTGCCCGGCGCGGTGGCGCAGATCGCGGGGCACGTCGGGATCGACCATCCGCCGGACCTGATGGCCGCCTGCATCGAGGCAGCGACATTCGACAACATGAAGGCTAATGCGGATCGCTTTACCCCTTCGGCGGGGCAGGGGTTCTGGAACAGCGATGCGGGGTTCTTCGACAGCGCCACGTCCAACAAATGGGAAGGGCGTCTGACCGAGGACGACCTGGCGGCTTATGATGCGGTGATTTCCAAGGCCCTTTCCCCCGAGGACCGGCGCTGGCTGGAGTGGGGGAGCGCGGGGTAAGCCGGCCTGTCAGTCGGAACGGCCACTGCGTTCGATCCGGCGCGTGCGCCGTTCCTCGCCGGATTGATAGATCAGGATCCAGGCGAGCAGAATGAACATCGGATGGGTCAGCCCGCCCGAGAAGATGATGGCCGGAATCCAGATCAGCAGGACGACGATCGCAAGAAAAATCCGCCCGGTCAGGAGGACCGAGAGCGGCGGCAGGAAGAGGGCGAGAACATAGTTCATTCCGGAATCCCAGGGCGGCGAAGGTTCAATGTTGACGGTTTTAACATAGGGTTCCTGGCGCCGAGTAGAAGGGCGGGGTGAAGCCTGCAGAGCGCCCGGCCGGTTTGGTCAGATTTCCTGATTCGCCCAAAAAGGCGCAGACTGGCGGTGCCGCGCCGTTTTGGTGCGGGCATTGGAGGGAGGACTGGACGATGGCCTTTTTCACGATTTCACATTGGGAAACTGAGGACTGGACCGAGGAGATGGAGGCCTTGGCCCGCGAAAAATACGTGCCGCTAGTCCGGGCGGTCGGTGCACAGCGGGTTTCGATGGTGCGGGTGGCGGACCGCAGTTTCATGGTGGTGACAGAGTATGACACCGAAGCGGCAGCCGAGACCGCACAGGCCCGGATCGCGGAAATCCGGTCTCAGGCGGCAGAGGAACTGCCGATGAAAATGACCGCGGCAATGGGTGGCAATGTCTTTGCCTCTGGCTGAGGTGCGTAGAGGCCGGACAATTCGCCCGGCCTCTGAAGCCTGTTCATAGAGCGAAATCATCCGCCGTCAGGCCGGTCACGTCGGCCACGCGGATCTCGCCTTCGACCGTGGCAAGGTTGGCGTCGAGGTTGATCTGCACGATGGTCGAGCCCGCGCCCGTCTCGACCAGGCGGATCTGGTTCGCGGCGGTGAATGGTCCGGTGCCGACGAAGCCAAGCGCCCCGTCGATGATCCCGGCGAGGTCGATCACGTCGGTGCCCTGGTCGAAGTCGAGGATCTGGTCACGGTTGGCGCCGGTCCCCGCCTCCGCGGCAGAGGCAAAGCGGAAGGTGTCGGCATCCTGCCCCCCGGTCATGAAGTCGAGCCCCGTTCCGCCAGAGATCGTGTCGGCGCCGTCGCGCCCGCGCAGCACGTCGGTTCCATCGCCTCCGCGCAGCACGTCGTCGCCGGCACCGCCGTCGAGCGTGTCGTCGTTTTCGCCGCCGTCCAGCAGGTCACTCCCTTCGTGCCCTGCCAGCACGTCATTGCCGGACCCGCCTTTCAGAGTGTCATTGCCGGAAAATCCGCCAAGCGTGTCGTCGAAGGATCCCCCGTCCAGCGAGTCGTCCCCCGCTCCGCCGTTCAGGTCATCCGTGCCGGAGCCGCCCAGCAACGTGTCATGGCCCGGGCCGCCGGTGATCGTGTCGTCGTCCGCGCCGCCGTTTATCAGGTCGTCCCCGATGCTGCCGGCCAATTCGTCGTTGCCGTCGCCGCCCTGGATCTCGTCATTGCCCGCGCCGCCGTTGATGGTGTCGGACGCGCCTTCCCCCAGCAAAAGGTTGTCGCCGCGGTTGCCGTTGATCGTTTCGGACAGGTTGGATCCCCGCACCTCGAGGTCTGCGCCGCCCAGCAGGCGGATTTCCTCGACGTTGGTGACATCCAGGACATCCCCCCGCGCCAGGACCAGATCGATGCCCGCGCCGCCGTCGATGTCGGCGTCGTTCTGGTCGACCATGATGGTGTCGTTGCCGGACTCGCCGTTGATCTCGCCGGTGACGGTGCCGCCGAACCCGACATAGGTATCGTTGTCGACGCCAAGCTCGAGGTTGCCGGAGATGACCCCGTCGTTGCGGACGGTGTCGTTTCCGTCGAGCATGTCGACATTGCCTTCGATCAGGCCGGAATTACGCAGGATGTCGTCGCCGTCGTTGGTCAGGATCGCCTGGAAGCCGCCCTGGATCGTGCCTGTATTGTCGATGACGACGACACTCGAGGGGCCGCCGGCGCCGACGGCCCGGAACTGTCCGGTGACGATACCGGAATTGACCAGATGGTATTCTTCGTTGTGGCGGAAATCGATCGCCTCGCTCTGGCTCGAGATCGTGCCGGAATTGATCACCGTCGTGGCGCGGTCGGTTTCGATCGCGTGGGTCACGCCGCTGATATGGCCCGAGTTGACGATTGTGGCCTTGTCGCCCGCCAATACGCCCGAGAGGAAAAGGCCCTCGTCGCCACCGCTGATCTCGCCGTGGTTTTCCATGTAGAAGTCGGTGCCTGCTCCCTCCGTGCTGGCGAACACCAGGACGCCGGTGTCGAAGGCCCGGATGATGCCGGTTGCGCCGTTGTAGATCGCGCTGTCGAAATCAAGCTGGAGGCTGAAGGCGTCGTCGTCAGCGGAGACGATGATGCCGTCGTTGAAGAAGTCGAAGGTGCCGGTGCCGTCCGCCTCGATCGTGTTTGTGGCCGTGCCGGTGGTGCTGCGTACGCTGTTCGTCAGAAGGAAGGTGATGTCGCCACCGGGCACGACAACCGTGCCGCTGCCTGAAGAGAGAATGGTCATGGGTGTCTCCTTTGTTGAACCCTGTGCAGCGGGCGTCGGGTCAGGACCCTCGCTGCGAAAGAACGTCTGGCAATTGGCCCCGGAGGCCGGGGCTGGCGTCCGAGGTTCTGCCCTGTGATCCTGCCTTTGGACCTGTCTCGATGGGGGCTTGCACGGTCATCGCGGCGGGGCCCTTGGCAGTCGTGGCACCACCCATGGGGTCTGGGGGGCCGGAAACTCCTGTCGTTCGGCGCGGTCGAAAGAGGAAGGGCCGTGCTGGAGGTTGGGAATGTCGCCCGCGCGACCTGTACGACGTCCGGCGCCACTCTTGCGTTCCGGCGACCCGGAACGCTGGCGACTGCTTGGCCGGGCGGGTCGCCCTGCCGTGACCATGCGGAGGTTGCAAGCGGTCATGCCGACCTTTGCGGCGGCCTCCCAAAGGGGGCCGCGGTCAAGGCAAGCGGCAACGCCTTGGCGGTCGTCAATGCAGTCAGGAGTTTCATGCACGCCTCCGGGAAAACGTCGGTGCGAAAATGCAAATCGCAAAAAAATATCATGAATCCACGATACGCCAAAACGGGGTCCAAGTCGACGCGTGCCATGGCGCGGCCTCCGGTATCGCCAGCCGCCGGCATCCCGCGCGTTCCCCGGTGCCAGGGCTTGATCCCGCGGCGTCCTTGCTCTATACGCGCGAGCGTCGACAAGGCAACAAACGCCGCGGCAGAGAGATCGAGCAGGGTCGGACATCTCCGGCCCTCTTTGTTTTGCGGCAGCTAATGAGACCAATCCAAGACCGGCGGAGACAACCGCTCGGCCAGAAAAAACCGTTGTAAAGGACCAAACACACATATGCCCAGCGCATCGATGGAGGAATTCGAGGCCCTCCTTAATGAAAGCCTCGAAATGGACACGCCCGATGAGGGTACTGTTGTCAAAGGCAAGGTCATCGCGATCGAAGCGGGACAAGCCATCATCGACGTCGGCTACAAGATGGAAGGCCGTGTCGAGCTCAAGGAATTCGCGGAGCCCGGTGAACAGCCCGACGTGAACGTCGGCGACGAGGTCGAGGTTTACCTGCGTGCCGCAGAAAACGCCCGTGGCGAAGCCGTCATCTCGCGCGAGATGGCCCGCCGCGAAGAAGCCTGGGACCGCCTGGAGAAAGCCTATGCCGACGACGCCCGCGTCGAAGGCGCGATCTTCGGCCGCGTCAAGGGTGGCTTTACCGTCGATCTCGGCGGCGCCGTGGCCTTCCTGCCCGGTTCGCAGGTCGACGTGCGCCCCGTGCGCGATGCCGGCCCGCTGATGGGTCTCAAGCAGCCGTTCCAGATCCTCAAGATGGACCGTCGCCGTGGCAACATCGTTGTCTCGCGCCGCGCGATCCTCGAAGAGAGCCGCGCCGAACAGCGCGCCGAGGTCATCGGCAAGCTGCAAGAAGGCGACGCGGTTGACGGCGTGGTCAAGAACATCACCGAGTACGGCGCCTTCGTCGACCTGGGCGGTGTGGACGGCCTGCTGCACGTCACCGACATGGCATGGCGCCGTGTGAACCACCCCTCCGAGATCCTGTCGATCGGCGAGACCGTCAAGGTCCAGGTCATCAAGATCAACAAGGAAACCCACCGTATCAGCCTGGGCATGAAGCAGCTGCAGGAAGATCCGTGGGATCTGGTGGGCGTCAAGTACCCGCTGGCCTCGGTCCACAAGGGCCGCGTCACCAACATCACCGACTACGGCGCCTTCGTCGAGCTGGAGCCGGGTGTCGAAGGTCTGGTGCACGTCAGCGAAATGTCCTGGACCAAGAAGAACGTCCACCCGGGCAAGATCGTCTCCACCTCGCAAGAGGTCGACGTCATGGTTCTGGAAATCGACAGCGCCAAGCGCCGCGTTAGCTTGGGTCTCAAGCAGACCATGCGCAACCCGTGGGAAGTCTTTGCCGAGACGCACCCCGAGGGCACGCAGGTCGAAGGCGAGGTCAAGAACATCACCGAATTCGGTCTGTTCATCGGCCTCGAAGGCGAGATCGACGGCATGGTCCACCTGTCCGACCTGTCCTGGGATCAGCGCGGCGAGGAAGCCATCCAGGAATACCGCAAGGGTGACGTGGTTCAGGCCGTCGTCTCCGAAGTGGACGTCGAGAAAGAGCGTATCTCGCTCTCGATCAAGGCGCTGGGTGGCGACAAGTTCGCCGATGCGGTTGGCGGCGTGAAGCGCGGCTCGATCGTGACCGTCGAGGTCACCGCGATCGAGGACGGCGGCATCGAGGTGGAATACGAAGGCATGAAGTCCTTCATCCGCCGCTCCGACCTGTCGCGTGACCGTGCCGAACAGCGCCCCGAGCGTTTCTCGGTCGGTGACAAGGTCGACGTCCGCGTCACCAACATCGACAACAAGACCCGTCGTCTGGGTCTGTCGATCAAGGCACGCGAGATCGCCGAAGAGAAAGAGGCCGTCGAACAGTACGGTTCCTCCGACTCCGGTGCATCGCTGGGCGACATCCTGGGCGCCGCGCTCAAGTCCGGCGACGAGTGATCGTCGCACGGCCCTTGGGCTGAAAAGGATCGAGGCCTCCGCAATTGCGGGGGCCTTTTTCGTTGCGGCTTGCACGCTCCGGAGCGGAGGTTAGGCTCGGGCCGGGCAACAGGGGGTATCCATGCAGGCAGGCGGACTGGATCTGAGCGGCGACTGGACCGGCGTCTATGACTACGGCCAGGACGGGGATGGATCGGTGCCCTTTGCCGCGACGCTCTTTGACGTGGGCGGGGTGATCTGGGGCACGACGCTGGAACCCAATACATTTGCCCCGGACGCCGGCGCGGAAATCGAGGCCGAGGTGAGCGGCAGCCGCAGCGGGCGCGAGGTCCACTTTCGCAAGGCCTACATCGGCCGTCCCCGGTATGGTGAAGACCCGATTCACTACACCGGCCATGTCTCGCCGGACGGCAACCGGATCGAGGGCAACTGGACAATCCGCGCGCCGGGGCTGTTCCTGTCCGGTCCTTTCGTGATGAACCGCATCACGGGCACCGCTGCCCGGGCCCGTCTTGGGGCCCGCACGGGCGAAACTGTCGAGGTCTGATCACGGGGAAGCAGGAAAGGCTCGCCTTCCGGACGCGGGTTTGCTTTTCTCGGGCGGCGAGTCGGTGCTGGAGGTGACGAGATGCGAAGGATGATGGGGCGGGCTGCGGCCTTCTGTGTGCTGGCGGTCCTGTGCGGGCCGGTGCTGGCGCAGGATCAGATCGTGATCCCGGACGAGGACACGCGCTTCATCCAGGAGGCGCCCACGGGCGGCGGAACCGAGCTGACAATGCGCGCGGTCACGGTCAAGGACCAGAACCAGCTGCGCGGCGCCTTTGGCGACAAGTGGCAGCCCGAAGAGGTCCGTGCCCGGGCAGCGCAGGTCTGTGCCGACAGCGGGATGCGGCTGATTTATTTCCAGCCCGGCAACAGGGATTCCAAGGGGCGCAGGGAATTCGCCGCGGTCTGCCAATAGGCTTGGGGCGCTCCGAATCGCGCAGATTGGACGAGGTCAAGACGGAGACGGAAAACGCCGCAGACTGCGCCATTCGCCGCCGAAACGGGCGGAATCCAGCGCAAAGCGCGGAAAAACATGGGTTTTCCCCGAAAATGCACGGTTCCCGTTTGATCCTGCCCCGCGTATAGTTTGGCTGAAATAACAAGGCCAAGGCCGATTCCACCGGGGGACGTGGGGTATGATCCGATCCGAATTGATCCAGAAGATTGCAGACGAGAACCCGCATCTGTATCAGCGTGATGTGGAGAGGATCGTGAACACGATCTTCGACGAGATCACCAATGCCATGTCCCGGGGCGACCGGGTCGAGCTGCGGGGCTTCGGGGCCTTCTCGGTCAAGAAGCGGGACGCGCGCGTCGGGCGGAACCCCCGGACGGGAGAGTCGGTCCAGGTCGAGGAAAAGCACGTTCCCTTCTTCAAAACCGGCAAGCTCCTGCGCGACCGCCTGAACGGAAAGTAATCCATGCGCTACATCCGCTATGCCATCTACGCTGCCCTGCTCATCTTCCTGACGATCATCTGCGTGGCGAACCTGCAGTGGGTGACGCTGAACACCCTGCCCGAGGGGTTGGCGCGCATTCCGCAACTGGGGTGGCTGGCGTTTTCTGTCGAGGTGCCGCTGTTCGCGGTGGCGCTGGGGTTCCTGGTGCTGGGCTGGGTGCTGGGTGAGGTCTTCGAATGGCTGCGCGAGTACAAGTACCGGGCCGAGGCCTCGGCCAAGAAGACCGAGGTGCGCAAGCTCGAGCGCCAGCTGAAAAAAACCCAGGCCGAGCGCGACAAGGACAAGGACGAGGTCCTGGCGATTCTCGACCAGGCCAGCTGAACGCTAGTGTCGCGCGGGGGAGGGGGCGCTGCCCACTCTTGGCCCGATGGCCAATTCACCCCGGGAGTATTTTTACAGAGAAGAAACAGGGGCTTGGATGGCGGACGTCCGGGTAAAGATCTGTGGTCTGACGCGGCCCGGGGACATGGAGATGGTTGCCGGGGCGGGCGCGAGCTATGCCGGGCTGGTGTTCTTTGCCAAGAGCCCGCGCAACGTGACGCCGGAGGTGGCGCGCGATCTGGCGCTGGAGGCGCCGGTGGGGATTGCCAAGGTGGGCCTCATGGTCAACCCGACGGATGAGTTTCTGGACGAGGTCATGCGGCTGGTGCCCCTCGACATGGTGCAGCTGCATGGTGCCGAGACGCCGGAACGGGTGGCGGAGGTGCGCGCGCGCTGGGGGCTGCCGGTGATGAAGGCGGTTGGCGTGGGGGCGGCCGAAGACCTGGAAAAACTGGCTGTTTATCAGCAGGTTGCCGATCAGATCCTGGTGGATGCCAAGCCGCCGAAGGGGGCGGACCTGCCGGGCGGAAACGGGCTGGCCTTTGACTGGAAGCTGATCGCCGGGCGGCGCTGGTCGCGGCCCTGGATGTTGGCGGGCGGGCTGACGCCCGAGAACGTGGGGCTGGCCGTGGCGATGACCGGCACGGCGCAGGTGGATGTTTCCTCGGGGGTCGAAAGCGCGCCGGGGATCAAGGATTTGGGCAAGGTCCGCGCCTTTGTCGAGGCGGCGAAAGTGGCCGAGGCGGCGCCCCGGCTCTAGCCCGCTGGTTTGTACAAAACGTACGTTTTGTACGGCGTTTCCAGCATTTTGTACAAAGGGGTAAGGTCGCGTTAACCGCCACCGTCACAGCCAGGCCGTGCGCCCCGATCCGACCGCCTCGGCCACGGAGCCGAGGCCGTCGCGTTGCAGCAATCCGTCCAGCCCCTCGGCGATCTCCTGCACCAGGCTGAGGCCGCCGAAGACGAGCGCGGTGTAGAGCTGCACGACGCTGGCGCCGGCGCGGATCTTTTCATAGGCCTGTTCGGCGGAGCCGATGCCGCCGACACCGACCAGTGGCAACTTGGCCCCGGTCAGGTCCGAGAGGCGGGCCAGTACGCGGGTCGAGCGATCGAAGAGCGGTTGGCCGGAGAGACCGCCGGCCTCTGACGCATGGCGGGACCGCAGCCCGGCGCGCGACAGGGTGGTGTTGGTGGCGATGATCCCCGCGACGCCGGAGGAGAGCGCGACCTCGGCCACGTCGGCCAGTTCGGCATCATCCAGATCCGGCGCGATCTTGAGGAAGACCGGCACCGGTCGGGGCAGCGCGTCCCGGGCCTGCATCACGCCCGCCAGCAGGGCAGAGAGCGCCGCCTTGCCTTGCAGGTCGCGCAGTTTTTCCGTGTTCGGAGAGCTGACGTTGACGGTGGCGAAATCGACGTCGGCGCCGCAGTGGCGCAGGACGCGGGCGAAATCGCCGGCGCGGTCCTCGCTGTCCTTGTTGGCGCCCAGGTTGAGGCCCAGAACCAGGTCGCGCGGGCGGCTTTTCAGTCGCGCGCCGATCGCCTCCATCCCGTCGTTGTTGAAGCCGAAGCGGTTGATCGCGGCGCGGTCCTCGGTCAGGCGAAAGAGACGCGGGCGCGGGTTGCCGGGCTGGGGCCGGGGCGTGGCGGCGCCGACCTCGGCAAAGCCGAAGCCTGCGCGCGCCAGGCCCCGCAGCGCGGTGGCGTTCTTGTCGAACCCGGCGGCCAGGCCGACCGGGTTGGGCAGGTCGAGCCCGGCCAGCGAACAGCGCAGCCGGTCGGAGGTGACGATGCCCGGTGCATGAGCCGCCCCGGCCTGCAACGCCTTGAGCGCAAGCCCGTGCGCGGTTTCCGGGTCGATCCGGTGCAGGGCGGCCAGGCCGAGCCGTTCCAGCGGGGTCATCAGACCATCTCCGCCGGAAAGACGTGGCCGTCGGCGCCCAGAGGCAACGGTTTGTGCCAGCGCACGTCCGCAAGTCGCAAGGGCGCGTAGAGATGGGGGAAGAGGGCGTCGCCGCGCGAGACCTCCCATTTCAGGGCCTCGCCCAGGGCTTCGGCCTCGAGCGCAAGCAGGACCAGCCCCTCTTCGCCGGCGAAATGCTTGGCCGCGGTGCCGCGCGCCTGTTCGGCGGTGGAGAAATGCACATAGCCGTCGGCCACGTCGATGGGCGCACCGGCGGTTTCGCCCTGTGCCCGCAGCGCCGCCCATTCGTCGGCCCGGAGGATCTTGTATATCAGCATGGGCGCAGTGATGCCGCGCGCCCCGGCAAGGGTCAAGCGGGCAGTCGGCCCGGGCCGCGCGGCAATTCAATGCAGGCCGTCATGCGCCTGTCACCGGCCGCGGGCTACCCATACGTCAGGCTTTGACTCCGGCCACGCGCCGGGGCAGGCTTTGCGCATTCAACAAAAAGACCTGACAGAGAGGTTTCCCCATGACGCGTACACTGATGAGCGGTGCCGCCGCGCTTGCCCTGATGGCGGGCAGCGCCGCCGCCGATTACACGCTGCACATCGTTCATATCAACGATCTGCACAGCCGCATCGAGCCGATCAACAAGTATGACTCGACCTGCGGTGCAGAGGACAACGCCGAAGGCAAATGCTTTGGTGGCTACGCGCGTGTCGCCACCAAGATCGCCGAGTTGCGCGAGCAGCTGGATGGAGAGAACCTTTTGGTTCTGGACGCCGGTGACCAGTACCAGGGGTCGCTCATGTACACGACGTACAAGGGCGACGTCGAAATCGAGATGATGAACAAGATCGGCTTTGACGCCATGGCCGTCGGGAACCACGAGTTCGACGACGGACCCGAGGGCCTGTTGAAGCTCATTGACGGCGTCACTTTCCCGGTGATTTCCGGCAATCTCGACGTGAGCCAGTCAAATGTGCTGGCAGGCAAGGTTGCGAACCATGTCGTTCTTGAGGTCGGTGGCGAAAGGATCGCCATCATCTCGGCCCTGGCGACGGATACGGCAGAGACATCGTCTCCGGGGGATGCGGTCATTTTCCAGGACGAGATCGACAGCTTGCAGGCCGATATCGATGCCCTGGAGGCCGAAGGTATCGACAAGATCATCGCCCTCACGCATGTCGGTGTCAGGAAAGACATGGAAATCGCCGAGAGCGTGACCGGGCTTGATGCCGTGGTGGGCGGGCATTCGCATACTCTGTTCTCGAACTCTGACGACGGGGCAATGGCATATCCGACGATGGTCGGGAATGTTCCGGTTGTTCAGGCCTATGCCTATTCCAAGTATGTCGGCCATCTGACGTTGACCTTCGACGATGCCGGCAAAGTCGTATCGGCCGAGGGTGACACCATCCTGCTGGACGCCTCGGTGGCAGAGGATCCGGAGATCGTCGACCGTGTGGCCGAGCTTGCCGGTCCGATCGAGGAGATGAAGACACGCGTCGTGGCCGAGGCCGCCGAGCCCATCGAGGGCAACCGCGACGTCTGTCGGGCGATGGAATGTTCGATGGGCAACCTGGTGGCGGATGCCATGCTGGACCGGGTCAAGGACCAGGGCATCGACGTGGCCATCGCCAACAGCGGCGGTCTGCGGGCCTCGATCGACGCGGGCGAGGTGACGATGGGCGAGGTGCTGACCGTGCTGCCGTTCCAGAACACGCTGTCGACCTTCCAGATCACCGGGGCGACCCTGGTCGAGGCGCTGGAAAACGGTGTCAGCCAGATCGAGGACGGCGCGGGCCGGTTCCCGCAGGTGGCGGGCATGACCTTCACCGTCGATCCCTCGGCCGAGCCGGGCAGCCGGATTTCCGACGTCATGGTCGGCGGTGCGCCGGTCGAGATGGACAAGGTCTATGGCGCGGTGTCGAACAACTACGTCCGCAACGGCGGTGACGGCTATGTGATGTTCAAGGACGCGGAGAACGCCTATGACTATGGTCCCGACCTTGCCGATGTGACCGCCGAATACCTGGCCGATCACGCACCCTATCAACCCTATACCGACGGACGCATCACCATGAAGTGACGCGCCCGGTCCGGCGACAGGGAAGGCATGCGGGGTCACCCTCGCATGCCTTTTGCATTTGCGGGTTGGTCAGGGAATGGACAACGCGCGGCGGTAATAGGGGATGTTGACCACGGCGACGATCTCTTGTTGTCCGTCGAAGAGCGCGGCCAGGCCGGCGGCGGTTGCGTCCAGCGTGATCTCTCCGTCGAGCGGTTTGCCCATTGCGACGCTCATCGCGACATCGGCCATCTGTTCGTAGGTCTGCGTCACATGGAAATCGGTGTCTTCCGCAGAGAAGCCCTTGGAACTGCCGGTGCCCCAGCGGGGCGTGCCCAGAGTGTAGCTCAGGTCCAGGCTGATCTCTCCGCCATCCTCGGGGGCCACGGTCCAGCGCTCGGTCAACCGGCGCGCGCCATCGCTGCTGCCCGACAGGGTGCGGCTGCGGGTGACGCTGGCGGTATGGGTGCTGCCATAGCGGTTCGCTTCGGGATCGTCGGTATAGACCTTCAGGATGAACAGGCGCACATCCTTGCTTTGGGGCGGCTTGCCCAGCCCAAGAAGCGCGGCGGTCGTTCGCTGGGTGGGCGTGGCGGGATTGCCCCCGGCGTCCAGAACGAGGTGCCCATCCAGAAATGACACCATCGCATTGGCCCCCTTGAACGGACCGGCAGGAAAGGGGACGGAGGCCCAGCCTTCCGGCATCGCAGCGTTCATCTTGTCCGGGGCGACCGTCAATCCCACCAGGACGCGGCTTTCGACCACGGACCCGATGGGGGTTTCAGCCGTTGCGGCAGTGGCGTTCAAAGTGAACAGGAACACACAGATCACTCTGCCCAGGCGGGCCGGCCAATGGGGCGTCATCATCCTCTCCTCCTTTGGATTGCGAGAGGATTTTACGATGATCCCGGATTTGGCGCCTTGATCTGGCCCCGCCGCCGTTACTCGGCGGCCAGCCCTTCGGTGAACTGCAACCGGGCGAGGCGCGCGTACAGCCCGCCCTCGGCCACCAGCGCGTCGTGGGTACCCGTGGCAACCACGCGGCCCTTGTCCATGACCACGATGCGATCGGCCTTTTTCACCGTGGCCAGGCGGTGGGCGACGATGATCGTCGTGCGTCCTTCGGCCAGCAGGTCGACCGCCTGTTGCACCGCGCGTTCGCTTTCGGCGTCCAGCGCGCTGGTCGCCTCGTCCAGCAGCAGCACCGGCGCGTCGCGCAGGATGGCGCGGGCGATGGCGACGCGCTGTTTCTGGCCGCCCGAGAGCATCACGCCGCGCTCGCCCAGCCAGGTGTCGTAGCCGTCCGGCAGGGCGGCAAGGAAGTCATGCGCCGCCGCCGCCCTGGCCGCGGCCTCGACCTCGGCATCGCTGGCATCTGGGCGGCCAAAGCGGATGTTGTCGCGGGCCGAGGCGGCAAAGATCACAGGGTCCTGCGGCACCAATGCCATCTGGCGGCGGAAATCGTGCCGGGCCATGTCGGTCAGGGCCACGCCGTCCAGCAGGATGCGCCCCTCTGCCGGGTCATAGAACCGCTGCAAGAGCTGGATGATCGTGGTCTTGCCCGCGCCCGAGGGGCCGACCAGCGCCACGGTTTCGCCCGGTGCGATGGTCAGATCGACCGCATCCAGCGCCGAGACGCCGGGGCGCGAGGGATAGGCGAAACTGACATGATCGAAGGTGATCTCTCCGCGCGCGGGATCGGGGGCGGGCAGGGGCGTGACGGGATCGCTGACGGTGTCCTCTGCCTGCAGCAGTTCGACCAGTCGCTCGGTGGCCCCGGCGGCGCGCTGAAGCTCTCCGAAGACCTCGGACAATGCGCCGACGGCGCCCGCCACCATGACCGAGTAGATCACGAACTGGATCAGCGTGCCCGCGCTCATGCCGCCGGCGCGCACGTCCCAGGCACCGATCCAGAGCACGCCGACGATGCCGGTGAAGACCAGAAAGATCACGATCATCGTCATCGCGGCGCGGGTGGTGATGCGCTTGCGGGCGGCGTCAAAGCTTTTCTCGGTCACGTCGGCGAAGGTGCCGCGCGACTGGACCTCGTGGGTGTAGGCCTGCACCGTCTGCACCGCGCCCAGCGATTCCGAGGCATTGCCGGAAGAGGCGGCGATCCAGTCCTGGTTTTCGCGGCTGAGCTTGCGCACGCGGCGGCCCAGCACGAGGATCGGCACCACGATCACCGGCACGATCAGCAGGACAAGGCCGGTCAGCTTGGCCGAGGTGAAGAGCATCAGCACCAGCCCGCCCAGGAACAGCAGCGTGTTGCGCAGGGCGATGGAGATGGACGAGCCGATCACGGAGAGGATCAGCGTGGTGTCGGTGGTGATCCGCGACAGGACCTCGCCGGTCATGATCTTTTCGTAGAAGGCGGGCGAAAGGCCGATCACCTTGTCGAAGACCGCCTTGCGGATGTCGGCCACCACCCGTTCGCCCAGTCGCGTGACCAGCGCGTAGCGCAGCGCCGTTCCGACGGCCAGCAGCGCCGCGATCCCCAGCGCCGCGCCGAAGTACTTGTCCAGCAGGGCGCCGTCCTCGGTATTGAAATTGTCCACCACCCGGCGCACGGCCAGCGGCAGGATCAGGGAGATCGTCGCGGTGGCGACCAGCGCGGCCAGCGCCGCCATCATCAGCACCCGGTAAGGTCGCATGAAGGGCCAGAGCGCGCGGAGAGACCCCAGCTTGCGCGACTTCTCACGCTCCTGCTCGCCGGTGCCCGGCTTGGTCTTGGCGGCCATGAGGTCTCCTTCCGTATCGCGCAGGGGGCGTTTTGCCATGCGAGGCGCGCGCGTCAAGCGCCGTCTTGACGCGGGGCGGACTGCGAAAGGGGAAGGATTGGAGCGGGCGACGGGAATCGAACCCGTATCTCTTGCTTGGAAGGCAAGGGTCTTACCATTACACAACGCCCGCTCGGCGGGGGCCTTGGTATGCGATCACGCGCGGGGGGTCAAGATCGTGCCGGCATGGAAATCGTCCCTAGCGGGGCTAATCCGCGGCGTCCCGCGGGCGCGGGCATTCGGCAAAGATCCGGGCCGGGCAGGTGGCGCAGACCTGCGGGTCGAGCAGGGGAAAGACCTCGGCGATGGCGTCGCGTTTGGACAGGTGGATGTGTTCGCGGGTCAGCGCCTTCATCACCTTGAACCGCGCCAGTTTCGAGATCGTGCGCGGGGTCTTGGTCTGCAGGTGGAACGAGCCCCCGTTGCGGTGGCGGCGCGCGGCTTCCTCGATCAGCAGGTCGGCGCCGGGCATGTCGATCTCTCCGATGCCCTTGACGATGAAGATCATGTGTTTCTGGCCCGGGCGGTCGATTTCGAACCGGCGAAAGGCGCGGCGCACATGTTCGACCGAGCCGAAGTAGAGCGGCCCGTCGAGCCGCGAGATCAGCAGTTGCGGGCATTCCGCCAGGTTGTTTTCGGCGGCGTTCTTGAACATGCGGGTGGGGGTGTCGGGATCGGGGGCGCCGACGCCGACAAAGGGTTTCGAGGTCTTTTTCAGGAACAGCGCCAGCGACAGAAGCACGCCGGCGTAGATCGCGAATTCGAGGTCGATGAGCAGTGCCGCGCCAAAGGTGACGCTGGCGATGGCGGTTTCCTCGGGCGAGGTGGTCAGGATGTGGCGGATCTCGGGCAGGTTCACCAGGCGGATGGCGACCAGCAGGATCACGCCCGCCATCGCGGGGATCGGCACATAGGCGAACCAGGGCGCGACAAGCAGCAGGATCAGGAACAGGAAGAGCGCGGCAAAGATCGCCGAGAGTGGGGTCTGCGCGCCGCTGTCGTAATTCACGCCCGACCGGGTGAAGGAGGCCGAGCCGGGGTAGCAGCGAAACAGGCTGCCGGCGATGTTGGAGAGGCCCTGCGCCACGAACTCGCGGTTGCCGTCGATGGTCTGGCCGGATTTCAGCGCGATCGCGCGGGACACCGACATCGCCTCCAGCAGGCCGACCAGCGCGATGGCGAAGGCGGCAGAGCCGTGGTCGCGGATGGTCTGCAAGGTGATGTCGGGCAGGGCAAACCCGGGCGCGACGCCCTCGATGGTGCCGATGGTTGCGAGGCCCGCGGCCTCTCCGCCCAGCAGGAGACCGAGGATCGTCGCGGCAAGGAGCGCGATCAGGTAGTTGGGCAGCGCCGGGTTCAGCTTGCGCACGCCCATCCCGATGCCAAGCGCCGTGCCCGCGACCAGAAGCGCGCGCCAGTCGGTCCCGGGCAGGCGTTCGGCCAGGGCCAGGGCGAATTCCCCCAGCGCCTCGGGGCGGGGCAGGTCGATGCCCAGGGCCTTGTCGACCTGGCTGAGGGCAATCAGGATCGCGGCCCCGGTGACAAAGCCGGTCATCACCGAATGCGAGACGAAATCGACCAGCACGCCCATGCGGGCCAGCCCCAGGGCCAGCTGGATCACGCCGACCATCAGCGCCAGCGCGATGGCGGCCGAGATGAACTG
Organism: Mameliella sp. MMSF_3455; assembly: GCF_030733205.1. GTDB lineage: Bacteria > Pseudomonadota > Alphaproteobacteria > Rhodobacterales > Rhodobacteraceae > Antarctobacter. Next base: position 125,253 of record NZ_JASHJL010000008.1, read on the forward strand.
CGGCGATCCCGGCGCCAGGCTGCCCGCCAGCGCCCCGAAGACCAGTGCCGAGATGGCTGTGGTCGGGCCGGAGACCGCGTGCCAGCTGGACCCGGTCAGGGCGGCGACGACGGGGGTGATCATCGCTGTATAAAAGCCGTATTCCGGCGGCAGTCCCGCGATGGCGGCAAAGGCCACCCCCTGCGGCAGCACCAGCGTCGCACCGGTCAGCCCGGCAAAGGCATCGGCGCGCAGGCTGGTGGGGGTGATCCGCGCCGTCCAATCCGGGCGCAGCGCGGAGAATGCCGCCGAGATGGCCCGTTCCGTCGCCGCCTTCATGCCGTTTCCTCCCGTTCGTGGTGCATGGCGGCTAACGGGAAACGCGGCTTCGGGCTAGTGATCGAAAATTTCAGGGTATAAGTTTCGGGAATAGGGAAGGCTGCCCGGGGGAGGGGCCGCATGATCAAGATCCAGCATATCGAGATGCTGCTGGCCGTGGAACGCGCGGGCAGCATTCGCGCCGCGTCCAAGATGCTGGGCAAGACCCAGCCCGCGGTGACGAAGGCGCTGCGCCAGGCCGAGGCAGAACTGGGGGCCGCGATCTTCAAGCGGGCGCCCAGCGGGGTGATCGTGACCGAGGACGGCAAGCCGATCCTGCGCCGGGCGCAAGTGATCCAGTCGGAACTGCGCAAGATGCAGGAAGAGGTGGACCAGCGGCGCGGGCTGGGCACTGGGCGGCTGAACGTGACCGTCTCGCCGCTAGCGGCGACGCGGCTGATCGGCGGAACGCTGAAACGGTTTCAGCGCCGGTTTCCCAACGTGCATGTGCAGATCAGCGGCGGGCACGAACCGATCGCCTTCGGGCCGGTGCGTGACGGGCAGGTGGATATCGTGATCGGGCCGGAACCGCAGGCGGCGGACGTGGCGGGCCTGAGCACGACATTCCTTGTCGAGACGCCGATCTCGGTGATCACCGGGCGCAATTCGCGCTGGGTCGGGGAAACCCGACTGTCGGAACTGGCCAAGGGTGACTGGCTGATGATCGGGACACGTGCCCGGCTGCCCTTTCTGCGGCGCCATTTCACCAAGCTGGGACTGGAGCCGCCGGACCCCAAGGTGACATCGGATTCGATCTTCAGCGTGCTGTCGCTGATCGAGGAAAGCGACTACCTCTGCACCTATCCCGGCCGCATCCTGGAACAGACCGCCGCGCGCTGGCGAATCGCGGCGCTGGAGGTGGATCCGCCGCTGATCTCGGCCCGGATCGCGATCATCACCTCGTCCGAGCGTCCGCCGACGCCCGCGCTGCAATATTTCGTGGACTGCGTGCAGCAGGTGTCCAGCAACCTGTTCGGTTCGGGGGATGCCGAAAAGTTATAGCCATCAACATTCAGGGTCTCCCTGATGTGCCTTGCTGGCATTACTCCGCACTTGTCCGGGGTGTGCCATTGTCCCCGGCAAGGGAGGAGGAGGCACGATGAATATCCTGTTCATCATGTATGACCAGTTGCGGTTCGATTACCTGAGCTGCGCCGGGCATCCGCATCTGCATACGCCGAACTTTGACCGGGTCGCCGCGCGCGGCGTGCGGTTCACGAATGCCTATGTGCAATCGCCGATCTGCGGCGCCTCCCGGATGAGTTTCTACACCGGGCGCTACGTCTCGTCCCACGGCGCGCAGTGGAACGGTTTTCCGCTGCGGGTGGGAGAGGTCACGCTGGGCGATCACCTGCGGGCGCTGGGCATGGACTGCTGGCTGTTGGGCAAGACCCACATGAAGGCGGATGCCAAGGGCATGGAACGGCTGGGCCTTGCGCCTGACAGCCTGATCGGCGCGCGGCAGGCGGATTGCGGGTTCGATGCCTGGGCGCGGGATGACGGCCTGTGGGGATCGGGTCCGGACGGGGACTATGACCAGAAACGCTCTCCCTACAACGAGTATCTCAAGAGCAAGGGCTATGACGGCGACAACCCCTGGGCCGACTACGCCAACGCGGGTGTCGACGATGGCCAGATCGCCAGCGGCTGGATGCTGATGAACGCCGACAAGCCGGCCAATATCCGCGAAGAGGACAGCGAGACGCCCTGGCTGACCTCGGAGACGATCCGCTTTGTCGACCAGGCAAGGGGGCCGTGGTGCGCGCATGTGAGCTTTATCAAGCCGCACTGGCCCTACATCGTGCCGGCGCCCTATCACGACATGTACGGTCACAACCAGATCCAGCCGCCCCTGCGGCACCCGGCCGAACTGGATGATCCGCACCCGGTTCTGGGCGCCTATCACGACGCCCGCGTGGCGCAGGCGTTCCAGCGCGACGAGGTGCGCGAAAAGGTGATCCCGGCCTACATGGGCCTGATCAAGCAATGCGACGACCAGCTGGGCCGCCTGCTGGACCATCTTGAGGCAACGGGACAGATGGACGACACGATGATCGTCCTGACCTCGGACCACGGCGATTACCTGGGCGATCACTGGCTGGGGGAAAAGGATTTCTTCCACGAGGCCTCGGTCAAGATCCCGATGATCATCTGCGATCCGCGCGCCGATGCCGACGCGACGCGGGGGACGACCTGCGATGCGCTGGTCGAGGGCATCGACCTGGCCGCCACCTTTGTCGAGGCGGCGGGCGGCACGGTGCCGGATCACATCATCGAGGGCCGTTCGCTGATGCCCTGGCTGCGGGGAGAGACACCGCGGGACTGGCGCGACTTCGTCATCAGCGAGTATGATTATTCCGTCACGCCGCGCGCCGACGCGCTGGGCGTCCAGCCCCGCGACGCGCGCATGATGATGGTCTTTGACGGACGCTGGAAGCTGATCCACTTCGAGGGCGGTTTCAGGCCGATGCTGTTCGACCTGGAGACCGACCCGCAGGAATTCACCGACCTGGGCGACGATCCCGCGTACCAGGCCCAGGTCGACCGCATGTACGATTGTCTGGGGCAATGGGGGCGCCGCATGGCGCAGCGCGTGACCATGTCGGATGACGACGTGCGCGCGGCGCGCGGCCGGTCCATGCGGCGGGGCATCCTGCCCTTCCTGGCCGATGGCAGCGAGGTCCCGGCGGACCTGACCGAGAAATATCGCGGCCCAGCCCGCCAGGTCCATGCAAAGACACCTATGGCGAAGGAGGAGAGCCATGACGTCTGAAGATACGGAAGCGCCCGCGCCCGATCGCGGCGGCGCCCTATTCGACAAGCACCTGGCCGACGTGGTCGCCATGGCGTTTTCCCTGGTCATCGTGATCTACGCCGCGTCCGGCCCGATCAGCGAATTCGTGCGCTGGTTCATCGAGGCGACGACCCCGGCCTTCGACGAGATGAGCCGCCGCGACCAGCGGGTGTTCCTGCGCGAACACTGGCTTGGGGCGGCCTATCGCGGTTTCGAACAATCGTTCCTGCTGCCGACCGGCCTGATCATCGGCCTGCCCATCGTGATGAGCTTTGCCATCACGCTGTTGACGCTGCACCGCAAGCCGGGCCAGCGGGCGTTCAACTGGGGGCTGACGCTGCTGGCGGTCATGGCCTTCACCAGCTGGATCATCGCCATCTTCGCCTCTGACGCGGGCGCCTTGCCGGTGGCGCGGCCCATCGACTTCGTGATGTTCCCACTGGCCACGGCGATCACGCTTTACCTGACGTGGCGGCTCTTCGGCGGCTTTATCGTCGCCTTCTGCCTGTTCTGGGTGATCTATTTCTTTGCCAAGGGCTGGCTTCCGGAATGGACCGGCATCCTGGCCGGGTCCGAGTCGTCGATGGGACAGAACCTGCGCCAGATGGTGCTGCAGTTCTGGGCCCAGACCGGGGGCATGTTCGGCCAGCCGATCCAGGTGGTGACGGGCAACGTGCTGATCTTCATCGTCTTTGGTGCCGTGCTCATGGCCTCGGGGGCGGGGGATCTGCTGATGAAGATCGCCAACCGGCTGACCGGCGGGCTGATCGGCGGCGCGGCGCATGCCTCTGTCGCCTCTTCGGCATTGTTCGGCACGCTGAGCGGTGCGGCGATTTCCAACGTGGTGTCCACGGGGGTCATGACCATCCCGGTGATCCGCAAGGCGGGGTTCAAACCGGCCTTTGCCGGTGCCGTCGAGGCCGCCGCCTCGACCGGCGGGCAGATCATGCCGCCGGTCATGGGGGTCGTGGCCTTTTTCGTCGCCGGCCAGATCGGGCTGGAGTACCGCTATATCGTGGTCGCCGCGATCCTGCCCGCCGCGTTCTATTACCTGGGCACTTTCCTGGCGGTCTACTTCGAGGCCCGCAAGCGGGGCGTCGGTGCCCTGCCGCCCGAGGCGCGGCCGAAGCTGACGCGCGGGGAATGGGTGCAATGCCTGGTCTTCGTGCTGCCGCTGGGGACGCTGTCCTACTTCCTCTTCGCGCAGCCCTCGGTGCCCAAGGCCGGGTTCTACGGGCTGGTGGTCGCGGTGGTTTCTGCCGCCGTGCTGTTCCGAGAGTTCCGCTCGGCCAGCCGTATCTGGCACGCCTTTGTCGATGCGGGCCGCATGGCCGCGTCGATCGTGGTGATCGTGACCGCCATCGGCCTGATCGTCGGGCTGATCCAGACCTCGGGCTTTTCCGGGCGGCTGTCGCAACTGCTGGCCGAGGCCGCAAGCGGGCCGCTGCCGCTGGTGCTGGTCGTGGTGGCCTTTGGCGCGATCATCCTGGGGATGGGGCTGCCGCCGGGGGCGACCTATTTCATCATCGTGATCGCGCTCAGCTCGGGCATCGACACGGTGGGCATCGCGCCGTTGACGCTGCACCTGTTCGTCGTCTTCTTTGCCATGATGTCGACGGTGACGCCACCGGTGGCCCTGGCCGCCTTTGCCGCCGCCCCCATCGCCGGGGCGGACCCGATCAAGACCGGGTTCGAGGCGGCGAAGATCGCCCTGGCGGGCTTCCTGATCCCCTTCGTCTTTGTCTATCACCCGGCGGTGCTCTACAAGCTGCAGGTGGTATTCGAGTGGTTCGGCGAGGATCCGGTCAATTCCCGCGCGATGATCGACATCGCCACGGTCACATGGTTCGAGTTCTTCTGGATCATTGCCGCCTTCGTCCTTGCGATGTGGCTGATCGCCTCGGCGCTGGCGGGCTACGACCGGACCCGGATCACACCCGCGGAACGCGTCCTGCGGCTTGCCCTGGGCGGCGCGGCCCTGCTGCCGCAGATGGCCATAGCCGGTCCGGCGGCGGCGCTGGGGCTTGCGCTTCTCTTCATCAGCCCGCGCCTGGCCGGTCGGCCCGGCGCGGCCACCACATGACATTCGCACCGAACAGGGAGGAAATCCGATGCGACACCTGACACTTGCGGCCACTGCGGCCCTGACCGTCTCTGCCACCGCTGGCCTTGCGCAGGAGACGTTGAAAATGGCCACGATCGAACCCAGCCTGGGCCAGGCGATCACCATGGCGACCTTTGCCAACGTGGTGAACGGGACGCTTTCCGACATCCAGATCGAGGTCGCCGGGGGCGGGGCCGCCACCCTGCACCAGATCGAGACCGCGCGCGGCAACCTGGACATGTACATGGTGTCGCCGACGATCTACAACTTCATTTCGACCGGCAAGGCGATGTACGCCAACCAGCCCGACGCCGCCGAAGTGTCGGAAAACCTGGCGCTGCTGATGTGGTTCCCCTACGGCCAGTATCACTATGCCGTGCGTGGCGACAGCGACATCGAGTATCTCGACGACATCGAGGGCGCGACCGTCTTTCTGGGCCCCGCGGGGGGCGGCGCCTTCAACGCGGCCAAGGGCTGGATCGAGGCCACGACGGGATTGATCGCGGGCGAGGACTACGAGGCGATCACCGCCAACTGGGCGACCGGATTCCAGTCTTTCCTGGACGGCAAGATCGACATGTACGTCAACGGCTGCATCGACCCCTGCCAGCAATTCATCCAGTTTACCGAGACCGAGAGCCTTCGCTTTATCGGGCCGGAGGATCACACCGGCGAGGCGGTTGACAAGTTCCTGGGCAATTTCCGCTACCTGGCCGAGATCCCGGCGGGCATCTACGGCAACCAGGTCAACGACGGGCCGGTGATGTCGAACGACACCGCCGTGGGCATCGGGCTGCGCGCGGACCTCGATGAGGAAACCGTCTACCAGGTGACCAAGGCCTTTTGGGACAACGTGGACAGCATCACCTCTGACGCGCCCTGGGCCAAGGCGCTGAGCATCGAGTTCGCGGTGCAATCGCTGGCCGGCATGCCGCTGCACCCGGGCGCAGAGCGCTACTACCGCGAGGTCGGCGCGCTGAAATGAGGATCGGGGCCGGGGCAGCGATGCCCCGGCCTTTCGTTCGCAAGCACTCTGGAGACCGGCCATGTTCATCCGCCGCACCACCTATCGCCTGACGCCCGAAACCGATCAGCCCGTCTTCGAGCGCGAGATGCGCGACAGCATCCGCCCGCATGAGATCGAGGGCCTGATCAGCACCGCGCATGTGCCCAACGACGATGGCAGCTGGACCGTCGTCGCGGTGTGGGAAACCAAGGTCGAGGCGATGGCCGCCGCGCCGCGCATCCGGGCAGAATGGGATCGCCGCGCCGGGCAGTTCGCCGCGCCGCCCGTGGTCGAGACAGCGGGCGTGAGTGTCTGGGAAGGCGCCTGAACGCCGCGTTGGGCGACAGCCGCTTGCCTCTGGCCCCCGGTCCTGCATGACTGTGACGGCGAGCGCCCCTTGTGGGTGGTCGACCGGATATGCTTGTGGAGGAGCCTTGCCATGAATTTCAGCATCTCGCCGGAGCTGGAGGACCTGAGACGCCGTGTGGCGCGGTTTGTCGAGGACAGGCTGCTGCCGCTGGAGGCGGACCGCGCCAACTACGATGCGCATGAAAACATCGCCCTGGAGGTGCTGGACCGCGAACGGGCCGCCGCGCGCGAGGCAGGGTTGTGGTGCCTGCAGATGCCGCGCGCGCTGGGTGGTGGCGGGCTGGGCAAGGCCGGGATGGCCGTTGTCTACGAAGAGATGAACCGCTCGATCTTTGGGCCGGTGGTGTTCAATTCCGCCGCGCCGGACGATGGCAACATGATGGTGCTGGGCGCGCTGGGGACCGAGGCGCAGCGCGAGCGCTGGCTGATGCCGATCATGTCGGGGGCGGTGCGCTCGGCCTTTGCCATGACCGAGCCGCACCCCGGCGGTGGGTCCGATCCGGGGATGATGCAGACGCGGGCAGAAAGGCGCGGCGACCGGTATGTCGTGACCGGGCGCAAGTGGTTCATCACCGGCGCGGCGGAGGCGGCGCATTTCATCCTGGTGGCGCGGACATCCGACGATGCGCGGCGCGGGCACACGGCTTTCCTGTTCCACCGCGACGATCCCGGCTGGCGGATCGAGCGCCGCATTCCGATCATGGGGCCGGAGGAACATGGAGGCCACTGCGAGCTGGTCTTTGACGGGCTGGAGATCCCGGCCGAGAACGTGCTGTTGGAGGAAGGGCGCGGCATGAAGGTCACGCAGACGCGGCTGGGCCCCGCGCGGCTGACCCACTGCATGCGCTGGCTGGGCCTGGCCAAGCGCTGCATGGAAATCGCGACGGAGTATGCCGAGGTGCGCGAGGGGTTCGGCCAGCGGCTGATCGAACGCGAGAGCGTGGCGCAGATGCTGGGCGACATCGCCATGCGGATCGAGGTGGGTCGCCTGCTGGTGATGAAGGCCGCGCAGGAGATCGACCGGGGCGGGTTCGCGCGCAAGGAAATCTCGATGGCCAAGATCCAGGTGGCGAACGTGCTGCACGATGCCGCCGACGTGGCGATCCAGATCAACGGCGCGCGGGGCTATTCCAAGGACACGCTGCTGGAATGGATCTATCGCTATGCCCGGCAGGCGCGGCTGGTCGACGGCGCGGACGAGGTGCACCGCATGGTCCTGAGCCGCGAGTTGCGCAGCGAGGGGCGTGATTTCTGGCGCTGGGACGTCGCCGCGGAGGCGGAATGAGCGAGACGGATTTCGACCCGGCCCGCCTGCAGGCGGCGCTGGACGCGCACCTGGGGACGGCGCCCGTCACGGAACTGACCCGGATTTCGGGCGGGCAGTCGAACCCGACCTATTTCGTCACCCACGGCGGGCGCCGCATGGTGCTGCGCAAGCAGCCCAACGGCGAGATCCTGAAAGGCGCCCATGCCATCGACCGGGAATACCGGGTCATGCAGGCGCTGGGTCCGGCCGAGGTGCCGGTGCCCAGGGCCGTGCTGTTCCACGACGATCCGGCGGCGCTGGGCACGCCGTTTTACCTGATGGAGCGGCTGGAGGGCCGGGTGTTCGAGGATTGCAGCCTGCCGGAGGTCGACCCGGACGAGCGGCGGCAGATCTACCTGGGCATGGCGGATGCGCTGGCGACCCTGCATTCGGTCGACCCCGAGGACATCGGGCTGGGCGACTACGGCAAACCGGGGAACTACTTTGCCCGGCAGGTCGGACGCTGGACGAAACAGCTGCATAGTTCCACCGGCGCGCCGATCCCGGAATTGAACTGCCTGTCGGACTGGCTGAACGCCAACCTGCCGGAGGACGACGGGCAGAGCCGCATCGCGCATGGCGATTTCCGGCTGGGAAACCTGATGTTCCACCCGTCCGAGCCGCGCGTGATCGCGATTCTCGACTGGGAGTTGTCGACGCTGGGGCATCCGCTGGCCGATCTTGGCTATTGCTGCATGACCTGGCACACCGCGCCGCAGGAATACGGCGGGATCCGGGGGCTGGACCTAGCGGCGCTGAACATCCCCGCCAAGGAAGAATTCGTAGCCCGGTACGAAGGACAGTCGCGATCTGGCCACCTGACGGATTTCCACGTCATCTTTTCGCTGTTCCGTTTCGGCGTGATCTTTGTCGGCATCGCAGACCGTGCCCGCGCCGGCACCGCGGCGGGCAGCAACGCCGATCAACTGGCCCCGCTGGCGCAGGCGCTGGGGCGGCGTGGGCTGGAGCTGTTGCCGGACTAGGGGCTCAGTCGAGCGAGACCAGCAGGCGCGCCACCCCGTCCTCGTCGTAGCGGGCGGCGGCCGAGGCGCCCGCGGGCAGGCGGTGGCAGGGGATTCCAAGGCGCTTTGTCACGGCCCGGCACTGCGCCTCGGGCCAGCTGTCGTCGCAGATCACATGGGTCATCAGCGCGGTCGGCGGCGTGTCCGCCCCCGCATCGCGCCGGAGCGGCGCGAGGATCGCCGCCACCTGGTCGGCAAGGTCGTGGTCCAGGGCCTCGGGATCGGTGCCGAGGCTGGGCAGGTAGACCTTGGGCACGCGGCGCGCGGCCACGGCGCGGCCCACGCCCGCGGGCAGCAGGTTGGCCACGACGCTGGAATAGAGGCTGCCGGGCGGATAGCAGATCACGTCCGCCTGCTCGATCAGCTTGCGGTTCCGCTTGGGCAGGGGCACCTGCGCGGGGTCAAGTTCGGCCTTGCCGTCGCTGAGAAAGCAATGGGTGATGCGCGCGTCGACCGGGGCGACCTCCTTGCCGCTGATCCGGCGCTGGCCGATGATCCGGCGCCCGTCCGCAAGGTCGACGCCCAGGTGCAGGTTCTCGTCGACGATGGCGCGCACGGTGCCGCGCACGTCCACCATCTTGGACATCAGGAACAGCACGGGTTCCAGCGCGCGGCCGTTGCCGAGGTAGCCGCCCGCCAGGATCAGGTTGCCGATGCTGGCATTGCGATAGTCGAAGTCCGCGGGCACCTCGTCGGCGAAGCGGCGCAGTTGGATGCGGATCAACTGGCGCATCGGCTTGGCGATGGCGGTGATCAGCGGGTGCTTGCCCTGGACCATCCGCCCGACCTCGGCGCGCAGGTCATCTTGCGCGGCGTCCCTGGGCAGGCGATGGCTGAACAGCGCGTAGACATCCGGCTGACCCAGCACCGATTCGTCGGCCAGCGCCATCAGGCGCGAGCGCAGGTCGCCCACAGCGGGCATGTCGAAAGCCCGGCGCAGCACCTGCGAACTGCCGCCGCTGTCGAAGGGCGTGATCAGGTGCATCGAGTTGAAACTATAGCGTTTCAGGCGCCTCGAAATGCCGTTCAACGCGCTGCCGCCGCTGAAGAACAGGATGCGCGGGCCGAGGTGCGGCGCGCTTTCGGCGCGGGCGACGCGCAGGTCATCGGGCAGGCGCGCCTCTCTTTCGACGTTGATCGCGGTCATTTCTTGTCCGTCTCTCCGAATTCTGCCCGATTCCGGCTTTGCATCCATGCCGCCGGCGGCCCATATGTCCGCATGGACAATGAAGACTTCATACGTCCGACGGTGCGCGCTGTCATCCGCAAGGGAAGCCTTGTGCTGGTACAGGTCAAGCAGGCGGCCTCGGGGCAACGCTACCTGACCCTGCCGGGCGGTCGGCAGGAGGTGGGAGAGACAATGCAGCACGGCCTGATGCGTGAATGTCTCGAAGAGATCGGGGTGGCGCCGCAGGTCGGCGACGTGCGGCACGTCGCGGATGTCTTTCGCAAGCGGGCGGGGCGGCGGCGCCAGTTGCTGGAGGTGCTCTTCGACTGCACCGTGCCGGATACTTACGCGCCTGTCCTGGGCGTACGGCCGGACAAGCGGCAGGTGGCCACGATCTGGGCCGATCCGGCGCGACCAGAGGCGCCTTTCCTGCCGCGCTACGACCTGCCGCTGATGCGCGGCGATGCGCCGGTTCACCTTGGGAGGCTGGACTGTGCCACGCCCTGATCCGATCGGCGAGAACATGTCGTTCCTGCTGGCCGAGCTGGACGGCCAGCTGACAAGGCTGATCGCCTATTTCGACAATCCCCGGACCGAAACCGCGCTGCAACTGGTGCAGCGGGCGGGCTATTCGCACAACCTGTCGATGCGCGTGCGCAGGGCCTGCCTTGCGGGCATGATGCGCAGCAAGAAGGCCGAGGCGACCCAACTGCGCCTGCAGGGGATCGACACGATCGCGCGCAACCTCGACCTGATCTCGCGCCTGGGCCGGCGGGCGGTGGAACAGGCGGAACGGATCGACCGGCAGAAACTGTTGCGGGCCGATACCTATGGTCCGCCGCTGAAACGCGTGCGCAGGACCGTGGCCCGCATCAACGAGGCGCTGGAGGCGCGGGACAGCAAGCTGGCGGTCGAGATCGGGCAGGCCCGGACCGAGATGGGCACCTTTCACGATCAGCTGTTCCGGACCTACACCCGCGACATGCAGGGGGCCAAGCATACCGAGGACTTGGCCTATGGGCTGCTGTGCCTGAACGAGGTCACCCGAATGGGAGAGGCGTTGCAGACCATCTCCGAGGCGATCCTGTCGATCAACATCGGCCAGTCGGTGCAGTTCGAACGCTATTTCACCCTGCGCAGCGTGCTGGCGGGCGTGGCGCGGGACGAGGAGATCACCCTGCAACCGCTGGCCGAGACCCGGTCCGGTTCGGCCATATCCAGCGTCAACCTGCGCGGCGCCAAGGGCGAGACCGTCGCCGCCGTGTTCAAGGACGGAGACCGCCGCAAGGTCAAGGAAGAGCGCGTCGGGGTGAAAAGCTGGAACTCGGTCTATCCGGGGCTGGCGCCCGAGATCCTGTCCTACGAGAAAAGCGGTAAGTCCGCCGCCCTGCTGATCGAGCATCTCGAGGGCGAGACCTTCGAGGATATCGTCCTGGGCGCCACGGACGAGGCTTTGGCCGAGGCCCAGAAGGCGCTGCACAAGACCGTGCGCGACATCTGGCGCCAGACGCTGACCGGTGAGCCCGCCGAGATGAAGGCGATGGAGCAGCTGGCCAAGCGGTTGCCCGACGTGCACCGCCTGCACAGGCGCTTCGTGCCGGGGCCACAGGGGGTGAACGGCGTGACCGTGGCGGGGTTCGATGACCTTGTCACGGCGGCGGCAGAGCGCGAGGCGAAGATCGCGGCGCCGTTTTCCGTCTACATCCACGGGGATTTCAACCTCGACAACGTGATCTACGACGCGGTGGGCCGCAAGATCCGTTTCATCGACCTGCACCGCTCGCGCTACATGGATTATGTGCAGGACGTGTCGGTCTTCATGGTATCCAACTATCGCCTGCAGGTGCTGGACGCGGGCACGCGGGCGCGGATCGCACGAGTGGCCACCGACATGCACGCGATGGCGGCGAAATTTGCCCGCCGCCAGAAGGACCCGACCTTCGAATACCGCCTGGCGTTGGGGCTGGCGCGGTCCTTTGCCAGTTCGACCCGCTTTGTCGTCGACGAGAAACACGCGCGGCGGATGCTGCTGCGCGCCCGCTACATCCTTGAATCCGCGCTGGCCGTGCCCGAGGGCAAGGAAGGGCGGTTCAGGCTGCCGATGAAGGAATTGTTCAGTGACTAGACGGATCGGGGTCATCGGAACCCCCGGAAAATGGTCGACAGAGGCCCTGGCCGACGCCTTCGAGGCGCGGACCGGCACGCGCCATGTGATCGACATGGCATGCGCCTCGCTGGATCTGGACGCGGGGACGCTGACCTGCGACGGGCTGGACCTGTGTTCGCTGGACGGGCTGGTGCTGAAGAAGGTCGCCGAGGACTACAGCCCCGACGCGCTGGACCGGCTGGAAATGCTGCGCGTGGCCGAGGCCCGGGGCGTGCGAATCTTCAGCCCCGCCGAACGGGTGATCCGCCTGATGGACCGGCTGGCCTGCACCGTGACGCTGCGCGGGGCGGACATCCCCATGCCGCCCACCACCATCACCGAGGACGTGACAGCGGCCCGCGCCGCGCTGGACCGCTATGGCGCGGCGGTGTTCAAGCCGCTGTTTTCCACCAAGGCGCGCGGCATGGTCCTGCTGGACGCAGTTGCGCCGGATGCGGATGCGCAGATCGCCGCCTTCAAGGCCGCGAATCCTGTCATGTACATCCAGCAAAAGGCCGATCTGTCGGGACATGACCTGGGCATGGTGTTTTTGGACGGCGCCTATGTCTGCACCTATGCCCGCGTCAGCCAGACCGACAGCTGGAACACCACGATTCATTCGGGCGGGAAATATGCCTCCTACGACCCTTCGCCGGAACTGATCGAACTGGGCCGGCGCGCGCAGGCGCCCTTTGGCCTGACCTTCACCACTGTCGACATTGCGCTGACACCCGATGGCCCCATCGTCTTTGAGGTCTCGGCCTTTGGTGGCTACAGCGGGGCGTTGAAAGGCTGCGGCATCGACGCTGCCGCGCTGGTGGCCGATCATGTGTTGCAAGAGGTGTCCGCATGAGAACCGCCGAGGATGTGCTGGCGCAGATCGACCTGGAGGCCGCCGGGACAGCGCCCTTTCACCTGGGGGTGGGGCATGTCGGAGTCACAGTGCTGGCGCCCGAGCCCTTGCGCACGCCCCTGATGGCCTATTTCTCGGACGCATTGACGGAAACGCCCGGCGAGATCACGGTGCACCTGCTGCCGGGGCAGGGCCTGTCGCCCGCGCCGGAGTGGACCGACTGGCAGCGCGAACCGGGCAAGGCAGGGCGCAAGGATGCGATTCACGACCTGGCCGGTGCGCGCCTGATCCGCAAGGTTCGCAGCGGCGTGACCTTCTTGCAGGCGCCGGGCGTGGCCGTGGCGCTTGGCCCGCTGGCCGAGAATGAAAGCACCGTCATCAATTTCATCAACACACAGATCCTGAATGCCTGCCTGCGCGATGGCTGGCAGCTGTGCCATGCGGCGGCGGTGACGCGGGGCGCGCGCACGCTGGCGATCTCGGGCCTGTCGGGCGGGGGCAAGTCGACCTCGATCCTGCGAATGATGGACCTCGAGGGGATGTGCTTCCTCAGCAATGACCGCGTTCTGGTGCGCGCGGGTCGCCCGCCACGCGCGCTGGGCATCCCCAAGCAGCCGCGCATCAACCCGGGCACGATCCTTGGCAACCCGCGCCTGCGGGACATGCTGACCCCGGCCCGGCGGGCCGAACTGGAGGCGATGCCACAGGCGGATCTCTGGGCACTGGAGGACAAGCACGACCTGATCATCGCCGAGGTCTATGGCGACGATCGCCTGCGGTTCGAAGGCGCGCTGACCGATTTCTGGGTGCTGAACTGGGATCACGCCACGGATGCACCGACGCAGGTGGCAGAGGTCGCCCTCGCCGATCGGCCCGACCTGCTGGGCGCGATCATGAAGAGCCCCGGACCTTTCTACCAGCATCCCGACGGGCGTTTCGAACCGAACGGTGCCGCGCCCGATCCGTCCCCCTACCTTGAGGCGTTGCGCGGGGTGCGGGTCTGCGAGGTTTCGGGACGGGTGGATTTCGATGCGCTGGCGGCAGAGGGGCGGCGGCTCTTCGATGACTGAGCGCGCCTATGTCGCCGTCCTGCGCCACGGTGCCTATCACCAGCGCAAGGGTGTGCCTTCGGCGCGGCAGCCCTGGGCGCTGACCGATGAGGGCAGGGCGCAGGCTCGCGCGGGGGCGGATCTGCTGGCGGCGATGATTGCCGAGCACGGGCTGCGCCTGTCCCCCGTCGTCCATGCCTCGCGCCAGTTGCGGGCCTGGCAGACGGCGCGCGAACTGGTGACTCGCTTGGCGGAACTGGGACATGCGACCGAGAGCGTCGTGGAAACCCCGGCGCTCGCCGAGCGCGGGCTTGGCAGTGCCGCCAACCTGACGGTGGCGGAAATCGAGGCGGCGTTGCGCGACGATCCGCGCCATGATCCACCCCCGCCGGGCTGGAAGTCGGACAGCGATTATTGCCTGCCGCTGGAAGGGGCCGAAAGCCTGATGATGGCCGGGCGGCGGGTGGCCGATCACCTCGCGGCCACGGCGCGGCCCGGTTGGCTGACCGTTCATGTCGGGCACGGGGCATCCTTTCGCCATGCCTGTCATCACCTTGGCATCCTGGACCGGGCGGAAATCGCCCGGTTGTCGATGTTTCATGCCCGGCCGTCACTGATCTGTCATGATGGCGATGGTAGGTGGTCCCACTTGGCCGGAGCGTGGAAGATCAGGGAACCCGGGGGCGACCCCAAGGATTGACCCTCCTGAGTGCCCGGCCGTGGCAAGGGGGATCGGAAATTGGCGCAAATCCAGGACAATGTCGGTGGCGAGTCCATCCTGTTGCCGCAGGTCTTTGACGGCGATGCCTGCCTGCCGGACCTGCCGCGTACCGTCATTCCCTGGCCAGAGGCCGGGACGCAGCCGCAAATCGCCCGCTGCCTCGACCGCGCGCGGGCGCATGGCGGCTGGCGCTGGCCGGATCGGCCTGTCGTCTTCGTCTCGGACCCGCATGCGGATGCCGAGGGCTTTCTGCGCTCGCTGACCGCCGCCGGGGTGATCCATCGTGCGGGCGGGCGCATCGGGCTGACGGGGTTCGGCCAGCGGGCGCGGATCGTGCTGGGCGGGGACAGCCTGGACAAGGGGCCCAGCAACCTGGCCCTGCTGGATGCGATTGCCGCGCTGCACGGCACAGGGGCGGATGTTCATATCCTTGCGGGCAACCACGACCTGCGCATGCGCATGGCCGTGGCCGCCCTGCGGGGGCCTAGGTCCGCCCTGCGCGAACACCTTTTCGTCCGCATGGGCCGCAAGATCCTGCCCGCCCTGCGCGAGGTGCTGGAACGGTTCGTCACCAAGGCCGACCTGGACGCCCTGCCGGACGAGGCCACCTGCAAGGCCCGGCTCTTGCCGCGTGCGGACTGGGCGGAACGGTTCGAACGCGCGGCCCGGGCCGTGCTGCGCCCCAAGGTCATCGCCAAGGAGACCGCCAAGCTGGGCGCCAAGCTGGAGAAATTCGATGCGGAACGCGCGCGGTCGGGGATGACCTGCCGCGAGATCCTGGCCGCGGCGCTGAAATGTCACCAGGTCTTTTTCGAACCGGGCGGCGCCTATGCCTGGTTCTATGACGGCATGGACGTTGTGGCGCGCAGCGGGTCCTTGCTGTTCGTGCATGCGGGCCTTTGCGACAGCATGTGCGATGTGCTGTCGAACGAGGGACCGGAGGCGGTCAACGCGCGCTATCGGGCGGCGGCAGAGGATGCCTCCCTGGGGTTCTATTTCGGCCCGTTGGCGAACCTTGTGCGGACGAAATACCGCGCCTCGGACTGTGCGCTGACGGATCGCGGAGTTGGGGCGCTGCACCGCGCGGGCATTCACATGGTTGTCCAGGGACATGTCAACAACCACGCCGGCCAGCGCCTGCTGGCCAAGCGCGGGCTGTTGCACCTCGAAGGGGACATCACGCTGGACCGGGCCTCTCGCGCGCTGGAGGGGCTTGAGGGCATCGGCGCGGGCGCGACCTTGATCTTTCCCTCCGGAGATGTGATCGGGCTGAGCCGTGACTATCCGTCGGCAAAGCACTTTGCCCCGGAACGCATGAGCTGAGACAGCGAAAGGGTCGGCATGAGCGACGAAAATGGCCGTTTCTCGCATGAATCCCTGCAGGATGCGAAGACGATCAAGACCCTTCTGACCGCGCTGGCCAAGGGGTTTTCCAAGGGTGAGATGACGCTGGGCGACGAGGACGACGAACTGGTCCTGAAGACCGCCGGGTTGATGAATGTCCGCATCAAGGGCGAACGCCAGGATGGCCAGTGCGAGGTCAGCCTGCGGGTGACCTGGGCCGATCCGGCCGAACCCGCGACGCGCAAGGAAAAGCCCCGGATCGACAGCTGAGTCCCCCCGCACAGCCGGGACGTCGGTCATTCGCCTTGAATGGACAGGGGACCTCGTGAAAGATGGTGTCGGAGGAGCGACGCTGTCCCCAAGGGCGCGCGCGAGGGGAGGAACGACAGGTGACCACAGTGCTCGGCGCGATTGCCGATGATTTCACCGGTGCGACGGACCTGGCCGGTTTACTGGCGCGATCCGGTGTCCGGGTGTCGCTGCGCATGGGCGTGCCGGAGGGGCCACCCGCCGATCCGGCGCCCTTCGAGGTGATCGCGCTCAAGATCCGGACCGCGCCGGTTGATGACGCCGTGGCCGAGGCGCGCGCCGCGCTGGACTGGCTGCGGCGGGCCGGGGCAGAGCGGTTCTTCTGGAAATACTGCTCGACCTTCGATTCGACGTCAAAGGGCAATATCGGCCCGGTGGCCGAGGCGCTGATGCGGGACCTGGGCGCGGAGCAGACCATCTATTGCCCGGCCTTTCCGGAAAACGGCCGGTCGATCTTCATGGGCAATCTCTTTGTCGGGGAACAGCCGCTGGGCGAAAGCCCGATGAAGGATCATCCGCTGACGCCGATGCGGGATTCGAACCTGATGCGCCTGCTGGCGCCGCAGGTCACGCAGCCAGTGGGGCTGGCCAACCGGCTGACCGTGGCGCGCGGTGCCAGGGCGCTGACCGCGCGGCTGGCAGAGTTGCGGGCCGAGGGCGTGGCGCATGTGGTCGTGGACGCGGTGGCGAACGAGGATCTGCGGATCATCGCCGAGGCCTGCCGCGACATGCCGCTGATGACTGGCGGCAGTGCCGTGGCCATGCCCTTGCCCGGTCTCTGGCAGGCTGACGGGCTGCTGTCACAGGCAGCGGCGGTGTCGCCGCCAGAGGTGGCGTCGGGGGCGGTGGTCCTGTCGGGCAGTTGTTCGGCGATGACCAACGCGCAGGTGGCCGCCTATCGCGCAACGGGCGCCCCCGCTTTGCAGCTGGATCCGCTGGAACTGGCGGACCGTGGCGCGGCGCCTGCGATTGACTGGCTGCGTGGGGTGTCCGCCGGGGCCGCGCCGCTGATCTATGCCACTGCCGATCCGGCCTCTGTCAGGGCCACCCAGGAACGGCTGGGCACCGCCCGTGCGGGCGAAATCGTCGAAGAGGCGCTGGCGGCTTGCGCCATCGCCGCGCGCGACATGGGGCGGCGCCGGTTTGTCGTCGCGGGCGGAGAGAGCTCCGGCGCGGTGACGCAGGCGCTGGGCGTCACCCGGCTGGACGTGGGCCGGGAGATCGCGCCGGGCGTGCCCTGGTGTTTTGCCGAAAGCGGCGGCAAGCGCATCGCGCTGACGTTGAAATCGGGCAATTTCGGCGCCGAGAGCTTTTTCACCGACGCGCTGGACATGCTGGACCGATGACCGAGGAAACCCGCCTTCGAGAGCAGATCTGCACGCTGGCAAAGTCGATGTTCGACCGGGGACTGACCGGCGGATCGACGGGCAACATATCGTCGCGCACGCCGGACGGGGGGCTGCTGGTCTCGCCCACCGGAACCAGTTTCGGGCGGCTGGACCCGGCGCGGCTCAGCCGGTTCGACGCCGAGGGGCGTCATGTGAATGGCGACCGTCCGACAAAGGAAATGCCCCTGCATTCGGCCTTTTACGACACGCGCAGCCGGGCCGGGGCGGTGGTGCACCTGCATTCCTGTCACGCGGTTGCCTTGTCCATGATGCCGGATGTGGACGAGGATGATTTCCTGCCGCCGCTCACGCCCTACGGGATCATGCAGCTTGGCCGGGTCCGGCTGTTGCCGTTTTTCCGTCCGGGCGATCCGGCGATGGGCGAGGCGGTGCGCGGGCTGGTGGGCAAACGCTCGGCGGTGATGCTGGCGAACCACGGGCCGGTGGTGGCGGGCAAGGATGTCGAGGCCGCCTGCAACGCCATCGAGGAACTGGAGGCCACCGCGCGGCTGGCGATGCTGACGCGGGGCCTGTCGCCGCGCGCGCTGTCAGAGGCGCAGGTGCAAGACGTCGTCACGCATTTCAACATCGAGTGGGACACATGAAGTTCTCTGCAAACCTGGGGTTTCTCTGGACGGACCTGACCTTGCCGGACGCGATCCGGGCGGCAGGGGCGGCGGGGTTCGACGCGGTCGAATGCCATTGGCCCTATGATGTGCCGCCGGCGGATGTTCGCGCCGCGCTGGACGAAACCGGGCTGGAGATGCTGGGCCTGAACGCCCGGCGCGGCAACGTGGCGGCGGGGGACAACGGGCTGACCGCGATCCCGGGCCGCGAGGACGAGGCGCGCGCCGCCATCAACGAGGCGCTGGCCTATGCGCGCGCGATCGGAACGCTGTCGGTGCATGTCATGTCGGGCTTTTCCGGTGGCCCAAGGGCGCAAGCGAGCTATTGCGAAAACCTGGCCTATGCCTGCGATGCGGCGGCGGCCGAGGGGATCACCATCCTGATCGAGCCGATCAACCACTACGATGCGCCGGGCTATTTCCTGTCGACCTCGGCGCAGGCCGCTGCCATCATCCGCGAGGTCGGGAGGCCCAACCTGAAGATGATGTTCGATTGCTACCACGTCCAGATCATGGAGGGGGATGTCTGTCGGCGGCTGGAGGCACTGCTGCCGTTGGTCGGTCATATCCAGATCGCTGCCGTTCCCGACCGGGGCGCGCCGGATCATGGCGAACTGGATTACGGGCATGTGCTGGATCGGATCGGGCAATTGGGATGGACCCGGCCCATCGGGGCCGAATACAGGCCGAAGGGGGCGACGGATGACAGCCTGCGCTGGCTGGCAAGGCATCGCGGGTGACACGGGCCGCTGGCCGGGAGGGATGAGATGACAGAGACAATCGCCATCATCGGCGCGGGCCTGATTGGCCGGTCCTGGAGCGTGCTGTTCGCGCGGGCCGGCTTTGACGTGCAGGTCTGGGATGTCGATCCCGCCGTGCTGGAGCGGTTTCCGCAGGACCTGGCGACACTCTGCGATACTCTGCAGGCAGAGGCTTTGCTAGAGGACAGCGAGGGCACGCAGTCCCGAGTCCGCACCTGTCCGACGCTGGAAGAGGCGGTCTTGGGTGCCTGTTTCGTGCAGGAAAACGGGCCCGAGCGGATCGAGGTCAAGCAAGAGCTCTTTGCCCGGCTGGACGCCGCCGCGCCGCCGGAGGCGGTGCTGGCCTCGTCGACCTCTGCCATCGTGCCATCGCGCTTTACCGAGCGGCTGGCGCAGCGCGGGCGCTGTCTCGTCGGCCACCCGGTGAACCCGCCGCACCTGGTGCCCGTGGTCGAACTGTGCCCGGCTCCCTGGACCACGGCAGAGACACTGGACCGGGCCGAAGCGATCTATGAAAAGATCGGCCAGGTGCCCGTCCGGATGAGCGCCGAGCGCGACGGTTTCGTGCTGAACCGCCTGCAGGGGGCGCTTCTGGCTGAGGCGCTTCGCCTGCTGGGCGAGGGTGTGGTCAGTGTCGAGGGGCTGGATGCCACGATCAAGCAGGGGCTGGGTCTGCGCTGGACGCTGATGGGGCCGATCGAGACCATCGACCTGAACGCGCCGGGTGGGCTGATCGATTACGCGACGCGCTATGGCCCCTTTTACGCGGGCTTGGCCGAGACACCGCCGGGGCCAGAGGTTTTTTCGGTCGAGACCGCCAAAAAGATCGCCGCCACCTGGCCGCAGGACCGCAGCCCCGACAGCATCCGCGCGCGGCAGGACCACCGAGACCGTCGCCTGGCCGCCCTGCGCCGCCACCTGATGACTGACACCGACTGATCCAAGGAGATCCCCATGGCCAAGCCTCGCAAGGTGATCGTCACCTGTGCCGTCACCGGCGCCATTCACACGCCGTCGATGTCCGAACACCTGCCGGTCACGCCGTCAGAGATCGCCGAGGCGGCCATCGGCGCGGCCAGGGCCGGGGCCGCCATCGTTCACCTGCATGCCCGTGATCCGCAGGACGGGCGCCCTGACCAGACCCCGGAGGCCTTCGCGCCCTTCCTGGGCGTCATCAAGCAGGCATCGGACTGCGTGGTGAACATCACCACCGGCGGCGCGCCGACCATGAGCGTGCAGGAACGGGTGGGCCCGGCGGAAACCCACCGCCCCGAGGTCGCCTCGTTGAACATGGGCAGCATGAATTTCGGCCTTTTCCCGATGCTGAAACGCTTTCCGGATCTGACCCACCAGTGGGAGCGCGATTACGTCGGCAACAAGGACATCATCTTCAACAACAGTTTCGGCCAGATCGAGTACATCCTGACCACCCTTGGTGCCTCCGGCACGCGGTTCGAGTTCGAGTGTTACGATACCTCGCACCTCTACAACCTGCGGTATTTCCTGGACGAGGGGCTGGTGAAACCGCCGCTGTTCATCCAGACCGTCTTTGGCCTGATGGGTGGGATTGGGGCGCACCCTGACGACGTGCAGCACATGAAACGCACCGCCGATCGGCTGTTCGGTGACCAGTACCGCTGGTCCGTGCTGGGCGCGGGGAAGAACCAGCTGCCGATTGCCGCGATGGCCGCGGCGATGGGCGGAAATATCCGGGTGGGGCTGGAGGATTCGCTCTGGCTTGGCCCCGGGGTGCTGGCGAAAACCAACGCCGAGCAGGTCGGCAGGGCACGCCAGATCGTCGAGGGGTTGGGCCTGGAACTGGCCAGCCCGGACGAGGCGCGCGAGATGCTGGCCTTGAAAGGCGCCGACAAGGTTGGCTTCTGAAGGCACGGGCGCGGCTTGGAGCGTCGGGCGATTGGCACTAGGCTGGATCCGCCGGGACGGCGTGAGGGGAACGGAATGACGAAGGCACATGCGGTGATCATCGGCGCGGGCGAGGGGCTGTCGGCAGCCCTGGCGCGGGAACTGTCGCGGGACCACGCGCTGACGCTCGCCGCGCGCGGCGGCGAAAAAATGCGCGCCGTGGCCGAAGAGACCCGCGCCCGCCGCGTCCTGCTGGATGCCACGGACGAACACGACGTGGCACGGTTGTTCGACGACCTGCCGGCGGTGCCCCGGGTCGTGATCTACAACCCGTCGGCCCGGGTGCGCGGCCCGGTGGCGGAACTCGACGCGGACGAGGTGCGCGCGGCGGTCGAGGTGACCGCAATCGGCGCCTTCCTGACAGGCAAACACGCGGCGCGCCGGATGCTGGAGGCGGACCCGGTGGCGGGCGCGCGCGGCACGATCCTCTTCACCGGCGCCTCGGCGGGGGTAAAGGGGTTTCCCAAATCGGCGCCCTTTGCGATGGGCAAGTTCGCCCAGCGGGGTCTGGCCGAAAGCATGGCGCGCGAGTTGCACCCGAAAGGCATTCACGTCGCCTGGATCAACATCGACGGGGCGATCCTGAACCCGGGCCGCAGCGAACCCGACGAGGCGCCTTCTTCCATGCTGCGCCCCGAGGCGATCGCCCGCAGCTATCGCCACCTGATCGAACAGGACCGCAGCGCCTGGTCGCATGAACTGAGCCTGCGTCCTTGGGTCGAACGGTTCTGAAAGGGTCATGACGCGGGTCCTGATCCTGTCCAGCTGGGTCGCGCATGGCCATGTCGGCCTCTCGGCGGCGGCGCCCGCGTTGCAGGCGCTGGGTCACGAGGTGACGCAACTGCCGACGACGGTCCTGTCGAACCACCCCGGCTGGCCGCATGTGGCCGGGGCGCCCGTGCCCGGTGCCCAGATCCGGGGCATGATCGAGGCGCTGGATGCAAACGGCTGGTTGATGGCGCAGGACGCCCTGTTGCTGGGCTACATGCCGTCGTCCGAGCATGTGGCCCTTGCGGTTGATCTTGCCCGCCGGATGCGGGCGGCGGGCATGCGCGTCGTGGTTGATCCGGTTCTGGGCGACTTGCCCGGGGGGCTCTATGTGTCGCAGGAGGTCGCCTGTGCCCTGCGCGACGAGCTTGTGCCACTGGCCGATGGGCTGACGCCCAACCTGTTCGAACTGGGCTGGCTGACGGACGCCCCGGTCGAAGGACTGAAAGAGGCGAGGGCCGCCGCGTCGATGCTGTTGGACCCTGTGGGCGAGGTTCTGTTGACTTCCGCACCCGTGGGGCCCGGAACCACCGGATTGTTGCGGGTCACGCCGGACGGCGCGCAGGTCTTTCCGGTGGCGCTGCGCAAGGCTGTGCCGCATGGTGTGGGGGACGTGTTCTCGGCCTTGGTGGCGGGCGGCCTTTCACCCGGTCATGCCCTGGGGCATCTGTCGGCCCTGATCGACGCAAGCCTGCACGCGCAGCACCTGCGTATCGTCCCGGCGGCCCCGAACTGGACCCGGGCCGCCCCACTGACCCCGACGGAGATCTGACCGATGGCCTTCGATTTCATCCTGATGCTGACCGCAAATGACCGCACCATCCCCGATGCCCGCGCGCGGCTGGAAGAGGCGCTGGAAGGGGGCGTGCGCCACATCGGTTTCAAGGACGTCGGCCTGCCGTTGTCGGAACTCAAGGGGCTGGCGGCGGCGATCCGCAGCGCAGGCGGGCGGTCCTACCTGGAGGTTGTCAGCCTGGATGCGGAAAGCGAGCTGGCCTCGGCCCGGGCCGCGGTGGAAATCGACGTGGACTGCCTGTTGGGCGGAACCCGTGCGCAGGAGGTGACCGAGGTCACGCGCAACCATCCGCTGCGCTACTATCCCTTTCCCGGTCGGATCACCGGCCATCCGAGCGTACTGGAAGGCCCGGCCGAGGATATCGTCACCTCCGCGCGGCGGCTGGCGGATCATGAGCATGTGCATGGGCTGGATCTGCTGGCCTACCGCTTCGATGGCGAAGTGCAGGGGCTGATGACCTCTGTTTGCGGGGCGGTGGGCAAGCCGGTCATCATGGCGGGCAGTATCGACAGCGAGGCGCGCGTGGCCGCCTGCGCGCAGGCGGGCGCGGCGGGGTTCACCGTGGGTACGGCGGCGCTGTCGGGCGTGTTCCCGGCGGAAAGCCAGGGGTTCGCGGCGCAGGTTCGGTCGATCCTTGCGATCACGGCGCGGGCGCGGGCCGTGTCCACGGCACCGCGCCGCCTGGCGCTGGTGGCGCACGACACGCGCAAGGCGCAACTGCGCGCCTGGGTGCTGCGGCACCGGGCGGCGCTTTCGGGGCATCGTCTGATCTGTACCGGCGGGACGGGCCGGATGCTGCATGACCTGGCGCCGGAACTGGACATCCGGCGCCTGCAACGCGGCGACCGGGGTGGCGATCAGCAACTGGGCGCCCTTGTGGCGACCGGAGAGCTGGATGCGGCGATCTTTTTCGCCGACCCGACGGTCCCGCATGGCGGCGACGCCGATCTGCAGGCGCTGACCCGGCTTGCCATGCTGCATGACGTGCCGCTGGCGCTCAGCACCTCGGCGGCGGACATGCTGGCTGCCGCGCTGCTGTCGGCCGCGGTTTCGTGACCGGAATACGACACTGCAAGACACACCCGGGGCGCCGGTGGCCGGAGCTTGGTACTCAGATCGGCTCGATCAAATCGGGGCCGCTGGCACGGTTCGAATTCACCGCGGGGTCGACCCGGTAGAACTCCAGCGCGTCCTTTGGCGCGGGCCGCATCAAGGTCGCGGCGCCATGCCCCTCTTCGCCCAGCCATTTGGCCCAGTCCTGCGGGTCCAGCACCACGGGCATCCGGTGATGGATCTTTGACATGGCCGTACTGGCGCCGCAGGTGACGATGGCGCAGGTTCGATAGGCCAGCCCGTCGCGTTCCCAGTCCTGCCAGACACCGGCAAAGACCAGCGGACCTTCGCCCGAGGGATGGATGTACCAGGGCAGCCGGTTTCCCTCGGCGTCCTTTGTCCATTCATAGAACCCAGTGCAGGGAATCAGGCAGCGACGCTCGCGGCAGGCTGCCTTGAAGGCGGGTTTCTCGGCGATCGTCTCTGCCCGCGCATTGATCAGCAGCGGGCCACCGTTGGGGGCCTTGTACCAATGCGGCAGGAACCCCCAGCGCATCGAAACCAGCCGCCGACCGGCCTCTTCCATGACGACGTGGATGTCGTTGGTCGGGCAGATGTTGTAGTTGGGCACCTCTGGCAGGTCGTTGGCGGGCACTGCGTCGAACAGCTGCGCCATCGCGTCCGGGGGCAGGGTGACCGCGAACCGCCCGCACATCGCCTAGAGCCCGAAGCGCGAGTAATGCAGCAGCCCCCAGGCGGTCAGCTCGCGTTCCAGCCGACCCCAGAGGTCGGCAAAGCGTAGCGGGTCAAGCTTGGAGACCTGCTGGATCTGGGCGATGCTGCGGCGATTGTCGATGGCGGCCATGAGCGGCGCGCATTCGCGCGGCAGGCGGATCTGCACGTCCGCCTCCTTCAGCGTGATGGGCAGCGGGCGGCCCTGTGCAATCGCCTGGGCGGGACGGCGCATGTCGCTGGTGGGCGAGCGCGGGATCAGGCTCTGGCGCGCGCCGCGGGCGATGGGGCGGTCCTCGTCCGCGGGAACAAGGTAGCCCAGGTGTTTCTTCAACGTGCCGCGCAGTTTCTCGGCCTGGGCCATCGCGGTCGCGTCGTCCATGCCCTTGGGGCGCTCGGTGATGCGGGCGAGATCATACAGCCCGGGTTGCAGCAGCGCCTGCAGCTTCCAGCCGGTGTTGTCGAGGGTCTGCATCAGCCGGGGAATGTCGAAAGGCGTATCCTGCCCGTGCAGCAGCAGATCGTAGAAACCCGCGTCGCTTTGTTCGTGGTCGGTGACGTTGATGTTGGCGGCAAAGGGGTGCCCCTTGTGCAGCCCGCCGACGATCTTCTTTGCCTTGGCCAGACGTGCCTGCGGGGCCATGCCGTCGAAGAGCGCGCCAAAGGCCTCTTGCAGCTGGTAGATCCCGGAGCGGCCATAGGGGGCATAGACCATGAAACCCATCCCGCCCCCCGGCGCCACGGCGGCGCGCAGCGCGGCAAAGCCCGCGTCCGGGTCGGGCAGGTGGTGCAGCACGCCGCAGCAGTCGATGTAGTCGAACTGCCCAAGCTCTGCGGCGTCCAGCAGGCTGCCGGTGACGAAGGTGATGCCGG
The DNA here is from genome assembly GCF_030733205.1 of Mameliella sp. MMSF_3455. Taxonomy (GTDB): domain Bacteria; phylum Pseudomonadota; class Alphaproteobacteria; order Rhodobacterales; family Rhodobacteraceae; genus Antarctobacter. The sequence continues at coordinate 150,721 of NZ_JASHJL010000008.1, forward strand.
TCAGGCCGCGCGCCTTGGCCCGTGCCTCGGCAATCTCGCGCGAGGCGGTGGAGAGATCGACATAGGTGATTTCGTAGGGCGCGCGCGCGCTGGTCATCATCTGGGCGATCTGGATCAGCGCGTCGCCGGTGCCGCCCCCGGCCACCAGTACGCGGAGCGGTTGCGACCAGTCGCGCTGGCCGCCGAACAGGTAGTGGTCGATTTCAAGCGGGTGCGAGGGAGAGCCGGTGATCAGCCGCTTTTTCTCATCCTCCGGGCGCCTTTCCGGGTAGGGATAGCTTTCGTACTGTTCCTTGACCGATACCATGCGCGCCTCCGTGACCTAGGGACAAGGGTTTGCCCAAAAGGCGCGCCGGGAACAAGCCCGGATATGACCGGGCGCGCAGCGGCGAAAGACGCCTCAGCCGCGGCGCCGGGCGATTTCCAGCCGGGTTTCCAAGAGCGCGATTTCGCGGATCAAAAGGGCCCGTGCGTCACGGTCGGCGGTGTCGCGCAGGGTTTCGCGCAGGTGGGCCAGGTCGCGGGTCAGCGAGACGGCCTCCGGCACGGCGCCATTTTCCTTGAGGATGCGGGTCATGACCGCGCCATCCGGATCATCGCAGCGCGGCAGCGGGCGCCCCGCACCTGCGAGGTTGTCGAATGCGCCGTCGCGTTCCGCAGCGGCAATGCGGGAATTGATGAGGTCGATCAGCGGGTGGTCCATGCGGCGATGTTACCCCCAAACTGAGGTCCGGCAAAGTGGTCCAGGCCGGCAGGGCGCCGGACTATCGCGGCAATTCTAACCATCCGTTAACCTTTTTCGCGGAACGCGGCGTCACCGTTGAACTGCCGCTGCGTCGGCCACTCTTGCGCGGGGCGTCAAAGCCTCACACACTGCGCGGCAACGAAAACACTTTGGGGAGGAGTGGCCGAGATGACCTACGCGGGCGTAGAGGATCGCAACGCAATCGAGGCAGAGATGCCCTGGGCGGAGCGGGACATCCCGCCGACGCTCTGGGGACAGCTGTCGCGCACCGCCGACCGGTTTCCGTCGCGGCCGGCGGTCAGCTACCAGTTGCTGTCCGGCCCGCAGGACAAGGCGGAAACGCTGAGCTGGTCGCAGCTGCGTGACCAGACGGCCCAGGCCGCCAACCTGTTCCGCAGCCTGGGCATCGGCGAGAACGACGTGGTCGCCTATGTACTGCCGAACTGCAACGAGACCATCTCGACCCTGCTGGGCGGTGCCGTCGCGGGGATCGTGAACCCGATCAACCCGTTGCTGGAAGCCGAACAGATCGCCGCCATCCTGCGGGAAACCGATGCCAAGGTGGTGGTCACGCTCAAGGCCTTTCCCAAGACCGACATCGCCCAGAAGATGGCCGAGGCGGTGCGCAATGCGCCGCATGTGCACACGGTGCTGGAGGTCGACCTGAACCGCTACCTGACCCCGCCCAAAAGCTGGATCGTGCCGCTGGTGCGGCCCAGGAACCCCGGCAACCATCACGCTGACGTCAAGGATTTCCGCAAGGAATTGGCCAAGCACGCCAAGACGCTGGGCTTTGCCGACAGCGCCGGCAACCGGGTTGCGGCCTATTTCCATACCGGCGGCACCACGGGTATGCCCAAGGTGGCGCAGCACACCTACGAGGGGATGTTGTACAACGGCTGGCTGGGTGACAGGCTGCTGTTCACCGAGGAAGACAGCGTGATGTGCCCGCTGCCGCTGTTCCATGTCTTTGCCTGTCACGTCATCCTGATGGCGATGGTCTTTTCCGGCGCGCATGTGGTGTTCCCCACGCCTGCGGGCTATCGCGGCGACGGAGTCATGGACAACTTCTGGAAGCTCTGCGCGCGCTGGAAGACGACCTTTGTCATCACCGTGCCCACCGCCGTTTCGGCGCTTATGCAGCGCAAGGTGGATGCCGACATCACCAGCATCAAGACCGCTTTTTCCGGGTCCGCACCGATGCCGTTGGAACTGTTCAAGCGGTTCGAAAGCGCCTGCGGCGTCACGGTCTGCGAGGGGTATGGCCTGACCGAGGCAACCTGCCTGGTGGCGGTGAACCCGCCCGACGGGGCCAAGAAGGTGGGATCGGTCGGGATCCCCTTCCCCTACACGGATGTGCGGATCATCAAGGTGGCGCATGGCGAACCGGTGGAATGCGAGGTGGACGAGATCGGAGAGATCTGCGTGTCGAACCCCGGGGTTTATGCCGGCAAGACCTATACCGAGGCGGCCAAGAACGTCGACCTGTTCCACTATGGCACCCATTTGCGCACCGGCGACCTGGGCCGCAAGGACGCGGATGGCTACCTGTGGATCACCGGGCGGGCCAAGGACCTGATCATTCGCGGCGGCCACAACATCGACCCGGCCGAGATCGAGGAGGCGCTGCTGGCGCATCCGGCGGTTGCGTTTGCCGGTGCCATCGGTCAGCCTGACTCGCATTCCGGCGAATTGCCCTGTGCCTTTGTCGAACTGGTGGACGGGGCCGAGGTGACAGAGGCGGAACTGCTGGAGCATGCGCGCGTGCACGTGCATGAGCGCGCCGCCCACCCCAAGCACATGACAATCCTGCCGGAACTGCCCAAGACCGCCGTGGGCAAGGTGTTCAAGCCCGACCTGCGCAAACACGCGATCACCCGGGTCTACAACGGCGCGCTGGAAAAGGCGGGCTGTGCCGCGCGTGTCGTCTCGGTGATCGACGACAAGAGCCGGGGATTGGTCGCGCAGGTCGCGCCCAACGGTGCCGACGAGGCGCAGATCGGCGAGGTCCTGGGCGGCTTTACCCGGCCCTGGGAGAAGGCCGGGCAGGGTACGGCGACTGCGGTCTGACCGTCAGGCGGTGTGGGTCACCACGGGGTCGATCGGTGTACCGCCGACCTCGATGGCCTGCTCCAGCCGTCGGGCGATCTGCAAAAGCCGCGCCTCGCCCCGTGGTGGGCCGATCAGTTGCAGGCCCACCGGCAACCCGCGCGCATCGCGGCCCACGGGCAGCGACATCGCAGGCAGTCCACAGAGCGTGGCGAGGAAGGCAAAGCGCAGCCAATCGAGGTAATCCGTACTGGCAACGCCGGCGATTTCCGGCGGGTACTCGCTCTCGACCGGAAGCGGCCCGATGCCGGTCACCGGGCAGGCCAGCACATCGACCCGTTCGAGATACTGGCGCATCGTCTCGTACAGGCGGGCGCGGGCCAGGTTGGCATCGGCGATTTTATCTACCGTCAGCTTGCCGCCCTGGGCGATGTTTGCCTTCAGGGTGGGTTTGTAGCGCGAGGTGATCGCCTCGGGCGTGGCGCGATAGCCGGTCCACATGCCAAGCGCGCGGAAGGTGCGGAAGGTACTCTCGATCCCGGGCAGGTCGGGTGTCTCCTCGACGATTTCCACGTCGGGTGCCTGCAATCGGGTGAGTGCGGCGGCAAGGATCTGGGCCATCTCCGGTTCGACCGGGGCCAGCCCGCCAAGATCCGGCGCAAAGCCGATGCGGACCGGACCGGGATCGCGGCGGCAGTTGTCCAGGTAGCCCCCGGCGGCGGGCGGGAAAGAGATCGGCGAAACCGGGTCGAACCCGCTCAGCGCATCAAGCAAGAGCGCGCAGTCCTCGACCGTGCGCGCCATCGGACCCTCGACGCCGAAGGGGTTGAACCCGTCACCGCCCGGGCTGGCGACGATACCGGGCGAGGGCCGCAGGCCGACGATCCCGCAAAAGCTGGCGGGCGTGCGCAGGCTGCCGCCCAGGTCCGAGCCCTGGCTGAGCCAGACTTCGCCCGCAGCCAGACCGGCCGCAGCCCCGCCGGAGGAACCGCCCGCATTCATGGTGGTGTCCCAGGGGTTGCGGGTGGCGCCGAAGACCGGGTTGAAGGTATTGGCGCCGGCGCCCATTTCGGGCGTGTTCGTCTTGCCCACCACCACGGCGCCGCGGGATTCAAGGCGCGTGACCAGCGGGTCCGACGCTTTGGGAACGAAATCCGCAAGGCCGGGCGTGCCGAAAGTCGTGCGTACCCCGGCGACCGGGGTCAGGTCCTTGATCCCGATGGGCAGACCTCCCAGCAGGCTGGTGGCCGTCGCCTCTATGGCGGCCTCGCGGGCGCGCTCTGGGCAGGGGGTCACGAGGGCATTGATCGCCGGCGACGTCTGTTCGATCCGGGTCAGGCTGGCGTCCAGCAACTCGCTCGGGCTGACCTCGCCACGTTTCAACAGATCGACCGCCTCGCAGGCGGTCAGGCGGCAAAGCTCGGGGCCGGAAAAGCCGGGATCAGCAGTCACCATCGGGCTGTTCACAGAAAATGTCGTAGAGAAGGCCGATCACCCGGCTCGTGTTTTCGTCGGCAAGGCTGTAGTAGATCGTCTTGCCGTCGCGCCGGGTCTTCACAAGGCCTTCTTCGCGCAGGCGGGCCAGCATCTGGCTGACCGCCGCCTGTCGGATTCCCAGCAGGACTTCCAGTTCACCAACCGATTTCTCGCTCGACCCGAGATGGCAGAGGATCATCAGCCGCCCTTCATGTGCCAGCGTCTTTAGAAAGGCCGCGGCGTGCTGGGCATTGGTTTGCATTTCCTCCGGCGGAGGCGGCAGTTTCGTCTGGTCTTCCATGTGACTCGCGTCTTGATCGGTTGCTCCAATATAGCTCGCCGCTCGGGAAAGACCAGATCATCAGTCTGTCAGGGGCGGCGCGCCGCCCTGGAAGGCATTGCCAAGGGCGTAATCGCAGGGCGCGTCCTGCATCTGCAGGTGCAGATCGCCGCCGGTATAGGGATGCGCGCGGGCCAGGTCCTCGTCCACCTCGATGCCCAGGCCAGGCGCGGTGGGCGCGGGGACGAAACCGTTGTCGAGCGTTATCGTGTTCTTGATGAGCGCGGCGTGGAAGGGGGTCTCGATGGTTTCGGCGAGCAGCAGGTTGGGGATGGAAACCGCAAGCTGGATGTTGGCCGCCCATTCGATCGGACCGGCATAGAGATGCGGCGCCATTTCCGCGTTGAAAGTCTCGGCCATCGCGGCCAGCTTGCGCATCTCCCAGATGCCGCCGGCGCGGCCAAGCGCCGGTTGCAGGATTTTCGCCCCGCCGCTGCGCAGCAATGTGGCGAATTCGGCGCGTGTGGTCAGGCGTTCGCCGGTGGCGACGGGCACGCGCACCGCGCGGGCCACCTCGGCGAACTCCAGCAGGTTGTCCGGTGGCACCGGCTCTTCGAACCAGAGCGGCAGGTAGGGCTCGATCGCCTGTCCCAGGCGGATGGCACCCGCGGTGGTGAACTGGCCGTGGGTGCCGAACAGCAGGTCCGCCCGGTCGCCCACCGCCTCGCGGATGGCCTTGCAGAAGGCGACGGACATGGCGATGTCGCGCATGCCCGGCTGGTGCCCACCGCGCATCGTGTAAGGGCCTGCGGGATCGAACTTCACCGCCGTATAACCGCGCTCGACACAGTCGAGGGCCGATTCAGCCGCCAGCTCGGGCGAGGTCCAGAAGTCGTCCATCCGGTGCCGCGGCAGCGGGTAGAGATATGTATAGGCGCGCACCCGTTCGTTCATCATGCCGCCGATCAGCGCCCAGACCGGCCTGTCCCGCGCCTTGCCCAGGATGTCCCAGCAGGCGATTTCCAGACCGGAAAAGGCGCCCATGACGGTCAGGTCGGGGCGCTGGGTAAAGCCCGAGGAATAGGTGCGGCGGAACATGCGCTCGATGTTCTCGGGGTTTTCGCCCTCGAAATAGCGGGCAAAGACATCGGCGATCACCGCGCGCATCGCCTCCGGCCCGACCGAGGCGGCATAGCATTCGCCCCAGCCGGTGATGCCGTTGTCGGTGGTCAGCTTGACGAGGATCCAATAGCGCCCACCCCACCCCGGTGCGGGGGGCGCGGTGATGATCACGTCAAGGTCCTGGAGTTTCATGGCCTGTCCCTGTGGCTTGCGGGGGATGGGGGCTCTGCCCCCGTCTTCCTTCGGTCGACTCCCCCGAGAGTATTTTCGGCCCAAAGAAACAGCGCGTGCGGGGCCGGGGTCAATGGCTGTCGAACAGGATGACGTTGCGGCGGGCGCCGCCGGTCATCGTGTCCGCGATGGCCTCGTTGATCTGGTCGAGCCGCCAGCGTCCAGACACCAGTTCATCGAGCTTCAGGCGTCCCTGCCGGTAGAGGTCGGCCATCCAGGGGATGTCGCGCTGGATCACCACGTCGCCCATTTTCGAGCCGACCATCTGCTGGCCCATGAAGGCGGGCACGACAGGTTCGTAGGTGGCCATCGCGCCGGAATGCGGCATCCCGATCATCACCATGCGACCGCCCCAGCCGAGGTAGCGCATGGCCTGTTCGTAGGCGGGGATCGCGCCCACGGTCACGGCAACCACGTCGGCGCCCCGGCCCAACGCGGTATGGGCCGCCTCCCAGGGCGCGTCCTGCGTGGCAAGGATCCCGTCCGTGGCGCCGAAGGCTCGGGCGATCTCCAGTTTCTCTTCGCTCATGTCGACGGCGACGATGCGGCGGGCGCCGCCGATATGCGCGCCCTGTATCGCGTTCAGGCCGACGCCGCCTGCGCCGATGACAACCACGTCGTCGCCCGGGCGCATCTTGCCGGCATTGATGACCGCGCCGATACCGGTGATCACGCCGCAGGCGAGCAGGCAGACGGCCTCTGGTGGCATGTCGTCGGGCAGGACGACGACCTGGCTTTGATCGACGACGACCTTTTCGGCAAAGGCACCACAGAACATGGCCGACATCACCTCTGTGCCATCGGGCCGGGTGAGGGCGGGTGCGGTGTCGCGATCACCGATACAGATGGTCGGACGACCCGAGGCGCAGGTGGGGCAGGTGCCGCAGGCGCGGATCAGCGTGACGACGACACGGTCGCCGGTCTGCAGGCCGCTGATGCCGTCGCCCAGGGCGGTGATGCGGCCTGCGGCCTCATGGCCGTAGACCGCCGGAAGTGCGCCGCCCCAGGCGCCGGTGGCATAGGAAATATCGGAATGGCAGATAGCAACGGCCTCCAGCGTGACCTCGATCTCTCCGGCGCCGGGGGCGCGGAGGTCGAGTTCCTCGATCTGCAGGGGGGCGTCGAAGGCGGTGCAGACCGCCGCGCGGATGCGTGTCATGGGTTTCTCCCCGGTAAGTTGCGGGCAAGGTGCGCGGGTAGACAAGCGGGCCGCTGTTCCGAAAACGACATTACCGGGGTCGGTTGTGTTGCATGACGCGACGACAGGTTGCGTCAGGTCTTCAGGCTGCCGACCCTGGCGGCAAAGGCGCGGGCGTCGGCGGGTGCGGTGCCCATCTGGTGCACCGGATCGAACAGTTCCGCGGGCAGGTCGGGGTGCGCGGCGCGGGCGATCTCTTCCAGTGGCTGGTCGCTATCGCGTGCCTGCGTGCACAGTGCCTTGGAGGCGGCCTGTGCCTCGGGCCGGGGCATGGTTCGGGCCAGCGCAAAGGACAGCGCTTCGGCCATGAGCAGACCGCCGGTGGCATCCAGTGTCGCCCTCATCGCCGCCGCATCTGGGCTGAGGCGCTCTGCCAGGGATTGCGCCTGCGTCGCCGCGGCTGCGGCGGAGAGCACAAGTTGCGGCAGGCAGAGCCATTCTGTGAACCATGCCGCGCCGTCGCGTTGCTGGCGATGCAGGGCCGCCCCCTGAAGCGTGGCGTTCAGACCCTGAGCGTGGCGCGCCAGCGCGACCAGGGCAGAGGGCGCCACCGGGTTCTGTTTCTGCGGCATGGTCGAGGAGGCGCCGGAGCCGCCAAGACGGACCTCGGCAATGCCGCTTTGCGTGGCGAGTACCAGGTCCTCTCCCAGTTTGCCGAAGGCAAGCGCGGTACGGGTGAACCAGTCGGCGATGGTCAGGATCGGGGTGCGGTCGCTGTGCCAACCGTGGCCGGGGTCGGCCAGGCCCAGCTTGTCCGCCATCTCTGCGCGCAGGGCGGCCGGATCGGGTCCAAGGGCCGAGGCGGTGCCGGCGGCACCGGACAGCGAGACGCGCAGGGCGCTGGCGCGCAGGGCGGGCAGGGCCTCCAGCGCCGCGATCAGGGGCCAGCCCCAGGCGGCGGCCTGTGCGCCAAAACTGGTGGGCGTGGCGTGCTGGCCATAAGTGCGGGCGGCCATCGGTGTCTCGGCATGAGCATCGGCCAGCCGGGCCAGCGCGGTCAGCGTGGCGCGCAGGCGCTCTTCCTGCTGGGTCAGGGCCTGGCGCAGGCGCAGCATCAGCCCGGTGTCCTGGATGTCCTGCGAGGTGGCGCCCCAGTGCAGGTATTGCGCGTGTTCCGGGGCATTCATCGCCTGCCGAAAGGCCGCGACGAAGGCAGGCGTGGTGACGCCGTTCTGGCCCGTGGCCTCCGCCAGTTGGGCCGGGTCGATCTGGCATTCGAGGCTGGCGCGCTGGATCGCGGCGGCGGCGGTTTCGGGGATCGCCCCTTGTGCCGCCTGCGCCTGTGCCAGCGCGGCCTCGACCAGCATCATGGCGCGGATCTCGGCACTGTCGGACAACAGGCGCGCGGTCTCGCCGGTGGGAAAGAGGCGGTGCAGGTGGGCGCTGTCAAAGGGCGTTGCGGGCATGGGGTGTCCTGTCAGGGGGTCTTGGCGGCGATCCGGTCGAGCAGGTCGGCCAGCCGTCCGGGCATGGAGAAAAAGGGCGAATGGCCGCTGTCCAGTTCGTAGACCTCGTCGGGCGCGAAACGGGCGGCGAGCTTGTCCTGCAGGTCGGGCGGGATCGCACCGTCCTGGCGGCAGAGGATGTAGCTGCGCGGCTTGTCCTGAGAATTGGCGGTCAGCTCGACCACGGTCTGGCCCGGGGCCTGCGCCTGCGGGGTGAAGCGGGGCAGGGCAAAATCCACCGTTTCTGGCGGGCAGTCCTGGTAGAAAAGATCGGGGGCCATTGCCGGGTCGAACGTGTGGGACAGCCCGTCGTCCGAGACGCGGATGGCGGCGACGAGCGGCTGCGTAGAACCGAGAAAGCGCATCTCGGACATGGTCTTGCCGGGCCAGGGCGTGTGCGCGCAAAGGTAGACGAGGCGCGCGATGTTGTCTGGTGCCAGCTCGGCTGCGCGGGTGATCGGGAAACCGGCCATCGAATGACCGACAAGGATCGTGGGTTCGGTCAGGTGGCGGATGATCGTTTCCGCGTAGAGTTCCAGCGTGACCTCGCCCACCGGGGTCTTGTCCGCGCCGTGAGAGGGCAGGTCTATGGCCCCGACCTGATGCCCATGTGCCTCCAGCGCGGGCAGCACGTCGCGCCAGCACCATGCCCCGTGCGAGGCGCCGTGGATCAGCAGAAAGCGCGCCACGTCAGCCCGTCGCGCCCTGCGCCCTGAGGAAGGCGGACAGGAGGGCGGCGTATTCATCCGGTTTTTCGACACAGGGCAGATGGCCGGCGCCCCGGATCAGTTCCTTTTGCGCACCGGGGATCAGGTCGGCGGTTTCGAACACAAGGTCGGGCGGGGTCGATCCGTCTTCGGACCCGGCGATGGCCAGCGTGGGCAGGCGCAAGCCGCTGGTCGATGACAGAAAGTCCGTGCCCGCGATGGCGGCGGCACAGCCGGTCCAGCCCTCTGCGGGAGTGCGCAGGAACATGTTGCGCCAGCCGGGGAACTCTGCGGCGTCGTGAAAGGGTTTCGAGAACCAGCGATCCATCGTCGGGCCGACAATACTGTCCAGCCCGCCGGTCTTGACCGCCTCGATCCGGTCTGCCCACATGTCGCGGGTGCCGATCTTGGCGGCGGTGTTCGACAACACCATCGCGCGCACCAGGTCGAGCCGCTTGGCCGCAAGCCCTTGGGCGATCATGCCACCGATCGACAGGCCGACGAAGATCGCGTTGGAAAAGCCCGTGTGATCCATCAGCCGTTCCACGTCGGTGATGAGTGCGCCCATGCTGTAGGGGCCGGCAGGCGTATCCGACAGCCCGTGCCCGCGCTTGTCATAGCGCAGGATGCGCAGGCCGGCGGGCAAGAGCGGCAGCACCTCGTCCCAGAGCCGGAAATCCGTGCCAAGCGAGTTGGCGAAGACGACGGGCGTGCCGTCGTCCGGTCCGGTGACGCTGTAGTGCAGGCGAAGATCGCCGAATTGAGCCATCTGCATGGGTCGTGCCTCCCTTTGGCGCATGGTTTAGCGCGTGGGGCAGGGGACCGGAAGGGGGCGCGCTCAGTACCGGGTGTCCAGCGGGCGCAGGCCGCCACGCGTGACCTGCACTTCGCCCCGCCATTCGGGGATACGGGTGAGGTCGGCACTGATGGCGGCGCCGAAATCCACGGAATAGGAGATCACGCGCAGCCCGCCGGGCGCCGGTTCGACCGACAGGTCGATGCGGCAATACTGCTGCGCGCCGGCGCTGAACCAGCCGGGGACGCTGTAGCTTGGCCCGGTCAGCAGGGCGCGGCGGCGTTCGGGGCTGCCGTCCTGGGCCGGTTCGCGATCCCTGACATGAACGACGTAGTCGGCGCCCAGGTAGGCCGGGTCCGCTGTGCGGGCGACCAGATCGGCAAAGTCATAGCCTTCGCGCACGAAATGCTGGCGGTAGGTCAGCGTATGCGTGCTGATGCAGATGCGGCGATAGATCTGGTCGAAACTCGCGCGGGTGTCGGGAAAGACGCTGCTGTATTCCAGATCTTCGGTCAATTCGATGTCCATCAGCTTGGCCTCGGCAATCGTGTCGACATAGCGCATGTCGGCCGAGGGCGTACCCAGGACGATGGCCAGCAGTTCGGGCGGCAGCGCCGGGCCCGAGGCAGTGAGTGCCTTGTAGGAACTGTCGGCCAGCAGCTTTGCGACCTGAAGCGCCACGCGAAAGACCTCGGCGTCAGAGGCGGCGGGGTTGGCGCCGTCGCGGATGAAGGGAGAGTGGAAGCCCAGCCGCGCGCCCGGTTCCAGCTGGCGGCTGGGATAGGGGCTGTTGGCGCCGAAGGCCTGACCGAACATGAAGAGGATCGCGCAGGAAGACAGGCATTCGTCGCCCGTCTGAACCCGGGTTCCGAAAAAGAACCCGCCCGTGTCGCCGTTGGCGGCCTCTAGGAATTTCAGCACCTCCCCCAGCGAGCCGCCGGGGCTGTTCAGGCAGATGCGGGCGTTGAAGCCGCCCAGCACCTCCTCCTGGGTGGCGCGCATCAGGTCGCCGGGTTCGATGACCCCGTCGAACCGAAGGGTGCAATCGCCGAATCCGTCCGGCTCCAACCGTGTCCATTCGCCCGCCCAGGCAGGGGCGGCGAGGGTCAAACAGGTGAGAGTGGCGACCAAGCGGAGCAAAGCGGACATGAAAAGGGCCTGTCTGTTGAAAACGACAGGCCCAGAATGCCGGGGGAAACGCCCCCGGCGCAATGTTTTCCTGAAGGCTCAGGCGATCTCGACCAGTTCGATGTCGAAGGTCAGGTCCTTGCCGGCCAGCGGGTGGTTGGCGTCCAGCGTCACGACCTCTTCGGTCACGGCGACGACGGTCACCGGCAGAACCTGTCCGCCCTGTGCCTGCACCTGCAGCTGGGTGCCCAGGTCAAGCGGGATGTCGTCGGGGATCTCGGAGCGCGGCACGTCCTGGCGCGCCTCAGGGTTGGTGTCGCCGTAGGCGTCCTCGGCGGGAACCTGGACGGTCTTCTTGTCGCCAACTTCCATGCCCGGGATCGCCTTGTCGAGACCGGGGATGATCTGACCCGAGCCGACGGTGAATTCCAGCGGGTCGCGGCCCTGGCTGGAGTCGAAGGTAGAGCCATCGGTGAGAGTGCCGGTGTAATGAATGCGCACGGTGTCGCCGGTCTTGACCTGCGTCATGGGGAACCTCTGTCTGTCAGGGGGTGATTGGGTGAGGCCGGGTCCGTCCCGGGTGCTCGGATTTGGCCCAGCCTACGCGCGCCCGAACGGGTTTGCAAACCGGCTTGTCGGGTCAGAACGGCGCAAAACCGCGGAAATGGCGCCCGGATCGGGGTTTTCCAGCGTCTCGGGCCGTGTCAGGGTGTCGCTGGTTACGGGAAGGGAGACGATCATGGCCATCAAGGTTTGCGTGTTCGATGCCTATGGCACGCTGTTCGACGTGGCCGCCGCGGCGCGGGTCGCGGCAGAGGAACCGGGGCGCGCCGCGCTGGCAGAGGTCTGGCCGCAACTGGCCGCCGACTGGCGCGCGAAACAGCTGGAATACAGCTGGCTGCGGGCCGTGACCGGCGACTACGTTCCCTTCTGGCAAGTGACCAAGGACGGGCTGGACTGGGCGATGGACCGCGCGGGTCTCGATGACATGGAACTGCGCGAACGCCTGCTGGCGCTTTACTGGGAATTGCCGGCCTACCGGGAGGTGCCGAAGATGCTGGCGCAGTTGCAGGCAAAGGGCCTGGGGGCCGCGATCCTGTCGAACGGCAACCGAGACATGCTGGATGGCGCGGTCGACAGCGCGGGCATCGGGCAATTCCTGCACGCGGTACTGTCGGTCGAACAGGTGGGCATCTTCAAACCGGCCCGCGTGGTCTATGACCTCGTGGGAGATGAATTCGGCTGTGCGCCCGAAGAAGTGTTGTTCGTGTCGTCCAACGGCTGGGACGCGGCAGGGGCGGCGGCCTACGGGTTCGAGACCGTCTGGGTAAACCGCATGGGGCTGCCGATGGATCGGCTGATGGCGCAGCCAAAGCACGTCCTGACCGACCTGACCACGATACCGGAGCTTGTGTGATGCCCAGTTTCCAGTCCTCTGACGGGGTTTCCCTGTTCTACCGCGACGAGGGGGAGGGTCTGCCGCTGCTCTGCCTTGCGGGGTTGACGCGCGACGGGCGCGATTTCGATTTCGTCGCCCCGCACCTGGAAGGCGTGCGGCTGATCCGGCTGGATTACCGCGGGCGCGGACAGTCGGGTTGGGCGCCGCACGAGACCTACCAGATCCCGGTCGAGGGTCGTGACGCGCTGGAGCTTATGGATCATCTGGGGCTGGAAAAGGCAGCGATTCTAGGCACTTCGCGCGGTGGGTTGATCGCGATGGTGCTGGCGACGACGGCCAAGGACCGGTTGCTGGGCGTGGCGCTGAACGACATCGGGCCCGAGATCGCCGGGCCGGGGCTGAAGGTGATCGAGGGCTACCTAGGGCGCAAGCCGCCGCAAAAGACCCTGGCCGACGTGGCTCAGCGGCGCGCCGAGGTCATGACAGGCTTTGTCGGCGTGCCCGAGGCGCGCTGGATGGAAGAGGCGGCGCGGCTATTTGTCGAGACGGATCAGGGGCTTGAACTGACCTATGATCCCCGGTTGCGCGAGGCCGTGCTGGGCGGAGGCGCGCAGCCCGCGCCGGATCTCTGGCCGCTATTCGACGCGCTGGAGGGCCTGCCGCTTTGCGCGTTGCGCGGGGAGAACTCCGATCTTCTGACGCCCGAATGTTTTGGCCAGATGCAGCAGCGGCGGCCAGACATGATCGCCACCGAGGTCAAGGGGCGGGGGCATATCCCCTTTCTCGACGAGCCGGAGGCGCTGGAAGCCCTGCAGAAATGGCTGGCGGCGCTGCGCTAGAACGGCAGGCGCATCTTGTACAAAACGTACGTTTTGTACGTCGATTCCAGCGTTTTGTACAAAGCGGCAAGAACCCGTTAACCCGGGTCCGGCATGGGCGCGCCGGGCGCGCGTGTCACTCTGGCAGGTTAAAGACCCGGCTGGGGTGCAATTCCCCCGCCTTGAAGCGGCCCACCGCGACGGGTCGGCCCTCGAAACTGGCCCAGGCCTCGTCGCCGTATTCCACGTCGCCCGGCACCACCATGCCGGGGTTGCCGTTGCGCAGCCGCGCGGCGCCCTGCGCGGTGCATTTCAACTCGGGCAGTTCGTCGAGGCCAACCTCCAGCGGCAGCAAGTGGGTGTCCAGCTCCGGCGTGCGGGCCAGCGCATCGATCTGCTCCAGCGTGATGCCCTGCTCGGCCTCGAAGGGGCCGGACCAGAGACGGCGCAGGGTGACGACATGGCCGTGACAGCCAAGCGCCTTGCCCAGGTCGCGGGCGATGGAGCGGACATAGCCGCCCTTGCCGCAGGTCATTTCCAGAACGGCGGTGTCAGGATCGGGGCGTTCGGTCAGCACCAGTTCCTCGACCCAGAGCGGGCGGGCCTCGATCTCCATCTCCTCGCCGTCGCGGGCGCGCTTGTAGGCGCGTTCGCCATCGATCTTGACCGCGGAGAACTGCGGCGGGACCTGCATGATCTCTCCGACGAACCCGTGCAGCGACTCCTTGATCTCGTCGTCCGAGGGGCGTGCCTCGGATGTGGCGATGACCTCGCCTTCGGCATCGTCGGTGTTGGTGGCCTGCCCGAAGCGCACGGTGAAACGGTACGCCTTCAGCGCGTCGGTGATATAGGGCACGGTCTTGGTCGCCTCGCCCAGGGCCACGGCCAGAACGCCGGTGGCTTCCGGGTCCAGCGTGCCGGCGTGTCCTGCCTTCTTGGCGTCCAGCGCCCAGCGGACCTTGTTGACCACGGCGGTCGAGGTCAGGCCCGCGGGCTTGTCCACGATCAGCCAACCGGAAATGTCGCGTCCCTTGCGCCTGCGTGCCATGTCTTGCCCCTGTGCGATGAGGCGCGCGGGGTAGCAAGCGGCGGACAGGCTGTCAATCGCGGGCGAAGGTTCCGTCGCCGTGGCTGGCCCGGGGCAGCGACACGTCCAGCAGGCCGGCGGCGCGGCAGAGCACCAGCGCGAGCAGGACCGCCCAGAGGTTGGCCAGCACAAACGCGGCGGTGATCCCGGCAAAGCCGAAAAGCGCGGCACCCGCCCAGGCGAGCGGCACATAGACCAGCGCGATCCGGCTGGCCGAAAGCGCCATCGACCAGAGCGCGCGGTCGCGCGCGTTCATGGCGGCGTTGGCCGTGACGAGGATGCCGTAGCCGAAGAAGCCGAGGCTGCCCCAGCGCAGGTAGGTCGTTGCGTCCGCCGCGGCCGCGCCACCATCGGTCATGAGTGTCGCAAGCCAGGGCGCGGCGAACATCAATGCGCCCGACAGCACCGCGCCATAGCCGAGGCAGGCCAGGAAGGTCAGGTGCACGGCCCGTTGCGCGCGGTCGAATTTCTCGGCGCCCCAGGCCTGGCCGACCACCGGGCCGATCCCGGACGAAAGCGCCAGCATCGGCACAAACAGCAGCGATTGCAGGCGTGTGGCGGCGCCAAAGCCGGCCACGGCGGCATCGCCCAGCGTGGCTGCGGCAGAGGTCACGAGCGACAGGCCCAGGGGGTTGATCGCGTTCGATGCCGCCGCCGGCCCACCGATGCGGGCGATGCGCCGAAGGCTGTCGCCGATCCCGGTCAGGCAGTTGCGCGAGAGGGACAGCCGCCCGCTGCGGAGGGCGAAGGTCAGCAGGCCCGCGAAGCCGATAACGCGCGCGATGCAGGTGGCAATGCCGGCGCCCTCGGTGCCCAGTGCAGGAATGGCGCCAAGCCCGAAGATGAAGATCGGGTCGAGGGCGATGTTGATGAGCGATTGCAGGGTCATCACCGTGGCGGCGATGCCGCTTTCTCCTCCGGCGCGGAAGACCGCGTTCAGCCCCATTCCCGCGACCATCGGGACGAAACTGGCGCACCACCAGGGTACATAGGACAGGACAGCCTCTTTCACCGCGTCCCGGGCGCCCATCAGTTCGAAGAGCCAGGGGGCGGACAGGTAGAAGGCAAACGCCGCGACGATGGCCAGCGCGGTCGCGAAAATCAGCGAATGCAGGGCGAGGCGCGCGGCGATCGCGTCAGAGCCGCTTTCGCGCCCCAGCGCCTGGCTGACCACGGCAGAGGTGCCGGCGCCCATGCCGATCGACAGCGAGGTCAACGCGATGATGGCCGGGTAGATGAAGCCTATGGCCGTCAGCGGCACGTCGCCCGCGCGCGCAAGAAAGGCGGCATCGGCAAGGCCGACGGAGAGCACACCGAGAATTCCGATGCTCATCGGGGCGGAGACACGAAAAAGGGCCCGTCCAACGGGCCCCTTGGTCAGATCACGGGTTTTTTGCTGCGACATGCGGACCGAACGCGCCGCGGGCGGTTCGGTTCCGCAGAAGCGCGCGGATCAGTCCCGCTTGCCGGCAAAGCGCTCTTGCCATTCCTCGCGCTCGGCGTCGGTGATCTTGCGGAAGGTCACGTCCGGCACGGTGAAGGCATGGCCGACGGGCAGGGCGGTCAGCGCCGCCGTGACATCGTCGGGCCATTCGGCATCCTCGGCGTGCATGGCTTTCAGCAGGTCGGCGCAGGCATCGGGGATGAAGGGAGAGGAGATCACCGCGTAGAGCCGGATCAGGTTCAGCGCCAGGCGGATCTGCGCGGCGGCTTGCTCCGGATCGGTTTTGAAGGTGGTCCAGGGGGCGACCTCTTGCAGGTACTCGTTGCCAAGCACCCAGGCCGCGCGCAGGGCGGCGGCGGCCTTGCGGATCTCGATGGCCTCCATGTGGGTTTCGTATTCCCGGACCTTGGCGGTCAGGTCGGCGATCAGCTTGGCCTCGGCCTCGCCGGGGGTGCCGCCCTCGGGGACCGCCTCGGAGAACTTCGAACGGCAGAATTTCGTGACGCGCGACGCGAAGTTGCCCAGCACGTCGGCGAGGTCCTTGTTGACGCCGGACTGGAAGCTTTCCCAGGTGAATTCGCTGTCCGAGGTTTCGGGGACGTGGGACAGGAGCCACCAGCGCCAGTAGTCGGCGGGCAGGATGTCCAGCGCCTGGTCCATGAAGACGCCGCGCCCGCGCGAGGTGCTGAACTGGCCGCCGTCGTAGTTGAGGTAGTTGAACGACTTGATGTAATCGACCAGCTTCCACGGCTCGCCCGACCCGAGGATGGTGACCGGGAAGGAGAGGGTGTGGAAGGGGACGTTGTCCTTGCCCATGAACTGGGTATAGCGCACGTCGTCGGCGCCCTTGTCGGTGCGCCACCAGCGTTCCCAGTTGTCGCCCTTTCCGGCATCGACCCATTCCTGACCGCAGGCGATGTATTCGATCGGCGCGTCGAACCAGACGTAAAAGACCTTGCCTTCCATGCCCGGCCAGGGCGCGTCGCCCTTTTGCACCGGCACACCCCAGTCGAGGTCGCGGGTGATGCCCCGGTCCTGCAACCCGTCACCGTCGTTCAGCCATTTCTTGGCGATCGAGGTGGTCAGCACGGGCCAGCCTTGCCGTGTGTCGATCCATTCCTCGATCTGGTCCTTCATCGCGGACTGGCGCAGGTAGAGGTGCTTGGTCTCGCGCATCTCGAGGTCGGTGGAGCCGGAGATCGTCGAATGCGGGTTGATCAGGTCGACCGGGTCGAGCTGCTTGGTGCAGTTGTCGCACTGGTCGCCGCGGGCCGAGTCGAAGCCGCAGTTGGGGCAGGTGCCCTCGATGTAGCGGTCGGGCAGGAAACGGCCGTCGGCCTTGGAATACATCTGCGTTTCCGAGACTTCGCGGATCAGCCCGTTGTCGTCCAGCACCTTGGCGAAATGCTGGGTCAGCTTGCGGTTCTGCTCGGACGAGGAGCGCCCGAAGTGATCGAAGGACAGCCGGAAGCCCTCGGCCAGCTTCGACTGCACCTCCCACATCTCGGCACAGTAGTCGGCGACCGGCTTGCCCGCCTTGGCGGCGGCCAGTTCGGCGGGGGTGCCATGTTCGTCGGTCGCGCAGAGATACAGCACCTCGTGCCCGCGGGCGCGCAGGTAGCGGGCATAGAGGTCGGCAGGCAATTGCGAGCCGACGAGATTGCCCAGGTGCTTGATGCCATTGATGTAGGGAATGGCAGAGGTGATGAGATGTCGGGCCATGATGTGCGCTTCTGTCAGAACCGGGGTTTGCGCACGGTTTAGCCGCCAAGCGGCCCGAGGACCAGAGGGCGCTCCCGCTTTGTCGCAAACAGACCGCGATGCGGCGCTGCAGCGACGGAATCGCCCCCCGCCCCCGTGCGAGGCGGGGCCGGGTGAAACGAGCCTCTGACGCGAAGGAACCAGGGTGATGTTGCAGGTTTTGTCGGGGGTCTGGGCCCTGCTTGTCGGCATGGTATTCATCATGATCGGCAACGGGATGCATTTCACGCTGATCGGTTTGCGCGGCGGGATCGAAGGGTTTTCGCCGGCCGAGCTGGCGATTGTCACCTCGGGGTATTTCGTCGGGTTCCTGTCGGGCGCGCGGCTGTCGCCGGGGATGATCCGGCGCGTCGGGCATGTCCGTGTCTTTGCCGCGCTGGGCAGCTTCATGTCGGCCGGGCTGATCGCCTTTCCCCTGATCGCCGAACCCTGGGCCTGGACCATCCTGCGGATCCTCGTCGGGTTCTGCATGTCGGGCGTCTATGTCACCGCCGAAAGCTGGCTGAACAACGCGGCCACGAACGAGACCCGCGGCAAGGTGCTGTCGGCCTACATGCTGGCGCAGACGCTGGGTGTCATCGCGGCGCAGGGTCTGCTGACCGTGGGGGATGCGGCCAGCGCGGCGCTGTTCATCGGCGCGTCAATCCTCGTCTCGCTGTCCTTCGGGCCGATCCTGCTGTCGGTGCAGCCGGCCCCGGCGACGGAACTGGCCAAGCCGATGGGGTTGATCGCGCTCTATCGCAATTCGCCGCTTGCAGCTGTGGGGATCTTTCTGCTGGGCGGCGTCTTTGCGGCGCAGTCGGGCATGGGCGCGGTCTATGCCACGCAGATCGGCATGAGCACCTCGCAGACCGCGCTGTTCGTGGCGATGAGCTTTGCCGGGAGCCTGGTGCTGCAATATCCGGTGGGCTGGCTGTCGGACCGGATGGACCGGCGATTGCTGATCCTTGGCGCCGCGCTGTTCGGGGGGGCGGCCTGCGGGCTGGGCTATGTCGCCGGCGAGATCAGGATCCTGATGGCGGCGGCCTTTCTCATGGGCGGGGTGGCGACGCCGCTTTACGCGCTCTTCATCGCCTACACGAACGACTATCTGCAGGTCGAGGACATGCCCGCGGCCTCTGGCGGCCTTGTCTTTGTCTACGGGCTTGGCGCGATTTTCGGGCCGCTGGCGGCCGGTGCTGTCATGGAATGGGTCGGGGCCGAGGGATTCTGGCTGGTGACGCTGGGCTTTTTCGCGGCGATTGCCGGCTATGCCGGGTGGCGGATGACGCAGCGCCCGGGGGTTCCGGTGGACGAGACCGACAGCTACCTGGGTGTCTTGCCGACCTCGTCCCCGGTGGCGCTGGAAGCGGCCGGGGCATGGGCGGTCGACCAGGCCGAGGCCGAGGCGGAGCAGGAGGCGGCGACGGATCAGTCATCCTGATCCGGGCGGTCGCGGAAGCCTGACAGCAGGCGCCCCACCAGGAAGGTCGAGCGCGGCGTATAGATATAGCGCGTGCGGGTTTCCCTGGCGCGGCCCCTGCCCATCCGGACCAGGCCGAAGACCACCAGCAGCGCGTGCCCGGCGGCGATCATGACGAAAAGCGCGGGCGGGCCGTAAAGCTCGATCAGGGCCGAGGCGAACCAGGGCGCGGCGATGGCGCCCACGGCAAACCAGAACATCAGCGCCGCAGACAGGGCGATGCGTTCCTCGCTGGCGGCAAAGTCATGCGCGTGGGCGGCGGCGATCGAGAAGATCGGAAAGGTGGTCAGGCCGAAGATGGCGGCGGTCAGCATGATCCCGGGGGTGGGCAGGCCCGTGGCCAGCGCGGTCAGCGTGCAACTGCCGATGGCCGCGACCGACAGCCAGACCAGCACCCAGCGCCGGTCATAGCGGTCGGCCAGCCAGCCCACCGGGTATTGTGCCAGCGCCCCGCCGGCCACGAAGGAGGCGAGGAAAAAGGCGATCTGCGCGGTTTCCAGCCCGACGCCGGTGCCGTAGAGCGGGCCGACCATGCGGAACGAGGAACTGGACAGCGCGGCCACCAGCACACCGGCGACCGCGAGGGGCGAGCGCGCCCAAGCCAGGCCCGGGGTCAGGCGCGGGGCGTCGGGGGTTTCCGGCGGGCGCAGGCGGCTCAG
This sequence comes from Mameliella sp. MMSF_3455, assembly GCF_030733205.1. GTDB lineage: Bacteria > Pseudomonadota > Alphaproteobacteria > Rhodobacterales > Rhodobacteraceae > Antarctobacter. Next base: position 170,528 of record NZ_JASHJL010000008.1, read on the forward strand.
CGTCAGCGGCAACAGGGCGGCGGTGCAGAGCAGTGCCAGCAGCGTGTAGCTGACGTAATGCGCGGGCGGCAGGATCGAGATCATCAACTGCGCGCTCAGCGAGGCGACGAGGTCGGCGAGGCGATAGGCGCCGGTGGCGCGGCCCCGGGTCTCGTTCGTGACCTTGGCGTGCAGCCAGGCCTCGATCACCGTGTAGCAGCCGGCGACGCAGAGCCCCTGGCCGATCCGCAGCGTCGCCCATGCATAGGGGTTTTCCACCAAGACGTGGCCGAGGATGCCGATGGTGCCCAGCGCCGTGAAGGCGGCGAAGGCGCGTGAATGGCCCACCGACCCCATGAGTCGCGGCGCCCACCAGCAACCGATGAAGAACCCGGCGAAATGCGCCGAGCCCAAGAGGCCGATCTGCGTTGTCGTGAAGTTCAGTGCCAGCCCTGAGAGCGCGTCGAGCGGGCCGACGCTGCCCGAGGAAAGCTGCAACAGGATGACCGAAAGAAAGAGCGAGGCAAAGGAGATGATCAGGCGCATGGGGTGTTTCTGCCCGCTCGGGCGGCGGAAGTCAGGTGGCTTCGCGACAAAATCTTGTCGTTTCGGCCGTGGCGTCCGCTAGTCGGGGGTGGGCCAGTCGTGCAGCTTTCCCCCCTCCAGCCGCCAGGTTCTGGGCGGCTGCATCCGGGCGCGCAGCCGGTCTATGCGCCAGGCGGTCTGTTCCGGCGCATGGAGGGGATCGCAGCGAAGCCGCGTCTCGACCCCCGGCGCGCCGCCCGCGCCGGGCGTCAGGATCAGCCCCAGCGGGCGGCACAGCCCCATGCCCGCCCCGGCCTCTGCCGCAAGGTGCAGCCGGCGCACCGGGGTCATCGGGGGTGGGTCAGCCAGGTCCCCCACCACCACCGGCGCCGCACCGCTGCGCAGCGCCTCTTCCATCGCCCAGAGGCTGTCGTCGGGGCGGTCGGTGGCGGCAAAGATCACCTCTCCCGGGGGCAGGATCGCCTGCATGCCGCAGGGGTTGAGCTGATCCGGGCTGTGGCGGCGGGTGATCCAGATCACCGGCCCGCCCGCCTGGGCCGCGACGTGCAGCGCCAGCGTGCGCCGGGCCTGGCCGCAGAGTTCGTGCACGCGGGCAAGCGGCAGCAGGATGTCGCGCCACAGAACCAGCGCGGGGGCGGCGCATGGGGGCGGCGGGTGAGCAGGGCAGAGGCCATCGTCATGCGGCAAGATTAACGTGTTCTCATTTTGTTCTCAAGCGCGGAGTCCGGCCTGCCCGACGGAAATGCGCCGGGATCGGTGCCTCTTGCCATCCCGGCTGGGCCTGTCATTTTGGCGCCCGACCGACGATTTCAGACAAGGGCCTTTCCCATGAAGATGAACCCGCTGGGCCGCACCGGCCTGATGGTGTCCGAATTGTGCCTGGGCACGATGACTTTCGGCAACCAGACCCCGCCCGAAGAGGCCCATCGCCAGATCGACAGGGCGCTGGAGGCCGGAATCAATTTCATGGACACCGCCGAGATGTACCCGGTGAACCCGGTGCGGGCCGAAACCCTTGGCCGGACGGAGGAGATCATCGGCGACTGGAATGCCGCCTCGGGCCGCCGGTCGGAGTGGATCCTGGCCACCAAGCATTCCGGCGAAGGCAGCATGGCGCGCGACGGGGCGCCGATCACCTCGAAAACGATCCGCGACACGGTCGAGGAGGCGCTGAAACGGCTCAAGACCGATTACATCGACCTCTACCAGTTCCACTGGCCGAACCGGGGCAGCTACATGTTCCGCAAGAACTGGCGCTATGACCCCTCGCAATCGGGCTGGACCCGCGCGCAGGTGGTGGCGGACATGGAGGATTGCCTGGACGCGCTGCAGGCCGAGGTCGAACGCGGCACCATCCGCGCATTCGGCCTGTCGAACGAAAGCGCCTGGGGCACGGCGCTGTGGCTGGAGGCGGCGGAGCGGGTCGGCGGGCCGCGCGTGGCCTCGATCCAGAACGAATACTCGCTGCTGTGCCGGCTGGCCGATACCGACCTGGCCGAGCTGATGGTCTACGAGGAGGTGGGCCTGCTGCCCTTCTCGCCGCTGGGTGCCGGGTTCCTGACCGGCAAGTACCAGGGCGGCGCGGTGCCCGAGGGCTCGCGCATGTCGCTGAACGAGACGATGGGCGGACGGCTGAACCCGCGTGTCTTCGAGGCGGTGGAGGCCTATCTGGGCGTGGCGCGGGAGTTTGGCCTGGACCCGGTGCACATGGCGCTGGCCTGGTCCGCGCGGCGGCCTTTCGTGGCCTCCTCGATCTTTGGCGCGACCACGATGGACCAGTTGGAGCACCTGCTGGGGGCCAGCGACCTGGTACTGTCCGACGAGCTGCTGGAACGCCTGGACGAGGTCCACAAGGCGCATCCGATGCCCTATTGAGCCACGCGCTTCGCAGGCTGTCCGGCCTTGGACAGCCTGCGGGTGACGGGGGCGGACGGGCGCAGGTCAGAGCACGAAGTCATCCGCCGTCAGGCCGGTGACATTGGCCACGCGGATCTCGGCGTCCGCTGTGCCGTCGCCATTGGCATCGAGTTGCACGATCGTGGACCCCGTGGCGGTTTCCAGAAGGCGCAGCTCGGCGTTGCCGGACGGCGCAAAGCCGGCGGTGCCGCGGAACTCGAAGACACCCGGCGAAAGCCCGGCCACGACGATCAGGTCGATGCCCTGTTCGAAATCGAGGATCTGGTCGCGGTTCGCGCCCACCGCTGTTTCGGCGGTGCTGCGGAACACGAAACTGTCCGCATCCTGTCCGCCGGTGAGGAAGTCGCGCCCGAGACCGCCGGCCAACTCATCCTCGCCCGCGCGGCCGCGCAGGATGTCGTTGCCGTCGCCGCCTTCGAGCGTGTCGTCGCCGTTGCCGCCGTCGATGGTGTCCAGCCCGTCACCGCCATTCAGGACGTCACTGCCGTCCTGGCCGACGAGGATGTCGTTGCCGGTGCCGCCGTCAACGCTGTCGTCGCCGGCGTTGGCATTGATGGTGTCGTCGTTGAAGCCGCCGTCAATGGAATCATTGCCCGCGCCACCAAGGATCGCGTCATTGCCGGCATCGCCGGCAAGGAAATCGTCGCCGCCGCGACCAAGCAGGGTGTCGTCATCGTTGCCGCCGGAGAATTCGTCGGTGAAGGCGCCGCCGGCCAGCGTGTCGAGCCCTGCGCCGCCCGACACCGTGCCGACTGCCTTGCCGCTGCCTCCTTCGTACCTGTCATTGCCGTCGTCCAGATCGATTCCGCCGATCATCTCTCCGGCGTTTCGGATGACGTCGATGGCGCCGCTGCCGCTGTAGGACCGGGTCAGCCCCTGGATCACGCCACTGTTGTCCAGGGCAGTGATGCCGGACGCAGCGGAAAAGTCGGTGAAGACCCCCGTATCCTGCGCGGTAATGGTGCCTGTGTTGATGGCCGTGACGACACCGGTGCCGGAATAAAGCACCAGGCCGTCGCTGCGCGCCGAGATATGGCCGTGGTTGTCGACCCGGATCACCGCCGCCCCATCGTTCGCACGCAGGTCGATCGCGTCGGAATCGGACTGGATGGTGCCGAAGTTGACGACATTGCCCGTCGTCGACAACGTGGCGTTGATCGCATCCGAGGTGCTGGACCCGACGTAGCCTGCCTGGCCGATCTCGAGGAATGTGTTGGTCCCGCTGTTGATGTCGATCGCCTGCCCCGAGAAGGCCTGCACGGCGCCCAGAACGGTGATCCTGACTTCTCCGGTTGCGTCTATGGCATCGCCGCTCGTTGAGGACAGGGACCCAAGTACGGAGACAAATCCGGTTTCACCAGAGCTGAGGTCCTGGTTCGTTGTCGTGTTGCTGGTGATCGTGAAACTGGCCATGGCGGACTCTCCTGTTTACCAATGTCGTTACCAATTAATTGCCTTGCCCCTGTCCGGCCGGTGGCCCGTGCGGGTTGCCGCGTTGACGCAAATCACGTCGCCGCGTGAACAGGTGGCAGGTGCAGATGCTTGCACATAATGAATCCGGATGGCAGCGGTTTCGGGTGATCCAGATCACCGGGGCCCTCACCCGCGCGGATCATGCCCCACCTTTGCCTCCAGCGCCGTGACGTGGTCGGGCAGGGCGCGGGCGGTGATGCTGGCCTCTTTCACGAGGTGGTCGAAATGGCGGGTGATCGCGGTCACGCGTTCGGTGTCGCGGAAGGCCAGGTAGTTGCGGCCCAGGTAGAGCACCGCCAGGAGTGGCCCGAAGACCACGACCGGCGCCGAGTAGAGCCGTCGGGCGTCGAAGAGATAGATCCGGAGCCGCGGGTAGAGCGTGGCGCTCAGTTCGGCCAGTTGCCTGAGTTGCGCGCGCCGGACCTCTGCCGGGATGCCGGCGTAATAGCCCACGCCTTCGGCGAAACTCTCGATCTCGTAGAGCGGAAAGGCGATTTCATAATCGGATTTCGAGGCGCGCATCCAGTCCAGCCGGTCCTCGGAGGCGTTGATCGCCTGTTCGGTGGTGCGGCCCAGATGCGGCCCGTATTCCCACTCCAGCACCGCCCGCGTCTTGAGCATGTCGGGAAGGGCGGCGGGAACGTGCCGGATCTTGTATCCCTCCGCCTCGCGGTGCCAGCGAAAGATCTGTTCATCCACCAGTGCCCGGGGCGCCTCTGTCAGGGTCAGGGAGGTCGCCAGCAGGTCGGCGGCGGATTCCGGTCGGTCCGAGAGGCCAAGCAACCAGTCCGACGACACGCCAAGCGCCTGCGCGCAGGACCCGACAAGCTGGGCGTTGGGAAGGCGCGCGCCGGTGTCCTTGAGCAGTTGCGAGATGGTCGAGCGGTCCACGCCCACGGCCCGCGCCAGCGCGGTCTGGTTCGACCCGGCCCGCTGCATCGCCTCGGCCAGCCGTTTGCGCAGAAGGTCCGCGCGCGCCCGCTTGTCGATAATCTTGCTCATATAGTGATTTTTGTCACGGAATGCGAGAAATGTGAACCATAGACAGGATGCCACCCCGCTTGCGCGCCCGTTACCTTGGCCCCGTGATCAATACATTCGGAGGTTCTATGGAAACGCGGGCGCGTACGCTTGTGAAATCCGTCCTGTGGACGGCACTGGGGCTGGTGATGATGGCCGGGGTGGGCCTGGCCTTTACAGGCTCTTTGGCACTCGGGGGCGGGATGGCGGTGGTGAACGCCGTGATCGGATTCCTGTCCTACCTGGTCTACGAGCGTGTCTGGTCGGGCATTCGCTGGGGGCGTCATGTCTGAGCGGCTGCGCGGGCTGGAATGGCCGACGCTGGCGCTCTTGGCCGCGTGCTATGCGCTTTGGGCGCTGGGGACGACATGGGCGGCGGCGGTCTGGCTGCCGCTGGGCATGGTCCTGGTGACGCTGGGCGCGGCGCTGCATTCCTCCCTGACGCATGAGATGCTGCACGGGCATCCCTTCCGGTCGCGCTTCTGGAACGGGGCGCTGGTCTTTCCGGCGCTGTCGCTGGTGGTGCCTTACCTGCGGTTCAAGGACACCCACCTGGCGCATCACCGCGACTCGATCCTGACCGATCCCTATGACGACCCCGAGAGCAATTTCCTGGATCCCAAGTCCTGGCAGCGTCTGCCGCGCATGGCGCGGATGGTGATGCAGGTGAACAACACGCTTGCGGGGCGGATGCTGCTGGGGCCGTTGCTGGGGACGTTTGCCTTTGTTCTGTCGGACCTGCGCGCCGTGCTGCGGGGGGATCGGCGGGTCTTGCTGGGCTGGGCACTGCATGTGCCGGCGGTGGCCGTTGTGGCCTGGTGGATGGTGGCACTGGGGCAGATGCCGGCCTGGGCCTTCCTGCTCAGCACCTACGCGGCGCTGTCGATCCTGAAGATCCGCACCTTCCTGGAGCACCGCGCCCATGAGGACGCGCGCGGGCGCACCGTCATCATCGAGGATCGCGGGCCGCTGGCGCTGATCTTTCTCAACAACAACCTGCACGTTGTGCACCACATGCACGCGATGGTGCCCTGGTATCGGCTGCCGGTGATGTACCGCCGGAACCCGGAACGCTACCTGTCGCGCAACGGCGGCTATCGCTATGGCTCATACGCCGAGGTGTTCCGGCGCTACTTCCTGCGCGCCAAGGACCCGGTGCCGCATCCGCTTTGGCCGCGGGGCTGACGCTGGTCCGGGGCGCGTTGCGCTTGTGCCCGGCGGTTCGCTGCCGCTAATGGCGGCATGGACCTCTGGATTATCGCCACCCTCTGCGCGGCCACCTTTCAGACCGCGCGTTTCATGCTGCACAAGCTGTTGGCCACGGGCGACATCAGCGCCACGGGCAGCACCTTTGCGCGGTTTGCCTATGCCATGCCTGCGGGATTGGTGGTCCTGCTGCTGTACCTGGGCCTGACCGGGGCCGGCCTGCCCGTGCCCGGGCCCGCCTTCTGGCCCTGGGCAGTGGTCGGCGGGATGGGGCAGATCCTGGCCACGGTGCTGGTGGTGCTGGCCTTCCGCGAGCGCAACTTTGCCGTGGGCATCACCTTCAAGAAGACCGAGGTCATCCAGACTGCGCTGATGGGGCTCGTCCTCTTGGGCGAGGCGATCTCTCCGCTGGGCTGGCTGGCAATCGGGATCGGGCTGGTGGGCGTGCTGATGCTGTCAAGGACGCCGGATGCGGCGGGGCTTTGGCGCGGCTTGCGCAGCCGGGCGGTGCTGTTGGGGGTCGGGTCGGGGTTCTTCTTTGCCGTGGCGGGCGTGGGCTATCGTGCCACGACGCTGGAGGTGCCCAGCGATGACCCGGTCCTGCGCGCGGCCCTGTCGCTGGTCTGCGTGACGGCGCTGCAGACGCTGGGTATGGCGGTCTGGCTGCGCTGGCGCGAACCGGGGCAGTTGCGCGCGGTCTGGGCGGCGCGGCGCCGGGCGGTCTGGCTGGGGCTGAGCTCGATGGCCGGCACGATGGGCTGGTTCACGGCCTTCACCCTGCAAAAGGCGGCCTATGTCTACGCGCTGGGGCAGGTGGAGCTGATCCTGTCGCTGGCGGCCTCCGTTCTGTTCTTTCGCGAAACCGTCACGCGGCGGGAGGTGCTGGGGATCGCGGTGCTGACGGTGTCGATCCTGGTTCTGGTGCTGGGTCTGTGAGCGGCGCAGGCAAGAGCGCGTCGCGCAGGACCAGTGTCACGGTGGCGAAGCTGACGTAGAGCAGCAGGTACCACGATCCCATCTTGGACAGGTGGACCAGATCCAGCTTCGTCTGTCCCTTGTAGAGCCATGTGTTGGTGTTCGTGCCCACGTTCTCGGCGATCCAGAGAAAGATCGAGGTCAGGAAGGCCGCGACCGGCAGCGGCATCCAGCGGCGGGTACGGTTTATCGTGAACCAGACGCGGGTGCGCGCGAAGAGCGCCACCGTGGCGGCCATCAGGACGTAACGCGCGTCGGGCAGGTAGTGGTGGGCGAAGAAGTTGACGTAGATCGCCACGGCCAGCGCCACACTCGTCCAGAACGGCGGGTAGGGGGCGAATTTCATGCCGAAGATGCGGATGACGCGGGCCATGTAGCTGCCCACTGCCGCGTACATGAAGCCGGAAAACAGCGGCACGCCGTAGAGTTTCAGCAGCGCCTCCTCGGGGTAGGCCCAGCTGCCGGCATTGACCTTGAACAGTTCCATCGCCGTGCCGGTCAGGTGGAACAGCAGGATCACCTTGGCCTCTGTCAGGGTTTCCAGTTTCAGGACCAGAAAGGAGACTTGCAGGGTGAGGGCGTAGAGAAAGAGCGCGTCGTAGCGGTGCAGCGCCCAGTCGTCCTGCCAGATCCGGTCGCTGACGAGCAGGCCGCCCAGCATCAGGAAGCCGAACAGGCAGGCCCAGCCCTGCTTGAGCAGGAACATCAGGAGATCGGCGAGGCCGGTGGGGAGATGCGCGCGGGTGAAATCGCCAAGCGCGCGTTCGAGGCGTCTGGTCGTGGTCATGGATCTGTCTTGGCGCGGCGCGGTGGCGGGCGCCAGTCAGGGATGCCTGACCTTTCGTTCCTTGGCGGGCGGGGGCAGGGAGTGCGGATCGGCCGATACCCGTCCATGCGAAGGGCGCCAAGAACGTCGCGGCGGAACCCAATGGATCGCTGGCTATGTCGCGACAGGTTTCGAGGCGCAGATCGCATATCGATGCTCCCAGCGGCGGAGCAACGACTTGCGCCAGCCCATCTGGCGCGCCTGTGCCCGGTGGATGCGCCCGAGCCCGGTATCGATGTGCAGGTCGGTAAAGCCGGCTTGCGACAGCATCCGGGCGACGTCACCGGCCCGTGCCCCATGCGTGAAATGCACTTGCCGCAGGATGCGGTGGTGGCGCTCGGCGGCCCTGTGGTTGCCGGCCCTTCGTCCCCCCAGCAGTCGTGCGAGCCAGTTTTTCGTCACGAAGTCCCCGTCGATCACCAGAAGCTGCCCGCCCGGCGCAAGTACCCGATGCCATTCGGCGAAAGCCGCCGCGGGATCGACCAGGGTCCAGACCAGATGCCGCGTGACGATCACATCCATGCTGCCCGCGGGCAGCATGGTTCGTTCCGCATCCGCCTGCAGGAATGTCACATCGGGTAGTTTCGCCCGGGCGCGGTCCAGCATCGGTTCGGCCCAGTCCAGCCCGGTCACGTCAAATCCCATCTTCTTGCAAAGCCGAGAGATTTCCCCTGTTCCCGAGGCAAGATCCAGCAAGCGGCGCCCGTGGCCGGTGCCCAGATGCTTGCGGAACAGCTTGGCCCAGGCAGTCATTTCGGCGCCGTCGGCGATCTTGTGTCCGGGATCGTCGTCGAAGGTCGCGGCGCGGTCGGACCAGTAGTCCCGGATCTCGTCCCTTATGTCACGGTTCTTCAGGTGCGGGGTGGTCATGGTGGTCCTCGTTCGTGCCCTGATGCTGGCTTCTTTTAGGTGACTAATTTTGTCAATTTATAACTTGACTCATTTTGTCGGGAACCCCTATCCACGGCGCGAAATGGAACAGGGACCGCAAACATGACCTTTACCCGTCTGCTTGGCGCCACGGCGCTGGCCATCCTGCCGACACTGGTGCTGGCCGATCCGATCACCGTCACCGATATCACCGGGCGAGACGTCACGCTGGACGGCCCAGCCGACCGCGTCATCCTTGGCGAGGGGCGGCAGATCTTCTTTGCCGCCGTGCTGGATGGCGAAGATCCCTTCCAGCGCGTGGTCGGCTGGCGCGATGACCTGCTGCAGGCAGCCCCCGAAAGCTATGCGCTCTACGCAGAGAAGTTCCCGCAACTGGACGAGATCCCGACCTTCGGCGGCTTCAAGGATGGCACGTTCGACATCGAACAGGCGGTCGCCCTGGACCCCGACGTGTTGATCCTGAACCTCGAGGCCAAGGCGGCCACGGATGAGGCGGATTACGAGGAAAAGCTGGCCAAGGTCGGCATCCCGATCGTCTACGTGGACTTCCGTGAAAAGCCGTTCGAACACACCGCCAAGTCCATGCAGATCATCGGGCAACTGTTCGGCAAGGCAGACCGCGCGGCAGAGTTCAACGCCTTCTACGAGGAACAGCTTGCCCGCGTGACCGATGTGATCGACGCGACCACGGACCTCGATCGCCCGCTGGTCTTTGTCGAACGCGCCGGCGGCTATTCCGAAGACTGCTGCATGTCTTTCGGCAATGGCAACTTCGGCACCTTCGTCGAGCTGGCCGGGGGCGAGAACATGGCCAAGCCGTTCATTCCCGGCACCTTCGGCACGATCAACGCCGAACAGCTGATCGCCTCGGACCCCGACCAGATCGTGGTGACGGGCGGCAACTGGGACGCCTATGTGCCCGGCGGCGACTGGATCGGCGTCGGACCGGGATCGGATGAGGCAGAGGCCCGGGCCAAGCTGGCCGCCCTGATGGAGCGCCCCGGTTTTACCGGCGTGAAAGCTGTGGAGAACGGGCAGGTCCACGCGATCTGGCACCAGTTCTACAACAATCCCTACAGTTTCATCGCCGTGCAGCGGCTGGCCACCTGGATGCACCCCGACCTGTTCCCCGATCTCGACCCGGAGGCGACGCTGGTCGAACTGCATGACCGATTCCTGCCGGTGGACTACCACCCCGGCTACTGGGTCTCGCTGGACGCGGCCACGAACTGATCTGACGGGGCGGTCATGGTGCCGCCCCCCTTTGCCCCGGAGGCCTCATGGCTGCGCTGACTTCGAATACCCCCACCTATGCCTCCGCCTATCGCGGCCTTGTCGCGCGGCGGATCGCGATCCTGTTGGGGTTGGCCCTGCTGCTGGTGCTGTCGGTGGCGGTCGACGTGTCGCTGGGGCCGGCGCGCTATCCGCTGGGGGAGGTGCTGCAGACGATCTATTCGCCGGCGACAGCCGATCTGCAGATACGGGTGGTGATCTGGGACATTCGCATGCCGATGGCGCTGCTGGCGGTCACCGTCGGGGCCAGCCTCTCGCTGGCGGGCGCGCAGATGCAGACGATCCTTGCCAACCCGCTGGCAAGCCCCTTCACGTTGGGCCTGTCCGCCGCCGCAAGTTTTGGCGCGGCGCTGGCGATGGTGTTCGGGGTGGCGCTTTTCCCGGCGGCCATCGCGCTGATGGTGCCGATCAACGCTTTTGCCATGGCGATGGCGGCGTCGCTGCTGATTTTCGGCCTCAGCACGCTGCGCGGCGTGACGGTGGAAACCATCGTTCTGCTGGGCATCGCCCTGGTGTTCAGCTTCAACGCCGCGCTGGCCCTGCTGCAATACTTTGCCTCTGAACAGGCGCTGTCGGCGGTGGTCTTCTGGACCATGGGCAGCCTGACCAAGGCGACATGGGCCAAGGTCGCGGTCACCGCCGTGATCCTGTTGGTCTGCACGCCGCTGTTTGCCAGCCGCGCCTGGGCGCTGACCGCGATCCGACTGGGAGAGACCCGCGCCGCCGCGATGGGCGTGCCGGTGAAACGGCTGAGGCTCGAGGCGCTGTTCCTAGTCTCGCTGCTGGCCGCGGTGCCGGTCAGCTTTGTCGGTACGATCGGATTCATCGGCATCGTCGGCCCGCATGTCGCGAGGCTGCTGCTGGGCGAGGATCAGCGGTTCTTTCTGCCCGGAGCGATGTTGTCGGGGGCGGTGATCCTGTCCGCGACCTCGGTCCTGTCCAAGGCCATTTTGCCCGGCGCGGTCCTGCCCATCGGCATCATCACCGCCCTTGTCGGCGTGCCGTTCTTTGCCGCGCTGATCCTGACGAAAGGACGCAAATCATGGTAAGCCTCGCGCTCGACCAGGTCGGCGCGCGCTATGGCCGCCACCAGATCCTGACCGGCGCCACGACGCCCCGGATCGAGGGCGGTAGCCTGACCGCCCTTGTCGGCGCCAACGCGGCGGGGAAATCGACCCTGTTCCGACGCATCGCCGGGCAGCTTCGCGGCAGCGGCGCCGTCCGCCTGACCGGCGCAGAGCAGAGCGACCTGCGCTACATGCCGCAGGACACCGCCATGAACGCTGCGCTGACCGTCTACGAATCCGTCATCCTCGCACTGAAACAGGATGGCGGGGGCTGGCGCCTGTCCTCAGCCGAACTTGCCGCCGTCGACGACGTGCTGCACCGCTTTGGTGTCGCGCATCTGGCGGACCGGCAATTGCCGGACCTGTCCGGTGGCCAGCGGCAGGCGGTCAGCATTGCCCAGACCCTGGTGACGCGGCCCAAGGTGGTGCTGATGGACGAGCCGACCTCGGCCCTGGATCTGTATCGCCAGTACGAGGTTCTCGAGGCGCTGCGTCGCTATGCGCAAGCGACGGGCGCGGTGGTGATCCTCGCCCTGCACGACCTCAACCAGGTGATGCGCGCCTGCACGACGGTGATGGCGCTGGCGGGCGGCCGCATCCTGGACACCGGCCCGACCTTGCAGGTGCTGACACCGGAACTGATCGCAAGGCTGTACGGCATTGACAGCCGCGTCGAGCGGTGTTCGCGCGGCTGCCCTATGATGATCGTGGACGGGCCCGCACACACCGCCACGCGGGAGGCAATCGCGTAAGGGTCGCGACCGTGCGGCCTGCCCGGCGGGATTTGCCCTGCCAGCCCATGCCTTCTTTGGTCGCATGCACGAGGCCGGTGAAGCCGCGACAAAAGCCGGTCGCGCTGCAGCAGCGGGTTCGCTCTGACGGTCGAGCACATCGGGAGCGGCCCGGACCTGCCCTTGGTCGAAGCGATTGCCCCGGCACCTGCCGGGGAAATCCTGTCATACATAGGTCACCGGCTCGGGATCGTCCCGCTTGACGGCAGTGCCGCGGGCAAGCCGGATGTCCTCGCTGGGCGCGCCGATGCGCTCTCCGTGTTCGCGGATGGCCTCGCGGTCGCTGGCCTCGTAGATGCAGACCGACCCGATGCGGCCGTCCTCCTCGGTCACGGCATAGCTGCGGATCCAGCGCAGCCGAGCCTTCATGGCCTCGCCGACCCGCAACGATTTCTCGTTGGTCGCCGCGAGTTCGTCCTCGTTCGACCAGATGCCGTGACGGCGGATGATGTAGAGATCCATCTTTGCCTCCTCTCTATCTGTTCACGACCAGAGAATGGGCCCGCTGCGGGCGAAATGGCACCGGGCGATGCGGACGGAAAGCGGCGGTTATCGTGCCAAACACGCGTGCGGCGCGTGAAATCCGCGGGCGAAAATGCCAGTATCGGGGGATGACGGAGAAGAGCGACAAGCTGGACGTCGCGGTCGTTCTCGTCAACGACGGATACGCGTCGACGGCCGTCGGCCCGATCGAGGTCTTCTCGGCCGCGGGAACCATGTGGAACGAGATGTGTGGCGATGACCCCGAACCGCGATTCAGGGTCACGACGGCGTCGATCGACGGGGCGCCGGTGCGCAGCGCCTATGGGCTGAACATCGCGCCCGATTGTGCACTTCCGGAACTGGGATCGCTCGACCTGGTGATGGTCTCGGCCTCGGGGCCGGTGCCGGACGACTGGATGGCGCGCCACGCCGCGATCCCGTCCTGGCTGGCCGAGCGGTATCGGACCGGCACGCGGATCGCCGGGGTCTGTTCCGGCGTTGCTTTCCTGGCCGAGGCGGGACTGCTTGCCGGTCGCACGGCCACGACACATTGGGGCGTCGCCGAGGGTTTCATGCAGCGATACCCCGATGTCGACTGGCAGACCGACCTGCTCATCACCGAGGATGCGGGCCTCTATTGCAGCGGCGGTGTCAACGCGGCCAGCGACCTCAGCCTGCATCTTGTCGAGCGTCTCTGCGGGCGCGACGTGGCGATCGAGTGCTCCAAGGCGCTGCTCCTCGACATGCCGCGGCCCAGCCAGTCCGGCTATGCCTTGCTGCCGCTGGCGCGGCCGCACGGCGACGACAAGATCAGGGAGGCCGAGCATCATCTGACGGCGCATTTCACCCGCGAGGTTCCCGTCGAGGAACTTGCCGAGGTTGCGGGTATGAGCCGGCGCAACCTCATGCGCAGGTTCAAGCAGGCGACGGGCCACATGCCGGGGGTCTATCAGCAGATGCTGCGTGTCTCGGCGGCGCGAAAGATGCTCGAGGACGGCGCGCCGTCGATCGAGCAGGTCGGGCTGTCGGTGGGATACGAGGATGTTGCCTTTTTCCGCCGCGTCTTCAAACGCCACTGTGGCGCCACGCCATCCGCCTATCGCGACCGGTTCCGCCCGGGCAGGGGGTAGGCCCGGCACCCTTGCGCATGGGAAGGGCCCCTCGCGAAGAGGAGCCCATTTGCGGCAAGGTTCAGGATTGCCAAGGGCGGGCGCTGTCAGGGATGGGCGCCCGGTGCTTCGAACAGGATCATCTCGACGCGCTCGTTGCCCGCGACCCAGGCGTCGTGACCGGGTGGGATCTCGAAGAAATCGCCTTTCGTGATCGGCGTTTCCTGTCCGCTTTCGACCATCCGGACGACAAGACGGCCGGACAGGCAGTAGCCGGTGTGGTGCATCGGGCAGGTATCGGGATGGCCGAGGAGCGGCTTTTCGTCCGCCTCCCAGGTCCAGCCGGGTTCGAACACGGCGTGCATGCCGGTCGATCCCTGTCCTGTCTTCACGATGTCGATGCCGCCACGGTCCTTCATGTCGAGCCGCTCGTCGGGGCGCTCGAAGCGGTGGGTTTCGATGGCGTTAGTCATGTCTTTCCTGCCTTTCGGAGGGCCGGTCGCGACGGACCGGCCTCGTTACATGTGTATGATTTCGGATTTCAGGGACTGGAGGATGTCCCCGACCTCGCCGCGTGTGCGCTGGTCGTAGTTCAGCGCCTCCATCGTCCCGAGGATGTCGTCGCAGGCGGCATCGTATTCCGCCGCGTCGATCTGCATGCTTCGATGCGCCTCGGCCATGCTGCGGCCCCGGTAGGTGTCGGGGCCGCCGCTGCCGGCGGCAAAGAAATCGCAGGTGTGCTGCTTGATCTCCTCGACCCGCTCCGGTTGGTCCGCATAGGGCGCGAACCGGTGCCCGATCAGCGGGTTGTCCATATGGGCCGCGACGGCACCGTCAACGATCCGGCGGATGCCGGCGGCGCCTCCGAGGCGCTCGTACAGCGTCACGGTTTGCAAGTCTGTGGCGACCTGGCTGGTCATGGCTGTTCCTTTCTGATCTGTCCGGGGACGTGTTCAGGCGGGTTGGGAGCGCGCCGCCCTGACGGCCTCTGCCGTCATCGGCTTGCCGCCGATGGCCCATTCGCCGCTGGCAATCTCGTGCACCCGGACCCAGGTGACGCCGCGCATGGCCTCGCCCTCGACGCCGACCATCGCTTCGGTCACGTCATGGATCATCCGCTGTTTCTGGTCGTCGTCAAAGACGCCCGCGATCAGTTCGATATCGACAAGGGGCATTGTCTTCTCCTTTCGTGCTGGTCGGATTTCCTGTGCCGGAACCAACCGGCATGGGCGCAAAATGCCAGCCAGCCCCGTGATCGCGCCAGTTCAGGAACTGAATCGCTGCCGGTACAGAGTCTGAACTGGCTTGGCACGGGGGGAATCTGTCATGATGCAGACCCGAGACCGAAAGGAGGTCTGCCATGACCAATGCGAGCTACAAGCAGTTCTGCCCGGTTGCGATGGCCGCCGAAGTGCTGTGCACCCGCTGGACGGTCGTGCTGTTGCGCGAACTGGTCGCCGGATCGACCCGGTTCAACGAGTTGCGGCGGGGCGTCCCGCGGATGTCTCCGGCGCTGCTGTCGAAACGCCTGAGCGAGCTGGAGGCGGCGGGCGTCGTGGAACGCAGGCGGTTGACCGACCCGCCGGACGTGGATGCCTACCGGCTGACCCAGGCCGGGAAGGACCTGCAGCCGGTGATCGAGGCGATCGGCATGTGGGGGCAGAAATGGGTCGAGACCGAGCCGTCGCTCGAGAACCTCGATCCGGAATTGCTCATGTGGGACATGCGCCGCAATCTCGACACGACGCCGGTGCCCGACCGGCGCGTGGTGATCGAGTTCATCTACCCCGAATTGCCCGAGGCACAGCGCAAGTGGTGGCTGATCGTGGAACCGGACCGGACCGTGGACCTTTGCCATATCGACCCCGGCTTTGACGTGGATCTTTATGCGACCGTCGATCTGCGGACGATGACGGAGATCTGGATGGGCCTGCGGTCTGTGGCCGATGCAGTGGACCGCGATGCGCTGCTGCTTGTGGGATCGTCCGAGCTGACGCGCTCGATGCAGACCTGGCTGGGCCTCAGCCCCTTCGCACAGCAGGAAAAGCTGGCAAGCTGATCGCCTTGCAAGGGGGGCCGGGTGCCTGCTGCATCGAGGCCGGGCGGATTGCCGGAAAGGCGATAGAACCTGCGTCCAAGAACGCGGCCTGACACCGATGATCATGTTGCGCCCGAGGGCGTGGGGCTGACCAGACACGGCCCGGCACCCGTTCGCCAAACTTTGTGAATATGGCCATGAAACCTGATTCCATTCAGCAAGTCGGCCCAATCAAACCCAAGAATGGCGGAAATTGTTCCTAATTTCCGCCAAATTTGACGAGCATCTTTCCCAAAGTCGAAGCCGTAGGTTTGGGAGAGGTTCCAATGCATTGTGCAATTGAGCGACGAAAGGCGGGTCGCACCCCACCTCCTATCCCTTCGGATAGGGATGGCGCGAACGAGTAGGTAAAACGCCCCGAACGGGACACCTGCAGTCCGTCCGCGGGGATGACCACCAGGCCATTCCCCGTGATAGACCCGCCAAGCGACTTTAATACCGGGTTAATCAACTATCGGTACAGTTTTAATCAACATTCGTGAAACGGCCTGTCGAAACGCCCGGTCTGTCGAACGAGGATGCACGGAGGCCAAGATCATGGCGAAGGCGAAGAAAGTACTTGTGATTGGTGGCGATGGTTTTTGCGGATGGCCGACGGCGCTGCACCTGTCCGAGCTGGGACATGATGTGGTGATCGCGGACAACCTGTCGCGCCGATCCATCGACGCAGAGCTTGGTGCGGAAAGCCTGACGCCCATCGCATCGATCGAGGAGCGGATCTCGGCGTGGAAGGACGTCTCTGGGAAAACCATCGGATTTGCCCAGATCGACGTCGCAAAGGATATCGCCGAACTGCGTGACCTGCTTGAAGAGATGCGTCCGGACACCGTCATTCACTTCGGCGAACAGCGCGCGGCCCCCTATTCGATGAAGGGGCTTGAGCAGAAGATCTACACCGTCGACAACAACATCAACGCGACCCACAACCTGCTGGCGGTCATCTCGGAAACCGGGATCGACCCGCATGTGGTCCACCTCGGGACGATGGGCGTCTACGGCTACGACGGCGACGGGCTGGAAATCCCCGAAGGCTATCTGACGGTTTTTGTTCCCGGCGAAGACAGGATGTTCAAACGCGATATCCTGTACCCGACGAACCCGGGCAGCGTCTACCACATGACCAAGTCGATGGATCAGCTGTTGTTCCAGTTCTATGCCAAGAACAACATGATGCGGGTCACCGATCTGCACCAGGGCATCGTCTGGGGTACGCAGACCGAGGAAACGCGCCGCGATGAACGCCTGATCAACCGCTTCGATTACGATGGGGATTACGGCACCGTTCTCAATCGTTTCCTGATGCAGGCCGCCGTGGGCCATCCGCTGACCGTGCATGGCACGGGCGGGCAAACCCGCGCCTTCATCCATATCCAGGACACCGTGCGCTGCGTCGCGCTGGCCGTTGCCAACCCGCCGGAGCGGACTGGCAAGGTCAAGATCCTGAACCAGATGACCGAAACGCATCGGGTGCGCGATCTTGCCTACCTGGTTGCCGATATTGCCGATGCCGAAGTCGCGCTTGTCGACAATCCGCGCAAGGAAGCCGCCGAGAACGAGCTGAAAGTGTCCAACGCCACCTTCCTTGACCTGGGGTTGAAGCCGATCACGCTGGCCGAAGGCTTGCTGGAGGAAACCGTGGGGATCGCGGCCAAATACGCGCATCGCTACAAGCCTGACACGGTGGCCTGCGTGTCGACCTGGACCGACCAGCAAAAGCCGGGCGTCGTACGCAAGAAACCCGCGCGGCAAGTCGCAGGCAAGGCCGCCTAATCACGAAATGGAACTATGACCAAGAAGGGCAGGGCGCGCATGGCTCACCTTGCCCCTCGTCATATGAGGAGTGCGGGTCATGCGTCTCGTCGGAATCCTAGCGACTTGTTTTATCCTGCTGGCGGCCCTGATCTACGGGTTTCAGCACCGCGATGAAATCGCCCTGCAATTTGCGGACCGCATCAAGGACATGATGCCGGCCGAGCTTGCCGTCGTGGATGCGCATGATCTGCCTGTCACCTCCGTGCCGACCGAGGTTGTCATGCCCATGCGCGAAGCAGGGCGGCTGAACGCCTTCACCGGATTTCCGGGCTATACGAAGGCGACCTTTGCCTTGCCGCGCAACAGCGTCCCGCAGTCGGGCGTGCTGGTGCTTGATCTCGATGGCGACCTGGAACCCGGTGCGCAGGGGACCCTGCGCATCACGGTCAACGGCGTGCGCCGCACCGAACTGGTTCTCGACGAAGGCCGTCTGCGTCGTCGCATCATGGTGCCTTTGAACATCCGCGACCTGTCCGGCCGCAACGTGGTCGTGGCGCTGTCGGCAGAGGGCCGCGCCCCGCAGGCCGAATGCTCGGCCGATTGGGCAGGCGGAGTCGTTGCCCAGGTCATGCCATCGTCGCATGTAAAACTCGTGGTGGACGCCCCCATCACCGATCCCGCCGACCTACTTTTGTCGAACATGGCGCCTTTGCGCCTTGAATGGCCCGCCGATCACAGGCTGCGGGCGCATGCCCTGAAGGCCGCGCATCTGCATTCGGTCAGACAGGGAGTGATCCTGTTCGCGGATGCAAACACAGGTGGGCTGACGCCGAACGAGGACCTGCTCAAGGTTCTCGAAGACCAGGCCGGCCAATTTCAGGACAGTGACGAGGACCCGCTTGATCTTGTCTCTGCGTTTGGGCGCAAGCGCTCTGTCTCGTTCGAGGGAGAGGCGCAATGGCGCGTCACATACGACCGGCGCCAGTTCCCCCGGGGCGCGGCGGCGTCGCAGCTGGATTTCGCCATGACCTACGACGCCGCAGGTGGCGCCAGCGGTTGGTTGCTGTCGGTCCGTTTGAATGATCGCCTGGTACATTCCGAAGAGCTGACCTCGGCCTCTGGCAGGGTGGCCCGCAGCATCCAGCTGCCGAGTGACGAACAGCAGATGATCAACGATGTGCGGGTCGTCCTGACCAGTGCCGAAAAGCGCGAAGGCCGGTGCTCGCCGGCGCGACCGGCCACCGCCGATATCGAAATCGCACGCCTGACCTTGGCCGAGCCGGAACCCGACACCCCCTGGGGGGATTTGCAAGCAGTCCTCTCGGGCGAGTTGCACGTCGAAGCACATTCACAGCTGGATGCCGTCGGCGCACAGTTGTCGCTGGATCTGATGAATTCGATCCTCGGGGGCGATGCACTGCTGCTCAACGCCGAGCTGTCTGATGCGACTTCGCTGCCGCTGGTCACCGCCGTGCCGATTAACGCCCTGCCGTCCTTCCTGCAGCAGGTGGATCACGGGACCAGCTGGATCGTGATGCCCGCCGTCGAGGATGAGCAGGAACTGACCATCGTGCGCGCCGCGAACGCGGATCAGGGTCTGTTTGCCTCTGCACCGCGTGCCGTTCTGGTGGTCCAGAAGCGTCCCCATTACTCCAGCGCGAAAGTTCAGTGATGACCGTTCCGGGTGAGCCCAAGGAGCCGGTTCAGGTCGGCCGCGCAGACGTTCAGTTCTGGTCGGTGGACAGCGCCCCTCGGCGTTTCGCCAGCAAGGTGCCGCAGCATACGGCACCGCTGATGCTTGGGTATTTCACGGTCGTCAGCCTGCTCCTGCTGTGGGCCATCAACGAGATTCCGGTGCTGAACGCCACCTTCCCGCACAACGACCTGATCTTTGCCCCGGCTCATGGAAGCCATGCCATTGCGGTGAGGATCTTTGTGATCTCCTTCCTGACGGCCTTTGCGCTGACCTGCGACCGTTCGGTGTTGCGGCGGGCGGGTGTCTTCCTAGACATGGTTTGCAGCTACGCGGCGCTTTGCCTGCTGATGGACGTCATGGCGCATGTGCTGCTCTGGCAGACCAATGTTGTCCTGTCCCTGCACATCATCGAAATCGCTTCTGGTCTTGGCGGCTTTGCGATCTTTTCGTTCAAGCTGCTTGAACGCGGTGAAATGCCGTCGCGCATTCGGCTGCAGATCAACACGCACAAGAC
The DNA here is from genome assembly GCF_030733205.1 of Mameliella sp. MMSF_3455. Lineage (GTDB taxonomy): Bacteria > Pseudomonadota > Alphaproteobacteria > Rhodobacterales > Rhodobacteraceae > Antarctobacter. Next base: position 190,164 of record NZ_JASHJL010000008.1, read on the forward strand.
CCGTAGCATCGCGCTCCGCCTGATCGTGGTGATCATGGTGGCGGCGGGCATCGCGTGGTACGTGGCGTCTCTGGATCTTTGGTTGGAACAGGCGCTCCGCCGTATCACCCTGCTTGGGGGCATCGGGCCGGGTGTCTTCCTTTTCCTGCCCACGTTCTTCATGCTGTTGTACCTCGGCGCCCGGGTCGAAGCGCGGATGGCGCCATTGGCCGAGTTTGCCCCGGACCTGACCATCTTTGTGCCTGCCCACAACGAGGAATACATCATCGCCGATACGATCCGCGCGATGGATGTCGCGGCGGAACGCTATGACGGGCAGGTCAAGCTTCTGGTGATGAACAACAACTCCTCGGACGACACGGCGCGTGTTGCATTGGGGGCCCTTGCCGCCTGCAGCGCCTTGAAGGGCGAGGTGATCGATGTGCCCAAGCCTGGAAAGGCCAATGCGCTGAATGCCGGGCTCGACGCGGTCGAAACCGAATTTTGCGTGCGCGTGGATGCCGACACCCAGCTGGGGCCGGAGTCGCTGCGACAGGCGATGCGCCATTTCGCGGACCCGCAGGTTGGCGTGGTCGGCGGGGTCCCCCTGCCGCCGGGCGGAGGGCTCTTTGACCGCGCGCGCTTCCTGGAGGTCGCGGTCAAACACGCCTTCTATTCGGTCGCTTTCGGAACCATCGACTCCGTTGTTGGTATTCCCGGCATGTTCTCGGTCTACCGCACCGAACTGCCTCGGCAGCTTGGCGGGTTCGTCGAGGGCATGAACGGCGAAGATACCGACATTTCCTTGCGCGCCGGAGAGATGGGCTATCGCTTGGTCGTCGATCCCAAGGTTCAGTACATTTCCGAGGTGCCGGCGACCTACAAGCATATGCGCGAACAGCGGACGCGCTGGTTTCGTTCGACGTTCCACATCTCGTCGCGTTGCCGGGACCTGATCTTCTCTCGGCATGCAACGGTGCGTGGCAAGGTGGTTCTGCCCTACATGCTGATCAATTCCGCCCGCCGCGCGATGATGGTCCCGTTGCTGTTGTTCGGGCTGATCGAATACGTCACCGCCTTCAACGCCTTCAACACGCTGCTCTGGCAATCCGTCATTGCCTTGACGGTCGGAGCGCCCGCGCTGATGGCGATGTTTTGTGCGCTGCTGATGAAGTCACCCAAGGCCGTTTTCTACCTTCCCGAATACCTCGTGTTTCGAGTGATGCGCGCCTACTTCACGCTGGAGTCGATGCTTTCGATCAACATCAGGGCATATGGCGAACATCCCTATTCACGCAGTGCGCTGTCACGCCCGGCGCCTCCTTCGGTCCGGATCGCCTGAACCGGACTACTTGAGGCCGAACGGAGCGTAGTTCGCCAAGGCGGCGGTTACGGCACGGATCGTATCCGTCTTGCGCGGACCTTCATGGCATTGCGGCAGGATCCCCTGATCCTGGCAAAAGCGCTGATGCGCGGCGATGGTCGATTTCGTCAGCCAGCCGTTTATCCTGCCGTGATAGTAGCCCTGCATCCGCAATTCCCTTTGCAGGATGCGGACATAGGCATTCGGCGAGATGCGATAGGCCGTCAGGGCTGCGCGCGGAAAGTGCTCTCGCGGGGTGGTGGCGATGATGCGGTCGGCTTCACGGAAAAAGGAGCGGGGCGAGGTGTCCGCAGCCAGGAACATCCGTTCCGAGGCAAGTATACGGTCGCGAATGCCGTCGACCTCGATCAAGGCCGTGCGTCGGGCACGGATCGCCCGGCTGTACCGTTCCGCCTTGGTCAGGTAGACCAGCGCGGCCTCGGCCGACGGTCCATCTCCAAGCAGCCCGTCGCGTTCGACCTGCTCGACCAGGCGGGGAGGGGCCGGAAGCGGCAGCCGGTTCCAATTGAACCGCAAGAGCAGGGGGCGCGCCGCTTTGTCGTCGCCCCGGTCGATCAGGTCCATCAGTATTTCCAGGCCGCGCTGCGGATTCGAATTCTTGCCAAGTTGCTTGTCGACATGCGCCAGACCCAGCTGCCGCTCGGCCCCGGGCATGTCTTCTGCAATGGCGCGCTGCAACAGGTCGAAAGCTGTCGCGCCATTGCCCAGCGCTGCCTCGGTCCGGGCAAGCGGTGCCCATGCGTAGGGCCGCCCCTTGGCGATCGCCCTTTCATACCAGAGCTTTGCGGCAGGCAGATCGACCGCGGTGCCAATGCCTTGGCGAAAGAAGGTCCCGACCTGCTGTAGTGCCTTGGGCTCTCCGGTTTCGGCCAGCTTGATCATCTGTTCCAGAGCTTTCTCGGGCGCGGTGTCTACAAGCCCCATGATCTCGAGGAAGAGTTCATTGAACTCTTCCCTGTCGTAGGTTTTGGAACCCGGCGCGTCGGTCGAAGGCGCGCGTAGATGTTCCTTTGAAATGGTGTCCTGCGCGAGCAATGTCGCCGGGATGAGGGGCAACGAGAAGGTGCTTATGCCCACAAGCAGAAACGGGAGCAGTTTCATCTCAACACCGGAACGTTTGATGCACGGGCAGTGTACAATGACAGTCTACGGCGTTCCATCAAGGTGGCGCAATTCTCCGGAGAGAAATATTCGCAAATTGCCGGAGAAGATGGTCGTTGGTTCAACCAATGGGAGGACCCGCATTCCTGCAAGGCGGAGCCAGACGCTCAGGCGTTTCGCGCCGCATCCGTAACTGGCGCGGTTCACGCCTCCAGACAAAAGAACAAATGACAGGCGGTTAGGGGGCGGTGCCCCCTTGGCTTTGGGTCTCATCCGATCTCTTTGGCAGGGAGACGCCACGGGCAGGGCGTCAACCGGCGCGGGGGCCGTTGTAGTCGGTGTCCGAAACCTTTTCGAGCCAGTCGGCGGCGCTTCCGTCCTGTGCCTCCTGGATGGCGAGATGGGACATGGCGACCTCGGGGGCGGCGCCGTGCCAGTGTTTCTCATCCGGGGCAAACCAGACCGTGTCGCCGGGCCGCAATTCCTGCACCTGTTCGCCTTCCTTCTGCGCGAGGCAGAGGCCGGAGAGGATGTGCAGGGTCTGACCCAGGGGGTGGGTGTGCCAGGCGGTCCGGGCGCCCGGTTCGAACGTGACGATCAGAGCGTGCACACGGGCCGGATCGGGCGCGGCGATGACAGGGTCGAAACGGACGGTGCCGGTGAAATAGTCGGGGTTGGGGCTGACGGAAGGGCGGGAACCGGCGCGATGGATCTGCATGGTGGGCCTCCTGGCTGTTGGCGTCGCGCCCACCCTAGGCGATTCCGGGAGCAGGGGAAGCCCGGGCGATTGGCCTCGATCCTCGAGATCATCGCGGCGCAAGGCGCGGCATATAGGACAGGGGTTTCGATATGACGCTGTCGATTGTCATGTCGCGGAAACGAAAAACCGCCGTGGTGGCGTCCACGGCGGTTTTCCTGATCTGCTGTCGGGGGGGGGGG
>NZ_JASHJL010000090.1 GCF_030733205.1 Mameliella sp. MMSF_3455
CTGTCGGATAGCCGGAATTCATGAGATTCAAGCACTTCCCTGAAAAACGAGCCGGGGTTCATGAGATTCCGTACCGGTATTTATGAGACTGGATGAGCCGGAGTTTGTGAGACTGGCGTTGTCTCGCGGCTTTTTCTGCAGACTGCCGTGCTCTCTCGTCGCGCTCAGCGCGCCAGAACCGGGCCGAGATGCTTCGCCTCAACGAAAGAGGCCATGCGTCAATCGCCTGCCGGACCCGTCCCTGCCCCTCCGCATCGCTCATAAGCATGACTGAGACCGCCCATTTGACCGGATCCTCAATGATCCGCCCGGCGCCGACCGCCAGCGCGAAACATTGCAAGAGCGAGCCCTGCGCCAGGGCGTGGAGACCGGGACGCACTGGCTTGGCAAGTACTGGCGCCACCTGATCGTATTCGGGAACTACGACCGTGAGCGCCTGTCGGATGATCGGCGTGGTCAAAAAATCATGATAGTCCCGGCGGTCTTTCAGAGACATTCGTGGCTGCTCGCAAACGTTCGGCGGCGAGGCCCGGCGATGTCGCACCGTCAGAAGCTGAAGCACTTCGGGCGCTTCCAGGTCGCCCTGCCCCGCGCTGCGCGCCCAGGCATCGAGATGCGCGGCACCGACCTCGGCATGCCCTTCAAGTTTCTTGAAGCAGTCCGTACCGAACCGATCGGACAGGGTCTCGCCGGTGGCATCCCGAAACTCCACACCATGCACCGGGCAGCGAAATCGCCACGGCAGCGCGGCGGCTTTGCGATGCAAGTCTTCGGGACAGTGCGGGCAGTAATACCGGTTCTTCCGCGCGATCATCATGCGCGCCGCAGCACCCAACTCCCGGAAAGTCATGGACTGCACTGCTTCGGGCGAAAGGCCGGTCCGAGCCGCGATCAGAGCCCCCTGCCCTTCCGAAAGACGCCATTCCAGGTCGAACACGTCGTGCCCCTTCAGGCCAAACGCGGCGATGAATTCCGAAACCGTCATGGCGTAGAACGGGGCCATGCGCGCGGCCCAGGAAGACAGCCGCTCGTCGACCTCGGGGAGATAGACAACCGGCAAGCGCCCGTGCGCCGTCACACCGGCTCTCCCAGGACCGCCTGCAACCGGTCGCCGCCCAGAATATCGCGCGAGAGGATGCGTTCCTCGCCGCTTTCGATGGCGGCGATCGCCAGCTGCGACAAGATCGAAAAGATGCCCGAGGTGATGCCGCCCGTCACCTTGATCATCCGCGTGAGTGCCTTCTCGTCGATCTGGCTTTGGCGCCGAAGCGGCAGCGTGCGCGTGAGCGTGCTCATCAGCCCGTTCAGATCCTCGCCCTCGCGCCAAGGCGGCAACGCGAAGGCCTCGAAACGGCGCACCAGCTGATCATCGGTGCGCAGTGCGTTGCGAGCCTGCGCTGTACCGACACAGACCAACGGGATGCGCAGCTCGTTGCCCAGAAAGCGCAGCATGTTCAGGAATCGTGCCTGTTCGCGGATCGTCCCCGCCTGCAGGCTGTGAATCTCGTCGATGACCAGCATCCCCGGACGCAATTCGGCGAGCAGTCGCAAGGCCAGGCTTTCCAGCACAGACAGTGTCGCCCTCGGCGGCTCCGGGGCACCAATCGCCGCCAGGATCCGGCGGTAGAAGCGCGATTCATCAGGCCCAGACACCATCTGCACGGCGACAACCGGCATATGCAGCCGTCCGCTGGTCTCATCGAAGCTTGACGCGTGATCGCGGGTGAACTTCTCGATGATCATCGTCTTGCCCATGCCGCTGTCACCGACAATGAGCAGGTTCGGCATGCGAGCGCGCTCGGGAAACGACATCAGCGTTTCCAGCTTCTCCAAGGCGGCCTCGGCCCTGGGATAGGAGATCCAGCGGTCGGCGCGAATCCGGTGAATGCGCTCCTCGGTGCTGAGCGCGGCTATCTTGCCGGCTCCTGGATAGAGATGCGGGAACTCAGTCATCGTCGTACCACTCCTCGACCTTGAAGCCGGGATGGCTGAGGAATGGGCTCCCCTCCCCTTCCGGCGCAGGCAGGGCTTCTGGCGCGGCGATATCCGGTGTCACATCGATCATCGGCAGAGGGGCCAGATGCGCCCGCCGAGCCTGGTGGCGCCGTATCGCCTTCGTCTGCCGCTCGGCGCTGTCGACGACGTCGCGCTGCGCCTCGATTGTCCTGAAAATAAGCTCCTCATCTACCGACCTGCGCCCGGCCTCACGCAAAGCGCGCCGCGCCGCGCGGTGTTCCCAGAGCGTGATCGCAGGCCGGGTCAGATCCGCCGGGCGGGCCTCGATGATCCCGTTCTCTGTCAGCACGAAGATGCGCGAAAGATCGCGCGGGTCGTATTTGAGCGTGAACTTGCGGCTTTCCCGGCCCATCAGCCAGCGCAACTCGTCCGCCCAGTAGCGGATGTGGAAGAGATGTAGGCCGTCGCGCTGCAAAACCCGCTGCTCGGACGGCAGGAAATCGACCAGGAACTGCCTGAGATCGGCCGGGATTTGGACTCGGACCTCGTTCGTCCGCGCCGCCCAAGCCGCCGCAGGAGTGGTTTCCAGCGCGCTGTGGACCCGCGCATGGTAGGAGCCAGTGATCTCTAGAGCGAGCCAGGTTTCCAGCTCTCTGAGCGTCATCACCGCCTCAGCCTCAGAGTCGAGATCACCGCGCTCGAAAATGTTCGAGAAATGCGAGCCTGGCAGCAGGTGAATGGCGCCCATCATCGTGCCGATCAGTCGCTCGATATGGCCGCCATAGCGCGGCGTTGCCGGTGGTCGGTGCTGCAGGTCGATCTGATATTCGGAACAGGCCCGCTCGAAGGCGCGCGCGTGGAACTCCGCGCCATTGTCCACGTAAATCGCGCTCGGGATACCCCGCGCGGGCCAATCCGTACCGATCCCACGTGCCGCGAGCCAATGCGATTTGTCCATCACAGCATGGGTCAGACACAGTGCGACGGCCAGCAGCGATGGCGGCTCCAGCGACAGATGAAACCCCAGAACCATGCGGGTGTTCACGTCGATCGCGACCGTCAGCGTCGGTCGGCCAAGAGGGCGTCGCGTTACCGGATCTACCGCCGTCACGTCAGCTTTGGTGTGGTCTATCTGGACGATATCCAGCGGATTGTTGACGATCAGCACCCCAGGCGTGGCCAGATAGCGTCGCTCGGCCTTGTCCTTGCCTTCCCGCCTGGCCATCAGCTTTGCCTGGTCATGTTTCTCCAGCCAGCGCCCCAGACGACGGATCGATGGCGGTGCCAGCCCTTGGGCCTGACAATCGGCAGCGATCTCCCGCCAGAACCGTGTCCTGGTGGGCTTGCGCCGAGTGGCATAAAACTCCTTGAAATGGCGGGACACGATCGCTTCCACCGCCGGGTCCAGCGGCTGCATGCCAGGTTTGGGGCCCCGGGTGTCCGGCAGTAGTGCACTGGTCCGCCCGTCCTCGCGGAACTGCTTCACCAGACGAAAGAGCGTGGATCGGCTAACATTCAACTGGCGCATGGCCCAGTCGACATTGCCCTGAGTGAGCTGGGCCGGCAGCTCCGCGAGCACCTGGGCGCGGTACTCGGCCTCTTCCCAATCCTTGTCAGCCGGAAAATTATCGGACATAACTTACTCACTGGACGGATGCCGGATAGTCTCACCAATGGTGACTCAAATCGGCGTCCAGTCTCACATACCCTGAATCGGTTTCAGAAATGCGACACAGGCAAGTCATTGAAAACAAATGGAACGCAGTCTCAGAAATTCCGGCAGACCGACA
>NZ_JASHJL010000091.1 GCF_030733205.1 Mameliella sp. MMSF_3455
GAAGGCGTCAGCACGGAAGGCGTGAAGGTGGACCCCGACCGGCTGACCGCGCTGGTTCTTCTCGGCATCCGGGATCAGGAACAGTTCCCGCTGATCTTCTACCGCGAAAACTGTGCCGACATGGCACTGACCGAAAATGACATCGACGAGTCGTTCATTCGCCGGGCGCGCTCGGTCGTGGCCACGGGCACGCATCTGTCGCACCCACAGGTCGAGGCGGCGACGCTGAAGGCGTTGACCATCGCACGCGAGGCGGGCCTGCAGACCGCGCTGGACATCGATTATCGCCCCAATCTCTGGGGCGTGGCAGGCCATGGCGACGGCGAAAGCCGCTTTGTCGAAAGCGCCAAGGTGACGGCCAAGCTGCAGGAAAGCCTGCACCTGTTCGACCTGATCGTCGGGACCGAGGAAGAGTTTCACATTGCGGGCGGCAGCACCGACACCATCGAAGCGCTGCGCGCGGTGCGCAAGGTGTCCAAGGCCACGCTGGTCTGCAAGCGCGGGGCGGCGGGGGCGGTGGCCTTCACCGGCGACGTGCCCGACAGCCTGGATGACGGCGAGGCCGGGCCGGGTTTTCCCATCGAGGTTTTCAACGTGCTGGGGGCCGGGGATGGCTTCATGTCCGGGCTGCTCAAAGGGTGGCTGGACGGTGAGGATTGGCCGACGGCGCTGAAATACGCCAACGCCTGCGGCGCCTTCGCTGTCTCGCGCCATGGCTGCACGCCTGCCTACCCCAGCTGGGAGGAGCTGCAATTCTTCTTTGACCGAGGCATCAAACGCCCCGACCTGCGTCATGATGCCGAACTGGAGCAGGTGCATTGGGCCACCAATCGGCATGGGGACTGGTCCTCTGTCCGGACCTTCGCCTTCGATCATCGGCTGCAACTGGAGGAAATGGAGGGGTACACGCTGCAAAAGGGTGCCGCATTCAAGGAGCTTTGCCTCGATGCCGCCTTGCAGGTTGCCGATGGCAAGCAGGGTTATGGCATCCTTTGCGACAACCGCATCGGGCGCACCGCCCTGCACCGTGCCTCTGGCACCGGCCTGTGGATCGGGCGGCCGACGGAACTGCCGGGCTCGCGCCCCATCGAGTTTGAACCGGACCTGGGCGAGGATTTCGGCCGATTCCGTGAATGGGCGCGCGAAAACGTGGTCAAGCTGCTGGTCTTCGTCCACCCGGGCGACGACGCGGAGACGATGGAAACCCATATCCGCAGGGTTCGCCGCCTGTTCACGGCTGCCCGGCGCAACGGTCTGGAGTTCCTGCTGGAAATCATCCCCTCCAGGGTTGGTCCGGTAGACGATGAGACCTCGGCCAAGCTGATCCAGACGTTCTACGAGGCGGGCATTTACCCCGACTGGTGGAAGCTGGAGCCGTTCAAGACCGAAGCCGCATGGCAGAACGCCGTGGACGCCATCACCCGCAACGACCCGCGCACGCGCGGCATCGTGGTGCTGGGGCTGGATGCGCCGGAGGCCGAACTGGCGGCCAGCTTTGCGCTGGCGGCGAAACAGCCGTTGGTCAAGGGCTTCGCCGTGGGCCGCACGATCTTTGGCAATGCCGCGCGGAACTGGCTGGCGGGCAACATCACCGACGGCGAAGCGGTGTCCGAGATGGCCGAGAACTACAGCCGACTGTGCACCATCTGGGACCAGGCCAGAAACGAGGCCCGGAAGGGCGACAAGGAGGATGCCGCATGACCGGGACGATCCGTCTGACCGCCGCGCAGGCCATGGTGCGCTATATCGCGGCGCAGATGACCGAACAGGGCGACAGGTTCATCGAGGGCTGCTGGGCGATTTTCGGCCACGGTAACGTTGCAGGTATCGGCGAGGCGCTGCACGCCAACAAGGACACCTTCCCGACATGGCGCGGGCACAACGAGCAGACCATGGCCCATGCCGCGATTGCCTATGCCAAGCAGTCTGGGCGCCGCAAGGCGATGGCGGTGACCTCCTCCATCGGGCCGGGGGCCGCCAACATGCTGACGGCGGCCGCGCTGGCGCATGTGAACCGGCTGCCGGTGCTGCTGATCCCCGGCGATGTCTTTGCCGACCGTGGCCCCGATCCGGTGCTGCAACAGGTCGAGGACTGGACCGACGGCACGGTGACGGTGAACGACGCCTTCAAACCGTTGACACGCTACTTCGACCGCATCACCCGGCCCGAGCAATTGCTCACCGCGCTGCCGCGTGCCTTTCGCGTCATGACCGACCCGGCGGAATGCGGGCCGGTCTGCCTGTCCTTCTGCCAGGACGTGCAGGCAGAAGCCTATGACTACCCGGAAAGCTTCTTTGCGCCACGCGTCTGGCGGCAGCGCCGCATCCGCCCGGACGAGGCGGAACTGGCCGAAGTGGCCGAGATGATCCGCGCCGCCAAGCGTCCCGTGATCGTCGCCGGGGGCGGGGTGCATTACGCGGGTGCGACCGATGAATTGGCGCGCTTTGTGGAGGCGCATAACATCCCCGTAGCCGAAACGCAGGCGGGCAAATCCGCGCTGCCCTGGGATCATGCGCTGAACATGGGGCCCATCGGTGTCACGGGCGGCGCGGCGGCCAATACGGTTTGCGCCGAGGCCGATCTTGTCCTTGGCGTGGGAACGCGGTTTCAGGATTTCACGACCGGATCCTGGGGGCTCTTCGCAAACCCCGAGCGCAAGCTGGCCTCGCTCAACGTCGCCGCCTATGACGCGATGAAACATGGCGCCACGCCGCTGATGTCCGACGCGCTGATCGGCCTCAAGGAACTTGGGCAGGCGCTTGACGGCTTCACCTCTCCGGGCAAGACCGACGGGTTGAAGGACGACTGGTTCGGCAAGGTCGCCCCGCTGACCGACGCACCAGAGGACAGCAACCAGTTGCCCACCGACATGCAGGTGATCGGCGCGGTGCAGCGTGCGGCCAACGCGGAAACCGTGGTGATGTGCGCCGCCGGAACCATGCCGGGTGAGTTGCACAAGCTGTGGAAGGCGGGCAAGCCCGGCAGCTACCACATGGAATACGGGTTCAGCTGCATGGGATATGAAATCGCGGGCGCTATGGGCATCAAGATGGCGCAGCCAGAGCGCGACGTGATCTGCTTTACCGGCGACGGCACCTACATGATGGCCAACTCGGAAATGGCCACCGCGGCGATGATGGGCATTCCCTTCACCGTGGTGGTGACCGACAACCGCGGCTATGGCTGCATCAACCGGCTGCAGATGGGCTGCGGCGGGGCCGAGTTCAACAACCTGCTGGACCACGCGATCGGCGGCGAAAACTCCAACATCGACTTTGCCAAACACGCCGAGGCGATGGG
>NZ_JASHJL010000092.1 GCF_030733205.1 Mameliella sp. MMSF_3455
AGCGCCCCCGTGACCGCATAGCCGCCACCGCCGGCCCCGTCCAAGGACCCAACGGACGAGCACCGATTTCCCTGTGACCAGTGCGGCGCCGATTTCCGGTTCGATCCGGAAAGGGGCAAGCTGGTATGCGAACACTGCGGCAACACGTCCGAGGTCGATGTCGCGACCGGCCCATGGGAGGGCGGCATCCGCGAACTGGATTTCCGGGCTGCGATGAACAACCTCCTGCCCCTGCAGGAGATGGAGGAAACCCGGGTGTCGACTTGCCCGAACTGCGCCGCACAGGTCGAATTCGATCCCGACGTTCATTCCGCCGAATGTCCTTTCTGCGCCACGCCCGTCGTCACCGACACCGGCACCCACCGCCATATCAAGCCGCGCGGGCTTTTGCCCTTTGCACTGGACGAACGCGCCGCGCATGATGCAATGAATGAATGGCTGGGCAAGCTCTGGTTCGCGCCGAACGGGTTGCAGGAATACGCCCGGAAGGGCCGCAAACTGACAGGGATCTATGTCCCCTACTGGACCTTCGACGCCGACACGAGCTCGGACTATCGCGGTGAGCGCGGCACCGTCTACTACGAGACCCGGCAGGTCATGCGCGACGGCAAGATGGAAACCGAGCGCGTGCAAAAGATCCGCTGGACGCGCGTTTCGGGCCGGGTCCAACGGTTCTTCGACGACGTGCTGGTGCTGGCCTCCAAGGCGCTGCCCAAACGCTATACCGATGCGCTGGAACCCTGGGATCTGTCGGCGATGGAACCCTACCGGCCAGAGTTCCTGGCCGGTTTCCGGGCCGAAGGCTATCAGGTCGATCTCGACGAAGGATTCTCCGAGGCCAAGGTCAAGATGGACCAGCAGATCCACCGGGACGTGAAATTCGACATCGGCGGCGACCGCCAGCGCGTGCACACCATCGACACCGAGATGCGCGACATCACGTTCAAGCATGTCCTGCTGCCGGTCTGGATGGCCGCCTACAAGTACCGGGGCAAAAGCTATCGGTTCGTGGTCAACGGCCGGTCGGGCCGGGTGCGCGGCGAACGCCCTTGGTCAGCATGGAAAATCGCCTTTGCCGTGGTACTGGGCCTGATCGTGGCCGGTGGCATCGGCTACCTGATCGCCATGAACCAATGAGCGATGGCTGAGCGGCTGTCCATTCGGGGCATGGGCATACACTACAGCCCCCATGCCCCGGCCTTCCGCCCTGTCAGCGTTTCTTCACCTCGATCTTCTTGCCACCACCGCTGTCAGGGGCCCGGCGCGGCACGGTGATTTCAAGAACGCCGTTCGCCACATGCGCCTCGGCCCTGTCCGCATCCGCGTCCCCCGGCAGACGGAATGAACGGCGAAAGCTGCCGAACTCTCGCTCCGAAAAATACCAGGTGTCGCCCTTGTCTTCGCGCGTCTCGGTCTTTTCCCCCGAGACGGTCATCACCCCCTGTTCGACGCTCAGGTCGATGGCATCCTCGGCCACGCCCGGCAATTCGATCCGAATACGATAGGCGGCATCATCCGAAGAAGCATCCGAAGCAGGGGTAAGCCAATCCGCCAGCTTGTTCTGGATATGGCGAAAGGGCGCGTAGAGATTGGGCATCAGGCCCGTCTGGTTCGATTCGACCATGACCAACATCTCCTCTTGTCGTTGACGGTCACAATGGCCCCAATCTTACGGCCGCGGCGCCCTGCGTCCTTGATCCGAAGCAAATTCTGGTGTTGCGTCGGGTACGCGCCGGCTTTGACGCTGAGCGCGCCGCGGTATAGTTAGCGCAAACAACAAACTTGGAGAGCGTCCATGATCCTCTGCTGCGGCGAAGCGCTGATCGACATGTTGCCCCGCGAGACGGGCACAGGGGAACGGGCATTTGCCCCATATGCCGGAGGAGCCGTCTTCAACACGGCCATCGCCCTTGGGCGGCTTGGCGCGCCCTCCGGCTACCTCGGGGGGCTGTCCCGGGACCTCTTCGGGCAGATGCTGGCCGAGGCATTGACCGCCTCTCAGGTCGATTACAGCCTCTGCCCTCGCTCGGCCCGGCCGACCACGCTGGCCTTTGTCACCCTCACGAACGGACAGGCGCAATACGCCTTCTACGACGAGAACACCGCGGGGCGGATGCTGTCGGAAGCAGACCTGCCGAACCTCGGCGATGAGACAGACGCGCTCTTCTTCGGCGGCATCAGCCTTGTCTCGGAACCGCAGGCACAAAGCTATGCAACGCTCTGCGCCCGTGCCGGCGACCGCGTCGTGATGATCGATCCGAACATCCGCCCCGGCTTCATCACCGACGAAACGGCCTACCGCACGCGCCTGGCACAGATGCTGTCCCGCGCCGACGTCGTCAAATTGTCCGACGAGGACATGGACTGGCTGGGGACGGACGCGAACACCCTGCTGCGCGAAGGAACCGCGGTGGTGCTGATCACGCGCGGCGCCGAGGGCGTCGATGTTGTCACACGCGAGGGCGAGACGCGCGTCCCGGCCCAAAAGGTCGAGGTGGTCGACACCGTTGGCGCGGGCGACACTTTCAACGCGGGCTTCCTTGCCGGACTGCATCGGGCCGGCCTGCTGACGCGCCCCTCGCTTGCCGCGGCGCAGGCCGCCGATCTCGCCAAGGCGGCGGACCTGGGGGTGCGCGCCGCCGCCGTCACCGTCAGCCGCGCCGGCGCGAATCCCCCCTGGAAGGACGACCTGTGAGGGCACTGATCCAGCGCGTCACCTCGGCGCGGGTCGATGTTGGCGGCGCCACGGTCGGAGAGATCGGCCAAGGCGTGCTGGTGCTGATCTGCGCCATGCAGGGCGATACCGATACAGAAGCCGACAAGCTCGCCGCCAAGATCGCCAAGCTGCGCATCTTCAAGGACGACGCGGGCCGGATGAACCGCTCTCTCCTCGATATCGGGGGCGCGGCCCTGGTGGTCAGCCAGTTCACCCTTGCCGCCGATATGTCCCGCGGCAACCGCCCCGGCTTTGCCACCGCCGCCCCGCCGGCCGAAGGGGAAAGGCTCTACGCGAATTTTGCCAGCGCTCTTCAGGCGCAGGGCTTGCCCGTCGCCACGGGTCGTTTCGGCGCAGAAATGGCGGTGAGCCTCGTCAACGACGGGCCCGTGACCATCTGGATGGATACCGACGGATAGGGCCTTCAAGCGGGGGGCC
>NZ_JASHJL010000093.1 GCF_030733205.1 Mameliella sp. MMSF_3455
GCCAATCAGGCGTCGGTTCAAGGGGCTGCGCGCGGCATCGACGTGGCCAAGATCTCCCCCCTTGCGGTTGCAGTGACCTTCGTCGTCGCCAAGGTGTCTTTGTCTGACACGTCCGGTCTTCCGTTCTGGGGTCGGAAAATCTGGTCGTCCGCCGAAAGGCGGAAATGGCAGGTTGGATCCCCACAGGCGGCGCAGCCGGTACCGGGGAGGTTACCCCCTAAACAGCCCGCGCAGTTTCCCTTGGAAACAGAGCGGGCTGCCGTTCGCCGGGACGCTGCCCCGGACCCCGCGCCTGCGCGGCGGGCGCCAGGGTCATCGTTCGCCACTCCCCCTGCACCCCCTGGCATCTCCGATGGCTCGGGGCGTCGTTCCGCACAGTTTCCCGTTCGGCCCGGCGAACCGTCCCCCGGACGGTACGCTTTCCGCGCCTCACCCCTTCCAGCTCGCAAAGGGCCATTTGCCATGCCCTCTGCACTCCCATGGCAGGGCGTCCTGCGCCTTGCTGGTCGAACGTCGCCGCGCAGGGAAACGCCCCCTTCGGGAGCTGCGCCATGTCTGATCTCGACTTCGATCCGCTCCTGAAGCGCGTTCATCGCGTCCTGCAAATGCTGCCGAAAGCCGCGGAAGCGCTTGACGCGCTGCGGAACCTCGAAGCGCTCGAACACAGTCACCTCGGATACGATCTCGATCGTCGGTTCGCCCAACGGCGGATCTTCGGCGCGCGGGATCTGTTCGATGTCGCAACCTTACTGGGACCGGTGCGACGCGCGCTGGACGCTGAATGGCACCAGGTGGTGATCGACGAAGAGGGCATGGTCCGTCCTGTCGTGGAGCGCCAGCGCACGACACGCGGCGCAGAAATCGCCAGCGCCACTCAACAGCTCTTTGCGCTGGAGGCTGACCTGCAGGATCTCCTCGCGCTGCGTCGTGCCGAAGAGGTCGCGATGAAGCTTCGCATGGAGACCTGCAGCTGATCTGACCCGTTCCGGGGGCCTCCGACGCCCCCGGAACAGCCGTCAAACAAACCGCCTTTGAAAAAGTCTTTCGACACCACTTCCTCGACGGCCCGAGTAACGGGCCCCATCACGAGGAAGACAATGTCCAATCCCACGCCCGCCCGAACTCTCAAGGCAGCCAACCTCGATCGAGGACTAGGTCGCGGCGGCGGAGCGCTTCTGCCACCGTGAGGGCTGAACCATCGTCCACGTCTTCATGGACGAGGAAAGATCGGGGAAGGACACGCGGCGGCCCGGCTACCAGTCCATGAAGTCCGCAGCAGAGCGCCGCGCCTTTGACGTCGTTCCGGTTGAAGCGGTCGACCGCCTGACGCGCAAGGTGAAAGATGCGATCAACACACTCGATCTGCTGTCGTTCCAGGATATCCGCCTAGTGTCGATTCAGGAGGGCGAACAGGACGTCATGAAGGTTCTGTTCGCGGGCTTTGGCGCGCAGATGTTCAGCCAGAAAATCGCCGATCACACGAAACGGGGCATGCAGGGGGCAATCACCCGGTTCCGGCTCCACACAAGCGCCTATGGCTATCGCAAGCGCGAGGTGGAACACGGCCTCAACCGCGAAATCGATCCGGAGGAGGCCGCAATCGTGCGCCGGATCTTCGAGGAATACACCTCCGGGAAATCGACGAAGGCGATCGCCGCCGGGCTGAATGCGGACCGGATTCCCGCGCCAAAGGGCGGGACATGGGAGAGCACGACGATCCGCGGCAGCCGGTCGCGGCAGGACGGCATTCTGCGCAACCGCCTCTATACCGGCATGGCCAGCGTCTGCCGCAACACGCATACCTATCATCCCGAAACCGGCGCGAAACGGATCAAACCCTCGCCGCAGGACATGATCGAACAGGAAATCCCGGATCTGCGGATCATCGCACAACCGCTCTGGGACGAAGCGCAGGCGGAGTTGAGCCGACGTGCGGCACCGACCCCGAAGACGGTGCGGAGGATGCCGCGCCGTCGCCATCTGCTCTCCGGCTTGATGATCTGCGGATGCTGTGGCGCCAATGTTGTCAAATACAACAAGGCCAGTTTCCGCTGTGGGAAGGCCAACAAGGGGGCCTGTGGTAATCGAAAGGGCATCTCGCGCCGGCGCCTTGAGCAGTGCGTGTTCGATGCCCTCCGCGCCGTGTTCCAATCAAAAGAGATGCGGCGCCGGTTCGTGGCCGAATACGAAGCCGCACGCGCAGGTCTGCGGGACGGCACGGTTGAAGCAGACCTGTCTCGGCTGGAAGCACGACGTGTCGCCGCACGCCGCGGCCTGAACAGCATCATGACCGCCATCGCCGAGGGCGCACGCTACGCGACCTTCAAGGCAAAAGCGGAGGCGCTGCAGGCGGAAGTCGATGTCCTCACGGCACGGATCGCTGAGAAACAGGCCAGGATCGCCACCCAGGCATCGGTGGTGGAAGACCCCAGCCAAGCCTATGATCTTGCCGTTCAGCAGATGGAGGACTTACTGTCCGAGGTAGGGTACGTCGACGAGGCAAACACATATCTCTCGATGCTGATCAAACGGATCACACTCACAGAAAACACGACCGCACAGCATGGCGTCGAGATCCGCATGAACCTCGCAAACGCCGCGCTGCTGCCCGAAAACGGGGCCGGAGGGACCGCGGACGGCAAAGCCATGACCGTAAAATGCTGATCACGCAGCGAAACAGCACGCGCGGGGAAGCAAATGACGGCCGAACAAGGGGCGCTGCCCCCTC
>NZ_JASHJL010000094.1 GCF_030733205.1 Mameliella sp. MMSF_3455
GCGCCAATGGTACTGCGTCTCAAGACGTGGGAGAGTAGGTCGCCGCCAAACCTAGTAAAAACCACACCTCTCTATGCAGTCAGCCAGTACCGACCAATGGTGCCCCAACAACGGGCGCACAAGATACCGGAAAACAAGTCCGGAATTGGCGCGGGGTGGAGCAGCCCGGTAGCTCGTCAGGCTCATAACCTGAAGGTCGCAGGTTCAAATCCTGCCCCCGCAACCAGCTTTAGCGAACAGGCCGCACCCGAAAGGGTCGCCGCCTTTTTGCTGTCTCCGAAACTCAACAGTTCCAACAGCTTGCCACGGATCTCCAGCGTGTGGAGGTCCGCTTCCTCGTCCCAAGACACGACCACCGTCTCGACCAGCGTGTGCAACTCGTCAGCCGCCGGGCCTGCAACGGCCGCGTCCGTGAGCTTCCCCACCAGATCCTCGACATGGTCCCGGTAGAGTGCGGGAATATCATCTGGCAGTTCGATTGGCGCAGGGATGAGCGTCTCGCGCTCGGCCCGGAGTGCCGTGAGTTCAGCGTCGGCGGCGTTCAGGCGCCTGATGACCGGGGGCGAATAGTCGCCGTTCTCCACGGCAGCCATCATCTTGTCGTATGTCTTCTGGACCTCGCGGATGCGGGCGTCGTGTCTCTGGAGCACTTGCCCGCTTTCCTGCTCGTCAGCCTGCATCTTGGCGATGTAGCTCGACCGGAATTGCTCGTATTCCTTCTCTTGCATCAGCCCCTCGCGCAGGCCACCGAGGATCGTCTCGGCGGCGTCGGCCGCCGAAAGACCGGGCATGCCGGTGCAGACGGCCTCGCCCTTCTCCTTGGCATTGGCGCAATAGTAGCGCCGCCGGGCACCTTTGCCGGCCACGGTAAGGTTGCCGCCGCACTGGCCGCAGGTAAGCAGCCCAGAGAGCAGATACTTGCGCCGCCGCGCGCTCTGTGCCGCTCCGGCACCGGTCTTGCCATCGGCTTCGGCCCGGGTGCGGGAGCTGTCGATCAGATCCTGCCGCGCCTTGACCTTGTCCCACAAAGCCTCGTCGATGATCCGCAAGTCGAGCTTCTCGGTGGTGAGCCATTCCTCGGGTGGGTTGGGCTTGGAGACCCGGCGTCCTGTCTCGGGATGCTTGGAATGGCGCTGGCGGTTCCAGACGTGCCGCCCGATGTAGAGTTCGTTGTTGAGGATACCGGTGCCGCGCGCGCGGTGCCCGTAGATCGTGTTGGCCTTCCAGTGACCGCTTCCTTCACCGCGGCCACGCGGGGCAGGGACCGCGGCCGCATTGAAGTCAGCGGCGATCTGTCGCGGCGATTTGCCGGCGGCGTATTCCTCGAAGATAAGGCGCATAATCGCAGCCTCTTCCTGGTCGATCCGCATGATGCTGCCGTCCGACTTTCCGTCTCGAGGCAGTAGGGCCTCGGAGCGATAGCCGTAGGCCCGCCCGCCGGTCTTCTTGCCGGCCTGGACGCGGCCGACGAGGCCGCGGCGTGTCTTGTGCGAAAGCTCTTCCAGGAATAGCTGTGCGAAGGTCCCGAGGATCCCAATATCGAAGATCCCGAGCTTGCCGCGATGGAGCTGGTGCATCTCGACGTCGGCGTAGTTGGCCTTCTTGTAGAAGAGCATCAAAAGCTCGAGGTCGCGCGCCAGCCGGTCGAGATGTTCGAAGAGCACGATGTCGCAGCCGCCGTCGGCGATGAAGGTCTGCAATGCCTCGAAGCCCTGGCGTCCACGCGTCGCGCCGCTGATCGCCACGTCTTCGAACACCTGCACGACGGTCCAGCCATCCTGTCGCGCCGCGTGCTGACGACAGAGCCGCACCTGATCCTCGATCGAGGTCGGGTTCTGCAGATCGCTGGAATATCGCGCATAGATGGCGACGCGGACGGGCTTGGCGGCTTGGATCATTCGAAACCTTCAACGGCGAGCGAGCGACAGAAGTTGACGCATTCGTCACGCGCTGTCCCGTCTCCCTCCAAACACTGAAATCCGGATGAAAATATGACGGGCGTTCCATAAATCGGCCCGAATCGACCGGCACAACGCGACTACTGCGTCCGGAGTGGCCGCCTTCGTATTGCCCTCCCGGGCAGTCCGCTTGGCGGCAACTTCGGCGATGAGGTCGATCAGTTTGCGAGGGCCATGCGCTTCTCCTTCGGCTGTGGACACCGAAAACCGACAGACTGGCGAGAGCCGAGCCCTCGTGTGTGATTGACGAGCCCGTGCAGGCAGGACCTGCACGGGCTTCTCTTTGGCGGGCGCGCCGACATCTGTAGCAGCAGAAGGTTCGCCGGCGCGCCCTGACGCGGGTGTTCCGGCCCGCGTGTCTCATCAGGCTGCGGCGCGCAGCCCCTCCAGGGCCTTCTCGGCGCGCAGGATGTCGTGCACCGCCGAAAGGGTGGCGTAGAGCTCGATCAGCACCGCCAGGGCGTTCGAGAGTCGGTCAGCCTCCGGCGTGAGCCGTTCCTGGCCCCAGGTCTTGTAGTCGGAAACGTTATCCGGGCTGAGGTCGTAGCGCGTCTCGACCTAGGTGCCCTCGGCGATCTCGGCGTCGAGGACGCCGACCAGCTCGTGCAGCATCGCCAGGATGCCCTTGTCGAAGATCTTGCCTGTCAATCGGGAGGCAATCTTGCCCCCTTATCGGCGCCGAAAATTGATCCCCTCGGAGCTGAGCTGGCCCGGCGCT
>NZ_JASHJL010000095.1 GCF_030733205.1 Mameliella sp. MMSF_3455
GTGACGGCGTACCTTTTGTATAATGGGTCATCGACTTGGTCTATCTAGCGAGCTTAAGCCGATAGGTGTAGGCGCAGCGAAAGCGAGTCTTAATAGGGCGTCGAGTTAGATGGATCAGACCCGAAACCGAGTGATCTAGGCATGACCAGGATGAAGGTAAGGTAACACTTACTGGAGGTCCGAACCCACACCTGTTGAAAAAGGTCGGGATGAGTTGTGCCTAGGGGTGAAAGGCCAATCAAACTCGGAGATAGCTGGTTCTCCGCGAAATCTATTTAGGTAGAGCGTCATCCGAATACCCCGGGGGGTAGAGCACTGGATGGGTAATGGGGCCCCACAGGCTTACTGATCCTAACCAAACTCCGAATACCCGGGAGTACTAGATGGCAGACACACTGCGGATGCTAACGTCCGTAGTGGAGAGGGAAACAACCCTGACCTACAGCTAAGGCCCCCAATTCATGGCTAAGTGGGAAAGCAGGTGGGACGACCAAAACAACCAGGAGGTTGGCTTAGAAGCAGCCATCCTTTAAAGATAGCGTAACAGCTCACTGGTCTAAACAAGTTGTCCTGCGGCGAAGATGTAACGGGGCTCAAGCCATGAGCCGAAGCTTAGGATGCCGTAAGGCATGGTAGCGGAGCGTAGTGTGATATAGGACTTATCCTTTACTGCCGCCGGTCGTACGGAGCGTGGAAACGCGCTCAAGTAGCCGATAGGCGGTAGCGCAGGAGAAAGTCTTTTCTGTGAAGCCGGCCTGTGAGGGATCCGGTGGAGAGATCACTAGCGAGAATGATGACATGAGTAGCGACAAAGAGTGTGAGAGACACTCTCGCCGAAAGTCCAAGGGTTCCTGCTTAAAGCTAATCTGAGCAGGGTAAGCCGACCCCTAAGGCGAGGCCGAAAGGCGTAGTCGATGGGAACCAGGTTAATATTCCTGGGCCAGGAGGATGTGACGGATTGTGGCGGCGTGCGTGCCTTATCGGATTGGCACGTATCCAAGACAGTCCCAGGAAATAGCCCTCCATGAGATCGTACCCTAAACCGACACAGGTGGACTGGTAGAGAATACCAAGGCGCTTGAGAGAACGATGTTGAAGGAACTCGGCAAAATACCTCCGTAAGTTCGCGAGAAGGAGGCCCGGTACACGACTACCGGGGGCACAAACCAGGGGGTGGCGACTGTTTATTAAAAACACAGGGCTCTGCGAAGTCGCAAGACGACGTATAGGGTCTGACGCCTGCCCGGTGCCTGAAGGTTAAAAGGAGGGGTGCAAGCTCCGAATTGAAGCCCAGGTAAACGGCGGCCGTAACTATAACGGTCCTAAGGTAGCGAAATTCCTTGTCGGGTAAGTTCCGACCTGCACGAATGGCGTAACGACTTCCCCGCTGTCTCCAACATCGACTCAGCGAAATTGAATTGCCTGTCAAGATGCAGGCTTCCCGCGGTTAGACGGAAAGACCCCGTGCACCTTCACTACAGCTTCGCACTGGCATCAGGCACAACATGTGCAGGATAGGTGGTAGGCTTTGAAGCAGGGACGCCAGTCCCTGTGGAGCCTCCCTTGAGATACCACCCTTGTTCTGCTTGATGTCTAACCGCGGCCCGTTATCCGGGTCCGGGACCCTGCGTGGTGGGTAGTTTGACTGGGGCGGTCGCCTCCTAAAGCGTAACGGAGGCGCGCGAAGGTTGGCTCAGAGCGGTCGGAAATCGCTCGTTGAGTGCAATGGCAGAAGCCAGCCTGACTGCAAGACTGACAAGTCGAGCAGAGTCGAAAGACGGCCATAGTGATCCGGTGGTCCCAAGTGGGAGGGCCATCGCTCAACGGATAAAAGGTACGCCGGGGATAACAGGCTGATACTGCCCAAGAGTCCATATCGACGGCAGTGTTTGGCACCTCGATGTCGGCTCATCTCATCCTGGGGCTGGAGCAGGTCCCAAGGGTATGGCTGTTCGCCATTTAAAGAGGTACGTGAGCTGGGTTTAGAACGTCGTGAGACAGTTCGGTCCCTATCTGCCGTGGGTGTAGGATACTTGAGAGGAGTTGCCCCTAGTACGAGAGGACCGGGGTGAACGATCCACTGGTGGACCTGTTGTTGCGCCAGCAGCAGTGCAGGGTAGCTATGATCGGACAGGATAACCGCTGAAGGCATCTAAGCGGGAAGCCCCCCTCAAAACAAGGTATCCCTGAGGACCGTGGAAGACCACCACGTCGATAGGCCGGAGATGTAAGCACAGCAATGTGTTCAGTTGACCGGTACTAATGGTCCGATAGGCTTGATTTGATCCAGTAACAGCAAGGTTCCAAAAACCATGTTACGGACATCAAGGCATACACCATAGGTGTCCTGACACGGACAACGATGTTGATTGACGTTGCGCCAGGATTGGAAAGGCGTGGCAACGCGGTATCGCTTCGCGAAACGCTGTCCGCCACCAAACCCAATCCCCGCAGCGATGTGGTTTTTCCTCGGTTTGGTGGTCATAGCGTGAGCAAAACACCCGGATCCATTCCGAACCCGGCCGTTAAGTGCCACCGCGCCAATGGTACTGCGTCTCAAGACGTGGGAGAGTAGGTCGCCGCCAAACCTAGTAAAAACCACACCTCTCTATGC
>NZ_JASHJL010000096.1 GCF_030733205.1 Mameliella sp. MMSF_3455
TGCCCTCCGTTCGGTTCCAATGGAACCATCATGGCATATGAGATGCCGTTGGTGGGGGCATCCACCGCATCAGTTCATAGCTTCAACGAGAAACATTGGTTGCCGGCCCGGACGACGGTGACCGCTACATTGTCGCCGCAAGCGCAACCGGCGAATAGGCGGGCTGGGACCTCGAAATCGCGCTCTGGACCGATACCACCTGGCTGCGTCTACCGCCGCGGAGCGGTTAGCCCGGATAATTCACGAGAAGGCGGCGGAGGTCTTCCTCCTGAAAACCGTATGTTTGGTGTCGACAACCAAAACATACTGCATTTCAACCGGTTACGCTACCTCCGCCGCCTCTCGTGAATTATCCGGGCTAGGTGTCCACCCCGTGCGTGTTTGAACTCAGCCGCTTTCGGGAGTGTTCCAAATGCTGCCGCATGGCCGTTTCTGCGCACGCGCCATCACCTTTGATTAGACATTCGCAAATACGAATGTGCTCAGGCAACGTGAGATCAAAAGGAACTTCCACTTTCCAAATGATGGCGTGCCGGCTCCACTGGAATTGGTCCCAAGCGCTTTCCAACATCCGTTTTAGGCGAGAATTTCCACAGTATTCCTTGGCCAGTCGGTGAATAAGAAAGTCGACCTCTTCAAGTGCAGCCACACGATCCTCGGGGCGCGCGTTCCCTGCATTCAGGTAAGCGTCGCGTGCTGCCTCCGCAACCTCGCGTGGAATATTCGGCGCGGCCAATCTCACCGCCGCGGGCTCAAGACAGATACGAAGGTCCAGAATTTCCCGGAACGCTCTCTCATCGAGCTTCGCCACAAAGACGCCTCTGCGTGGCGATACTTCGACGATGCCGCTGACTTCGAGGTTCTTTAGAGCATCCCGCAAAGGCGTTGGACTGATCGCCCAACGCTTGGCATACTCCGATATATCAATCCGCTCCCCGGGTTTTAGCGCACCTGAAAATATCTCTTTCTTGAGGGCATCTTTGGCCTGATCAGCCAAAGACACTTGTTGGAATTGCGTTTTTGTTCGTTCTGCCAACTCCGTCTACGCCTTTCTTGTGTACGTCGTTTGCACGTGGTGCAGTTAAACGAACGTTCTTTTTGTCCCCCGTGCGAGGGCTATTTGCTGCTCATTGGTCCGCGTGATGCCGTCATGCGTTGTCGCCTCCGATTTTTTGCGCACCTTGACTTGCCCCAAGATTTTCCTTCGTTCAGGCGAGGGTCATTGTGGATGATCATTGTCGGTATCGGCTGGCCTTGTCTAGGCTCAGGACCCATTGATTTCCGTCTTGCGTCATGATTCATGGCTGGAAAAACGAGCGGTGACATGTCTGATCTCTTCTGGCTGACCGAGGCGCAGATGGCGCGTCTGGAGCCATACTTTCCCAAGTCCCACGGCAAGCCGCGCGTTGATGACCGGCGTGTGCTGAGTGGGATTATCTTCATCAATCGCAATGGGTTGCGTTGGCGCGATGCGCCTGTGGAATACGGCCCACACAAGACACTCTACAACCGCTGGAAGCGATGGAGCGAGAAGGGCATCTTCGCGCAGATGATGGCCGGGTTGGCGGCCGAACACGGCGAAGAGAAGACCGCGATGATCGATGCGACCTATCTCAAAGCCCACCGAACAGCGTCCAGCCTGGGCGTGAAAACGTATGGCCCGCCCCGGGGCAAGCGACGATTGGGTGACGGCGTAATCAGTCTGCACAAACGTATCCGGCATGTCGGCACGATAGCCGCCGCCAAGATGGAGATCCGCGCGTCCCAATCCTCATAAAGGGGCCGGCTTCGAGAGCCATTTTTCGCCGGAGGTTTTCAGGACGCCGATCGACTGTCAGGCCATCTTCCTTTTACCACTCGCAGTTCGTCGCGTCCGAAACTGTCCCAACCGGACGCATGTTCTTCAGTTCGTCGCCAACGGCACAGGGCTGTAAGTCTGCCCGTGGCGAAGGAGCGCCCAGATAGTGCGTGCCATCTTGGCCGCCAGGGCGACGACGACGACATTGGGGTGCGCGCGAGCGAGAAGTCCACGCAGCCATGCTCCAACGGCCGTGTCGCTCTTCACCAACGATGGCATGGCCGATCGCGCGCCTTGGATCAGCATCTTGCGAAGATACCGGCTTCCGCGCTTTGTGATCCCCAAAAGTCTTGGCCGTCCACCGGTGGTGGCTTGGCGGGGCACGAGACCCAACCAGGCGGCGAGGTCGCGCCCCTTGTCGAAAGTTGCGCCGTCCCCGACTGCGGCAACCAGTGCAGTGGCGTTCAGCGCGCCGATCCCGGGGATGCTTGTCAGTCGGCGCGCCCAGACGTCGGTCCGCGCCATGGCTGTGAACTCAGCATCAAAGGCGGCGATGCGACGATCCAGTTCTTCCCAGCGCAACCGCATATCTTTGATCAGGAACGCCATGCGCGGGCTCAGCGAGCTGGCACCGCAATCCAGCAGTTCGCTGAGAAGGAGGCGTAGACGGGCGTGTGAACTGATGCGGTGGATGCCCCCACCAACGGCATCTCATATGCCATGATGGTTCCATTGGAACCGAACGGAGGGCA
>NZ_JASHJL010000098.1 GCF_030733205.1 Mameliella sp. MMSF_3455
GGACCGCCGCGCCTTGCGGTGCGGCGATCCGCCGGGGGCTTTGCCCCCGGACCCCCAGAGGTATTTGAGGCCCAAAGAAACACGGGACGCAGGCCACGTGGTGGTTGGAGCGCGACGTCCTGCTGCTGCGGTCGCCTCACCCGCCGCGGCGACCCGGTTGACCTTTGGCGCCAAAGCGCGCTTCTTCTGACCATGCCACACGGACATCACCATCATCACCACAATGTCGATCCAGAGGCGGGCGATGCCCGCATGGCTGCTGCCGTCGGCGTGAACCTCGCGCTGACCCTCGCGCAGGTAGTGGGCGGGATCCTGTCCGGGTCTCTGGCGATGATTGCCGATGCGCTGCACAATTTCTCGGACGCGGCCAGCCTGATGATTGCGGCCCTTGCCCGGCGCATCGCGCGCCGACCCGCGGATTCCGACATGACCTTCGGCTATGGCCGGGCCGAGGTGGTCGCGGCGCTGATCAACCTGACGACACTGATCGTGATCGGGCTTTACCTGGTCTACGAAGCCATCCTGCGGTTCTTCGATCCGCAGGAGGTGGTCGGCTGGCTGGTCATCGTCATCGCCGCCGTGGCCCTGGTGATCGACCTGGCGACCGCGGCGCTGACCTATACGATGTCGAAGACCAGCGTGAACATCCGTGCCGCCTTTCTGCATAACCTGGCCGATGCGATGGGATCCTTGGCGGTGATCCTGGCCGGGGCGCTGATCTGGGCCTTTGACTGGGTCTGGGTGGACCCGGCGATCACCCTGTTGATTGCGGGATATATCCTCTGGATGGCCTGGAGCGAGATTGGCGGTGTCATCCGGATCCTGATGCTGGGCAGCCCGCCGCGGCTGGCGCCGGAAAGCGTGCTGGCCACTGCCGAGGCGGTGGAAGGCGTCGCCGGGTTGCATCATGCGCATCTGTGGCAGATGGATGAGCACCAGGCCGCCCTGCAGGCCCATATGGTGATCAAGACCGGCGATTGGGCGCAGGCGGATTCGATCAAGCAGACCGTGAAAGCCCGTCTGGAGGAAGCTCACGGCCTGACCGATGTCACGCTCGAGATGGAATGCGCCGCGCATGTCTGTTCCGGCGTGCAAAGGATCGGTCATTGAACCTTCAGGCAGGACTGTCCAGGGCTGCCAGCAGTGTGGGAATGAACTTGCGGAACTTGAAGAAGCCCGCGGTGGCGTGCGGCCAGGCCCGTGCATCGTAGGGGCGCAGCAGCTGCTCGACGCCGTCCAGTTCTTGCAGGATCTCGGCCACGGGACCTGTCGGGGCATAGGCGGTGACGATCTGTTCGGCGTCCAGGTCGCCTGCCATTGCCGCGATATCCTCTGCGGTTTGCGCTTTGCGGGTGGGGCCAAGCCGGTCTTGCCAGCGGTCCGCCGTCTCCTGCACCAGCGCCGCGCGGAACCGTGTGACCTGCGGCGCCGGTTCCATGGGGCTGAGGCGCGCGCCCGAGGTCAGCAGGGCCGTTCCTGTCGGACGCAGACCTGCGTCGAGCATCCAGCCGGGCGACAGGTCATCCTCATGCAGCACGAAAAGCGTCCGCAGGTCCGGATCCATCCGCCCGCCCACAGGCGGCGACAGGGGCGGCGGCGGGGCCGGGCCATCCAGGGGCGTGGCCGCCGTGTTCAATTCGTCGTGGGCCGGTGTGAACCGGCCTTCGGTGAAGCGGGCAATATTGGCGGGTTGAGCGACATAGGCCTTGCCGCGCGTCTGCAGCCCCGCAACCCAGCGCCAGCCTAGCGTGTTCGAGGCCGGATCGCCGTCCAGAAGGTGCCGCAGAAAGAAATCCGCGCCCAGTTCCCACGGCAAGTTCAGGGTGAAGATCCAGATCGAGGCGAACCACATCCGCGCGTGATTGTGCAGATAGCCGGTCCGGACCAGTTCCTCTGCCCAGGCGTCGAAACAGGCAATCCCGGTTTCTCCGGTGCAGGCCGCCTGCCAGCGTTGTCTCAGGCCGCCCTCGCTCTGGACCCGGTTCAGCTGATGCAAAAGCCGCGCCCGATATTCCTGCCAGACCGAGGGCCGCAGTTCCAGCCAGCCTTTCCAGTAGGTCCGCCAGAACACTTCCTGGATGAATTTCTCTGCCGCGTCCGGGGAATGATGCGCAAGGACCGCGTGCAGAACCTCCTGTTCCGTCAGGACGCGGTGCCGGAGGTAGGGCGAAAGCTGTGACACCGCCTGATGTCGCCCCGGTCCAAGGTCGAAGTTCCGGCGGGCGGCATAGCGCGCGCCCGCCTCCGGCACAAAGCGCTGCAGCGTCGCGTGCGCGGCGGCATGTGTGGGTACAAAGGGGGGCGTATCGGGCATGATCCCATAGTTAGCGGGGGCGTGCGGGTTTCAAGGCCGGGT
>NZ_JASHJL010000099.1 GCF_030733205.1 Mameliella sp. MMSF_3455
CGCTGAACATTCCGGGTGAGCACCTGCTGCCCTACGGTCACGACAAGGCGAAGGTGAGCCAGGATTTCATCAACTCGGTTCAGGACCGTCCGGACGGCAAGCTGATCCTTGTGACGGCGATCAACCCGACGCCTGCGGGCGAGGGCAAGACGACGACGACGGTGGGTCTTGGCGACGGTCTGAACAAGATCGGCAAGAAGGCGATGATCTGCATCCGCGAGGCCTCGCTTGGACCGAACTTCGGCATGAAGGGCGGCGCCGCCGGGGGCGGCAAGGCGCAGGTCGTGCCGATGGAGGAGATGAACCTTCATTTCACCGGCGACTTCCACGCCATCACCAGCGCGCACAGCCTGCTGTCGGCGATGATCGACAACCACATCTACTGGGGCAACGCGCAGGAGATCGACCTGCGCCGGGTCCAGTGGCGCCGGGTCGTCGACATGAACGACCGCTCGCTGCGGCAGATCACCTCGTCGCTGGGCGGCGTGGCCAACGGGTTCCCGCGTGAGGACGGGTTCGACATCACCGTGGCCTCCGAGGTCATGGCGATCCTCTGCCTTGCCAAGGATCTCAAGGACCTCGAAGAGCGCCTGGGCGCGATGATCATCGCCTATCGCCGCGACAAGTCGCCGGTCTTCTGCCGCGACATCAAGGCCGAGGGCGCGATGACGGTGCTGCTCAAGGACGCGATGCAGCCGAACCTGGTGCAGACGCTGGAGAACAACCCGGCCTTCGTGCACGGTGGCCCCTTCGCCAATATCGCGCACGGCTGCAACTCGGTCATCGCGACGACCACGGCGCTGAAACTGGCCGACTACGTCGTGACCGAGGCGGGCTTTGGCGCCGACCTGGGGGCCGAGAAGTTCATGAACATCAAGTGCCGCAAAGCCGGTCTTGCGCCGTCCGCCGTGGTCTGCGTGGCCACCGTGCGCGCGATGAAGATGAACGGCGGCGTGGCAAAGGCCGACCTGGGCGCCGAGAACGTGGAGGCGGTCAAGAAGGGCTGCCCGAACCTGGGCCGTCACATCGAGAACCTCAAATCCTTCGGCGTGCCGGTTGTCGTGGCGATCAACCACTTCGTCACCGATACCGATGCCGAGGTCGCGGCGATCAAGGACTATGTCGCCAGCCACGGCGCCGAGGCGGTGCTGAGCCGTCACTGGGAACTGGGGTCCGAAGGCTCGGCCGATCTTGCCCGCAAGGTCGTGGCGGTGGCAGAGGGCGAAAGCGCCAACTTCTCGCCGATCTATCCCGACGAGATGCCGCTGGCCGAGAAGATCCAGACCATCTGCAAGCGGATCTACCGCGCCGACGAGGCGCTGATGGACAAGAAGATCCGCGATCAGCTGAAGCTCTGGGAAGAGCAGGGCTATGGCAACCTGCCGGTCTGCATGGCCAAGACGCAGTATTCCTTCTCGACCGATCCGAACCTGCGTGGCGCGCCCACCGGCCATTCGGTGCCGGTGCGCGAGGTGCGGCTGTCGGCGGGGGCGGGCTTTATCGTCGTCGTCTGCGGCGAGATCATGACCATGCCGGGCCTGCCCCGGGTGCCGGCGTCGGAAAGCATCCGCCTGAACGACGCGGGCCAGATCGAAGGCCTGTTCTGAGCGACAAAGAGGGCACGCCCGCGCGGTACGATCATCGTCGCGGGCGTGTTCGGTTTGCCGGTCCTGATCATCGTGACGGCGGTGATCGGGGTGACGCTGGCACGTTGGCTGATCCCGGGAGGCAGCGGCAGGGAAGGCCGACTCGGGTTCGTGCTGCTGCTGCCGGTTCTGTGGCTCTGGAAAAAAATCCCGGAATTTTGCGGGATGGTTTTCCCGGGGCCGGACGGCGCCGGAAAATGACGGTAGGGATGGGCAGGTTCCATTGCGAAAAGGGAAATCCATGACGCGTCCTGCCCCCGAAACCATTGAGACCATGGCGGAGCTTCGGCTCTGCATCGACGAGATCGACCGCGAGCTGGTGCGCCTTCTGGCAGAGCGTGAAGGCTATACCGATCGCGCGCCCGACCTGAAGGCCCGCGAGGGCATCGCGGCCCGGGCGCCGCGCCGGATCGAGGCGGTTCTGGCCAATGTCGGCGACAGGGCCCGGGCCGAGGGGCTGGATCCGGAACTCGCCCGGGCGATTTGGACACTCATGATCGAGACGGTGATTGCCCGTGAGGAACGGGTGATCGGCAAGGAAGGAAAAGACGGATGAGCGCAACAATCATTGACGGCAAGGCTTTTGCGGCCACG
>NZ_JASHJL010000009.1 GCF_030733205.1 Mameliella sp. MMSF_3455
GGAAAAGGGGGCGGGCAAGCGCGGAGCGTCCGGGGCGGGGCCTCCGGAGACGGGCCGCGGACGCGGGGTCGGATCGGCCTCGGGCGGTGCGCTTGGCACAGCAGGCATGCCGGGCGCACGGGGCACGGGCGTACGTGTTGGTGTCAGCGGTCCCTTGGCGGGGGCTGCGGGCGCGGCCTCGTCCGGCGGCGCATCGGGCGCTTGCGGAATGTCCGTGTCCGGAGGTCGATCCCAGGCGGCGACAAGCGCGCCCAGTTCCGGAGAGGCCGGGACCAGGTTCAAGGCCGGATCGGAGGTCTCTCCGTTCGGTAGCGCGATCAGGGCCAGAACCACTGCGTGGACGGCCAGCGCCAGACCCAGGCAGACCAAACCTTCGAAGAGGTGACGCCCGGTCATTCCGTGCCCTCCCCGGTGGTCACAAGATCGACCCGGCCCGCCCCGGCCTCGGCCAGGCGGGAGAGGAGGCGGGCCAGCAGGGCTGCCTGGGTCTGTCGGTCGGTCTGCAGGCGTACCATGCCCGCAGAGGCGGCGGCGCGAATGGCCTCTTCACCGCGCAAGGTGCCGAAGGTGACCATGCCCGACGGCGCGAGCACCAGAACGCGTTGCATTTCTGCGGGCCTGTCGACTGCCAGCTTGCTGCGCCCTGTGCCGCCGGGATCGGCGAATTGCGCAGCCAGCAGAAAGAAGATGAGCAGCAGGAAAACCACGTTGATCATCGGAACCACGGGTTCGCGCCCGGGTTTGGCCGGGCCGGGCCAGAAGCGGCGGGGGGTGTGGAGACGGGAAGGAAACATGGCGCTACTCTACCACGGTCAACCCGGTCAGCCCGGCCTTGCGCAATGTTTCCAGCACCTCAACCAGGCGCGCGACGCCGGTACCGGGCTCCGGGCGGACCACCACGATGTCCTGCGGTGAGGCCATCAGCGGGGCCAGCGCGCCCGGCAGGTCCATGACGGGCCGTCCGTTGAGCGTGACGCCTTCGGGCAGAACGCCGACCAGCCGGGGCGGGCCGCTGTAGGCGCTGCTGCCTTCGGGGGTGGCAAGCACCAGCGACAGCCCCTCTGTCCCGCCGAAACGCGCCACCAGCATGAAGAAGACCAACAGCAGGAAGACCACGTCGATCATCGGCGTCAGGCTGGGGCGGCGTCGGCGCGGGGAAGCGGGAAGGTTCAGCATGGGTCAGGCGGTGTCCGGGGCGTCCTCTTCTTCCCCAGCATAGGCCCAGGGCGTGGTGAAAACGCGGGTCACGATGTCCTCGAGGTCATGCGCCAGCCGATCTGTCATGCCATCAAAGACCGAGAGCATGACGCTGGCCGGGATGGCGACGGCCATGCCGGCGGCTGTGGTCAGTAGGGCCTCCCAGATGCCGCCGGCCAAGGTCGCCGGGTCGGCCTGCTGTCCGCTGTCCTGCAGTGCCTGGAATGCGTCGATCATGCCCAGCACCGTTCCCAGCAAGCCGATCAGCGGCGCGATGGTCACCACCAGGTCCAGCATCCGTAGGCCAAGCCGCGTTTCGGTCAGCACCGCGCGAGCCTGGCGGGCCGCCTCTTCGCGGGCGTCTTCCTCGGGGATCGAGAGGCGCGCCTGCATCGCGGCCTGTGCCACGCGAGACCGCGGTGCCGGATCAAAGGAGATATGGCTCATCGCCAACGTGGTTTGCCCCTGGCCCCAGAACCGCAGGGCGGTCTCGGCCCCGACGCGTTTCCAGGTGCCCAGACGCAGGAGTTGCCACAGCTTCCACAGGATGAGCGTCAGTGTCAGTACCGAGAGGATCGCGATGGCCCAGAGTGCGGGGCCGCCGCGGTCGAGGAACTGGGTGAGGGTGCTCAGGCTGGTCATCATGGACGGGTCTTTCTGAGGCGACGATCGGGGCCTGCAACAGTGTTCTCATGAAACGGCGCGTGGTGCGAGACCTGCAATCCTTTTTCAGATCGACTTTGATCGGGACAACGGTGGACATGAAAGGGAGCTGGCCTTTGACGAAGGGAGATCGGCGAGGTTTGACCGATGACCGCTGCCATCCAGAGGTCGCGCCTCTCCCTGAACCTGGCAACGATCCGCACGCATGGCAGCGCTATTGTCTGCTTGGTCGGGATCGGTAGGAACTGTTGTTTGGCATTCCCGGCGCTTGGGACCATGGCGGCGGCAAATGAACCGCGATGGTGTCGCTGTCCGCCAACCTCGAAAGTCACGGTCATCATGCGTCGCAAGTGGGTAAGGGTCTAGGGAACGCTGCCCGGCCCAAGTGGCAGACGGACGGTCTTCCTGGGATTGCCCCAAGGAGAGATTGACAAGCTCCTCCGACAGGTCACTGGTCAGGGCAAAGCGCGCAGCCTCCGACCGAAAGTCTGCCGTTCACTGTCATGTCACCGTTGTGCTCCCTCGCATCACGATAGGTGATCGAAGGAGCAGCACTAATCCCGGGCCCGGTCTTTGTTGGCCTGCGCAGGCCGCAACGCCTTGGCGGAACAACCAAGTTCAATTCACTGGAAAATCGGCGGCTGGCTGTTAGGTGACACTTATTCTTACAGTGAAGGCGGAAGAGGCCCGATGAAGGCGGTAGAAGCCGGATCGCCAATAAAATAAGGGCGTTCACAGGTTCAGAGGGTCACCCAGCGCGCCGCGCCGGAGTTTTTCAGTAACCCCTGAAAACGGGCAAATCGGGCCGATCCGCGTGCCAGGCACCGAAACCAGGGCGATGGAGGGGTGAGACGCGCAAACCCCTTTCAATACTGGTTTAATCGGCGTTTCAGGGGCCTGTAAACCGGCTTTGAACCGGGTTCTGGGTATCGGGAACCGGAAAATCCGGCTTCCAGTTCGGTTCTGACTTTCCAGAAAGCGATTATGGGCGCAAAAACAAAGGCCTGACAGGATTTGTGCCATGCCATACCTTCGTGCAAACTGGAAAGTGATTTTAGGTGTTCAGGTCATTGGTCGGGTGCAGACAGAGCCCCTGGATATTTCTCCAGGAAGCTCTGAATGAGGCTTTCCCGGGCTTGAATTGACAACCCGCATGCCCCGATCACATCGTCGGCAAAATCGCCGTACTTGCTTAAGAACTCGCCTTGCATACCGGCGTTCCAGCGTAGGATGTCAATCCGACATTCCGCGTTTTCGATGATCATTTTGCTGATCTTCTCCACCTCTTCGGGGGACTGAGCGGAAGCCGGTAGCGCCGAGGCTACGACGATCAAAAGCGTTCTTGCAATTCTCATGTCAAACTCCGGATTAGATAAGTGATGTCTAGAAAGGTCTATCTACACCATTACTTAGCTCCACGGGTCTGTCGCCTCGTGAAGGATATTTCGAACTTCGTCTTCAAAACGCACAGAGTTCTTGAAGTCGTCGGGCATCCGATCATAGCCGCGCTTGGCGACGATCTTGAAAATGTCATCAGGCATCGCGTGGTGCAGTTGGTTGAAGGATTGCAGACCGGGCATGAGCCGAAGGCAGCCTTTTTCGCGTAAAGAGAGCAGAATGGGGTTACTTGATGCCCCCTTGATGGTCCTAACGCCTGAATCAGTCATCGCCCATAGAACACACAGCTCTTGAAGGTTCAGCGATAAAAACGCTTCTTCGACCATCTGTTTTCGCTTCTTCGCGTAGTATGGTCGCTTTGCCAGTCTCCACGCCTTCGACAAGGTCTCAACGGCAAGGATGGCGGCTGACAGAAAAAGAATGACGACAAAGAAACTCTCATATTCGGTTGTGAAGGCCGGGCGCTCGATGCCCAACCAATCGAACGGCGCGAACAGCAATGCTGCCGCGAAGAGGAAGACCGCAAGGGCAGTCTTTGGTGATTTCAAGGGAGCCAGCAAAGCGGATAGGTCGGGCATCTTGGATCCAAGTGAGTTCGGGGACAAAACAGTGTCTTCAAGGTAAATGTGCCACCGCTGGCTTAGGTTGGAATCGGGGCCTTTAATTGTTTTTCTATCGCCAAAGATGCCCTGACCAGACCACCTCGCCCAGGATGTTCTGCGAGATCGCGTTCATGGCGGGGCCGGTGTGGTATTCGGGCGGGTATCGTTTCTGGTCGGGGTTGTCGCTGCGGGCGATGATCGCTGTGCCTGGGAGCAGTTCCAGGCGCTTGACCCGCGTGCCGTCTTCGGGCGCGTTGTAGACGTAGAGCTTGCCCGAGGTGATCTCGGTCCGGTGCCGGTCGATCATGACCAGGTCACCGTTGGAGATCGCCGGCGCCATGCTGTCCCCGCGTGCGGTGATCAGGATGCAGCGGTCTGGGCGGATGCCGGTTTCGATCAGCCAGTCGCGCGGAACGGCGAGATGATCTTTTGGCGGGGCGTCGAGGTTGACCACGCCGTGCCCAGCGGCGGCGCTGGCCTCGTATCGGGCGATGGTGGCGAAGCGTTCGCCGTCGAGTTCCGTGGTCGGTTCAACTGAGCGGGGCGGGCCGAAGGAAATCTCGATCCCAAGCGCTTCACAAACTTCAGAAATTTTTGCGAGCTTCGGACCGGCGCCGTTTTTGTTCCTCGGGTTTAGAATGTTCCTGAGTGTGTCAGGTGGCAGGTTGTAGGCTTGCTCAGCAGCAAATGGCTTCATGCCCAGCTGTTCAAGCCGGTCTCTGATTGCTTGTTCGAACCGCATCTTAACATCCATGTCATCGGTACATGTACCGAGTAAAATTCTGCTTGACTATCGGTAAGTGTACCAAATACTAATTAGGTATGCATACCGAGGCAGAGCAATGAAATCAATCCGCAACCTTGTGACCGACGTTTTGACGTTGGCGGGAGCGTATACAGCGCACACCGGTCTGGCAGAGAGCACAGTCTCGACTTTGGCCTTGAATGACGGGAAGCGTCTTCGTGTGTATCGCGAGGGCACTCCAAAGGGGCGGCCAGCATACATTACGCCAGACCGCTTCCTTTCCGCCCTGACCTGGTTCTCCGAGAACTGGCCGTCCGATCTGGAATGGCCTGCGGAGATCGAGCGTCCCGTCGCCAAGCCCGCCAGCAAAGGAGCCGCGTGATGCCGCACGGCTGGTGGATGATCCCCTTGGCCATAGCCGGGCTTTGCCTCTGGCTGGCCGTTCTCAAGCTGACGGGGGTGCTGTGATGCTGACCTGTGCCGACATCGTTCTCCGTGCCCACCAAGTTGGCGCGGGCCTCACCGACCGCGAGCGGATCGCCCTGGGCGCCACGCTCATCGAGACGGTGATCGACCCCCGCTATCATCCGGAGCTTGCCTACACGGTCACGCATTTGCGCGACCATGCCGAGGCGCTCCGGGACGCTTTCTTTGACCTCGACACACCGGACGGGCCTGGCACAGGCAAGGCCACCACTCACGAGCAGATGGGCCTGTCCGGATCCTGCGGCGCCCCGGCGTTGCAGCCCCTCACGCCGCGTGCCGCCACCTCCTCCCGGTGGCGCGCGGCGTGGGATCGGATCGTCCGCGCCGAACGGTGGATCAGTGACAGCTGGATCGGCGACGGGATCGCCGGTGTCTGCATCGCGATCCTGCTGATCGGCGCGTTGTTTGTGCCCCTGTTCCTGCCCGTTTGAAGGAGCGTTCAATGCCCCCTGAAACCCGGAAAAACCTGATCTCTCTTCGGCAGTTGATGTCCAAGGCCCGCGACCATCGCCGCTTGGCCGCATCGGCGCAGGCTGTGGGCTTGATCGATACGTCTGCCCAAAACATCGGGCACGCCCTGGTGCTGGAACGTGACGCCATCGACCTCCTCGACGCGCTGGAAGCAAGCGGCACGCTGATTGCCATCGAGGCCCTGGTGGCCAGTGCCACCAGCTATGCGCGGGAGCGGCGCCATGTATGAGCCGTACCAGGTCAGACAGAGCGGCTATGGCTGGGCCGTGTTTAACCGCCGGACGCGTGAGAAGGTCAGCAACCAGGTCAGTTCCCGGTCTGTTGCCGAGGACCGCTGTGTCGAGATGAACCGCGAGGCGCGGCGGCGTCGCCGCCCCTGCCTTTGCTGCGGCGCGCCCTTCATCAGCGAAGGACTGCACAACCGCATGTGCAACGGGTGTCGGCGCGGAGCCGATCCCTTCGACCGTCGCCAGGGGCTATCCGCATGAATCACGCCTCGATCAAGTCCGCGCGCCTGCAGCGTGTCCTCAAGGTGCTGAGCGACAGGCGCGAGCATTCCACGTTGGAGATCATGACACGGGCCAAGGCGCCCGCCGTCAGCGCGATCATTTCCGAACTGCGCTGCATCGGCGCGAAGATCGACTGCACCCGCCGCAGCGACGGGCCGAATGGTGAGCCCCGCTGGTACTACAAGATGACGAAAGGGCCGCGCGCCGATGGGTAAGATCATCACCACGATCACCGAGCTGCCGGTGGACGAGATCGACATGGGCAACCGCCTGCGGCCGGTCAGCGTCGCCGGGGTCGAGGCACTTAAGACCTCGATCCGCGAGCTGGGCGTGATCAAGGACCCGATCCATGTTCGCAAACTGAAGAAGGGCGGCAAGATCGTCCTTTTGGCGGGCGGGCACCGCCTGACTGCCGCGCGTGAGCTGCGCGACGAAGGGGTCGACGGTTACGAGACGATCAAGGTCACCTGCTGGAGCTGCGCCGATGACTTCGCGCAGTTGATGGAGATCGACGATAACCTAGCGGGCGCTGAACTGTCGGCCTTGGATACCGCTGTCTTCCTCGCGCGCCGCAAAGAGGTCTATGAGCGAATGCATCCCGAGGCCAAAGCCCAGATCGGGGCGGGTCTCGTGGCCAAGCGCTGGGATACGGCGGACACGATGTCCGTCGTATCCTTTGCCGAGGCTGTGGCGCAGACGATGGGCGTATCTGACCGCCATGTACGCCGCCTCGTGCGTGCCGGGACGGTGCTGGACCCTCGCGATATTCATCTGCTGCGCAGCGCGCCGAAACCAGTTGCGCTGGCCGATTTGATGGAACTGTCGAAGATCTCCGAAGTGACTGATCGCTACGACGTGGTCGATCTCATGTCCAAGGGCGAGGCCAAAAGTGCCGCCGACGCCTTGCGCCGAGTGAAGGCCGCGCGCGGTGAAGGCCCTGCGCCGAAGGATGCCACCGACGCAGCTCACACCCGGATGGTCGATGCCTGGAAGCGCGCCAACAAAGAGGCGCGTCGTCGGTTCCTGGAGGAGCACGGCACCGAGGTTTGGTCGCTCCTGGACGAAATGGACAAGGGGCTATCCGAATGACAGACGCCCCCTCCCAGACCTGGTGGACGGCCACCGAAATTGCCGAGGCCCGGCTGCCCGACATGCCCGCAACCAAGCAGGGCGTCAACGAGCTGTCGCGCCGAAATGCTTGGGCCAGCCAGCCCGGCAAGGTGCGCCGCCGCAAAGGTCGGGGCGGGGGCCTCGAATACCATGTCAGCCTGTTCCCGACGCGGGCCAAGGTCGCGCTGAGCAAAATGCATGGAATGCATAATGCGGCCCCGGAGGCCCCCAAGCGGCCCCGTGACCAGGCCTGGGCGGAATTCGACAAGCTGAAGGCCAAAGCCAAGGAAACCGCCGAGATGCGCCTGGCGGCGCTGCGCGAGATCGATGCACTGGAGAGCGCAGGCCTGACCCGCACCGAGGCGGTGCGCGCCGTGGCCCGGCAGACCAAGCGTTCCGAGAAGACCCTCTGGAACTGGCTGGCCCTGGTCGAGGGCATCGCGCCCGAAGACTGGCTGCCTTACCTAGTGCCCGCGTCAGGTAGGGGACGCAAGACGCAGACGCCGCTGGATGACGCGTTCCTCGACCTGGTGAAGACCTACTTCCTGACCAAGTCGCAGCCGCCTTTGACAGCGGCCTATGACTGGGCCGAGGAGGTTGCGCAGAAGGAAGGCATCCCGGTTGCACCGCTCTGGAAGGTGCGTCGCACCATTGCCGAGACCGTGCCCGAACATGTGCAGGTCTACCTGCGCAAAGGTGCCCATGCGCTGAGCCGGTATTTCCCGCACCAGACCCGCGACAAGACTTACATGCATGCGATGGAGGCGGTGCAGACCGACTATCACAAGTTCGACGTCTTCATCCAATTTCCGGACCGCGAGAAGCCAGGCCGGATCCAGATGATCGCGATCTCCGACATCTACAGCGGCAAGTTCCTGGCCTACCGCCTCTCGGAAACGGCGAACGGGCACACTGTGCAGCTGGCCTTCGGTGACCTGGTGCGCCGCTACGGCATCCCGCAGCACTGCCTGATGGATAACGGGCATGAGTTCGTCAACAAGGTGATGACCGGCCAGACCGAGCATCGGAAGCGCTTCAAGCTGGTGCAGGGTGAGGTGCTGGGCCTCTTCCCACTCTTGGGGATCGAGCTGCATTTCGCGACGCCGGGCTGGGGCCAGGCCAAGCCCATCGAGCGCGCCTTCCGGGATCTGTGCGACCGGGTGGCCAAGAACCCGGCCTTCGTGGGCGCCTACACCGGGCGCAACACGGTCGAGAAGCCGGAAAACCACGGCGCACGAGCCATCCCGCTGGAGGATTTCCGCGCGGTCCTGGAACGCGAGATCGCGGCGCACAACGCCCGGCGGGGACGGCGGTCGGAAGTGGCCAATCATCGGTCCTTCGACGAGGTGTTCAACGAGAGTTACGCGGCCTCGCCGATCACCAAGGCAACGGAGGAACAGCAGCGCCTCTGGCTGATGCGGGCCGAAGGTGTCCGGGCGGATCGCAAGAATGGCGAGGTCTCTATTTACGGCTCGCGTTACTGGGCCGAGTGGATGTGGCAGATCGCAGGCAAGGACGTCACCGTTCGGTTCGACCCGGACGATCTGCATGCCGGTCTGCTGGTCTACCAGATGGATGGCACCTTCCTGGGTGAGGCGCCGGTCAAACGTGCCGGAGGGTTCCTCTCGGTGGCGGATGCCAAGGAACACAACCGCGATAAGAAGGCGTTCAAGCGCCTGACGCGGGAACAAGCCCGGATCGAGAAGAAGATGACCGATGCGGCCGCGTCCAAGCGACTTGCGGCAGCGCGAGAGGATGCGCTGGGCGACGGGTTGCCGGATGCGGGCGTGATCCGACTGCCCAAGATCCATCCAGCCGCGCCCAAGGGCGGACGGCGCAGAGCCGAGGTTCCCGAGGAGGAAGAGCGCCTGACGGCCCGGATAACGAAGTTGGAACAGCGCCGCGCCTCCCCGAAACCGGATGAGCGCGATCCGGACGAGGATTTCGCTCGGGCGCTGGAACTGGAGCAGATGCAGGTCGACGGTCAGCCCATGACGCCCGAGCAGGCAGACTGGCTCGCCCTGTACCAGACCACGTCGGAATACCGCTCCCGTGTTCGGATGCACCGGGCGCTGGGCAAGAACAACGAATGAAAAAGGAGCAGAACATGCAAGGCGATCTGGCCCCCCTCCGCAACGTCGCCGCGTTGCTTGAAATGGTCGACCAGTTGCAGCACCGCAGCGTCACCCTTCCGGGGATCGGTGTTTTCTTCGGGCGGCATGGCGCGGGGAAGACTTCGGCAACGACCCTGGCCGCGAACGAGTACAACGCGCATATCGTGCAGGCCAAGAGCACCTGGACGCGCCAGCACATGGCCGACGTGCTGCTGGAAGAGCTGGAGATGAAGGGGGTGCGCGGCACGCTGCCCCGCAAGGCCGACGCGATCAGCCGCGCCCTGGCGCTCTCAGACCGCCCGCTGATCATCGACGACGCCCAGTACCTGATGAAGTCCGGCATGATGGACGTGGCCCGCGACATCTACGAGGGCTGTTTCACGCCGCTGATCTTCGTGGGCGAGCCTGACTTCGAGGCGAACCTGACCAAGTGGCCGAACATTTATGACCGGGTCCTGGTCAGCACCGAAACACTGCCATGCAACGCCGCTGATGCGGGTCACCTGGCGCGCATCTATTGCGCCGGGATCGAGGTTTCACCTGACGCGATTGATGAATTGCTGCGCCTGACCGATGGCAGCGCGCGCAAGCTGAGCGTCAACTTAGAGAGGATCCGCGAGGCGGCGCGACGGCGGGGGCAACGTCAGGTCGACACTGACTTCCTGTCGCTGGTGAAGCTCCACGGGATCGGTGGGGCAATCAGCGCGCAGACCAGCACTCAGCGCAAGCGGGGGGCGGCATGAGCGACGACTTCCGCAGCCCGATGGAGCGTGACGCCTGGCGTAAGGTCGAAGGACTGGCCGAGTTCCATTGGAAGGACCTCGAAGAGATGAACATGTGCGCCGAGACCGCGCAGAAGTTCATGCGTCGCTGGGCGCGCCTTGGGTGGATCCGGGTGTCCCGCAA
Source organism: Mameliella sp. MMSF_3455 (assembly GCF_030733205.1). Taxonomy (GTDB): domain Bacteria; phylum Pseudomonadota; class Alphaproteobacteria; order Rhodobacterales; family Rhodobacteraceae; genus Antarctobacter. Next base: position 10,202 of record NZ_JASHJL010000009.1, read on the forward strand.
GGACGGCCATCGCAAGATCTACGTCAACGCGGCGCGGGCGATCCCCGTCGTGCCGTCGGTCAAGGCCGACCCGACGCCCGAGGGAAACATGTGGCGCGCCATGCGCCGCATGCCGAACTTCACCCCGACCGACCTGGCGGCGCACGCCAACGCGGGCGGGGTCGAGGTCACCGTCGAGAAGGCCCGGTCCTATTGCCGGTCCTTGCTGGCGGCGGGCTATCTGAAGGTGCGTGAGACCGCGATCCCTGGCAGGCGTCAGCCGCGCTACCAGCTGATCCGCAACACCGGCCCGCAGGCCCCCGTGGTTCGCCGGGTCAAGGGCTTGATGGACCCGAACGAGGATGCCTTCCAGCCGTTGACCGGAGGGACATCATGAGCGCCTTGGAGAAAGCCCGCACCGGCTGGGGCGCGGAGATGCCCGCCTGGATTCGCGAGTTGGCCGAGGAATGCGACCGTACCAGCCAGAACAAGGCGGCGCTCCGGATCGGGCGCAGCGCCTCCCTGGTCTCGACCGTCCTGGCCCGGACCTACAGTGGCGACATGGCGGCGGTCGAGGAGCGGGTCCGCGGCGCCCTGATGGGCGAGACGCTGATCTGCCCGGTCCTTGGCGAGATCGACAAGAAGGTCTGTCGCGACTGGCGCGGGCGCTCGACCTCCTTCTCGTCCCGCAACACGCGCGCGGTGCAGATGTTCCGCGCCTGCAATCGCTGCCCCATGAACAAGGAGACCAGGAATGCCTGATACCCCCATGACCGAGGCCGAGATGCTGGCCAAGGCTGGCTCTGCCATCGCCAAGATCGACCGCAGTGGTCAGCGCGGCGCTTCGATGGTGACGATGGAAGAGACCATTGCGATGGCCGCGCTGATCGAATGCCTGGGCGCAGGCCCGATCTGCCAACGGGTATTTCACGATGCGCAGGTTAAGACCGCCGACGCCGCCCGGGCGGCGGGAGTGGCGCTGTGAGCCGATTTCCGTCTCTCGAACCGCACGCAACCCACTGCAGCAACCCGAACCGCCACGATTACTGGACCTGTCCCGGTTGCTACACCGATCTCGGCAACGTCGGGGTGGGCGATCAAGTCTGCCCGACATGCGACCGCCCGATCCGCTGCACCGTCGAAATGGAGCCAGCGTGCCATTGCTCGCTGATCGAAGCACAAGAAGAGGAAACAGACCTATGACCGAGCAGAACATCCCGGGTGTCATCGACATCGATGGCACCCCGCACATGAAGGACGCCAAGGGGCGGCTGCAGCCGCTCTCGACCGTCAAGGCACAGGACCAGCTGCAGGACGAGGTGGTTCGCAAGGTGATCGGCTACGCCAAGGAACTGAGCTGCCAGGTCAGCCGGTTCAAGAACCATACCTTCGAGGATCTCTCGGGCTTCGAGGCGCTGCTGGCGCAGGAGTACGGTGAGACCAAGGGCGGTGCGAAAGGCAACAAGACCTTCATGAGTTTCGACGGCACGATGAAGGTGCAGGTCCAAGTGGCCGACCAGATCGATTTCGGCCCCGAGCTTCAGATCGCCAAGGATCTGATCGACGAGTGCTTGAACGAATGGGCGGCGGATGCCGGCGACGAGTTGCGCGCGGTCGTGACCCGGGCCTTCAATACCGACAAGGCGGGCCAGATCAACCGCGCCGAGATCTTTATGCTACTGCGCCTGGAGATCGCGGACGAGCGCTGGAAACGGGCGATGGAGGCGATCCGGGATGCCGTGCGCGTCGTCGGCTCCAAGACCTACGTCCGCTGCTACCAGCGCGACCACGGCGAGGCGCCCTGGGAAGCCATCACCATCGACCTGGCCAAGGCGTGAGGGAGGATGTGATGCAGGACCAGACCGACAGCTACGGCATTGCCGCAGGAGAGCTCAAACAGTTCATCGAACGCTATGAGCGCCTCGAAGAAGAAAAGCGCGAGATCGGCGAGCAGCAGAAGGAGTTGATGGCCGAGGCCAAGGGGCGCGGCTACGACACCAAGGTCATGCGCAAGGTGATCGCCCTGCGCAAGCGCGAGGCCGACGACATCGCCGAGGAAGAGGCGGTGCTGGAGATGTACAAAGCTGCGCTGAGGATGGGGTGATGGCCTGCCCCCGTAGTGAGAAAGACGCGCGTGCCCGGTCGCTTCGCAAGCTGAAGGCACTGGAGAAGCGGGCCAGGAGCACGCTCTACGAGATCGCCGGATTCTTCGAGGAAGGGCCGGTCAGTGCCGATATCGACCGCTTGCTGGACGATATCGACCGAGGGTTCACGGCACTCAAAGCGTCGATGGACGATGAGGTCGATCGAGCGAAGGAACGGGGATGATGCGCCGGACCTTTGTCAGGTCACATGTTCCAGTAGAAGGTCTCTTCGGGTCCGCCGGGCCAGAGCTTTCCCGGTTGGGCAATCGCGATGGTGGCCCCGCTCATTGCCAGGGCCTCGTCCTCGGTTTCAGCCCGCGCGTAGCCTTGGCGCCTGTCGGGCAGGTCGCGATCTACCTGGATCATGATCTTGAACACCATCCGATGACCTTCTGCCAACCGAGTTTACACGGGGTTAATTTCATGACCGCCAATATGATCCGCACCATCCACGTCGGTTGCCGTCAGCTCGGGATCGACGCAGAGACCCGGCACGATCTGCAGTTGCGCCTGGTGGGAAAGGCCAGCCTTTCGGAGATGTCCGATGATGAGCGGAAGCGCATCCTGAACGAGCTGAAGGCTCGGGGGTTCCGGCCATCTTCGGGCAAGCGCCCCAAGGCGCCGCGCGCGGATCTGCGGCTGGTTCATGTGCTCTGGGCGAAACTGGGCCACGCGGGCGAGCTGATGGACCCGACCCGCAAGGGGCTGAACAAGTTCATCCAGAAGCGGTTCGGCGAAGCCTGGGGCTTTGTCCCGGCCGACATCGACGGCCTGCTCGATCACGACAAGATCGACGCGGTGCTGCAGGCGCTGATTCAGTGGGGCAAACGCGCGAAGATCGACTTCGACTGGTCGAGGATCGGAAAATGAAAAAGCCGCGCCACAGGGTCACCGACCATGCCGTCTTGCGCTACCTGGAGCGGGTGCAGGGCATCGACATCGAGGCCCTTCGGCGCGAGCTGGGCGCGCGGATCGACGCGGCTTGTGAGGGCTTTGAAGGCATGTGCGCCGTCAATATCGAAGGCATCTCGTTCCGCCTGAGCCAGAACGGCAATGTCACCACTTGCTTCGAGCGGAACCGTCCCGACAAGGGCCACAGCGGCCCACCCCGGAGGCGCGACATCGAATGACCGCGCCGGTGGCATATCCGCGCCACCCGGCGCACCTGGATCCCTATATCGAGGTCCTGGGGCCGCGCATGGCGGTCAGCTTCCTGGTCATGTTCGGTGGCTCGCCTCTCTATTTCCCTGACGATCCCCGTGGCCGCAGTGCGGCCGAGCAGCTGATCGGCGCCGACAAGCTGCGGGAGTTGAGCGGCCGCATGCCCTCGAACAGGGTCACGATCCCAATGCCGAAGAACTGGCTGATCCGGGCATTGCATGCCGAGGGTCTGACGATGTCCCAGATCTGTCGCGCGCTGAAGACCAGCTACACCAACGTCAAGCGCACCCTCAGCGAAGCCGGTGCGCTACAGCCTCCGAGTGATCCGGACCAGCTGTCGCTGTTCTGACGACAACCTTGCCAACGTAAACACCCGTTTCAAGCCGGCATTCTGACCCCGTTCAACGGGGGTATCAGATGTCCACGAAACATGACGTGCGCCGGATGGCCGAGGAAATCGTCGCGCGAGAGGGCGGGTTCGTGAACGATCCCGACGATCCGGGCGGCGCGACCAAGTACGGCGTCACCATCCACACGCTGCGCAATATCCCCTGGGGGGACCTGGACGGCGACGGAGACATCGACGTGATGGACGTGCACGCGCTCTCGCAAGAGCATGCCGTCACGATCTTCGAGGAGCGCTACTTCTTCGGGCCGCGCATCGACGAGTTGCCCGAGGCGCTGCGGGCCACCGTCTTCGACATGTACGTCAATGCCGGCGCCAACGCCGTGAAGATCCTGCAGCGGCTTCTGTGCGAGATGGCGCCGCCCGAGATCGCCGTCGATGGCGTCATCGGTCCGCAGACTATCGCCGCCGCCAACCGTGCCTGGGAGCGGGCCGGGGCGTTCCTGGTCGATGCCTACGGGATCGAGCGGCGCAACTTCTACTTCCGCATCGCCGACCGGCGCCCGGCTAGCCGCAAGTACGCGCGCACCCGCGCAGGCGGCAAGGGCGGCTGGATCAAGCGGGCCGAAGAGTTCATCTCGCGCAAGTACCACATGACCGATGCGCAGTTCCGGGCGCGGGTGGCGGCATGGGGCTGATCGGGCAGATCCTCTCCACGCTCTTCGGCGGTGACCGCAATGCCGTGCGCGAGCTGGCGGAGGTGTTCCGCGTCAATGCCGAGGCTGCGTCGAAACGCGGCCATGACCTGGACAGTGCGGCGCTGGACCAGTTTGCCGCCGAGTTTTGCCGCCGGACGCGGCGCACCTGGTGGGACAGCCTGATCGACGGGCTGAACCGCCTGCCGCGCCCGATGCTCGTGCTGGGGGTCTTCGTCATGCTGATCTGGAGCGTGGCCGATCCGGTCTTCATGGCGAAGGTCTTTGCCTCCTGGGCGATCATCCCGGCCCCGGTCTGGGCGCTGATCATGGTCATCGTGACCTTTTATTTCGGGGGGCGTCAGCAGGCCAAGGGGCTGGAGTTCCAGCGCGACGTCGCGGGCCTCATGGCGCAGACGCAGACCGTCCTGAACAGCCGCGAGAGCCTCGGGGCCCTTGAGGCCGGAGATGCGCCCCAGGTGCGCGCTCCTGAAGTTTCCGACAATCCCGCCCTCGACGCCTGGCGGGCGTCGAAGTGATCCAGAAAGGACCCGATATGAAATCCGCGACCATGGGAATGATCGCCGCGATCCTCACGCTCCTGATCTTTGCCGCCCTGTCTTTGCCGGCCGAGGCGCAGACCCTGCGCCACTGCGCGCCGCGCGCCGACGTGATCGAGCGGCTGGCTGCGATGTATGGCGAAACCCGCCAGGCCATTGGCCTGGGTGCGAACGGCGCGATCATGGAGGTTTTTGCCTCCGATGGGACGGGCACCTGGACGATCACCGTGACGATGCCCAACGGCATCTCCTGCCTGGTCGCCAGCGGGGACACCTTTAAGGCGATCGACGCAGATCCCGCGCCCGAGGGGGATGCCCTTTGACTGCCGCCGATCTATTCGACATGGCCCTGAAGGCCATCCCGATCCTGCTTTCTTTCGCCGCCATGATCGTGGCGGTGATCCGTACCCGGCGTTCCGAGGTGGATGAGCGCTTCAAGGCCGGGTCCGACCGCATGGACCGGCACGAGGCCCGGATCGCGCGTGCGGAGCAGACCATCAGCGGCATGCCCTCCAAGGATGACGTTCACAGCATCCAGTTGAGCATCGCCGAGATGAGCGGGTCGCTGAACCGGATGGAGGCCGTGATCGGGGGCAATGCCCAGATCATGCAACGGCTGGAAACCATCGTCAGCCGCCACGAGGACCACCTTCTGAACGACAGGAACCGGCCATGAGTTACGCCGAAGAACTGCAGCAACACGCCCGCCTGGCGATCCTGCGGATGCTGGAGGACGCGCCGCGCTACACCTCCAACGTCTCGATCATGACCGATCTCCTGCCGCGCTTCGGGATCACCTATTCGCGCGACCAAGTGGTGACCGAGCTGAGCTGGCTGGCCGAACAGGGCATGCTGACCACCGAGGAGCTGGCGGGCGGCTTCATCGTCGCCACGGCAACCACGCGCGGCGTCGAGATCGCCCAGGGCATCGCCAAGCATCCCGGCGTCCAGCGTCCCCGGCCGGGGAGCTGAACCATGCCCCCGCCCAAGAAGCTGGACCTGATCCCGGAGGAGTTGCGCCGCTGGCTGGCCGAAGAACTGCGCGACCGGGGTTATTCCGACATCATCGGTGTCACCGAGGCGCTGAACTTCAGGCTGCAGGACGCTGGCCTGGAAGTCACCGTGGGCAAGACGGCCGTTGGCGATTTCTCGAAGGCGCTGAAGGACCAGCGCGAGGCCTTCGCCATCGCCGAGACCCTGTTGTCAGATCTCGACATCGAGGCTGAGGGTGAGTTGCACAAGGTGCTGATGCAAATGATCGCCACCAGCGCGATCCACATGATCCAGTCGGTTCGTGCCGAGGACCAGCACCTCGACCCGAAGGACCTGATGAGCCTTGGCCGAATGCTGAAGGACCTCATGAGTAGCTCCGGCATGCGCGAGAAGCTGCTGGCAGACGAACGCGCCCGCGTCGCGCGGGAGGCGCGCGAGGCGGCGCAGGCGGAGATGGACGAGGCGCTGGAGGCCACGGCCACCGAGGCCGGGCTCTCGGCCGAAATGCTCGACCGGCTGCGCAGGGGCGTGCTGGGGCTGCGGACATGAAACGGTCGCGTGAACAGATCGACGCGATCCTGCTGGTTGGCGACTACCACTGGCGCAGGGGGTCGAAGTGGCGTGCCGCGCTGGCCTGGTGCCTTGGCCGCCGCGAGGTTTTTGTCACCCATCTGGGCGATGTTGCCAAGGTGAGCTGGTGGCGGGGCGAACCCTACCTGGTCGCACTCAAGGAGGCGTCATGACCGAGCCACTGCGCGCCATTGTCCTCACCGACCGGCGAGAACATCGCCGCAGAGCTGATTGCGGCTCAATCTGGATCGCGCCTTGCGAGGAAGGCGAGGAGGCCGCGCTCTGGTTCGTCTGTCCCTGCGGGTGCGGCCAGGTCAGCCGGATCACGGTCGGGCACCGGCACAAGCCCAAGGCCCACGGCGCGACCTGGAACTGGAACGGTTCGCGCACCGAGCCGACGCTGCAGCCATCGGTCAAGGTCCACCGCAACGAGACCTGCACCGGCTGGCACGGCTGGCTGCGGGATGGCTACTGGGAGGTGGCATAGAATGACGCTCTGGGACCGGATTTGCATCCATGCCTGCTACCATCTTTGGAACCCGGTTCTGGTAATCCTGGATGATCGTTGGGTCGCGGAAGTCTGGCGCACCTACGGAGATGAGTGGCCGGGCTGGGAGGCGTTCCGCTGATGCGTGGCTGGCAGTTCATCACCCCCGCGGGGCATCGCTCAAAGGCTTATCCATCGCGCAGCGAGGCAGTGATCGAGGCCGTGCGTTTCATGGTCGTGCAGCTGTTCGCGCGGCTGGGCGTGATTGCCGAGCCTGAACGCCTTTCGCCGCAGCAGGCCGAAGAGACCTTCCGCGAGCTGGAACCGGAAGGCTGGAAGATCGAGGGGGTGCGCTAATGGTCTATCCGGCAGAGGTGGCGAACGACATGGACGCGCACGCGCGCTTTTGGGCGGGGCGCGACCGAGAGGCCGAACGCGCCTGTCGCGACGCCGCGCGCGCGATCCGGGTCCTGCTGGCCGGAAAACGGCTGGATGGCAGGTTTTGGGGCGGGCTGCACCGGCGGTTGTTGAGGTTGGAGCGGCACGATGTCGATTGGCACGTCAAGGGCTATCCCGATTTCACCCGCGCGCGCCTTTGCATCGAGCGTCTTCTACGGGAGGCACGCGCCGCATGACCCAGCCCGTCCTCTCTCGCGATCCCGAGGAACTCCCCGTCGACCTGCCGCGCGGCGGGGACATCCCAGCGGATCTCGACCCGCTCGCCGAGGGCATCCTCATGGAGCACCAGAAGACCTGGCTGGAGGATCAGTCGGATCTGAAGGTCTGCGAAAAGGGACGCCGGACGGGGATCACCTTTGCCGAGATGCTGGGCTGCACCCTGGTTGCCGCCGGTTCGCGTTCGGCCGGCGGGCAGAACTGTTTCTACATCGGCGATACCAAGGACAAGGGCCGCGAGGCCATCGGCTATGTCGCCCATTTCGCCAAGGTGGTGGCCGGTGAACTTGGCCAGGTCGAGGAGTTCCTCTTCGAGGACCAGCAGCCCGATGGCACGACCAAGCAGATCGCGGCCTACCGTGTGCGCTTTGCCTCCGGGTTCCGGGTCGAGGCACTGTCGTCGAACCCGGCGAACATCCGTGGTCTTCAGGGCACCGTCGTGATCGACGAGGCGGCGTTCCACCGTGACGTGCGCGAGGTCATCGACGCGGTGAACGCGCTGCTGATCTGGGGCGGCAAGGTGCGGGTGATCTCGACCCACAATGGGCACCTGAACCCGTTCAACGAGCTGATCCGCGAAGCCCGGGCGGGCAAGAACGGCTTCCACGTTCACAAGTTCACCTTCGGCGACGCGGTGTTGAACGGCCTCTTCAAGCGGGTCTGCCTGATGAAGGGCGAGACGTGGTCGCAGAAGGCTCAAGACGCCTGGGAAGCGCAGATCCGCAGCTCCTACGGCGCGCGCGACGCCGCGATGAAGCAGGAGCTCGATGCGATCCCCTCGGAGATGGCCGGCGCCGCGCTGACCCGGGTGCAGATCGAGGCCTGCCTTGTGGAGGGCGTGCCATTCGAACGCTGGCACCAGCCGGACGCCTTCAAGAACGCGCCGGAGGAACAGCGCAAGGCCGAGACCCTGGCCTGGTGTGAGGAACACCTGAAGCCAGCTCTCGACGGCCTGGACCCCAAGCGCCGCCACAACCTGGGCGAGGACTTTGCCCGCACCGGCGACGCGACCGACATCGTGATCCTGGAAGAGGGGGAGGACCTGCGCCAGCGCTGCCGCCTGATCGTCGAGATGCGCAACATCCCCTTCGGCCAGCAGAAGCAGGTCTTCTTCTACATCGCCGACCGTTTGCCCCGCTTCATGAAGGGGGCCGTCGACAAGACCGGCAATGGCGCCTACCTCGCCGAGGAGGCTGCCATGCGCTACGGCAGCCGGATTGAGGAGGTGAACTTCAGCCGCGAATGGTACGCCTCGGAGATGCCCTCCTACATCGAGGCTTTCACGGACCGCACCATCGAACTGCCCAGGCACGCCGACGTTCTGGCCGATCACCAGGCGCTGCAGTTCGTCGACGGGATCATCCGCGTGCCGCGCGATTTCCGCTTCAAGGGATCGGACGGGCTGGATCGTCACGGCGACAGCGCAGTGGCCGGGGCGCTTGCCTGGTACGCCAGCCGGCAGACCGGCACCGAGATCGCCTACCAGCCGGTGACAGAACGCCGGGACGGTCCCGACGACAGGGACAATGACCGGCCCTGGTGGCGCCAGCCGCTGGGCGCGCGTCTGCGCGGGGGGATCTTCTGAAGCCCGCGCCGACAACAGGCCCGAAGGGGCCGGGAGCAGTACCAGTGCTCCCGACACGGGGAACCAGCTTTGCCACCCCGCCGACCGTCACTCACGTCCGGCCGCCCGATGCAGACCCTGCACGGCAAGCGGTAAACAGAAAGTTAACCGACATGAGAGATCCCGAAATGCGCCAGGCGCGCCCCATCGCCCCATACCTGGGCGGCAAGCGCAACCTGGCGAAACGGATCTGCAAGATCATCGACGCGACCCCACACTCAACCTATGCCGAGCCCTTCGTTGGCATGGGCGGGATATTCCTGCGCCGTCGGCAGGCGGTGCGGGCCGAGTTCATCAACGACTTCAGCCGCGAGGTCTACACGCTCTTTCGCGTCCTTCAGGAACACTATGTCGCCTTCCTCGACTTGCTTCGGTTCCAGATCACGACGCAGGCGGGGTTTGAACGGCTGATTGCCGTCGACCCGGAGACCCTGACCGACATGCAGCGCGCTGCCCGGTTTCTTTTCCTGCAGCGCTGCGCTTTCGGTGGAAAGGTCAGCGGTCGGAATTTCGGCCTTTCGACTGACCGTCCCGCCCGGTTCAATCTGACCACGCTGGAACCGGACTTGGAGGCTTTGCACGAGCGCCTCGCCGGGGTCACCGTGACCTGCCTGGATTTTGCGGAGTTCATTCGGCGGATCGACCGGGAGGGGACGCTGTTCTATCTCGATCCGCCCTACTGGGGCAGCGAGAGCGACTACGGCAAACAGGCCTTCACGCGCGAGCGCTTTGCCGACCTGGCCGGGCAGCTCCGCTATGCGAAGGGGCGGTTTCTATTGTCGATCAATGACGTGCTCGAGGTGCGCGAGATCTTCGACTGGGCCGAGCTGACGCCGATCCGGACGACCTATTCCGTCGCCAAGGGCGCAGCACAGACCGGCCGGGGCGAGCTATTGATCTCGAATTTCCCGCTTTCGGCTAACGCATCCGGAAAGGAGTGACCAATGACCCAACTGGTCGATCAATGGGGCCGCCCAGTCCGTAAGGGCGAGCTGACGCGCGAAGTGGCAGGCCCCACCCTGACAGGCGTGCGCTCGCCGCTCACGGGCTATCCCGGCGACGGGCTCGATCCGCGCCGCCTGGCGAACATCCTGCGCGAGGCGGACGAAGGGCATCCCGAACGCCAACTGGAGCTGGCCGAGGCGATGGAGGAGCGCGACCTGCACTATGTCGGCGTGCTGGGCACGCGAAAGCGGTCTGTCACCCAGCTCGACATCACGGTCGAGGACGCCAGCTCGGAGACGACCGACAAGCGGATCGCCGAGGATCTGCGGACCTGGCTTCTGCGCGACGAGCTGAACGACGAGCTCTTCGACATCCTCGACTGCATCGGCAAGGGCTACAGTTTCACCGAGATCATGTGGGACAACTCGATGGGGCAGTGGCAGCCGTCCTACCTGGAGCAACGGGATCCGCGATGGTTCCGCTTCGACCAGGGCGATCTGCGCACCCCCATGCTGATCGGCGAGAACGGCCAGGACGAACCTCTGCCGGCCTACAAGTTCATTCATCCCCGCATCCGGGCAAAGAGCGGGATCACGCCCCGGTCTGGGATCTGTCGGGCCGTGACCTGGGCCTATCTCTTCAAGATGTACACCCTGCGGGACTGGGCGATCTTCACCCAGACCTACGGTCAGCCCCTGCGCGTGGGCAGATATCCGGTGGGAGCCTCCGAGGATGACCGGAACACGCTGTTCCGGGCGGTGGCGAACATCGCCGGCGATTGCGCCGCGATCATGCCCGAGGGCATGGAGATCGAGTTCGTGGAAACCGGCAATGTCGGCGCTTCTGTGGATCTCTACGAGAGCCGGGCCGACTGGCTGGACAAGCAGGTCTCGAAGGCCGTCCTGGGCCAGACCGCGACCACCGACGCCGAGGTCGGCGGGCTGGGGTCCGGCAAAGAGCACCGCATGGTGCAGGAGGACATCGAGCGGGCGGATGCCAAGGCGCTCTCCGGGGCGCTCAACCGCGACCTTGTGCGCCCCTGGGTGGATCTGAACTATCCCGGGCATGGCCGCTACCCCCGGATCGTCATCGCCCGGCCCGAGGCCGAGGACCTGGTCAAGTGGATGCAGACCGTCGGCGCGGCAGTGGACCGTGGGCTGGCCGTGTCGGAGGACGATGTCTATGCCAAGCTCGGCCTGCGACGGCCCGCCGAGGGGGCCAAAATCCTGCGTCCCGGGGGGCAGAATGCGCCGCAGGCGCCCGGTCAGCCGGGGGCGGGGGACGGAACCCCTCCTGAGAGCGCCGTTAAATACCCATTAAATACCCTCGCCGCTCTTTCGGCGGCGGAGGCCCGTGACGAGAGGAAAGACCCCTCAGCGGGCGACACAGCGCCTCTCGACATTGCGGTCGATCGACTGACCGAGGAGGCCGCGCCCGAGATCGAGGCGATGCTGGGGCGGATCGAGGCGATGATGGCCGCGGCCGAGAGCCTGGACGAGCTCCGCGAGATGCTGCTCGGGGCCTATCCCGAGATCTCGCAGGACGCGCTGGCAGAGGTCCTGACGCAAGCCTTCATTGCGGGCGATCTTGCTGGCCGGTTGATGGCAGGGGATGGCGATGGCTGATTTCGCCACGACATTTCGGAAGCCGTTCAAGGAACAAGTGGCGGCCTTCCGATTGCGGCTGGGCAACCAGGTGCCCACGGCCAAATGGGACGATCTGTGGAAAGCGCAGCATGACCGCGCCTTCATGGTGGCGGGCGCCGCCAAGGCGGATCTGCTGGCGGACCTGGCAAAGGCGGTCGAGAAGTCCATCGCCGAGGGTACCAGCCTGGAAGAATTCCGGCGTGACTTCCGGCAGATCGTCGAGCGGCGCGGCTGGCATGGTTGGACCGGGGAGGGCACGAAAAAGGGCGAGGCCTGGCGCACCCGGATCATCTACCAGACGAACATGCGCACCAGCTACGCCGCCGGCCGACATGCCCAGCTGGTCGAGGGCGGGTTCAAATATTGGGTCTATCGCCACGGCGGTGCGCTGGAACCGCGCGAGCAGCACCTTGCATGGGATGGTCTGATCCTGCCCGCAGATCACCCGTTCTGGGCGACGCATTATCCACCTAACGGCTGGGGCTGCAGCTGCTATGTCGTCGGCGCCCGTTCGTTGCGGCAGGCGATACGCCTCGGCGGCAACCCGGACGTCACGCTGCCTGACAACTGGAGGGATCTGAACCCGAAGAGCGGCGAGCCGGACGGGATAGATCGGGGCTGGGGGTACGCCCCCGGGGCCACGGTCTCGAATACGGTGTCAGCGCTTGCAGGCAAGCTGGACAGTCTTCCCGAACAGCCGTCGGTGGATCTGATCCAGAGCTGGCTGACCGAGAACCTGTTTGGCAATTGGCTGGCAGATCCCAAGGGGCTGTGGCCCATGCTGCGGCTTAGCGACGAGCAAGCCGAACGAATTGGCGCATCGACCCGTGTGGCCATGATGTCGGAAAGGACGGCTGAGAAACAGCTGCGCGAGCATCCCGAGCTGACAATCTTCGACTATGGCCAGGCACAGCGCGTTGTCCAGGAGGCGACGGAGGTGCTCCATGATGGTGACAAGAACCTGATTTTCGTTTTGGCACCGCAAGGGATGAGCGGACATGTCCTGGTCGTAAAGGCAACACGCACGGGCAAGGCCCTGTTCGTCACGAGCTTCAGGCGGCTGAGCGGATCCGAAGAAGTGAAACGTCGCACTATCGAGCGACTTCGTAGGAGGAATTCGGATTGATGTGCAGGCGGTGGGGCCTCGCCCCCGGTTGCCCGGAAACCCCACATGGCACTCCGATCCGAAGATCGTGTTACGGCCGCGAGAATATCACCGTGTCACGCCTGCGCAGAGGAATATAGCGATGATCGAAGTCGATGTCACCACCGACACCCTGCGGCCAGCGCTGGGGGAGGCGCAACAGGCGCTCTCCGACCTGACGCCTCTGATGCAGGATATTGGCGAGTTGATGGCCGAGCGGACGAAGGGCAATTTCAAGACTGGCACAGCGCCGGACGGCACGGCCTGGGCACCGCGCAGCCAGACAACGCTGGACGCCTATGCCGCGCGGGGCGACACGCCGAAGGGCGGTCCGCTTGTCGGGGTGACACGCGCGTTATCGACGACGATTGCCTACGAGGTCGCGGCCGGACACGTCGATTGGGGCTCAAACATGATCTACGCCGCCGTGATGCAGTTCGGCGCGGCCCAGGGGCAGTTCGGCGCGCGGATCGGCAAGGACAAGAACGGTCGCGACTTCTTCATGACGATCCCCTGGGGCGACATCCCGGCCCGGCCTTTCGTCGGCATTGGCCCCGAGGATGAGACCGCCATTCTGGAGACCATTGAAGACTATCTTAAAGACTTGGTCGACGACTGATCCCCCGCACGACCTTGCCAACGTAACAGGGGCGTTGAAGCGGGCATTTTGCCCTCATGAACACGCGTCCCGATATCTCGTCCTTCGAGGCGGTGGCCCTTTCGCTGGAAGGCGAGGCCCCGCCCGACTGGATCCAGCTCCTGCCCGCGCCGGGCAAGAAGTTCCGCTCGATCGATGGGCGGGGCCCCTGGTTCTACGACAGCGCCGAGGAGCTGATTGCAGCCAGCACCGCCTCCGGTGAGCGGATCTTCATCGACGTGAACCACGCCACCACGCGCTCCGCCCCGAAGGGTGGCGATGCGCCGGCGGTGGGCTGGATCGAGGAGCTTCAGGGCCGCCCGGACGGGATCTGGGGCCGTGTGACCTGGAACAGCAAGGGCGCCGAGCTGATGGCGGACCGCGCCTATCACGGCATCTCGCCGGTGATGTCCTTCAACAAGGCCACCGGCAAGGTGGCGCGGATCTTCCACGCCTCCCTGACCAATACCCCCGCCCTGGGTGGGGCCATCGCATCCCTTTCCGAGGAGACAGACGACATGAACATGGCCGCAATCGCGAAGGCTCTGGGCCTCGCGGAAGATGCCGGTGAGGACGCGATCCTCGCCGCCATCTCGAAGCTGAAGAAGGGCGCGGAGAAGCCCGCCGAGCTCTCCACCCTGGCGCTTGCGCTGGGGGCCGAGGAGGGCGCCAGCGTGGCGGAACTGGCCGTCCTGGCCAAGGCGGCCGTGGCGAATGCCGGCGACGCCGACGAGGTGGCCGAACTGACCCAGCAGCTGGGCGATCTGCGCGCCGAGCGGTGGCTGGACCAGAAGGTGGCCGAAGGTCGCGCCATCGATGCGGAGCTGCGCGCGGAACTGTCGGCGCTCTGGATCGACAATCCCGAGCGCGCGGAGAAGCTGGTTAGCCGGCTGCCCAAGCTCTCGCGGACCCACACCGCCAATCCCGCCCCGAAGGGCGAGGCGATCACCGAACTGAGCGCCGACCAGAAGGTGGTCGCCGACCAGCTCGGGGTGTCCCACGAGGACTTTCTTGCGCAGCTGAAGGCTGACGCGGGCGAAGAGGAGGCAGCCTGATGGCCGCACTGACCGCAGACCGCAACACACCCCGTTTCGAGGGTGACATCCGCCAGGGCGATGTTGCCGCCTCGACCCTGATCTATGCCGGCGCCCTGGTGATGCGGGATGCCTCGGGCAACCTGGTCGAGGGCCAGACCGCCACGGGCCTGGTCGGTGCGGGCCGCGCCGAAGAGCGGGTCGACAACTCAGCAGGGTCGGCGGGTGACCTGACCTGCGATTACCGCCCTGGCATCTACCGCTTCGCCAACTCGGCGGCGGCGGACGAGATCACCAAGGCCGAGATCGGCGACGTCTGTTACGCAGTCGACGATCAGACTGTCGCCAAGACCGATGGCACCTCCACGCGCTCGCCCGCCGGGCTGATCGAAGGTGTCGATGCCAACGGGGTCTGGGTCCGACTGGACGAAGCCCTGACCGCCGCAGCCGCGGCCTGAGAGGAGACCTGACATGCTCATCAATGCCGCAAACCTGAACAGCCTTCGCGTCGGGTTCTCCGGGGCCTTCAAGAACGGCCTGGGCATGGCGCCCAGCCAGTGGAGCAGCGTCGCGACCGAGGTTCGTTCCTCGCAGACCAGCCAGAAATACGGCTGGCTGGGCCAGATGCCGAACGTCCGCGAGTGGATCGGGCCGCGCGCCGTCCAGAACCTAGAACAGCACGATTACTCCATCGAGGAGAAGGGCTTCGAGCTGACGGTCGGGGTCAAGCGCCGCCATGTCGAGACCGACAACCTCGGGATCTACGCGCCCATGTTCACCGAGATGGGGCGCGCCACCGGGGCCAAGAAGGACCAGCTGATCTATTCCCTGCTGAAGGCCGGGTTCACCACAGAGTGCTACGATGGCCAGAACTTCTTCGATACCGACCACCCGGTGAAGGACGAGAATGGCGACGATATCTCCGTTGCCAACACCGACGGCGGCTCCGGCACGCCCTGGTTCCTGCTGGATACCTCGCGCGCGCTCAAGCCGCTGATCCTGCAGATCGGCAAGGAATTCAAGTTCGTTTCCAAGGACCGCGAACAGGACGACAACGTTTTCGACAACGCTGAGTTCGTCTACGGCGCCGACGGCTACATGAACGCGGGTTTCGGCTTCTGGCAGATGGCCTGGGGGTCCAAGCAGACCCTGAATGCCGCCAATTACGCAACGGCGCGCGCCGCGCTCTCGGGCATGAAGGGCGACTACGGCCGCCCGCTGGGCCTGATGCCGAACCTCCTGGTGGTGCCACCCCAGCTGGAAAGCGCGGGCCGCAAGATTCTCAACTCCGAGTACGCCTCGGGTGGCGAGACCAACGAGTGGAAAGGCACCGCCGAACTGCTCGTCGTGCCCTGGCTGGCGTGAGGGGTGAGGCATGACCCGCGAGGAGCTTGACGCGCGCGCCGACGAACTCGGGATCAACACCAACTCGCGCTGGAAGGACGAAACGGTGGCCGAGAAGATCGCCGAGGCAGAGGCCGCGCTGGAGGCGAAGGATACCATGCCGGGAGGGGCCTTCGACGGCTCTGGGCCGGTGCAGGGGGCGGGCGAAGGCGCCGCCCCCATCAAATCCTCCGACCCGAAGCAGCCGCCCGAAGGCGTGCTGACCGTCGTCGGCCCCAAGAAGGGCCGCAGGCGCATCAATCGACACTTTACCCCCGAGCCGGTGAAGATCCCCCTTGCCGAGCTGAGCGATGACGAGATCGCCATGCTGGCCGATGATCCGAAACTTACCCTGTCCGGTCTGCCTCAAGACTGACACCGCGCGCCGTGCCGGAGGGGGCGCGGCGGGCCACTTTCCCGGCGGTTGCGCCCCCGCGCCGCCGGGGCTTTCCACCCTTGTTGAACGGTCCTTCACATGCCCTACTGCACCCAGGCAGATCTCGAAGAGCGCTACGGCACCCAGCTGCTGATCGACCTGACCGACCGGGGCGAGCTGGCCACGGGAACCATCGACACCGACACCGTAACCCGCGCGATCTCCGAGGCGGACGCGCTGATCGACGGCTACGTCAAGGGCCGCTACACGCTGCCCTTCGCCGTGACGCCCGACCCGATCCCCAAGATCAGCCGTGAGATCGCGATCTACACGCTGCATGTCTACGAGCCGAACGAGAAGATCGTCCGCGACTATCAACAGGCCATCAAGACGCTGCAGGAGATCGCCAAGGGCAACGTGATCCTGGACGCCGACGGCGTGACCCCCTCGGAGACCGGGGCAGGCGGCGTGCGCGTCAACGATCGCGAGCGGCCGTTCACGGCCGAGAACCTCAAGGGCTTCATCTGATGCTGTCCGAGGTCAAGGCACGCCTTGAGGCGCAGGTTCCAGAGCTGGACGGCCGGGTCGGTCTCGCCGCCGAGTTCACCGCCATCCTGAAGGACGGCCGTGTTCCGAGCGGCGGCGTGAACGCCTATGTCCTGCCCGGCACGACCACGGGCGTGCCCGCCCAGACGATGGGCGCCGGTCTCTTCATCCAGCCGGTGCGGCGCGGCGTCTCCATCGCCACCTTTGTGCAGTCGACCGACGCGCGCGGCCAGCGCGCCCTGGGCCGCCTCGATGACTTCCTGGCCGACATTCAGAGCGCAATCTGCGGCTGGGCGCCGGGGGGCGAGGTCGGCGTTTTCGAACTCTCTGCCGAGCGCCCGGCACCCTCGCAACGTGGACTGATGGCCTTTGTCACCGAGTTCCGCATCAACGACCAGCTGAGGATCACCACATGACCAGGCTCCCGCAGTCCGGAGGCAGCTTCACCCGCACCGAGAAGGGCGCGCTGAAGCAGACCGTCAAGCCTCCGAAACCCGCGCCACGTCCCAAGCCCGAACCGGCAGAGCCTGCAAAGAAGGAGGCCTGATCCATGCCGATGTACTTCCGCAAAAAGGTCATTCTGGCCAAGATCGAGACCACCTACGGCACCGATGCGGCCCCCACGGGCGCGGCCAATGCCATCCTCGCCTCCGAGATCAGTATCCAGCCGATGCAGGGCGCCGATGCCGACCGGGGCCATGACACGCCTTACCTCGGCGCCAATGCCACGATCCCCTATGATCTGCATGCCGTTATGAGCTTCAAGGTCGAACTGGAGCCTTCGGGCACCGCGGGGACTGTCCCCGCCTGGGGACCGCTCATCCGCGCCTGCGGCTGTGCCGAGACGGTGACCCCCGGCACCTCGGTGGTCTACAACCCCGTCTCGGACAGTTTCGAGAGTGCCACATTCTACCTGCACATCGATGGGCATCTGTTCACCCTGACCGGGGCGCGCGGAAACTGCGATATCACCATCAACGCCAGTGGCATCCCGGTGCTGGAGTTCACCTTCACCGGCCTCTGGACCAAGCCCGCCGCCGGCACGCTGCCCACGCCCGACTACAGCGCCTGGCAGAAGCCCCGCGTCGCGTCGAACACCGCCACGCCGCTCTTCACCATCGACAGCGAGGACATGGTGATGCGCAGCTTCAAGTTGGGACTGGGCAACCAGGTGGAGGGGCGGTTCCTGGTCGGCGCCGAGGAGATCGTGATCGTCGACCGGTCCGACATGATCGAATGCCAGGTCGAGGCGGTGGCCGTTGCGACGCTCGATCCCTGGGCGCTGGCCCGCGACCAGACTTCCGTCGCGGTGGCCCTGACCCACGGCACCGGCGCCGGCCGCATCGCGGCGCTCTCGGCGCCGACCTGCCAGATGCAGCGCCCCGGCAACCCGACCGAGGCTCAGGGCATCATGGAATGGCCGCTCAACCTGGTCCCGTTGCCCGGTTTGGGCAACGACCAATGGACCCTCACCCTGACCTGACGGAGACCCCCAATGGCATTTCGCATCGCTGAAGAGCGTGTGTTCACCCGCACCGTCCAGACCGCCGATGGACAGGACTTTCGCGCCGAGTTCGTCATTCTGCCCGACGACGAGATGGGCGAGGTCAGCGCGGAGGGCGTCGAGGGCGAGAAGGCCGTCATGCGCAAAATCGTGCGGCGCCTCGATGACATCGAGGGCGAGGACAAGAAACCGATCCTGTATTCACCCGAACTGCTGGAGCGGGTGATCGGCTTTGCCGACCTGCGGATCGCGCTCCTGCGTGCCTACAACGAAGGTCGGATCGAGGCCCGCCGGGGAAACTGAAATGGGCCGGGCGCGCGCTGATCGAGGGGCATTTCTCGGACCAGTCCGGCCCGGCCCGACAGATCGACCGGGACGCGGCGTTCTGGGGCATCCCGCCCGAACTCTTGCGGACAAAGGATGCACAGGAGGCGCTCTGGCCCGAGCATGTCGCCGCGCTGGAGGCCTTTGCCGTGGTCAGCAGCCAGTGGCGGATCGAGCCGCGCTTCGGTGCCGCGACCCGCTGGCTGGGTCTGGACTACACCGCCGCGGAGGCCGGGCTACGCCTGGCCGGGATCGATGTGACGCCCGACCTCTGGGCGGACATCCGGCAGATCGAGCAGGGCGCCAAAGAGGCCTTGAACCGGGATTGAATGGGGGGGTGACATGACGCTGAACATGCATGCGCGCCTCACGGCCGATGGCAAGCAGGCGCAGGCGGAAATCGGCAAAACCGCGCAGGCGGCGAGCCATCTCGGCGACGAGATCGAGGACGTCGGCCGCAAGGCCCCGCGCGCGAACCAGGCGACCTCGGCCTTTGCCGGCGGTGGTTTGCGCCAGATGTCCATGCAGTTCAGCCAGGTCGCCCAGCAGGGCGCGGTGACGGGGAATTACCTGCAAGCCCTCGCGGTCCAGGCTCCTGACCTTGCGCTTGGCTTCGGCACCGTTGGCATTGCTGTTGGCGCACTTGTCCCGATCCTCTTCGGACTGTCGCAAGGTCTGTTCGATGTGGGGGAAGAGGCAGAGGATCTCACTGACCAGCTAGACGCGCTGGAGGCTGCGGTCAAGAAGTTCCAGAACGCATCCCGTGATGGCGCCCTTGGTCTCACCGATCTGCGCGACGAATACGGTGCCCTGACCGATGAGGCGCAGGCTTTCTTCGAGATCCAGCGCGAATTGGCCAGGATCAGTGCGCAGCAAGCGTTCGGCGCGGCGATGGGCGGGCTGGCTGATGCCTTCAGCCTGGGCAGCGCCCTCGGTCTCAGCCCTCGGCAGGTGGCTGACCAGGCAAAGGCCTTGCGCGATGCGCAGGCCGAACTGGACAGGTTGAACGCGGGGGTCGGCGAGTTCTCCGACAAGCAGATGGTGGCCGCAATCCGGCGCACAAAGGAGCTTCGCAAGGAGATCCGCGACTTGCGCGATGTTGGCCGGGCCATCGACCAGCTCGCTGAAAAGTTCAACATCTCGGCTGAAGCGGCCACTGAGTTCGCCAAACTCTTGTCAGAGGTCGATGCCGCAAAAGGTCCCGAGGAACAGGCCGCCGCCGCGCAGAAGCTCGCTCAGCATCTTTACGATGCCACGGATGGTCTGAAGGGCGCCGACAAGGAGACGATCTCACTCTACCAGAACCTGCTGGATGTCGTGAAATCGGGTCTGGATTTTGCCTCTCTAGACCTGTCGTCGGGTGTCGGAGCCGCTGCCGATGAGGCCGCTCGCCTGGCTGACAACCTGGCACGCGCGTCACTTGCGGACACGATGGCCCGGAACATGGCCGGTGCCGCCGCTGCTGATGCAGCCCGACGCTTCAACGAGAACCTCCCCAAGGGGATGACGACCGGCACCGGGATCACCTTGCTGGACCTGGAGTATGGCGACTGGACGCCACCGGGCGGCCCGCCCCGGGAGCCAAGGCGATCCAGCGGGGGCGGGCGCTCCGCCAAAACCGAACGCGACGCCGTCCGCGACCTGATCGCGGCTAAACAAGAGGAACTGGACCTGCTGCGGGAGAGCGATCCGATCCAGCAGGAGATGATCCGGCTGCGCGAGGATCTGACCGGTGCGACGGAGGGTGAGATCCGGGCGGTGGCTGGCCTGATCACCACGATCCAGGCGGAAGAACTGGCCAAGGCCCAGGCTGCAGAAACTTCAGAGTTCTTCCGCACCAGCATGTCGGATTTGATCCCTGACCTGGTGCGTGGCGGTGACGATGCGGCTTCGGCCTGGCAGCGGTTCGGCAGGGCGCTGGAAGACGCTGCCTGGCAGGCACTACTGCTGGGTGAAGGTCCGCTGATGGGGCTGGTCAATACGCTCTTCGGGATCTCGGGAGGCGGCGGCGGTGGGCTGCTGGGATGGATCGGCGGGCTGTTCGGCTTTGCCGAAGGCGGCAGCCACGAAGCGGCTGGAATGCACTACGGGCTGGGCGGGCCGAAGTCCGACAGGATCCCGATCCTGACCTCCGCCGGCGAGTTCACCGTCAACGCGAAGGCTACGCAGAAGCACCGACCGTTGCTGGAGGCAATCAACGCCGGCGCGCCGATCCCGGGTTTCGCGGAGGGCGGCGCGCATGGTGGTGGCAGCTACAGCCCGGCACCGGTCGAGGTGCAATTCGAGCTGATCGACCAGACGGAGCGGGGCTTGAAGATAGTACGCCAGGAGCGTGGTGACGGACGTCAGCCCGCCTTCGTCGCCTCCGACATGGTCGATGAGGCCATGAACCTGCCCGGAGGCAAGGCCCGCCGCAGCCTGCGCCGCAAGGGGCTGCGCGATCCGATGGTGCGCACATGACGGTTCCGACATGGCCCTCCGAACTGCCCCGGCCGCTCCGCAGTGCCTACGCCGAGACGCCGCAGGACAACCGCCGCCGCCGCGCTGCCGAACACGGTGTGCCACGCTATGCCCCGCGCTATTCCGCGGTGCCCGCTCTGGTGCAGCTGACCCTGGTGCTCGATCCGGAACAGCAGGGCATCCTCGACCGGTTCTACCGGGCCGACCTGGCCACCGGGACGTTGCCATTCTGGATGCCGGACCCGCGTCGCGACGGATTGCCGTTGCTGGATACAGACGGCACTCTGCTGCTCTTCGAGGACGACACGCCGATCCTAGGCGAGCGCGTGATGCTCTGCCTCTGGGGTGATGAACCCCCTCTTAAAGGCCCCGTTCGCGGGAGCTCCGTTGACTATTCCTTTGCCGTCTACGACCTGCCATGAGCCGTTCTGTTTCCATCACAGCCCGCCGCCACGACGAGGCCCTCCACTCCGACCAGGTCGAAGTTCTGCTGATGCAGTTCGAACATGCGGACCTGGAAGCGCCAATCCGGATCTCGTCTGACGCGACCCGTTTGTCGGTTGATCCGCTGCTCTACGGCACGCGGTCGACCTGGAACGGTGCCGACCCTGAGACCGAGCCTTACGAGTTCGCATTCGCCAGCTACCAGATGCCCGGCGACCAGGAGGATGCGCCGGCCGCGGCACGCGTCATTCTCGACCTCTTCGATGATACTCTGGTCAAGAAGTTGCGCTCGACCATCACCCCGGCGACGGCGCACCTGGCCGTGGTCTATGCCGCGTCCCCGGATTCGGTCGAGATCGAGTACCGGGGTCTTGAAGTTTCGGACATTTCCTATGGTGAGCAGCTCGTAATCACCTCCGCCCGCCGGGCCATCGAGGAGCGGGGCGTGCCCCGCGACCTGATGACCAAGGATCGCTTTCCGGGGCTGTTCCGGTGAGTTGCTGGGCGGTCAAATACCTTGGCATTCCTCAGCAGGATCATGGGCGCACGCGCGATGGCGCCGATTGTTGGGGGCTGGTGCGCCTGGTCTATGCCGGCGAACTGGGGATCGAGCTTCCGAGCTATACCGAGGTCTGTCCGGATCTCGCGGAGCGCGCCGAACTTGGCGCGCTGATCACCGGTGAGCGGGACAAGGGGCCCTGGCGCGAGGTGGACGAAATCGCCGCCTTCGATGTGCTGCTCTTCCGCATCGGCCCGCATGCCACCCATGTGGCCGTCGCCGTCGATGACCGGGATATGCTGCATATACACGGGCACAGTGAGAGCTGCATCGTTCCGATCCGGGAAGCCATGTGGCGCAAGCGCTTGGTGGGAGCCTACCGCTACGCAGGGCCTGCGCCGGTGCGGGTGATCGCTGCACGCGGGATGCTGCCCGACCAGATGCGCCAGAGCTTCGAGCTGGCACCGACGCTGACGATCGCACAGATCGTCGACCAAGTGTTCCCCGGCGCTCCTGAAAGCGTGTTGAGCCGGGTGCGCGTGACGATGGCGAGCGGGTGCGATTGGCATCCCGTGCCGCGGGCCTGGTGGTCCCGCGTCACGCCGCATGCGGGGACTGACGTTGCCCTGCGTCTGGTGCCGGGTGATCCTTTCGGCATCGCAATCAATGCGGCGCTCTGGCTGTCTGCAAACACTGGGCTCGGGACGTTGGCTATCAACGTCCTGGCCTACGGCGGCGCACTGGCGGTCACTGCTCTTGGTGCCGCTGCCCTGACTTCGCTGATCCCTTTGCCGGAAATCCCAGACGGTCCAGGCAACCCGGAAGCGGACTATGCCATTTCGGGATGGCGCAACCAGGCGATCCCCGGCGAGCCAGTCCCGATGCCGATGGGCCGGGTGCGCGTCGCACCGGTCTTTGCCATGCAGCCCTACCAGGAGATTGTCGGTGACGACCAATACGTCCGCGCGCTGTTCCTGTTTGGTTACGGGCGGCTGGACATTTCGGATCTCCGCATCGGCGATACGCCGATCGATGCCTTCGACGCTGTCACCTGGCAAGTGCGCGAAGGGGTAGAGACGGACGATCCGGTTTCGATCACCCCCGTCCAGGTGCTCGAAGAACCGGAGCGCGTCGAACTGGTCTACACTTGGCCGAAAGACGCGCAGGGCAATGACGACAAGAGCGGGAGCCGCCAGGAGCAACCCGTCGTGCGTACCACGGCCGGCAATGCGATCCGGGCCAGCGTGATCTTCAACTTCCCGGGCGGTCTCTACCGGGTCAATGACGATGGCGATCGCAAGGCGCAGAGCGTCACGATCCGCATTCGCCATCGCGAAAAGGGCACCGTCACATGGTTGGATGTCGACACGCTCGAATACCGTGAAGCCAAGGGTGGCGGGTTTTTCCGGCAGTACTCCTGGGGGCTGCCGTCGCGCGGCACCTGGGAGATCGAGGTCACACGGCTCAGTGCCAGCGACGCGGACGCCAAGCGGTCGCGCACGGTGTTTCTCGCAGCCGTGCAGTCCTTCCGGCCGGAGTACCCGATCAACCTGGACCGGATGAATGAGCCGCTGGCGCTCATTTCGCTCAAGATCCGAGCTACGCATCAACTGTCTGGAACACTGGACAATGTAAACGCTCTGGTAGCGCGGTACGCCCCGGAGTGGGATGGCGAGACTTGGAACCAGGCGCTGACCCGTAACCCCGCCTCGGCCTACCTCATGGCGCTGCAGGGACCGGACAACCCCGAGCCGGTTCCGGACGGGGAGATCGACTGGGACGCGCTGGCCGAATGGCATGAATTCTGCGTTGCCAAGGAACTGCACTACGACCGCGACCAACGGCGTTGGGAAAGCCTGTTGGACCGCCTGACGGCCATCGCCGCCGCCGGAAGGGCCAGCCCTTGGCACGATGGCGCCAAGTGGTCGGTGATTTTGGACCGCCAGCCTGCGCGCGAGAGGACCCATATCGCGCCACGCAACAGCCGGAACTTCCAGGGTCAGCGTTCTTTCCTGCGCACGCCGGATGCCATCCGCGTGCGTTTCAAGGACGAAGAGAACGACTATCTCGACGGAGAGATCGTGGTGCCCTGGCCGGGCAAGAGCGCGCCTTTCGACCTGGTCGAGGAGTGGTCGAAACCGGGTAAGACCAATGCCACGGAAATTGCCCGCGAAATCTATCGCGACATGCTGGTGGTCGAGTACCGGCGCGACCGCTGGACCGTCGAACGCGACGGTGCGGTGCGTGTGGAAACGCGCGGCGACTGGGTTTGGCTGACCCATCCCGTCCTGGACAGCGCCCAGGCATCGGCCCGGGTGCTTTCGGTCCAGGACACGCTCATCATCCTCGACGAGGTGGTGACGATGGAGGAGGGGCGGAATTACGCGATCCGCTTCCTGGACTTCGACGAGTCGGACCCGGTCGGGCACTCTGTGCTGAGCGCGGTGCAGACCGTGCCGGGTGAGACGCGGACATTGCATGTCACTGGCGCCGAAGTTCCGGAAGCCGGCGCGATCGTCCTTTTTGGACCTGCATCGGACGTGTCCGAGCGAGCGCTGGTTCTGGACATCGAGCCGGGTGAGGATTTCTGGGCGACGGTCACCCTGACCAATGCTGCCCCCGAAATCGATGAACTGACCGATGCCTATGTGCCAACGACCTGGTCTCCCATCGTGGGGCAAATCGTAGACACGGGCGTCGACCCGCTGGCGCCGGTGTTCGCAGGCGTGCAGACCACGGCCGCTGCAGGCGAGTACGGAAGCTCGGCACGGACGCTCCTTGTCAAATTGGCCCAGGCCGCCGACGAAGTCGCCTATGTAGGCTATTACGAACTGGACCACCGGCTACAGGGCGCCGGTTCCTGGACTACGGTCGATGTCTTCACCTTTGCGAGCCTCAGCTACGATCACGACGATGTGGTCGAACTGCGCGCGAGGGCTATCGACTTCGAAGGGGACATCGGTGCCGACACATCGGTAATAACTTTCACGGTCGGGTCCGATACAGCGGCCCTGGCCGCCCCGATCGACCTGGAGAGCGTCACGGTGACGGCTGGCCTCGGTGTTGTCGATATCTCGGTCGTGGTCGGGGATGGGAACACAGCCAGTGTGCAGATCTTCCGCACCGAGGAAGGTATGACCTTCGATCCCGTCGCGGATGCGCTCGGTGCACCAGAGACGGAAACGGAGGTGGACTTTCTCGGCCAGCCTGTGTCCTCCGGTCAGCCCGTCTCCTACATCGATGGCGACACCACCCGCACGGACCTGGTCGGGGCGACCTGGACGCAAAGCGGAGGCTGGAACAGTGCAACGCTACCCTCCACCCACACGCCGGGCACGGCGGACACGCTGGACCAGGCATTCGCCTTTGTCGCGGGCGAGACCTACCGCATCGCGGTCACCGTCTCCGGGCGGACCGCCAGCAGCTTCGACGTGCGTCTGTCCGGCGGTACAGCGGTGGTCAGCGATCTCATCACCGAGAATGGCGTGACGCTGATCAAGCTGACGGCCCTGAGCGGCAACAACAACCTGCGGATCAGCTGTTACGGCGGGTTCGATGGCACGATCGAGGCCGTCCAGATGCTGCGGGAAACCGCGGGTTGCGCCCCGCAGGGCAACTTCGAGTACCGCTTTGCGGCCCTGAACAGCGACGGCATCGGCTCGGCCGTGTCGTCGGAAATCAAAGTTACAATCGTCTGAGGCATCACATGAGCACAGGAATTCGCATCTCGGACAAGGACGCCCTGGCAGGGCTCGACTATGTCTTTGCCCTTCACAACGGATCAACGGGACCGCTGTCTTCGACCGCATTGGCGACCGCACTCGTGGCCTCCGGCGCCGTGGCGGATGCACTGGCGTTGACGGCGTCTGCATCTGACGTCTCCACCTTGGCCGGTCGGGTTGACGACTTGGAAACTGGCAAAGCTGACACGACCGTAACGGACGGTTTGGATACGCGGGTTGAGGCGCTGGAAGCGTCGGGTGTCGATGGCGCGGCATATACCTCCGGCGGGCCGGTCGCCTGTGCTACGACGGCGAACATCTCGCTGAGCGGCGAACAGACCATCGACGGAGTGCTGACGTCCACCGACCGAATCCTGGTCAAGGACCAGGCAGACGCCAGCGAGAACGGGATCTACGTCACCGCGGCGGGCGCCTGGTCGCGCGCGACAGACATGGACGCGGCAGGCGAGGTGCAAGGCACCGCGGTGCGCGTATCCGGTGGCATGGCGAACGGTGGGCGAGTCTACGTGACCTACACCGAGGTCACGACGCTGGATACCGACGACATTATCTTTGTGGACAGCGGCGATTTTACCGGGCTTCAGGACCAGATCGACCTGAAGGCGCCGCTGGCCTCGCCGGCGCTCACCGGGACACCCACCGCGCCCACGGCGACGACCGGCACCGACACGACCCAGGTCGCGACGACCGAATTTGTGCAGCAGGAGCTGGACGCATCGGGTGCCCTGGAGTTCTCGACCTTCGAGACGCTGGCGGAGGGCGGCCCTTACCTGGTGGATGAAAGCGGTAACGTCATTGCCGACCTTTCCGAGGTTGGGGCGGGCGTGGCGGATGCGGCGACTGCGCAAGCGGAAATCAACGCGGCGCGGGGTGATGCGGCGAGCCTCACCGAGAGGCTGGATCGCGGCCTGACGGACTACGGTGACCTACTTGGGCCGATCTGGGGCGAGTGGAAGCTGCGGAGCGCACGCAACAAGTTGCGGCTCTTGCAGCAAGGATACAGCACGCAACTGGTCCTGAATTTCTTTGGCGATAGCTGGATCGAGGGGCCGTTTATCATGCCGTATCTCGCAAAGGCGCTGCATGATGTCTATGGGATCGCGGGCCTCGGGTGGGTTGGCTTCCAGCATTTCAGCGCAACGGCCTCCACGGCATACACGGACGGCGGCACGCAACCGAACACCCTGCAAGGCAACGCGCGTGACGACCTGGTGACGACGCCGGTGATTGATGGCACATGGTCAAACAACAACGGCGGCACGGGCGCCGTTGCAAACCCGTCGATTGGCGGCGTGACTTGCACCAGTGGTTCCGGCTATGTCCGGTTTTCCTGGACCGGCGCGACCCATGACGCCGCGGACCTGCATTATTTTGGGGACGGCACCGGGGTGATCCGTCATAGCTGGGACGGCGGCGCGACTTGGGAGGCCAACACCAGCCTCTCGACGGTGGGGGTGTCCCATGTTGCGCTTTCCAATGTCCCCGCCACCGCCAGTGGATCGCTGCGCATCGAGCGGGTGAGCGGCAATGTCTCGCTGGCCGGTGTCGATATGAAAAGCAGCGCGGACGGCGTGCGTGTAAATGCCCTGGGCGCGTCCGGGTCGAACAGCAACCAGTGGGCGTCTGTCGATGTGGCAGAGTGGGCGGGCCGCGTGGCGGTGCTGGGGGCCGATTTCACGGCCGGATTGCACGGGACCAACGACCAGTCTGGTTCTCCTACTGCAACGCCAGATGAGTCTGCAGTAAATGTTACAACGCTCATGACCGCGTTGCGGGATGAGGCCCCGACGATGGACCTCCTGTGGATCAGCCCGTTCGAGAATATTCGCAGCGGTGGTTCTGTCTACCCGATGACGGACTATGCCGCCGCGCACCGCACCGCCTCGGTCTCCGGGGGGTGGGCTTATCTCGACCTGCAATATGCAGTTGGGGACAGCACCGACATCTATGAGAACACCACCAACACGCCATTCCTGGAGCCTTTGAGCGGCGGCAATGCCGGGCACCCAAGCCGACCGGAGGGGGGGATGCAGGTGACAGATGCCATTCTGAGGATGATCGCCCCGGCGATTTGAGGAGAAAGAGAAATGACCGATTACAGTATATCCACCCTGGCCGTCCCCGGTGGAACCGGGAGCGCGTCCCTGGTTCGCGATCCTCTCTTGTCGGGGCTGGACGCCGGGGCCATGCGTTTCGCGTTCGATCTCGATTTTTCGTGGTGCTACCCTGGCGGTCCCCTGGCGTCCCGGCCCGCGCAGACCGATCCGGTTCGGGAGCAGGTTGTCTATGACCTTTGCGAAAGGTCTGACGGCGCATACACAAATGCGGATTACTTCGAGGCCCCGACGGCAGCCTATGCCGGTGGAGGGTTCGATTTCGGGGCCACGGATATCAGGAACCCCTGGGGCGTCAGGGGGCCGGCCGATGCATGGAACCCGATCCATGCAGCAGACAATGCCTATTTCATGGTGTGCGCCTACTTCAAGATGCCGACGCAGGCGAAATGGAAGCCGAGCGGAGGCTTCGTACACATGTTTTCAAGCCAGACTGCCAACGGGTACTATACCCAGCCGGAACCGCTCAGTTTTGCCCAGATAGACGGGCAAATCCGGGCCACCCGTCAACGTAACACGGTCGGCGCCGCGCGGGACTCTCTGAGCTTGACCCCGACCAGCGCGCACTATGACAAGCTGTGCCAGCTCTCGTACTGGCGCAATGCGGACGGGCAGGGTTTTCGGATGAAATCGGCGGACGGCACGGTGTCAACCACCATGCCGGTCGGGGATGAAAACGTCGAGGACTACACCGGCCTTGCGCCGGTCTGGGGAGACGCCCGCACCGCTGTTAATGGGGCGTATAGCTCGGAGGATGCCTTGGCTACTGACGTGCGCCTTTACAGGGGGTTCATGGAGGACCTGAACGCATCGGGGCGCGATCCTGAAACCGTGCTGGACGCCGACTGGACCCGCGTGCAGGCACGCATCGCCGCTAGCGGCGGCACGATCTTCGTGTGACGCCACTTACCCCGCGATCTCGCCGCCTTCGCGGCCGGCGTGCAGGGCATCTCCATCGGGGTTTGAAGGGGGTGTTGAAGGGGGGATGAAGAGGGAATCCACCAAGGTGGCGCCTCAAGGTCTGCTCGGTGAGGGCGTCCGGTTCCTTAGTTGCGGCATGTGAGGCGGTGCGCCTCGATGCCCGTTTCTATCGCCACTTCGGAAAGCAACTCGACGCTGTGCCATGTGTCACCTGTGACGAATCACATCCTGCCGTGTAGCGTGTGCTCCAAAGGATTATTCGAGGTGACCATGAGTGCAGTGATAGAGAGCATGCGTGAACGCATGCCGTGGCAGGCAGTTGGCAGAATGATTTTGGTTCGCGAAGGTGTCAACGTCGGCAGAGGTTGGGATAACACCATCGAAAAATTAGCGGAATCCAAGGTTCAGTTGCCAGAGGGCAAGCTCGAGGATGCACTTGAGGAACACAACCTTTGCGGTGAGAAATTCGTTAAGTTATATCGGGTTGATGATGAAGATAGGCTGGCTCTGCAAGAAAAGATCAAGCTACTCGAGGTGGTGGAAAATGGCTTTTCTTCAGCCTACCCGAAGTCGGTTCCTTCGGACGCCATCAACGACTTGTCAGGTGTGCCAAAGTTAGTTGACGTCGTCCAAAACGATGACGGCGTTGGAGCTGTTTATGCGCATGCAACCAGGCTGACAACTCGGGTGCACATCGACCTAGATCAAATTTTGGAAGATCCATCCGCACTTGAAGCTCTCTACGATGAGGTCGTTGGCCTCAAATATCGAAATGTCCAGTTGTTCAGTGTCATCTGGGTGCCGCATAACTTTCCGTATGTAGAGATCCGCTCAGATCTGCCTGCTGGGATGACGATGGACTTGGTTCATGGCATCCAAAAGCAAATTCGGTTGATCTGCAATGAGCTGGGAGCAGTCGAACTCGTCGATCCCATCGACCTCTTCCCCGTGCTAGACGCCGTTTACGACGCCGATGGTGAAGGTACTGTCGTCGAGCTGAGTTTCACAACGACATCGGCATCCGTAAAGAATGAGAAAATGCGCCGTAGCGGGCTAGATCTTCGGAAGGAGCCTTATCATATCCACGGCAAGAAAGGGCTAGGCACGCCCATTGAACCCTTCAGAATGTTCGTTCGCTGGAAAGTGCCTCTCGGAGACAACGTCGTTTCTGCCCCAGAGATGGGGCTGATTGGAACCTCGCGCGGTCGCTCCACAGTGGGCTTACCAGGGGCCGTCGGTATGTCGGGTGCTGTTGTCCGCAACTGCGTTGGATTGGCGGATTATGGCCGCGTTTTGGAGGTGATACACAAGTATCTTGGCCAAAGCACTTGAAGCGAAGTAGCTGAACAAGAACAGGGAGCGAACAACCGTCTGCTATGGACATCGAAGAGTTCAAAAGAGGTATCAACGAAGCGTTGGGGGGATCCGACGTTGCTGACCTGTGCTCTGAACTTGTCGATGTTATCGCTAGGTTGCCAGAGGATCGAAGGGCGATGCTTACGTACAACGCTCTAAGTGGTCTTGCTGGGCGCGACAAAGTTGACACGGACATGGTGTCCGCAATCAACTTTCTGACCTCTTCGAGGTGGGCGCTGCTTGAAGCGCACGGACAATTTGTTGCAGATGATGGTTCCGAGTTCTCATTGGATGATGACGATTTCCAGCATCTTTTGGCCACTGGCGAACTCATCCACCCAGCAACCGGAGATCCGGTCCCGGACGCCCGCACCAAGGTCATGCCGTACTTTGTTGTCAATTTTCCTGCAGAACTTGAAGTGCAGGCGGGATGACCGACGGGGTGACCTTGGCCCAACTTGAGGGCATCATTGGCAACCTTTGCGACGGGGCTGTGCTTCAATACCACTTAGCCAAAGACCACAGTGCGCGGGTTGAGGCCCTCGAGAAGATATTGGAATTTTCTTACGCGAGCTTGGTGCGGAACAGCCACCTTAACAAGGAGCAGGGCGAAGACGAGCTCTCAGTCACCATCGTCGAGCAACTTAGGAGTTTGTCCATTCAGGCCACCCACGACACTCAGACAGGTGGGCACTGTGACATCCACGTTGAGGGAAAAGACCATTTCTTGTGGATAGGCGAGGCGAAAATCCATAAAGACTACGAATGGTTGGTCAAAGGTTTCCTTCAACTCTCTACCAGGTACGCCACTGGTGGTTATGGGCAAGACCACGGTGAGATCGTTATCTATTGTCGAGTGCGCGACGGGGCACACGTTCTCAGCAAGTGGAAGGATCTTGTTGAGGAACAAGAAGCCGAGATCTCAGTTGTTGAGGACAAAATTGAAGAGCGCCTATGGTTTCGTACCAAACACAAGCTCAACAGAACCGGGTTGCCCTTCTATATCCGTCATAGGCTGATCCCGCTGTTCCATGAACCAGCGCGCTAGGGCAACGCAGGACCAGCGTTGCTGTAAATCCTAGTGTAATTCACTGCAAAAGTCAGCGTCACGCTACACTGGCTAAAGCCGGGCTGCACAGCGAGCGGGTCGACTGGCTCCGCCCGTGGCCCGTTTGGGAATTGATGGCACCCGGGGTGGGAAACCATGGGTCGATTGGGCAGATCTGCGCCGGGAGCGCCAGGTGCGGTCAGATTTAGGGTGATTCGAGGGCCGAGATCAGGCATTTGACGCGTGTGGCCGGGGGCGCGACCGCCCGGCACGCCTTTTCCCAGGATTTCATGGGACTGTAGGGGAAGTTTTTTCTCACGTCTGTTCGTGTCTATATCTTGTATTGGGTTTCTGGCGTCCCGCTAGGTTTGTGTCAGATTTGCCCTGTGGTCGCGATTTTCCCTTTTTTGCAAGGCTCTGATCACCAGTGCTTTCCGCAGTTTCCCCCAAAAAGGGATTGATTACCATGAAGTGACATGGCATCAATAGTTCACACGATGAGACGCGGAGGCAGGGGCACCCAAGGCCCAGCACCGAACTCACAAAAACAAAAGAGCAGGTTTCATACAGGCGTTCGCTCTCATCGTGACAACAAGGATCCGGCGCGCGGGCGAGCAGACATCCCCCCAGGTGGCGCGCGCAGTCGGAGACACCCGCTTAGCGGGTCAAGCGGCGGGTTGATCAATGGCAGCTGATCAACCCGCCGTATTTCGTTTCAAGCGGGGGAGTTGAGGGGCCGAGGGCAGTGAGCCGCAGGCTGAGGTTCAGAGGCGAGCATCGACTAAAGGTCGATGGCAAGGGGCGGATGAGCATTCCCGCCTCCTTTCGTCGTGTCCTCGAGGCCGGTGACCCCGATTGGGAAAAGGACTCCAAGGACAATGGCAACCCGGGATTTGTCATGGTCTACGGCAACCCGCGTCTGCCCTACCTGGAGTGCTATACCGTCGAAGAGATGGAGCGCATCGAGGACCGTATCGACGCGATGAAATCGGGCGAGCGCAAGCGGATTCTGTCCAAGATCTACTCCTCGGGTTCGGTCAATGCCTCGGTCGACGACACCGGGCGCATCGTGATCCCGGCCAAACTGCGTGCGCGCTATGGCATCGATGGCGAAACCTATGCCGTGGCCAGCTTGAACAAGTTCCAGATCTGGGCGGCGGACCGCTATCAGCCGACCGATGCGATCGAAGAAGGCGACCTGATGGACGAGTTGCCCGAGGACCCGATGGAATGGCTGGACGAGGTCGAGGAGGTCTGAGTGAGTGATCCCGCGGCGCATAACGGCGGCGCACCTCATGTTCCGGTGCTGCTGCGCCCGCTGCTGGAGGCGGTTGCGCCGGTCGAGGGTATCTGGATCGACGGCACCCTCGGCGCTGGCGGATATACTCGTGGCCTGCTGGAGGCGGGCGCCGACAAGGTGATCGGGATCGACCGTGATCCACTGGCGCATGACCTGGCGCGCGACTGGGGGGCGGCCTTCGGCGACCGGCTGGAACTGGTCGAAAGCAATTTCGCACAGATGGACGAGGCCGCAGAGGCCGTAGATGGCGTGGTTCTGGATCTGGGCGTCTCTTCGATGCAGCTTGACCGGGCCGATCGCGGTTTCTCCTTCATGAAGGATGGGCCGCTGGACATGCGCATGGGGCAGGCGGGGCGCACTGCCGCTGACATCGTCAACACTGCAGACGAGTCGGAGCTCGCCGACATCCTCTATATCTACGGCGAAGAGCGGCAATCTCGCCGTATCGCGCGGGCCATCGTGCAGGATCGGCCCTTTGATCGGACATTGCCGCTGGCCGAACTGATCGAGCGGGTCATCGGCCGCACAAAGCCCGGTCAGGCCCATGCGGCCACCCGCAGTTTCCAGGCGCTTCGCATCGCCGTGAACGGCGAATACGACGCGTTGTGGCAGGGGCTGATGGCCGCGGAACGGGTTCTGAAACCGGGCGGGCGGCTGGCGGTCGTGACCTTTCATTCGGTCGAAGACCGGATGGTAAAGCGTTTCTTCCAGTTGCACGGCGACAAGAAGACTCATGTCAACCGCTATGCCGCCGAGGCGCCCGAGGTCACGGAGCCCTTCGAAGTCCTGACACGCAAGGCGATCGGGCCGGATGAAGCCGAACTAAAGGATAATCCTCGTGCCCGTTCCGCAAAGCTGCGGGTGGGGCGACGTACCACCGTTCCCGCGCGTCCCGTCGAGGCGGCGGAACTGTCCACGCCGCAGATGAAACCGACCACAAGGAGAAGATGAAATGCGCAGCCTTCTGTTCCTGCTCGCGGCCGCGGCCGTCATCGCCTCCGGCTACTGGGCCTATCATGAGAACTACCGTACCAAGGCGGAACTGGACCATGTTGACGACCTGCGGCGCGAAATCGGGGCCGCGCGCGAGCGGCTGGCCATCCTGCGGGCGGAATGGGCCTATTTGAATCGGCCCGACCGATTGCGCGACCTGGCTGAACTGAACTTTGACCGACTGGGCCTGTTGCCGCTGACACCGAACCATTTCGCCAAGGTCGATCAGGTCGCCTTTCCCCAGCTTCAGATCCTTGAGCTGACCCAACCCATCGACGTGACTTCTTCCGGGGCGACGAATCCATGACCCGTATCCCACTTCGACCGCTAGCCCGTATCCTCGAGGCCCGCCAGAACGGCGAGAACCCCGATGCCATCGAGCGAGAGAACCGCCGGCTGCGTCACGAGGAAATGCGTGACCGGATGCGCCTGCGCGCCGAAGGTCGCCTGCTGGTGCTGGCGATGATGTTCCTCTGCGCCTATGGCGTCGTGGGGGCCCGGATGGGGATGTTGTCCGCCTCGGAGCCCGAAGAGCCGCGCGCCCAGGCCAGCGGCGCATCGATCATTGCCAGTCGGGCGGACATCGTCGACCGGAAGGGCCGGGTGCTGGCCACCAACATGTCGACCCACAGCCTGTACGCGCATCCGCAGCAGATGATCGACCCGCTGCGGGCGGCCGAGGAACTGGCCAGGATCTTCCCCGAGATGGAGGCCGAAGCTCTGGCGCGCAGGTTCACGGACCCCAAGCGCAAGTTCCTGTGGGTGAAGCAGAAACTCAGCCCCGAGCAGATGCAGGCCGTGCATGACATCGGTGAGCCCGGGCTGCTGTTCGGCCCGCGTGAGATGCGGTTGTATCCCAACGGTGCCATCGCGTCCCATCTCCTTGGTGGTGCGCGTTTCGGCCGGCAGGGGGTTGCATCGGCCGAGGTGGTGGGCACCGCCGGGATCGAGAAATACCTTGACGAGGAACTGCGGGACCCGGCACGTGAGGGTGCGCCCCTGGCGCTGTCGATCGACCTGTCGGTGCAGGCGGCGACCGAGGAGGTGCTGGACGCGGGCATGAAAATGCTGAACGCCCGGGGGGCTGCCAGTGTCCTGATGGATGTGCATACGGGCGAAGTGATCGCTCTCGCCTCCTTGCCCGATTTCGACCCCAATGACCGGCCCCGTCCGCCGGTCGAGGGGCAGCCCGATGACAGCCCGCTGTTCAATCGCGCGGTGCAGGGCCTGTACGAACTGGGCTCGACCTTCAAGATCCTGACGGTGGCACAGGCGCTGCAGATGGGGCTGGTCCATCCTGAAACCATGATCGACACCTCGCCGCCCTACGAGGTACTGGGCTTCAAGGTGGGCGAGTTCAACGGCAAGAACTACGGCAAGATTTCCGTGACGGACGTGATCGCGCAAAGCTCGAACCGCGGCACGGCCAAGATCGTCATGATGATCGGGCGGGGACGCCAGCAAGAATTCTATCGAAACCTGGGCATGTTCGAGCCGCCGCAACTGGAAATCGTCGAGGCCAAGGGGGCCAAGCCGCTGGTACCGTCGCGCTGGACGGACCTGTCGGCGGTGACGATTTCCTACGGGCACGGTATCTCTGTCTCGCCGCTGCATCTGGCGGCGGCCTATGCGATGATCGGGAACGGTGGGCATGTCGTTGAACCGACACTGCTGAAACGTGACCGCCCGAGGGTGGGGGACAAGCTGTTGCGGGACGACGTGGCAGAGGCCTCGTTGCGGATGCTGCGCAAGGTCGTGATCGGTGAGAAGGGCACGGCGACCTTTGCCGAGGTGCCGGGGTACCGTGTCGGCGGCAAGACGGGGACGGCGGAAAAACCCAAGAAGACGGGTGGTTATCACAAGGACAAGGTCATCGCCACCTTCGCGGCCCTTTTCCCTACCGACGCGCCGCGTTATGCCCTTGTCGTGATGCTGGACGAGCCGGTAGAGACCACCGGCTCCAGGCCGCGGCGCACCGCGGGCTGGACCGCCGTGCCGGTGGCCGCCGAAATGATCGCACGGATCGCGCCGCTTCTGGGCTTGCCTCCGGAGTATGATAAGGGGCAAGTGAAGACGTTGACGACGGCCTCGGACTGAGGTCGTCCGCCGCGCGCCTCATGGCCGGGGCCGGCGGGCAAGCAAACGACCTTGGGGGCAAACGAGAGATGGCGTCGGAACGCAAGATCCTGTCAAAAAGCCTGTCGGAATTGGGGCTTCATGCCCGTGGTGGGCGCGATGTGACGGTGACGGGGCTGGCGGTGGACAGCCGCGAAGTACAAGAAGGTTTCCTGTTCGCGGCGCTGCCCGGCACGCGGGTGCACGGGGGCGAATTCATCCAGTACGCCCTGCGCATGGGCGCCACCGCGATTCTGACCGATGCCGAGGGCGCAAGGATCGCAGCCGATGACCTTGCTGCTGCCGACGCGGCGCTGGTGATTGCCGAGGATCCGCGCCAGGCGCTGGCCTATACCTCGGCCCTGTGGTTCGGTGCGCAGCCGGCCACGATGGTCGCTGTCACCGGCACCAACGGCAAGACCAGCGTCGCCAGCTTTACCCGCCAGATCTGGCAGGAGCTGGGGCTGCGGGCTGTCAACGTCGGCACCACCGGTGTCGAGGGGGACTGGCAGACGCCGCTGAAACACACGACGCCAGAGCCGATAACCCTGCACCGCGTTTTGGCGGGGGCAGCGCAATCCGGTGTCACGCATGCGGCGATGGAGGCCTCTTCGCACGGGCTGGCACAGCGGCGGCTGGACGGTGTGACGCTGGCGGCAGCCGGGTTCACGAACTTTACCCAGGACCACCTGGATTACCACGCGAGCTTTGACGAATACTTTGCCGCAAAGGCAGGGCTCTTCGCCCGCGTCCTGCCCGAGGACGGCGTGGCCGTCATCAACATCGACGACCCGCGCGGCGTGGACATGCTGGCCATCGCCCGGGCGCGTGGGCAGGAGGTCATTACCGTGGGGCGCGAAGCCGCCGATCTCTGCCTTGAGGCGCAGCGTTTCGACGCGACGGGGCAGGAAATCCGGCTCAGCTTTGAAGGAACCGTCCGGCAGGAAAGGCTGTCACTGATCGGTGGCTTTCAGGCGGAAAACATCCTTGTGGCGGCGGGGCTTGTGATTGCCTGCGGCGGCGATCCTGAGGACGTCTTTGACGTGCTCCCGCTGTTGGGGACGGTGCGTGGACGGATGCAGCTGGCGGCCAAGCGTGACAACGGCGCCGCGATCTTTGTCGATTACGCCCATACGCCCGACGCGGTGGCGACAGCCTGCCAGGCGTTGCGCCCGCATGTGATGGGGCGTTTGGTGGCGATCGTTGGCGCCGGGGGCGACCGCGACAAGGGCAAGCGCCCACTGATGGGCATGGCGGCCACGGAACATGCCGACACGGTGATCGTGACCGACGACAACCCGCGGACAGAGGACCCGGCGACCATCCGTTCCGAGGTTCTGGCCGGTGCGCCCGACGCTTTCGAGGTGCCTGACCGGGCCGAGGCGATCCTGCGCGGTGTCGACGGCCTGGGACCGGGCGATGCGCTGCTGATCTGCGGCAAGGGCCACGAGACGGGCCAGACGATCGGCGACACGGTCTATCCCTTCGATGATGTCGAGCAGGCCAGCGTCGCGGTGGCGGCGCTGGATGGGAGGGGGCTGTGAGCGATCCTCTCTGGACCTCTGCCGAGGCGGTCGCTGCCACGGGAGGGAGCACCCCATGCGACTGGGCGGCTACGGGCGTGTCCATCGACACGCGGACGCTGGAACCCGGCGATCTCTTCGTGGCGCTCAAGGCCGCCCGCGACGGGCACGACTTCGTGCAACAGGCGCTGGACAAGGGCGCCGCAGCGGCGCTGGTCAGCCGTGTGCCCGAGGGTGTGGATGACACGGCGCCGCTCTTGCTTGTCAACGACGTACAGGCGGGGCTGGAGGCGTTGGGCAAAGCCGCGCGCGCCCGGACGCGGGCGCGGGTCGTGGCGGTTACCGGATCGGTAGGCAAGACCTCGACCAAGGAGATGTTGCGCGCCACGCTGGGCGCGCATGGCAGCGTGCACGCGGCCGAGAAAAGCTACAACAACCATTGGGGTGTGCCGCTGACGCTGGCTCGGATGCCGCGTGACGCGGATTTTGCCGTGATCGAGATCGGAATGAACCACCCGGGCGAGATCGCCCCGCTGGCGCGGATGGCGCGCCCGCATGTGGCGTTGATCACAACTGTCGCCCCCGCGCACCTGGCCGCCTTCGAGAACATCGAGGGCATCGCACATGAAAAGGCCTCGATCTTCGGCGGGCTGGAACCCTACGGAACCGCGATCTTCAACGGCGATCTGCCGGTCAGCCCCATTCTGCGGGAAAAGGCCGAAGAGGGGCGTCGCTGGGCGGTGAGCTTTGGCGAGCGTGCCTGCAACCAGTACCGTCTGTACCGCGTCACCGTGCGCGACGCCTGCACAGTGGCGATCGGACGCGCGGGCACGGAACCGCGTCTTTTCAAGGTCATGGCCCCCGGGCGGCACTTTGCGGTCAATGCCTTGGGCGTTCTGGCGGTGGCTGAGGCGCTGGCACTTGACCCGGCGGTGACGGTCATGGGGATAGGGCAGTGGCATCCCGGCGCGGGCCGCGGCCAGCGAGAGAAGATCATGCTGGACCCCGTGGATACGCGGATCAGCGTCGAGCTGATCGACGATGCCTATAATGCCAACCCGGCCTCGCTTGCCGCCTCGTTGGAGGTTCTGGCGGCCGCTCAGCCTCGGCACGATGTCGGACGCGTGGCCAAGGGGCGGCGCATCGCCTACCTGGGGGACATGAAGGAACTCGGCAAGGGCGAGGTGGACCTGCATCGTGCCATTGCCGGCAATCCGGCGCTGCAACGGATCGACATGGTGCATTGCATCGGTCCGTTGATGCAGCATCTCTGGCGCGCACTGCCCGCCGACAAGCGCGGGCACTGGACCGAGACCAGCGACAAGATGGCAGAACGGGTCGCGCGCGATCTCGATGCGGGTGACGTGGTGTTGGCCAAGGGGTCACTCTCGATGGGGGTAGGGCGCGTAGTTGACGCCATACGCAAATTGCGCCAAGCGACACCGGACTTGGACGGGTAAAAGGACAGGCCATGCTTTTCTGGCTGACAGAGTTCAGTGACGGCGGGGACGCCTTCAACCTTTTCCGCTATATCACCTTTCGCGCGGGCGGCGCCTTTCTGACCGCGCTGATCTTTGGTTTCCTCTTTGGGCGTCCCTTGATCAACGTGCTGCGCAAGCGGCAGGGCAAGGGCCAGCCGATCCGCGACGACGGTCCCGAAGGGCATGTCGTCAAGGCCGGGACGCCGACGATGGGCGGCTTGCTGATCATCGGCGCGCTGGTGACCTCGACGCTGCTCTGGGCGCGGCTGGACAATGCCTTTGTCTGGATGGTTCTCTTCGTCACCGTGGCCTATGCGGCTATCGGCTTTGCCGATGACTATGCCAAGGTCAGCAAGCAGAACACAGCTGGTCTGTCCGGCAAGTTGCGGCTTTTGCTGGGCTTTATCATCGCGGGGATCGCGGGTTTCTGGGCCTCTGCCTACCATCCTGAAGACCTGACCTACAGCGTCGCCTTCCCGATCTTCAAGGACACGCTGCTGTATCTCAGCTACATGTTCATTCCCTTCGCCATGATCGTGATCGTGGGCGCGGCCAATGCAGTCAACCTGACCGACGGGCTGGACGGGCTGGCCATCATGCCGGTGATGATCGCCGCCTCGACGCTGGGCGTTATCGCCTACGCGGTCGGCCGGGTCGATTTCACCGAGTACCTGGACGTGCACTATGTGCCCGGGACAGGGGAAATCCTTGTTTTTGCGGCAGGTGTTGTCGGCGGGGGGCTTGGCTTTCTGTGGTACAACGCACCGCCGGCGGCCGTCTTCATGGGAGACACCGGATCGCTGGCGCTTGGGGGCGCGCTGGGGGCCATTGCCGTGGCGACCAAGCACGAGATCGTGCTGGCCATCGTGGGCGGACTTTTTGTGGTCGAAGCGCTTTCGGTGATCATCCAGGTGCTCTACTTCAAGCGGACGGGCAAGCGCGTCTTCCTCATGGCGCCGATCCATCACCACTACGAGAAAAAGGGCTGGGCCGAGCCGACCATCGTGATCCGCTTCTGGATCATCTCGCTGATCCTGGCGATTATCGGGCTGGCCACGCTGAAGGTTCGTTGAAGGATACCAGCGGTTTGGCCGGTGCAATTGAAGTGACGGGAGTGGGCGCATGATCCCGGTACGCGGGTTTGACGGAGCGATTGTCGCGGTGCTGGGGCTGGGGCGATCCGGTCTCTCGGCGGCGCGGGCGCTGCGCGAAGGCGGGGCGCGCGTGTTGGTCTGGGACGATACGGCGGCTGCCCGGGAGCGGGCCGAGGCCGAGGGGTTCGAGGCGCGGCGGCTGGACCGCGAGGATGCATTCGACGATGTGGCCTGCCTGGTGACCTCGCCGGGGATCCCGCATCTGTATCCGCAGCCCAACGCGGTGATCTCGGCGGCGCTGCGTGCGGGTGTGCCCGTGGACAACGATATCGGCTTGTTTTTCCGCAGCTTGGGGCATGGCTGGGACAGTTATGACCAGCCGCCAAAGGTTGTGGCCGTCACCGGATCGAACGGTAAATCGACCACCTCGGCGTTGATCCATCACATCCTGAGCGCCGCGGGGCGGGACAGCCAGTTGGCGGGCAACATCGGTCGGGGTGTGCTGGACATCGACCCGCCGGGGGATGGCGGTGTGGTGGTGCTGGAACTCAGCAGCTACCAGACCGATCTTGCCCGCAGCCTGACGCCGGATGTGGCTGTTTTCACGAACTTTTCCGCCGATCACCTGGATCGGCACGCCGGTCTTGGCGGGTACTTCGCGGCCAAGCGCCGGCTTTTTGCCGAGGGCGGGCCGGACCGGGCCGTGATCGGGGTGGACGAAATCGAAGGCGCCTACCTGGCCGGACAACTGTCCGAGGGGCGCGCGGATGACCGGGTGATCCGTGTGGCGAGCGGTCAGAAACTCTCGGGCCCCGGGTGGTATGTCTTTGCGCGTAAAGGATTTCTGTCCGAATGGCGCAAGGGGCGGCAGGTGGCCTCGATTGACCTGCGGGAGATCGTCGGTCTGCCGGGAGCGCATAACCATCAGAATGCCTGCGCGGCCTTTGCTGCATGCCGAAGCCTGGGTCTTGGCCCGCGTGAGATCGAGGCCGCCTTGCGGACCTTCACCGGCTTGCCGCACCGTTCGCAACGGGTAGGCGAGTCGAAGGGCGTCACGTATGTCAATGATTCCAAAGCCACAAACGTGGATTCGGCGCTGAAGGCGCTGATGGCCTTCCCGAAGGTGCGCTGGGTCTGCGGCGGGTTGATGAAGGAAGGCGGGCTGGAGGCCTTGCAGCCGGGGTTGGCGCATGTGTCCAAGGCCTATGTGATCGGGCGGGAACCCGAGAGCTTTGCCTTGCAACTGACTGATACCGAAGTGGAAATCTGCGGCGACATGGCCACGGCGGTGGCCCGTGCTGCAGCGGATGCAGAGCCGGGTGAGGTGGTGCTCTTGGCGCCAGCGGCCGCGAGCTTTGATCAATACGACAATTTCGAGAAGCGCGGCGAGGATTTCATCGCCTGCGTCGAGACGGAATTGGCAAGGGAGTAGAGTGGGTTAGGAGGAGATGTGGCGGCCGGCCGCCACGCCGGAGGCCCACGCCCACTGGAAGTTGTAGCCGCCCAGCCAACCGGTCACGTCCACCGCCTCTCCGATGATGTAGAGGCCGGGAAGATGCTTTGACATCATGGACTTGGAGTTGATCCCCTCGGTCGAAACCCCGCCCAGCGTGACCTCGGCGGTGCGGTAGCCTTCTGAACCGGTGGGTTTCAGGCGCCAGCCGGTCAGGGCCTGCGATAACTCGGCGATGCGGCGATCGGAGAGATCCGCGATATTCCCTTTCAGATCAATGTCCTGTCCCAGGAATTCGACGAGGCGCGCCGGCAGATGCGCGGCCAGTTCCGTGGTCAGTGCACGGCGGCCTTCGGTTTGGCGGCAGGCCTTGAGTACCTCGGGAAAATCCTGTCCGGGCAAGAGGTTGACGGTGATCTCTTCGCCCTCGCGCCAATAGCTTGAGATCTGCAGGATGGCGGGGCCGGACAGCCCGCGATGGGTGAAAAGAAGGGCCTCTTCGAAGCTGGTTTTGTCGTTTGAAACCAGCGTGTTGGTAGAAACACCGGCGAGCGGCGCAAAGCGTTCTCCGAAGGTCAGCGGGACCAGCGCCGGGCGGGGTTCGATCAGGGTGTGGCCGAACTGGCTTGCGATGTCATAGGCAATCCCCGTGGCGCCCATCTTGGGGATGGATTTTCCGCCCGTGGCCAAGACAAGATTTTCTGACGTGATTTCAACAGGTTTGCCGTCGCGTTCGACCATGGTGACGAAACGGCCGTCGGCATGCCGGACCTCCCTGATCCCGGTCTTCAGCCAGAGTTGTGCGCCGGATTTTTCCATTTCTTTCAATAGCATGTCCACGATCTGCGTGGATTTTCCGTCGCAGAACAACTGGCCCAGGGTCTTTTCGTGCCAGGCGATGCCGTATTGCCCGACAAGATCGAGGAAATCCCATTGCGTGTAGCGGGCCAGCGCGGATTTGCAGAAATGCGGGTTCTCGGAAAGGAAGGCGTTGGAATCACAGTACATATTCGTGAAGTTGCAACGCCCGCCGCCGGAGATGCGGATCTTTTCGCCGGGGGTCTTTGCGTGATCCACGACCAGCACGTCCGGCCCGGCAAAGGCGGCGGCCATCATGCCGGCGGCGCCGGCGCCAAGGATCAGGGTGGTGACGTGCATGGGGGTCCGGAGTTTGTACGTTTTGTACGTTTTGTACGTCGATTTCCGCATTTTGTACAAAGCGGTAACCTGCTCTTAACCGAGCAGCGCACGGTGAGAAAGGGGCGCGTTTACCATCTGCGGGGCAGGGTCGCGGCATGACACGCAAACCGATCATGATGTTTAGGGCCACCGAAGTGCCCGCCGGAGTGTTCCGCGCCGAGATGGCGCGCTATCTGCGCAAGCTGGAGATGATAGGCGACCGTTTCCTGATCACGCGCAGCGGGCAGGTGGTGGCGGGGCTGGTCTCTCCCTGGGATGTTCAGGCGCTGGAAGAGATCGACCAGCGCGACCGGGAGGAGCGCGAGCGCCGCTTGCGCGACCGCAGCAAGCACCTGACCTGGCTGGAAGAGGCGCGCGAGAAGGCGCGGCGGGGCGAGGACGTGGAATGGCGGCCGCGGTTCTGAGGGCGGCGTAGATCCCGCCGACGCGTGTCGGTGGGGGCACATCGTCCCAAGAGCCGCCGGAAACCTTTGGCTTGATCGGAAATTCTGCGCTACACTGGTCGGCAGACCCGGGACAAACCGGGCAGTTCGAGGCAGTAGCGGTGTTCAGATGACAGAGATGG
Organism: Mameliella sp. MMSF_3455; assembly: GCF_030733205.1. GTDB lineage: Bacteria > Pseudomonadota > Alphaproteobacteria > Rhodobacterales > Rhodobacteraceae > Antarctobacter. Next base: position 53,284 of record NZ_JASHJL010000009.1, read on the forward strand.
TTTACGGCACGGTGCCCGTGAAGGGTGGCGAGCCGGTGTTGCCGAAATGGTGGCGCACGGTGGACAAGTGGACCTTGTCCTGCATTTTCATGCTGTTCGGGATCGGTCTCTTGCTGGGGCTTGCGGCCTCGCCGCCGCTGGCAGAGCGCATCGGCCTGCCGCCCTTCTACTATGTGCAGCGACAGGCCTTTTTCGGCGGAGTTGCCCTGATCGTCATGGTGCTGGTCTCGATGATGGGGCCGGTCATGGTGCGGCGCTTTGCGGTGCTGGGTTTTTTCGCGGCCTTCATCGCGCTGGCCCTGTTGCCGGTGCTGGGCACGGATTTCGGCAAGGGGGCGGTGCGCTGGTACAGCCTTGGCTTTGCCAGCATTCAGCCGTCGGAATTCCTCAAGCCGCTGTTCGTGATCCTGACCGCCTGGCTGATGGCGGCAGGACAGGAACTGGGTGGTCCCCCGGGGCGGAGCTATTCCTTTGTCATCATGGTCAGCATCGTGCTGATGCTGGCGATGCAGCCGGATTTCGGACAGGCGGCGTTGATCCTTTTCGGGTGGGGCGTGATGTGGTTCGTCGGCGGTGCGCCGATGCTGCTGCTGGTCGGGCTGGCGGGGCTGGTGGTCCTGGCGGGTATGGTCTCGTACAACCATTCCGAACACTTCCAGCGGCGCTTTGACGGGTTCCTGAACCCCGAGGTCGATCCGACCTCGCAGCTGGGCTATGCCGAGAACGCGATCCGCGAGGGCGGGTTCTTTGGCGTCGGCGTCGGCGAAGGCCAGGTCAAATGGAGCCTGCCGGACGCGCATACGGATTTCATCATTGCCGTGGCGGCCGAGGAATACGGGCTGATCCTGGTGCTGGCGATCCTGACGCTTTACGCGGCCATCGTCATGCGCAGCCTGGTCCGGCTGATGCGTGAGCGTGATCCCTTTATCCGGCTGGCGGGTACGGGCCTTGCGGCGATGTTCGGCGTGCAGGCGATGATCAATATGGGCGTGGCGGTGCGCCTGCTGCCGGCCAAGGGCATGACGCTGCCTTTCGTCAGCTACGGCGGCTCTTCTCTGATTGCGGGGGGCATCGCGGTGGGGATGCTGCTGGCCTTTACCCGGACCCGCCCGCAGGGCGAGATCCGCGACATCCTGCGGGGACGGGCGCGCGGATGAGGACGCATTGGCAGGAAACTGCCGGTATTCCCCTTGTCATGGACGATTGCGCGCGGATGCTATATCGGCGCGTGGATCGATGACGGAGACTGGAATATGGGCGAGCGCAAGCCTTTGCTGGTGATGGCCGCCGGCGGGACCGGAGGCCATATGTTCCCCGCCCAGGCGCTGGCGGAAATCATGCTGGCGCGCGGGTGGCGGGTCAAGCTGTCGACCGACGCGCGGGGCGCCCGGTACACCGGCGCCTTCCCCGACGGGGTCGAGATCGAACAGGTCTCGGCCGCGACCTTTGACCGGGGTGGACCGCTGGCCAAGCTGGCGGTGCCGTTCCGGCTGGCCTCGGGCGTGGTTTCGGCGATTTTCGGGATGCGGCGCGACCGGCCGGACGTTGTCGTGGGCTTTGGCGGCTATCCCAGCGTGCCGGCCCTGACCGCCGCCTGGCTGTTGAAGCTGCCGCGCATGATCCACGAACAGAACGGCGTGCTGGGCAAGGTGAACACCTGGTTCGCCACCCGTGTCGACGTCATGGCCTGCGGCACCTGGCCCACGGATCTGCCCGAGGGAGTCGAGGGCGTTCACACCGGCAACCCGGTGCGCCGCGCCGTGGCCGAACGGGCCGGGGCGGGGTATATCGCGCCCGGCCCCTATCCGATGTCGATCCTCGTGATCGGCGGATCGCAGGGCGCGCGCACCCTGTCGGACGTGGTGCCGCCGGCAATCGCCGCGCTGCCGCTGGACATGGTGGGCAACCTGCGGGTCAGCCACCAGGCCCGCGATGAGGACCAGGAGCGCGTGGCGACCTATTACGCCGAACACGGGCTCACGGCGGATGTGCAGCCCTTCTTTCACGACGTGCCCGCCCGGATGAGCGAGGCGCAACTGGTGATCTCGCGTTCGGGCGCCTCCTCGGTGGCGGATATCGCGGTGATCGGACGGCCCTCGATCCTGATCCCCTATCCGCATGCGACGGGGGATCACCAGGTGGCCAATGCGCAGGCGCTGGTCGATGCCGGCGCGGCGATCCGCATTCCGGAAAGCAAGCTGACCATCGAGAGCCTGACAGAGTCGATCCACGCGATCCTGTCGAATGAATCCGGGGCCATCCAGATGGTGCGTGGGGCGCTGTCGGTGGCGAAGCCCGAAGCGGCGGACCACCTGGCCTGGCTGGTCGAGGAACTGGCCGCCGGCAGGGCGACGACGGAATGAGCGTGGCCGGCACGTCGGGCCGGACCGAAACAACGATGGCGGCAATGCCACGGGGACAGGACAAGAACAACCTCGGTAAAGGAGAGGCGGGACATGAAGGATCTGGAGCTTGAGCGGGGGGCCTGCATGACGGGGGCGACGAAACTTCCCGGCGACGTGGGTGCGATCCATTTTGTCGGCATCGGCGGGATCGGCATGTCGGGCATCGCCGAGGTGCTGTTGAACCACGGCTACAAGGTGCAGGGCTCTGACCTGAAGTCCTCGAAGATCACCAGCCGGCTGGAGGAGCTGGGCGCCCATGTCTTCGAAGGGCAGAGCGCGCAGAACCTGGAAAACGCCGAGGTGGTGGTGATTTCCTCGGCCATCAAGCCGGGCAATCCCGAACTGGACGAGGCGCGCCGCCGCGGGTTGCCCGTCGTGCGCCGGGCCGAGATGCTGGCCGAGCTGATGCGGCTGAAATCCAATGTCGCCGTGGCCGGGACGCATGGCAAGACCACGACGACCACGATGGTCGCCACGCTGCTGGACGCGGGCAAGTTCGACCCGACGGTGGTCAATGGCGGGATCATCCATGCCTATGGGTCCAACGCGCGCATGGGGCAGGGCGAATGGATGGTGGTCGAGGCCGACGAGAGCGACGGCACCTTCAACCGCCTGCCCGCGACCGTGGCCATCGTGACCAACATCGACCCCGAGCACATGGAGCACTGGGGCACGATCGAGAACCTGCGGCAGGGGTTCTATGACTTCGTGTCGAACATCCCTTTCTACGGGCTGGCCGTCTGCTGCACCGACCACCCCGAGGTGCAGGCGCTGGTCGGCCGCATCAGCGACCGCCGCGTGATGACCTACGGGTTCAACGCACAGGCGGACGTGCGCGCGGTCGGGCTGACCTACAAGGCGGGCGTGGCGCATTTCGACGTCGTGTTCCAGCAGACCGGCGAGACGATCGAGGGCTGCACCCTGCCAATGCCGGGCGATCACAACGTTTCGAACGCCCTGTCGGCTGTGGCCGTGGCGCGGCACCTTGGCATGAGCGGTGACGAAATCCGCGAGGCGCTGGCGAATTTCGGCGGCGTGAACCGGCGCTTTACCCGCGTGGGCAAGGTGAACGGCGTGACGATCATCGACGACTACGGCCACCACCCGGTGGAAATCGCCGCCGTGCTGAAGGCCGCGCGGCAGGCTTGCGAGGGCCGGGTGATCGCCGTGCACCAGCCGCACCGCTATTCGCGCCTGTCGCATCACTTCGAAGAGTTCTGCTCGTGTTTCAACGAGGCGGATGTGGTGGCCATCGCCGAGGTCTTTGCCGCCGGCGAGGACCCCATCGAGGGCGCCACGCGCGACGACCTGGTGGCGGGGCTGGTGCGCCACGGCCACCGGCATGCGCGGGCGATCCGCGACGAGGACGACCTGGAGCGGCTGGTCCGCGAGCAGGCGCAGCCGGGCGACATGGTGGTCTGCCTGGGCGCGGGCACGATCTCGGCCTGGGCGAACGGTCTGCCCGCGCGGCTGGAGAAGGCGGCGGGGTAAGCCCGGGCCTGCGTTTGGGATTTTGAGAATGGCCCCTTCGGGGGCTGTTTTTCTTGAGGGGCTCTGCCCCGTCACAGCAAAGCTGTGACTCCCCGGAGTATTTCGGGAGAGAAGAAGCCGGGGGCGCGGGACTTGTCGTTGAGGTTCGGCGCGGGAGCGGTGAAGCTGGCGCCATGAGGGCCGAAGACTTCGAGGACCAAAGGACGCTGGTGGCGTGGCTGCGGGAACGGCCGCGGCGGGATGCCGTGGTGATCGCGCATCGGACGGCGCTGCGGGCGCTGCCGCTCTGGGGCGCAGCGATGGGGGAGGACTGGGCGCGGAAAGGTGACTTGACGGCCCTGCCGCCAACGCTGGACAATATTCTGGGCTATATCTCTCTGGAAATCGACCGCCTGCAATCGCGGAACTACCGCGACGCAGAGGATGCCGCCGAGGCACAACGCGAGATCCGGGTTCTGACGACGATCCACGTCGCGCTTTCGCGGCTGGAAACGCTGGTGCCCGATGGCGCCGACATGCCGGAAGCGGACGCAGAACAGGCCGAGAAACTGACCCGGCCGGTGTTTCGCCGTGTCCGCGAGTGGCCGCGGGCCAAACCGGGCACCTTCGACGACAATGCCGCCGACCTGGTCGACCGTGCCTACCGCGCGGCGATGGTCGGCGGGTTCGCATGTCTTGCACCGATGGTAGGAGCAGCCCCGGACAAGGCACTGATCGCTGGAGCCGTCGTCTTTGGTGGCAAGAAGATCATCGACTCTGTGAAAGCTGCGAAAGACGCTTTTGGCCCGGTCAAGTAGCCCTGGAGCCTCCCTTTTCCTGCAATTGCATCTTTCCCGGGGGTTGTGCGGCGGCGGAAAAGGGCGCAAGCTGTTGAAACCTCTGGGGGGCACGGAGGGAAGACAATGTCATTATCGTTGATCCTCGCCTGTGCCTGGGCCGTGCTGGCCAATGTGCTTGCGATGATACCGTCGCGCGACAATCACTGGACGCGCGCTTATGTGCTGATTGTTCTGGGTGTGCCGCTGGTCGGCTATGTCACCTATCAGAATGGCCCCTGGGTCGGGTTCTTTGTTCTTTTTGCCGGGATGAGCATGTTGCGGTGGCCGCTGCGCTACCTGTTCCGCTGGGTGCGGCGGGCCGCACGGTAGGGCGGGTCGGAACGGATTTGCCCGGCGGCTCAGGGCCGAGGCGGCGACGGACCGCAGCTGACCCCTTGCGGAACGCGGCGGCGCGGCCTAGCACCCATGCCATGACAGAGCTTCCCGAACCGCGCGGCCGGCTGACCCCGGGCCGCAACCTGAGCGAATTGACCTGGCTGCGCGTAGGCGGGCCGGCGGACTGGCTGTTTCAACCGGCCGACCTCGACGACCTGCGGGCGTTCCTGGCGGCTCTTCCGGCAGAGGTGCCGGTTTTTCCGATGGGCGTTGGGTCGAACCTGATTGTCCGGGATGGCGGGTTGCGGGCGGTGGTGATCCGCCTCGGGCGCGGGTTCAACGGGATCTCGGTAGAGGGCACACGGGTCACTGTGGGGGCGGCGGCGCTGGATGCGCATGTGGCCAAGCGAGCGGCCGAGGCGGGTGTGGACCTGACATTCCTGCGCACGATCCCCGGCAGCATCGGCGGGGCCGTGCGGATGAACGCGGGCTGCTACGGCACCTATGTTGCCGATCACCTGGTCGAGGTGCGGGCGGTGACGCGCGCGGGCGACCTGGTGACGATCCCGGCGGCGGATCTGAACCTGTCCTACCGGCAGAGCGAGTTGCCCGAGGGCTGGGTGCTGGTCGAGGCGGTGTTCGACGGGCTGAAAGGCGATCCCGAGGCGTTGGCCGCGCGCATGGCGGCCCAGCTGAAAAAGCGTGACGAGACGCAGCCCACCAAGGACCGGACCGCCGGCAGCACCTTTCGCAACCCGGCCGGGTTTTCCTCGACCGGGCAGGCCGATGACAGCCATGACCTGAAGGCCTGGAAGGTGATCGACGAGGCCGGGATGCGCGGGGCCACGATGGGCGGGGCGCAGATGTCGCCCAAGCATTCCAATTTCCTGGTCAACACCGGCAGCGCGACGGCGGCGGAACTGGAAGGGCTGGGCGAGGAAGTGCGAAAAAAGGTTTTCCAACACTCTGGAATAGAGTTAGACTGGGAAATCATGCGGGTCGGTGAGCCGGCGCGCTGATTTGGGCCTCCGTTAAACGACAAGATCAAGAGCAGGGCCCGGCGACCACAGGCAGGTTGCACGAATTATTGCGGGATCACCCGCGGCAGATAAAGGCGACGGGGGCGAACCCCGCGCATTGGGGCGGGGGCATTGTCCTTCGTTCGTAATTGGGGGCGGTGCCCCCGGGCAGTTGAGGCGTTTTGGGGATGTCGAGCAGGACACTCCCGAAAGTGGTGGTACTGAAAGGCGGACCCTCGGCAGAGCGCGAGGTGTCGCTGGTTTCCGGACGGGAATGTGCCGCCGCTTTGAGGGGCGAAGGGTATCAGGTGATCGAACTGGACGCGGGGCCGGACGTGGCCGCGCGTTTGCAGGAGGCCGCACCGGACGTGGTGTTCAACGCCCTGCACGGGCGCTGGGGGGAGGACGGCTGTGTCCAGGGTCTGCTGGAATGGCTGCGGATCCCCTACACGCATTCCGGTGTGCTGGCCTCTGCCCTGGCCATGGACAAGGAAAAGACCAAGGAGGTCTACCGCAGCGCCGCGCTGCCGGTGGCGGACAGCCTGCTGGCGGGGCGCGACGAGGTGCAGGCGCGCCACGTCATGGCGCCGCCCTACGTCGTCAAACCCTACAACGAGGGGTCCTCGGTCGGGGTCTACCTGGTACATGAAGAGGCCAACGGCCCGCCGGTGCTGGCCGCGACCATGCCCGAGATGGTCATGGTCGAGGCCTTCGTGCCCGGGCGCGAGCTGACGACCAGCGTCATGGGCGACCGGGCGCTGGGCGTGACCGATATCGTGACCGACGGCTGGTATGACTACGACGCGAAATACAAGGCGGGCGGATCGCGCCACGTCTGTCCGGCCGACATCCCTGGGGACATCACCGAAGCCTGCCTGGACTACGCGCTGCGCGCGCACCGGGCGCTGGGGTGCCGGGGCGTGACGCGGACCGATTTCCGTTGGGACGAGGCGCGGGGCATGGACGGGCTGATCCTGCTGGAAACCAACACGCAGCCGGGGATGACGCCGACCTCGCTGTCGCCCGAGCACGCCGGGTTGATCGGCATGACCTTCGGCCAGTTCTGTGCCTGGATGGTGGAGGATGCCTCATGCGATCGCTAGAGTTCCGCGAGGGTGACGATCCGCAGATGGCCCGGCTGGACCCCCGGGCATCGCGGCTGAAATACCGGATCGAACGGCTGATGCTGACGCCGTTCTTTCGCTTTTCCCTGCGGGTTCTCCTGCCATTTGCCCTGTGCGCTGGCGCCGGGGCGGCCTGGTTCTCGGTCGAGGAGAACCGCGAGGATTTCAACCTGATGATCTCGGAGGTGCGGGCCGCGGTCGAGAACCGCCCGGAGTTCCAGGTGCGCATGATGGTGGTCGACGGGGCCGACGAGGCGCTGATCGACATGATCCGGGCCGAATTGCCGATCGATTTCCCGATCAGCTCGTTCGACATGGACCTGGACCGGCTCCAGCGCCGGGTTGTCGCGCTGGACGAGGTGAAATCCGCCGAGGTGCGCGTGCGCCAGGGCGGCGTGCTGCAGGTGGACGTGGTGCAGCGGCAGCCGGTGGTCCTGTGGCGAACCGCTGCCGGGGTGGACCTGCTGGACGAAGGCGGGATCTTTGTTGCGCGGGCCGAGCATCGCGCCGATTTCGCCGACCTGCCGGTGATCGCGGGGGACATCCTGCGGCCCGAGGCGGCGGCGGCGCTGCAAAAGCCCGCGTCGGACCGCACCGAGAAAGAGGCCGAACTGGCGGAGGCGGCGCAGGTGCGCATGGCGCTGGCCGTCGAAGAGGCCCTGCGGATGGACGCGCTGACCGGCCCGATACGCGACCGGCTGCGCGGGTTCGAGCGGATCGGCGCCCGGCGCTGGGACGTCGTGCTGGACCGTGGTCAGCGCATCATGCTGCCCGAGAAGGGGGCGGAACGGGTACTGGAACAGGTGATCGCGATGGCGGTGACGGAAGGCGTCGACCTTCTGGCGCGCGACCTGGTCGCGGTCGACCTGCGGTTGCCACGGCGGCCGACGATACGAATGACCGATGCAGCCGCACAGGAGATGCGGCGCATCAAGGCGATCGAGGCGGGTAGGGAAGTCAAACAATGATCGAGCTGTACGAGTCACAAAGGGCGATGCGGAACATGCGGCGCGCGGCGATGCAGCGCGGCGTGGTGGCGATCCTGGACGTGGGATCGTCCAAGGTGGCCTGTCTCGTGCTGCGCTTTGACGGGTCGGACCCGTCGGACGACGGCATCGGGTCGCTGGCGGGGCAGTCCGGGTTCCGCGTGATCGGCGCGGCGACGACGCGCTCGCGCGGGGTCTGTTTCGGCGAGGTGCAGGACATGGGCGCCACCGAGCGCGCCATTCGCACTGCCGTGCAGGCGGCGCAGAAGATGGCGGGCATCCGGGTGGATCATGTCATCGCGGCCTTTTCGGGTTCCGAGCCGCGGTCCTATGGTCTGGCCGGCAAGGCAGAGGTCATGGGCACGACGGTGGACGAACAGGACGTGGCCCGTGTTCTGTCGGCTTGCGACGTGCCGGATTTCGGTCCGGGACGCGAGGTGCTGCACGCGCAGCCGGTGAATTTCGTGCTGGATCACCGTTCGGGGCTGATCGACCCGCGGGGGCAGATCGGCAACGAGCTGGGCTGCGACATGCACATGCTGACGGTCGAGGCGCAGGCGATCCAGAACCTGGCCCATTGCGTCAAGCGCTGTGACCTGGAACTCGCGGGGCTGGCCTCCTCGGCCTATGTCTCGGGCATCTCCGCGCTGGTCGAGGACGAGCAGGAGCTGGGCGCGGCCTGCATTGACATGGGCGGCGGTGCGACCGGCGTGTCGATCTTCATCAAGAAACACATGATCTACGCGGATTCCGTCCGTATGGGCGGCGATCACGTCACCCGCGACATCAGCCAGGGGCTGAAGGTCTCGATGGCGACGGCGGAGCGGATCAAGACCTTTTACGGCGGTCTGGTGGCCACCGGCATGGACGACCGCGAGATGATCGAGATCGGCGGCGATACCGGAGACTGGGAACACGACCGGCGCACCGTGAGCCGCGCCGAGCTGATCGGCATCATGCGCCCACGGGTCGAGGAGATCCTGGAGGAAGTGCGGGTGCAGTTGGATGCGGCGGGGTTCGATCACCTGCCGTCACAGCAGATCGTGCTGACCGGCGGGGCAAGCCAGATCCCGGGGTTGGACGGGCTGGCCTCGAAGATCCTGGGGCAACAGGTCCGGCTGGGACGTCCGTTGCGCGTGCACGGCTTGCCGCAGGCGGCGACCGGGCCGGGGTTTGCGACGGCGGTGGGCCTGTGCCTGTTCGCGGCGCATCCACAGGACGAATGGTGGGACTTCGAGATCCCGGTGGACCGGCTGCCGGCGCGCTCGCTGAAGCGGGCGGTGCAGTGGTTCCGCGACAATTGGTAGGTGGGATCGCCGGGACGGGACTGTTTGCGGCTTGCGCCGCAAAGGCACCCGCCCGCCGACCCTTGGGACAGGCTGCGCCTGTTTCGTAGCTTCTGAAGGCGCCGAGGACATCCGGTTCGCAAGGGGCGGGAATTCTGTGGTCCGCGCGCGATTTCGCGGGTGACAGTGCTTTCGGGGCACGTTAGGTTATGCACAGGCGCCCGTGGATAAGAGGCGCCAGGAGGGTCGGGCAGGCGCTCCGGACATTGTAGAGACATGAAATCGCGCAGGGACCAGCCCTGTGCCCGGTGTCGTATTTTGCGCCGGAATTGGTGGCAAACACCAGATATGTGGATATCTCCGATATCGGCGGAATTGAGCCGTAAAATTGGCCATATTTTGTGGCTTTTTTGCGTTTTTCGCGTGACGGACGGGACCTCAAACGGTAGGATTCAAGGGAACAGGCCGTGCACAGGCCTGAAACCGGAAAAAAGACAGGCGGACATATCATGGCACTGAACCTTTCGATGCCCGGGCAAGACGAGCTGAAGCCCCGTATTACGGTCTTTGGCGTCGGCGGGGCAGGCGGCAATGCCGTCAACAACATGATCGAGAAACAGCTCGAGGGCGTCGATTTCGTCGTCGCGAACACCGATGCCCAGGCGCTGGCGCAGAGCATGTCACAAAGCCGCGTGCAGCTAGGCGTCAAGGTGACCGAGGGGCTGGGCGCCGGTGCGCGCGCCAGTGTCGGCGCCGCCGCGGCCGAAGAGAGCATCGAACAGATCGTCGATCACCTGGCCGGCGCGCACATGTGTTTCATCACCGCCGGCATGGGCGGCGGTACCGGGACAGGCGCGGCCCCGATCATCGCGCAGGCCGCGCGCGAGCTGGGCGTGCTGACGGTCGGTGTCGTGACCAAGCCCTTCCAGTTCGAAGGTGCCAAGCGGATGAAACAGGCCGAAGCGGGTGTCGAAAGCCTGCAGAAGGTCGTCGACACGCTGATCATCATTCCGAACCAGAACCTGTTCCGCCTGGCGAACGAGAAGACGACCTTTACCGAGGCCTTCTCGATGGCCGATGACGTGCTGTACCAGGGTGTCAAAGGCGTGACCGACCTGATGGTGCGCCCGGGCCTCATCAACCTCGACTTTGCCGACGTCCGCGCGGTGATGGACGAGATGGGCAAGGCCATGATGGGCACCGGCGAGGGCGACGGCGAGGATCGCGCGGTCCAGGCGGCCGAGAAGGCTATAGCGAACCCGCTGCTGGACGAGATCAGCCTGAAAGGCGCCAAGGGCGTGCTGATCAACATCACCGGCGGCCACGACCTGACCCTGTTCGAACTGGACGAGGCGGCCAACCGCATCCGCGAGGAAGTGGACGCGGACGCCAACATCATCGTCGGTTCGACGCTGGACGACAGCATGGCCGGCCAGATGCGTGTTTCGGTCGTTGCCACCGGCATCGACGCCACCGAGAACGTGCACGACGTGCCCGTGCCGCGCCGCAAGCTGTCGCAGCCGCTGGGCGGCACTTCGGCCCCCGCCGGTGAACCCGAGCCGCAGCCCGAACCGCAGCCGGTGGCTGCCGAACGTGCACCCGAGCCGGAACCCTCGCTGTTCGGTCAGATGGACAGCCACGAGCACGCGGAGCCTGTGCAATCGCGCGACTATGACGAGGTGATCGAGGAGCCGGCCGCCGACGACGGTCTGCCGCCGCCGGCCTACCGTCCGCAGGTTGCCGAGTTCCGCCCGGCGCCCGACACGATCGAGGCCGACCCGCAGGACTTCGTGGCACCGCGCCCCGCAGCCCCCGGCACGCCCAGCCCGGCGACGCTGGACCGGCTGAAGGCCGCAGCAGCCCGGACCCGCGAAGAGGTGCAGCAGGAGGCCCCCGCGCCGCAGCCCGCACCGGCGCCGGCCGAGGAAAAATCGCGCTTCAGCGTCAACTCGCTGATCGGTCGCATGACCGGCCACGGCGAGCACGCAGCCCAGCAACAGCCGCGCCGCGCCCAGCCGCCGGTGCAGGCGCATCGCCCGGCTCCGGTCCATGACCACGAGCCCGAGGCAGAGGACGACCGGATCGAGATCCCGGCTTTCCTGCGCCGCCAGGCCAACTGAACCAAGCCCGGAATTTCAGCAGCGGGTCCGACTGCCTGCTGAAATTTCCAAACCTCGTGAGATCGCCCTCTGCCGCTGCAGGGGGCGATTTCATGTTCGGGGCGCGTGTTTCAATGCGTTCACAAATGGCAACACTCTTGCCAGAAACCGGTTTTTCCGGGGTGATTCGAGCCAGTTTCCGCGCGGTCGTTTTGGGCGATTTTCTGAATTAAAAACAGTGATTTAATCTGGTTTGTTCATGCCCTTGGCGGGGTTTTGCCGATTGTTTCAGCACCATGTTTCACACGGTTACAATCTTTGATTTGAGGCGGTGCCGCAGCTTGGTTACCTCCGTCTCCAAAGCCGCGTCCAGGTTGGGGGGACGTGCGCAAAACAGGGGCAGCCTCGTGCAAACAACGCTTCGGTCTTCGATCACATTCACAGGTGTCGGCCTTCATTCGGGCCAGCCTGCGCGACTGACAATTCGTCCGGCCAGTGCCGACTACGGCATCTGGTTCAAACGCACGGACATCCGTCTGGGCGACACGATGATTGCCGCCCGATGGGACGCGGTCGAGGCCTCTCCGCTCTGTACGCAGATCGTCAACCGCGCGGGCACATCGGTGTCCACGGTGGAACATGTCATGGCGGCCCTGGCCGGCTGTGGCGTGCACAATGCCCTCATCGAGATCGACGGACCCGAGGCCCCCATCCTCGACGGGTCCTCGGTGGCTTTCGTGCGCGGCATCCTGGCCCGCGGCCTGCGTGAACTGGCGGCGCCGGTGCGCGCCATCGAGATACTGGCCCCGGTCGAGGTCAAGACGGACACCGGCTGGGCGCGGCTGTCGCCGGGCCACCCGGGGCAGGGGCTGTCGATGCAGTTCCATATCGCCTTTGCGGATGCGGCCATCGGTGAGCAGACCAAGACCATGGACCTGGCCAACGGCGCTTTCGTGCGCGAGCTGTGCGACAGCCGCACTTTCTGCCGTGCCTCGGATGTCGACGCGATGCGCGCCGCGGGCAAGGCTCTGGGCGGGACCTATGAAAACGCCGTCGTGGTGGATGGCGACCGGGTGCTGAGCCCGGGCGGGCTGCGCTATTCCGACGAGGCCGTGCGCCACAAGATGCTGGACGCCCTGGGCGATCTGGCGCTGGCCGGCGCGCCGATCCTCGGCCATTACGAGGGGCACAAGGCCGGCCATGCCATGACCAATGCCTTGCTGCACGCTCTCTTTGCGGCGCCCGATGCGTATCGTGTCGTTCTGTGTGACAGCAGGCAGGCGGGGCGGTTGCCGGGCGCCGGTGTCGGGCGCCACGAAATACCGGCTGTGGCCTGAGCCGCACGCATGGGCAGCATGGCGCGCATTAATCGGGCCGTAAGACATTTTGCACCGGAATTTTCTGTGCTAGACCCCTCGCAACGGGCGGCCCGCCAAAGGGACGCCGAACGGAGTAGAGGGTGTTCGGGCATGTCTGGGGGCAGATCGCGAAAACTGGTGATCGTTGCGTTGGCGGTGGCTCTGGCCCTGCCGGGGTGCGATTCGCTTCGGCGGCGCGAGGTCGGGCCGGGCAATGTCCCGCTGGAGACCTACACCGCCAAGCAGATCTTCGAGCGTGGTGAATACGAGCTGTCTCGCAGCGATCCGAAGGACGCCGCCTTCTACTTTGGCGAGGTCGAGCGGCTTTATCCCTATTCGGACTGGGCCAAGCGCGCCTTGATCATGCAGGCCTATGCCTACCACGAGAACAAGGATTACGAGAACGCGCGCTCTGCGGCGCAGCGGTTCATCGATTTCTACCCGGCCGACGATGACGCGGCCTATGCGCAATACCTGCTGGCATTGTCCTACTACGACCAGATCGAACTGGTGGGCCGCGACCAGGGCCTGACCTTCCAGGCGCTGCAGGCGCTGCGGACGGTGATCGAACGCTATCCCGACAGCGAATATGCGCGGTCCTCGATCCTGAAATTCGACCTGGCCTTCGATCATCTCGCGGCAAAGGAGATGGAGGTCGGCCGGTACTACCTCAAGCGGCAGCACTATGGCGCCGCGATCAGCCGCTTTCGCGTGGTGGTCGAGGATTTCCAGACCACGACACACACGCCCGAAGCGCTGTTCCGCCTGATCGAAGGCTATCTCTCGCTGGGCCTGCTGGAAGAGGCGCAAACGGCGGGGGCGATCCTTGGCTACAACTACCAGTCGACCGATTGGTACGAGGATGGCTACAAGCTGTTGCAGAAGCAGGGGCTGAAGCCCACGGCGCTTGGCGACAACTGGCTGTCGGCCATCTATCGCCAGATGATCAAGGGCGAGTGGTTGTAAGAGGCATCGGGCCCGTGCCCGGACCAATGGCGGACCATGCTGCGCGCGCTTGAAATCAGGGACATGTTGATCATCGAACGGCTGGAACTCGAGTTCCAGCCGGGTCTCAACGTGCTGACCGGGGAGACCGGTGCAGGCAAGTCGATCCTGCTGGATTCGCTGGGATTCGTGCTGGGGTGGCGCGGGCGGGCGGAACTGGTCCGTTCCGGCGCCGACCAGGGCGAGGTCGTGGCCGAGTTCGACCTGCCCGAGGACCATGCCGCCTGGGCGGTACTCGAAGAGGCCGGCTTGCCGATCTCGGATGAGCTGATCCTGCGGCGGGTGAATACCAAGGACGGGCGCAAGACCGGATGGGTCAACGATCGGCGCGTGTCGGGCGAGGTGCTGCGGCGGTTGTCCGAGACGCTGGTTGAATTGCACGGGCAGCATGATGATCGGGGCCTGCTGGACCCAAGGGGACACCGGGCGATCCTGGATCTTTATGCGGGCGCCGGAGAAAGCCTGGCCGAGGTGCGGCGCCGCTGGCGCGCCGTGGGCGCGGCACGCAAGGAGCTGGAGACGGCCCAGTCGGCGCTGGACGCGGTTCAGGCCGAAGAGGAATTCCTGCGCCACGCCGTCGACGAACTGGACAAGCTGGACCCGCAACCCGGCGAGGAGACCGAGCTGGACGCGCGCCGCCGCATGATGCAATCGGCCGAGAAGATCCGTGATGACATTGCCCAGGCCTCCAGCGCGCTGGGGTATGACGGGGCAGAGGGCGCGATGGCCAATGCGCTGCGCTGGCTCGAAGGGGCGGCGGACAAGGCGGAGGGCCGCCTTGAGGCGCCGATCGCCGCGCTGGCCCGGGCGATGGCGGAACTGGACGAGGCCGCGAACGGCGTGGCCGATTGTCTCGAGGCGCTTGAGTTCAACCCGCTGGAACTTGAAGAGGCCGAGGAGCGCCTGTTTGCGATCCGCGGGCTGGCGCGCAAGCACCAGGTGATGCCGGACGATCTGCCCGGGCTGGCGGCGGAACTGTCAGAGAAGCTGGCGGCGCTGGATGCGGGCGAGGCGCGCATCGGCGACCTGCGCAAGGCGATGGACACGGCAGAGGCGGATTACGACAAGGCGGCGACCGAGCTGACGGCGATGCGTCGGGCGGCGGCGGTGCAACTGGACAAGGCGGTTGCCGGCGAACTGGCGCCGCTCAAGATGGAGCGCGCAGTGTTCCAGACCGCCGTGACCGAGGCACAGGCCGGGCCAGAGGGGCGCGATGCGGTGGCCTTTACCGTGGCGACGAACCCGGGCGCGCCGGCGGGACCGCTGAACAAGATCGCCTCCGGCGGGGAGCTTTCGCGGTTCCTGCTGGCACTGAAGGTTTGCCTGACAGAGGCCCAGGGGCGCGGGGCCACGATGATCTTTGACGAGATCGACCGGGGCGTTGGCGGGGCCACGGCGGATGCGGTGGGGCGGCGGCTCAAGGCGCTGGCGGAAGGCGGGCAGGTGCTGGTCGTGACCCATTCGCCGCAGGTGGCGGCGCTGGGGGGGCATCATTGGCGGGTGGCCAAGCGGGTGGACGGTGAGGTGACGCTGTCCGAGGTCGTCCCGCTTGCCGCGGGTGAGCGCGAGGACGAGATCGCGCGAATGCTGTCGGGGGACACTGTCACGAAAGAGGCCCGCGCGGCGGCGCGGGCACTGCTCAAGGCATAGGTCTCGGGTCGCGGGCACGGGCCGGGCGAACCCTTGGCGGTTGCAGCCGCAGGGAAAGCCGGTTTGCCCGCATGGGCAAGGCCGAAGTGGGGGCTGTCGCGTGGGCGTGATGCCCGGTGTGGCCGGTCCTTCGGGATGCCCCGGCTGCCGGGACTGCGCCCGTCAGCGGCCCACCCGCCGGCCGCGGCCCGCTTTCAGGTGCTTGCGGTCAGTTCCCCGGCACCAGCTTGCCGGGATTCATGATGTTCTGAGGATCAAGCGCGCGTTTGATCGCGCCCATGACCTGCCACCCGTCGCCGTGCTCTGCGGCCATGAAAGGCAGTTTGCCATAGCCCACGCCATGTTCCCCGGTGCAGGTCCCCCCCAGTTGCAGGGCGCGTTTCGCCATGCGGGCGGCAAGGTCCTTGGCGATCTGCAGTTCTGCGGGCTGGTCTGGATCCACCAGCAGGATGGCGTGAAAGTTGCCGTCGCCGACATGGCCCAGGATTGGCCCGGGAATGCCGCTGGAGGCGATGTCGGCTTGCGTGGCCTCGACGGCCTCTGCCAGGCGCGAGATCGGCACGCAAATGTCGGTGACGACGCCGCGCGCCCCGGCGCGCGAGGCGAGGATGGCGTAATAGCCGTTGTGGCGCATCGCCCAGAGCGCGCGGCGTTCCTCTTCGCGGCCGGACCAGCGGAAGGCGCTGCCGCCGTGATCGGCGACGATCTCGGCAAAGCGTTCGGCGTCCTGCGCGGTGCTCTCGGGGCTGCCGTGGAATTCGACCATCAGATGCGGCGCCTCGGCCATGTCGGTTCCGGCATAGGCGTTGAAGGCGCGGGCGGTCTGGTCGCAGGCGAATTCGATCCGGGCCATCGGGATGCCCATCTGGATCGTCTCCATCACGCAGGCGGTGGCGGCCCCCATGTCGGGAAAGGCGCAGATGCCGGCGCTGATCGCCTCTGGCACGCCGTGCAGACGCAGGGTCAGTTCCGTCGCGAGCCCCAGCGTGCCCTCCGAGCCGACCATGAGCGCGGTGAGGTCATATCCGGCGGCGGATTTGCGGGCGCGTGTGCCGGTGCGGATCATGCGGCCGTCGGCCAGCACCACCTCCATCCCCAGCACGTTGTCGCGCATGGTGCCATAGCGCACGGTGGTCGTGCCCGAGGCCCGCGTCATTGCCATACCGCCGAGCGAGGCATTGGCGCCGGGATCGACCGGAAAGAAGAGGCCCGTGGCGCGCAGTTCCTCGTTCAGCGCCTCACGCGAGACGCCGGGCTGCACGGTCACGTCCATGTCGGCGGGGCGGATTTCCAGGACCTTGTTCATCAGGCGAAAATCGACGCTGATCCCGCCTTGCAAGGCCTGCCCGTGGCCCTCCAGCGAGGTGCCCGCGCCCCAGCCGATCACGGGCACGCTTTCGCGGGCGCAGATCTCGACGATGCGGCGCACTTCTTCGCTGGTGCGCGGATAAGCGACGGCCTGGGGCGGGGTATTGGGAAAATAGGATTCCGAGGCGCCATGCGCTTCGAGATCGGGCTTGGACAGGCTCACGCGTTCGCCTAGGAGGGTTGTGAGATCATCGATCGCCTGGGCGATGGGCATGGGGGCCTCCGGAAAACTGGTCGGTTCACCTTAACCAGTACCTGCGGCGCGGGAAAGTCACCGGATTGAGGGAGGCCGGATTGCCGAGCCTGCTGCAACAGCAATTGCTCAGGATTCGCTCCGGCTTTGGCCGAGGCTGGGACATGGTGCGCCATCGCGGGCCGGGCCAGATCCAGTTCTGGTTCATCGCGCTTGGGCTGGGCGTGGCCTCTGGCCTTGCCGCCATCGCCTTTCGCTTTGCGATCGAGAGCCTGCAGACCGTGGTTTACGGCACGCCCGATCCACAGAGACTGCATTCCTTTGCCGAGGGCCTGCCCTGGCTTTGGGTTCTGCTGGTCCCGGCGTTGGGCGGCATCGTGGTGGGCATCATCCTGCATGTGGCCACGCCGGACGGGCGGGTGCGCGCCGTGGCCGACGTGATCGAGGGCGCGGCGCTGAACGACGGACGGGTCGAGAAGAAGGCCGGGATCGCCTCGGCGCTTTGTTCGTGGATCACCCTGTCGACAGGGGGCAGCACGGGCCGGGAAGGGCCGGTGGTCCATATTGCGGCCATGTGTTCGAGCTGGGTGGCCAATACGCTGAAGGTGGACGGGATCACCGGGCGCGACCTGCTGGGCTGCGCGGTGGCGGCGGCCGTTTCGGCCAGTTTCAACGCCCCAATCGCCGGGGCGCTCTTCGCGCTGGAGGTGGTCCTGCGGCACTTCGCGTTGCATGCTTTCGCGCCCATCGTGGTGGCCAGCGCGGCGGGCACCGTCATCAACCGGCTGGTCTATGGCGACGTGACGGAATTCGTTCTGCCCGGCACGACGACGGTGGAATTCTACCTGGAGCTACCGGCCTTCTTCATCCTCGGGCTGGTCTGCGGGGGCGTCGCCGTCATCATGATGCAGTCGATCTTTTTCGCTGATGACATGGAGACCCGGCTGCAAAAAAAGCTGGGCCTGCCCTATTGGCTGCGTCCGGCGGTGGCGGGTCTCTTGCTGGGCGGGGTCGCGATCTTTTTCCCGCATATCATCGGGGTCGGGTACGAAACGACGAGCCGCGCCCTGACCGGCGGCCTGTTGATGCACGAGGCATTGGTCTTTGCGATGGTCAAGGTGGCGGCGGTGTCGATCACGATGGCGGGGCGTATGGGGGGCGGAATCTTTTCGCCTTCGCTGATGGTGGGGGCGCTGACCGGACTGGCCTTTGGCCACATCGCAACGAGCGTTTTCCCCGATGTCTCCTCGGCTTTTACGCTCTATGCGCTGGCGGGCATGGGCGCGGTGGCGGCTGCGGTGCTGGGAGCGCCGATCTCGACCACGCTGATCGTTTTTGAACTGACAGGGGACTGGCAGACCGGGCTGGCGGTCATGGTGTCCGTGTCGATGTCGACCGCCCTGGCCAGCCGCGTCGTGGACAGGTCGTTCTTTCTCACCCAGCTGGAGCGCCGCAATGTCCAGCTGGCGGCGGGGCCGCAGGCCTACCTGCTGGCCATGTTCCGGGTGCAGGGCGTGATGCGCAAGCCGACTGACGAGGGCGCGGCGGACGAGGCAACCTGTGTGCAGATGATCGAGGACGGTCTTTATGTTCAGGCCGGGGCAACGCTGAAGACGGCCTTGCCGATGCTGGACCGCACCGGCGAGCCTTTCCTGCCGGTGGTGACGATGGACACGGGCGAGCCGGTTCTTCAGGGGGCGCTGTTCCACGTCGACGCGCTGAAGGCGTACAACCGGGCCTTGGCGGCCACGGCCGAGGAAGAGCACAGTTGAAGCGGTGGCCCTACTTCTGGATGTAGCGAAGGCCGTCATCGCCGATTTCCTGGCCCGCCAGGTCGGCGTAGCTGGCCCCGGCAGCTAGGGCCATGTCCCAGACCTCGGCAAAGGAGTGGCGCACCTCCGGCGGCACGGTGCAGCCGCGGGTCTGTTCGATCCAGTCGAATTGCGCATCGGCCATGCCATGAATGCGCGACCAATCCCAGACGTAGATGTTGAATTCATTGCGCTGGTCCGGGCACTCGAAGCTCAGGACGAACCGGCGGATCATGGCGACGGGAAAATCGGCCTGGAACATGCGCAACTCCTCCTCCGACCGTGGCGCCTGGCCCGAGGCGGTGAGGGATTGCTGCACTGCGCGCGCCGCCATCAGCCGGTGCACGGGCCAGCCGTTGTCCTCTGACAGCGCGGCCCCTGAGGCGCGGTCGTAGGCCCTGTAGGCAATCGCCAGCGCCTGGTCGTGGTCTTCACGGTCATGATGGGCCTCCCAGAGGTCCAAGAGCGCCTGCGCGTCCTCTGTGCTGGCGGCCAGTGTCAAGAGGCGCAGCAGCTCGTCGGGGTCGGCAGGAGCGACACGTCCGGCGCGGATGTCCCCGGCCAACCAGCCCGCGGCGTGCGGATCGCCCGCGGCAGCGGCCAGCCGGTATTCGACGGCGGCGGCCTCGTGGTCGGGGCTGTGCCCGTCCTCGTCCCGCAACAGCAGACGTGCGGCGTCCAGCCCCGCGACCGTGTCTCCGGCGCGCAGGGCGGCCCGGTACCAGTCCAGCGCCTTGTCCAGGTCGCGGTCGGTGCCACGGCCGGTTTCATGCGCGCGGCCCAGCCAGAACATCGCCTGCCCGTCGCCGGCCTCGGCTGCCTGGCGAAAGAGCGCGACGGCCCGGGCGTCGTCCTGTGGCAGGCCCGCGCCGTCCCAATTCAGGAAGGCGAGGTTCGTCATGGCCATCGGCAAGCCGGCCCCTGCCGCGTCGCGGAACAGGGCTATGGCGCGCTCCATGTCCTTTTCGACGCCGCGGCCATCGGCATAGAGCGCGGCGAGATTGTTGATCGCCAGCGGGAATCCCCCCTGCGCGGCGCGGTCATAGAGGCGCGCGGCCTCTGCCACCCGGTCGTCCGAGGCGTCCAGCGCGCGGGCCAGTTGATAGATGAGCCGCGGGTCGTCGGGATCGGCGGCTAGGGCGGCGCGGCAGGCGGGAATTGCCTGTTCCACGTCCAGTTTCTCGAAGGGGACGCCTGGAAACGGGGCGGGCAGACCGCTGTCCAGGTTGCTGCCCGCTAACCGGTGACAGGCGGCCTCGTTCTCTGCGGCATTGGCGGGCTGGGCCATTGCGGCCAGCGCCAGCGCGCTGACGGCGGCAAGGCAGAGGCGGTGTCCTGTCGAATCCATGTCGTCCTCGGGCTGTGTCCGGGCAATCCTAGCCAAGCCTCGGCAGAGGGAAAGGGCCGTGATACCAGTATCTTTGGCCGGGCAGGGCAAAGGCGGGCCCAGAGGGGCCCGCCTGTCCAGTATGCGCCGGTGTGGACCGGGCGGATCAGTCGATTTTGCCCAGGTTCCGGAGGATGCAGAACTGCATGTCCTGATTGGTGAGGCCTATGCAGGCGGTGACGGCATCGGCAAAGTTGTCATATGTCTTGCCGTTTCTGTGTCCGCCGTTGTGGCCGTAATTGTGATCGCGGTCCCAGCCGCCGCCTCTGTGGTTGTTGCGGTGGCCGTCATGGCGCCCGGCGTTCGGCGGAGCCACATAGCCCGGGTCGCCATTGACGAGGTAATCGCCGTGGGCCCAGCCGGTCTTGCCCGAGGCATGGCGCAGGAGGATCCACTTGCCCTGGCGGCCAAGCTCGGTCACGCGATCGCGCTGGTTCATGGTCATGACCACCGGGTAGTCGGTGCCGGGACCGTTGCGCAGGTTCAGCCCGGCGTAGCCCGGTGCGTAGACATAGTAGGTATGCCCGGCGTGGTCGCGGTCATGCCCGTGGCCATGACCCTTGCCCGGGCCCTTGCCATGTCCTGCGCGGACCTTGTGGGCGGAGAGGAACCGGCGATGGGCATAGCCGACCTTGCCGCGATAAAGGACCTTGTACCATTTGCCGTCCTTGTCGAGCACGCGCAGCGCGTCGCCATGTGCCATCTTGCCGATGACATGGTGCTTGCGGGATGGGCCGCTGCGCAGGTTCAGGTGTCCGTGGCGCGGTGCGTCGACCCAGTAGCGTTCGCCCCGGTCGTGGCCGCCGTAGTGGCCGCCATGACGGTGGCCGCGCGGGCGTTGATCGGTCAGGAAGCGGCTGTGCGCCCAGCCGACGCGGCCCGAGACATGGCGCACCTTGACCCATTTGCCGGGCGCGCGCAGCAGTTCGACCTTGCTGGCGTGGGGCATCTTGCCGATCACCTGGTAATGGGTCGAGGGTCCGGTGCGGAGGTTGAGAAAACCGTCGCGGGGCGCATCGACCCAGAGGGTCGTGGCCGCGGCCGCGCTGGCGAAGAACAGGGCCGAAAGAAATGTGAGCAATCTGAGCATGGGTTCGTCCTTTGTTGTCGGAAGCGATGATCCACACTTGGGCCATTTCACAGGAAACAGGCAATTACGGGCGCTTGTTAGGGGATAGCATGGTTTGATTTCAGTATCTTATGCGGTTCGGCCAAATTGGGGTTTTCGATGGGCAAGCGGGATGTTGCCCCCTGAACCGCCTCGACCGAGGGGGAGCGCGTGCGTTTTGCCACAACCAAAATTGGTAGTAGAAGAAGATCCAACCGTGATCCGCGACCTGGTCTCCTGCTCGTCGCGACCATCTGATTGAGGCTGCACATGGGGCCGGTGTCAGCCTTGCTTCGCATTCCACGCGGATCGTCCGCAGGGCGTGGGCTCTTGCCGCAAGCGCCCGTTACCTTCGGCGGTTCACCGAACGTGCTGGACGACCTCGACGCGCTGATGCGGTCAACAAGACTGGATGCTGAGCCCTCTTCTGGATGGCTTGCTGGAACGGCGCGGCTGAACCGCACGCAAAGGCCCCGCACGCCGGGGCGCACGCGGCCTGAATTCCGTGGAACGGTGTCCTCAGATGTGTTCGACCGTCACGCCGTCCTGACCGTAAAAGGCGAGGTGATCCTTGATCTGGGCGACGTCGCCCTTGGGGTCCTCGTAGGACCAGGCGGCGTTCTCATAGGTCTTCGACTTGGACGCGATCGAAAAATGGCTGGCATCACCCTTGTGCGGGCAATGGGTGCTGTGATCGGTCCGGTCGAGAAGCGCCATAGCGATGTCGGCACGCGGGAAGTAGATGACCGGGGCGTGGCCGTCCTCGTGCAGCTCCAGCGCATTGCCGGTTTCACCCAGCACGGCCCCGCCTGCGCGGACAACCCAGGTGCCGGTGGCCGGCGTGATGGTGATTTTGCTCATGTCTTATCCCCCATGTCTTTTCCCCGCATCACAGACACGGGCATTGTAACGTTGTCATGTCAGATGACAGAACATGCGTCCGAGAGCCACTGCCCCGTTGCCGCATCCAGGTGCGGGGTCAGCAGATCATGCACCCGCCGGTGGTAGTCGTTGAGCCAGTTTCGCTCGTCGGCGGTGAGCAGGTTAGGATCGATCAGCCGCCTGTCTATGGGCACCCAGGTCAGGGTTTCGAACTGCAACATCTCTGCCACGGTCTGCCCGTAGAGCTTGGGCGCCACTTCCACGGCGATCAGGTTCTCGATCCGGATACCATAGGCGCCTTCGCGGTAGAAGCCCGGTTCGTTCGACAGGATCATCCCGGCTTCCAGCGGTACGGTGCCGGTCCGTGCAATGCGCTGCGGCCCTTCGTGCACGGACAGGTAGGCGCCGACGCCGTGGCCGGTGCCGTGTCCGTAATCCAGCCCCGCCTCCCAGAGCGCCACGCGGGCAAGGGGATCGATGTCGCGGCCGGCCAGCCCCTTGGGGAACCGCAGCCGTGACACGGCGATCATCCCCTTGAGAACGCGGGTAAAGGCCTCTGTCTCCTCGGCGCCGGGGGTGCCGATGGCGATGGTGCGGGTGATGTCGGTGGTGCCGTCGACATATTGCCCGCCACTGTCGACCAACAGCAGCTCTCCGTCGTTCACCTTGCGGTTCGTGTTCTCGGTGACGCGGTAGTGGACGATGGCACCATTGGGACCGGCGCCCGAGATCGTCTCGAAGGAAATGTCGCGCAGGGCATTGGTGGCGCGGCGCTCTGCTTCCAGCTTTTCGACCACGGCGATTTCGGTCAGGCTGCCCGGTGGTTGCAGGTCGAGCCAGGCCAGGAAACGCACCATCGCCAGCGCGTCGCGCAGGTGCGCGGCGCGGGTGCCCTCCAGCTCTGCGGCGTTCTTGCACGCCTTGGGCAGCAGGCAGGGATCGGCGGCCTCTTCCGGGTCGGTCAGCGCCTCGGCCACGGCGACCGGGCAGGTGGCCGCGTCGATCTGGACCTTGCCTTCGATGGCCGCGAGATCGCCAAGGAAATCGCCGGGCGCGCGCAGCGTCACCTTGTCGCCCAGGTGGTCACCCAGCCCGGTCAGCTTGGCTGCGTCCATGTAAAGCGTAACCCGCCCGTCGGCGTGGAGCACGGCAAAACCGTGCGGGACCGGGTTGCGGGGGATATCGCTGCCGCGGATGTTCAAGAGCCAAGCGATGCTGTCGGGCAGGGTGATGACGGCGGCCTTGGCGGTCAATTTCGCGGCCAGTCGGGCGATCTTGTCCTCATGCGCCTCGCCGGCCAGTTCCAGGGGCTGGGCAAAGACCGCGCCTTGCGGCGGGTCGGGCTGGTCGGGCCAGATGGCATCGACGAGGTTTTCGACCGGGGCCAGCGTCACATCCGGCAGCTTGCCCGACAGGGTGCGGTTTTGTTCGACGCTCAGAAGCCAAGGATCGAACCCCAGCTTGCCCTTGGGCAGGGCCTCGCCGATCCAGTCCGCCAGCGAGGTTTCCGGCCAGTCGATCTTTTCGAAATCCGCAGCCACCTGCGCCTTGACCTGCACGCGATAGCGGCTGTCGACGAAGACGGCGGCGCGTTCGTGCAGTGCGACGCACCAGCCTGCCGACCCGGTAAAGCCGGTCAACCAGGCCAGGCGGTCGTCCCGCGGCGCGACATATTCGCCCTGGTGGGCGTCCGCACGCGGCACGAGAAATCCGTTCAATCCTGCCTTGGCCAGTTTTTGGCGCAGGGCGGCAAGGCGGGGCGGCCCCTGGTCGGGCGAGGCCGTCTCAGTGAATGTCTGGAACATCGGTGACTCCTTTGCGGCGCAGGTTAGCGGCCGCGGCGGCGGTGGCAAGAGCGGGCGAATTGACCCGGTCCGGGCTTTTTCGACCATTCGTCGTATTCCATGTGCTAAACCGCTGACAACACGGCAAAGGACAAAGAGCAGTGCAGGACGACGCGGAAGCCCGGCGCATCTTTCAGGACATGCTGGACCGCTGTGGCGAGGCCATGCTGGCGGGGGACATGGAGGGGGTTCTGCGCTGGTTCGCGATCCCCAACACGGTCGAAAGTTTCGAGGGGCGCCGGGTGCTGGCTTCGGTGGACGAAACCCGCGAATTGTTCCGTACCATCATGGCGCGCCAGCGAGAGCTGAGCATCACGCATATGATCCGTAAGGTTACCCATGCCGAGTTCCGCGATGCGGACACGATCCAGGCCACGCATGAGACGCGGTACATCCATCACGGAACGGTCCTGTCCGAATCGCCGCATGTCGGCCTGTCGATCCTGCACCGCCACCCGGATTGCTGGAAGGTCCACCACGCCCAGTTCACTGTTGCGGGTCGGAACCCGCTGAACACGGCGATCCAGCGGAGGTTCGAGGCGGACGACAGTTCGATCAGCCCGTCCGCTTGATCCCGGCAAATCGGGCCCTTGCACGCGGGTCGCTGTCAAAGAGCGCGGCAAGCTGTTCGGTCATTGCGCCCGCCAGCTGTTCGACATCGGTGATGGTCACGGCGCGTTCGTAGTAGCGCGTCACGTCGTGGCCGATGCCGATGGCCAGCAGTTCCACCTGGCGCCGGCGTTCGACCATCGCGATCACGTCGCGCAGATGCTTTTCCAGGTAATTGGCCGGGTTCACCGACAGCGTCGAGTCGTCCACCGGCGCACCATCCGAGATCACCATCAGGATCTTGCGCGCCTCGCGGCGACCTGCCATGCGGCGGTGCGCCCATTCCAGCGCCTCGCCGTCGATGTTTTCCTTGAGCAGGCCCTCTTTCATCATCAGGCCAAGGTTGTCACGCGTCCGTCGCCAGGGCGCGTCGGCGTGCTTGTAGATGATGTGGCGCAGGTCGTTGAGGCGGCCGGGCTGCTGTTCGCGGCCGGCGTTCAGCCAGTCCTCGCGCGCCAGCCCGCCTTTCCAGGCGCGGGTGGTAAAGCCCAGGATCTCGACCTTGACGCTGCAGCGTTCCAGCGTGCGGGCCAGAACATCCGCGCAGATCGCGGCGATGGAAATCGGGCGTCCGCGCATCGAACCGGAGTTGTCGAGCAGCAGCGTCACGACCGTGTCGCGGAATTCCATGTCCTTTTCGACCTTGAAACTCAGTGGCGTCGTCGGGTTCGCCACAACACGGGCAAGGCGTCCGGCGTCCAGGATGCCTTCCTCGCGGTCGAATTCCCAGCTGCGGTTCTGCTGCGCCTGCAGGCGACGCTGCAGCTTGTTGGCCAGCCGCGACACCGCGCCCTTGAGCGGTTCAAGCTGCTGGTCGAGGTAGGCGCGCAGGCGTTCCAGCTCGATCGGTTCGGCCAGTTCCTCGGCCGAGATTTCCTCGTCGTGGTCGGTGGAATAGACGCGATACTCGGGGTCGGCCTCCGAGATCGGCTGAGGTGCTGGCGGCTCCAGTGGCGCCTCGCCCTCGGGCATCTCGGCCTCTTCGCCCAGTTCCTCGTCGGCCATGTCATCCATCGTGACCTGGGCCTGGCTTGGGTCCTGCGTCTCTTCCTGGGATTGTTCGGGCGAGGCTTCGGATTCCTCGCCGTCCTCGTCGTCATCGCCCGTCGAATCGGGTTCCTGCTGATCGTCCTGCTGGTCGTCGACGCCCTCTTCCTCGGACTGATCGTCGAGGTCGGGGTCATCGCCCAGCTGGTCGCCATAGCCCAGGTCGGTGATCATCTGGCGGGCGAACTTGGCAAAGGCCGACTGGTCGGCCAACGTGTCGTCCAGCCGGTCCAGCGTTTCGCTGGCCTGGTTTTCCATGAACCCGCGCCACAGCTCCATGACGTTGGCGGCGTCGGGTGGCAGGTCGCGGCCCGTGGCAAGGTGGCGGATCAGGTAGTTGGCGGCCTGCGGCAGCGGTGCCTCGGCGGCCTCGCGGATCTGACCGTAGCCGCGCCTCGCCGCTTCGGCGCCGATCTTGGCGTCGATGTTGCCGGCGGTGCCGGGCATGTCGCGTGCACCCATGGCCTCGCAGCGGGCGGTTTCCATCGCCTCGTACAGTTCGCGCGCCATGTCGCCCTGGGGCAGGTAGCGCGCGTGAGTGCCCGCATCGTGATAGCGGTGGTACAGCGCAAGCGCATCTGCCGTGCCACGCGCCAGCATCACCTCGTCCCGCGTCATCCGGCGCGAGACCTGCGGCAGGCGCATCGCCTCGCCGGAGACACCGGCGGGATCGACAGAGTAGCTGACCGAAAGTTCCGGGTCGTCGGCCATCACCTTGGTGGCTTCGGCGAGGGCCTTCTTGAACGGATCGGCGGGGTTGTCGCTGGGCTTGTTCATGGCGCTTGTTATCCGTCCTTTGGGCGTCGCCCGCAAGGGGTCGTGGGCTTGGTCCGGACCGCTTCGTGAGGTAGGATCGGCACATTCCCTGACCCATTCCCGACCCAAAAGGATTTCGATCATGTCGCGTTGGTTTCTTGCCCTTCTGGTCTGCATGCTGCCCGCCGCCGGGCGGTCCGAGATCACCTGTGCCGAAATGCAGTCTGCGTTCCATGTGCCGCCGCCACCTGACGCCGTGTCCGAGGACGCGGATGGCCCGCTGGGCTGTAGCCGCGAGGCGCTGGAGATGTTCGCGCTGAACACCGTGGCGGTGGCCGAGGCGGCGCCGGTGACGGATCTGTCCCAGCTGCATGGCGCATGGCTGGGAGACCTGGTGCTGCCTTACCTTTTGGGCATCACCGTACCGGGGCAGGAGGTGCTGGTCTTTGCCCCCGGTGACGCCCCGGACACGGTCAGGGTGACGCAATACTGGATGCGGGCGCTGACGATGCCCCATGCGCCGCTCTGGTCCGACGAGGGGCAGTATGTGGGGATCGCCGCCGAGGCCACGCTGGAACCCGACGGCGACGGCCGCTTCAAGGTGGCGGATCTCGGCGAGTCGCTGCGCTATGGCACGGTGCGATTCGAGGATCCGCGATCCTATGACCTGCTGGTGAAAACACAGCTCAATCATTTCGAACTGCCGTTTGCGCTGGGGCGGTCGGGCGACGTGCTGGTGCTGGAGGGGGCCCTGCGCGATCCGACCACGCTTGACCCCCGCGCCTACAAGCGCAGCTATACCCGCATCGCGCCCGAGGCGGCGGAACTGGCGCTGGCCACGGTGCTGACGTTTGAACTCAGCCAGTCCCGCTACATGGATTGCCTTGCGCACCAGATCACCGAGGGGCAGGGGCCTTTGTTCGATGCAGTGGGCGAGGGCGGCTTGCCGTCGCTCGAGCGTTTCGTGCGGGCCTCGGTGGGCGACGCGATGGTCTCCAACAGGCTGAGCAGCGAGTTGCGGGGCGCCACCGATGAGGCAGAGCGCAAGCGCCTCAGGAAAGCGTTGCGCGCCTCCGCAGAGACCCAGGTCGCACAGTACAATGACCCCGACCGGCGCGCCTTCATCGGGCGCATGGTGGAGGCCGCAGGCGGGTTCTGTCCGGATTTCTTCTGAGGCGGGTCAGCTCAGCAGCAGGGCAGAGCAGGGCCGCATGGCCCGCCGTGCCGCAGCGGCGGCGCGGCGCTTGCGATCGGGATCTGTGTGGAACGTTGCGATCTGCAGCAATTGCGCATGCGCCATCTTGGCGCGGATGCGCATGTCGAGGATCTGTGGCCCCGGCAGGCCCGAGCTGGGCGCGACCGTGTCCAGAAGCATTTCGAACATCGCGCGGCGGTCCTGCTCGGACTCTGCGCCGCCGCCGATCAGCCATCGGTGCTCCATCTCCGCGGAGGCGCGGCCGAGGCAGACGGCAAAGACCTGGGTCCTTTCGCGCGGTTCCTCGGTCAACGCCGCCAGGGGAAGGGCGCAAATGGAAAAGAGGCCAATGAGCCCCGAGAAAGTTTTCACACCGCTCATAAAGCGTACGATAACACCAATTTTCCGCCCAATCATTAATCGATGGGAAAACTTTTCGAATGGCCGCGCGATCCCTTGCGGGCATGGTTTTCCGGACCAGCGGGTTTTCCTGACCTGACGCCCCGGACAGGCAGGCGCTAGACCCGTGTCAGAACAACCGCTTAACGATTTGGAGAGATGCCATGTCCACCGACAGCTTCGTTTTCAACCAGACCAACCAGATGACCAGCGGCGATGAAGTGGCCGTTCAGATCAATCACAATCACCTCACCGCTGGTGACGAGGTGGCAGTTCAGATCAACCACAACCATCGCACGGAATTTCCCGGTGACAACTTTTTTCCCGGTGACAATTTTTTTCCCGGCGACAGTTTTGTCGCGGATGACTTCGCCTTCTGACGCAGGGCGGGCGCTGTGCCGCGCGGCTTTGAAACGAATTGGATTTGCCCGAAAAGAAAAAGGCCGTCCGGAATGCCCCGGACGGCCTTTTTTTTGTGGGTGTCGTCGGTGAGAACGCGTCGCTGTTACACTAGGCTGAGGCTGGCCGCGCTTTCCGGCAGTTCCTCGTCAAAGCAGCGCTGGTAGAACTCGGCCACGGTCTGGCGCTCCAGCTCGTCGCATTTGTTCAGGAAGGACACGCGGAAGGCATAGCCGACGTTGCGGAAGATCTCGGCATTGGTGGCCCAGGCGATCACGGTCCGCGGGCTCATCACGGTCGACAATTCGCCGTTCATGAAGGCGCGGCGGGTGAAATCTGCCACCGTCACCATCTGGCGGATCGTCTTGCGGCCCTTCTCGGTGTTGTAGTGGGGCGCCTTGCTGAGGACGATGTTGGTTTCCGCGTCGATCGACAGATAGTTCAGCGTCGCCACGAGGCTCCAGCGGTCCATTTGGCCCTGGTTGATCTGCTGGGTGCCGTGATAGAGGCCGGTGGTGTCGCCCAGGCCCACGGTGTTCGACGTCGCGAAGATGCGGAAATACTTGTGCGGGGTGATGACCTCGTTCTGGTCCAGAAGGGTCAGCTTGCCGTCGGTTTCCAGAACCCGCTGGATCACGAACATCACGTCCGCGCGACCCGCGTCGTATTCGTCAAACACGATGGCCGTGGGGTTGCGCAGGGCCCAGGGCAGGATGCCTTCCTGGAACTGCGTGACCTGCTTGCCGTCCACCAGCTTGATCGCGTCCTTGCCGATCAGGTCGATCCGGGAGATGTGGCTGTCGAGGTTCACGCGGACCGCGGGCCAGTTCAGGCGCGCGGCAACCTGTTCGATGTGAGTCGATTTGCCGGTGCCGTGATAGCCCTGGATCATCACGCGGCGGTTGTTGCGAAAGCCCGCAAGGATCGCCAGCGTCGTGTCCGGGTCGAATTTGTACGTGGAATCGAGATCCGGAACACGGTCGGTCCGGTCGGGAAAACCGTGTACGATCATGTCCGTATCGATGCCAAAGACTTCACGGACAGAGATTTCCTCGGTCGGTTTCGCGTTGATATCGATCATGCCGTCCGCCATTGTTCCCACGTCCCTCTGTCAAAGCTCGAATGCTTCGCGTTAGGTGCAACATATCTTCAGGAGTGGCAAGAGGAAGTGGTGAGACGATCCCTATGACCGCGCAGGACGAAATCGAAGCCCTGTTGGGCCGGGTGGCGGGCGGCGATCGTGGCGCCTTTCGCAGGCTCTACGCCGCGATGGCCCCGCGTCTTTATGGCCTCGCCCTGCGGATCCTGCGCGATGAAATCTTGGCACAGGACATCCTGGAAGAGGTTTTTGTCAGGGTGTGGAAGGCGGCGGGCCAGTATCGCGGCGCCCTGGCGGCGCCCGAAACCTGGCTGGTGACGATCACGCGCGATGCGGCCATCGCGCGGCTGGGGGAAGAGCGGGCGGCGGGCCGCATGGTCGGGCTGCTGGAGATCACGGAGCGTCTTTATGCCACGCGCCCGGATGCCGAGGACCTGGCCGGAATGCGCGAGGAGGCCCGCGCGCTGGAGGTCTGCCTGCGCGAACTGCCGCGCGCCCGGGCCGACATGTTGCGCCACGCCTATCTCTACGGTGCGACCTACGATGACCTGGCCAAGGGGGCGGGGACGTCGAAACACGCTTTGCGCGCGGCGGTGCGGACCGATCTTGTCCAGGTGCGGGAGTGCCTGAGCGGATGAACGCCCGGCTGGACACCGAACTGCCCGGTGGTGCCGAGGCGGGGGCGGCCGAGTATTCTCTGGGATTGATGCCCAAGGAAGAGATCGCCGCCTTCGAGGCTGAGCTGGCCCATGATGCGGACCTGCAGCAGGACGTGGCGGCCTGGACGGCGTATTTCGCCAGTTTCACCGACATGATTCCCGCTGAAACGCCGCCACCGCAAGTGCTGCGCCGGATCGAGGGTCAGGTCTTTGGCGTCGAGGACCGTCGCCCGGTCTGGCGGCAGGTTCTGCCCTATCTCGTGGGTGCTGTGGCCGGGGCCGCGATTGCCTGGGCCGTGCTGTGGTCGGGGCTGTTGGAGACCAAGGCACCCGCCTTGGGCGCGGACCTCTCCGAGCCGGAGGGGGACCTTGTGCTGAGCACGCGGTTTGCACCGGTCACGGGCGTGCTGACCGTGACCCTGCAGGCGGGTGGTGCGGGCGAGGGAAGGGTGCTGGAACTGTGGCTGCTGCCCGAAGAGGGCGCGCCGGTTTCCTTGGCGCTGTTGCGTGGCGCGGAGACACTGGTGGCCGTCCCGCCGGCGCTTGTGGACAGGCTGGACGGGGCCCGGCTGGGGGTGTCGGAAGAACAGCCCGGCGGGTCGCCCGACGGCATGCCCTCGGGCGATCTTCGTGCGGAGGGGGTTCTGGCCGGGGACTAGTGGCGCGCCCGGGTTGCCACGCAGGCAGGACAACCGCCCGTGCGGGGTTGTGCCCGTCGCGCGCGGCGCCTAACCCTTTGTGGTGATAAAGGTTTGCATTGGAGAACCGTAATGGTCCGCTCGTTCAAGTCCGCCCTGGCCGTGGCCGCCCTGACACTGGCCGGTACGCTGCCTGCCGCAGCCCAGCAGGGGATTGTCGAAGTCCCGGTCAACAAGGGCTTTGTGGTCAACGAGCTGAACTGGAACAGCGCTCTCGGCAAGATCGAATTCGCCTGGGCCGTGCTGGACATCCGGGGTGTGGCCCATGTCTGCGGTGCCAGCAGCGCTTCGACCAGCTTTGCCCATCGCAACACCAAGACCGCCTTTCGCAAGGGCTGGGTCAAGGTGGGCGATGTCAAGGTGATGAAGAACCTCAGCTTTTTCACCCGGGCGCCGCGCAAAGCCGACCTGTCCACGGTCAAGGCGCGCTGCAAACCGCTGTCGGGCAATTCCGGCAAAGGCAAGAAATTCCTGCTGGGGTTCGATCCGGTGCGCGTTCGCCTGTAATCAGTTCTGCGGATCGCAACCAGTTAAAGGGCTTGGCAGTTTTGCCTCGCCCGGATGGATTGCGGCGCTTATAACGGCGTCGTGACGCCCGCCAACGCAAGGAGATCCCCATGGCCGGAGAGCTGTCCCCGATCGACAAGGCCAAGTACGCCGCCGCGAAACAGGCTGCAACGCTGGTGGAATCGGGCATGCGGGTCGGGCTGGGCACGGGATCGACCGCGGCCTGGCTGGTGCGGTGCCTGGGTGAGCTGGTGCGCGAGGAGGGGCTGCGGTTTCGTGGCGTGCCGACCTCGACCCGCACCGCAGAGCTGGCCCGCGACGTCGGCATCGAGGTGGTTTCGCTGGACGAGGCGCGCTGGCTGGATCTCACCATCGACGGCGCGGATGAGTTCGACGGCGACCTGAACCTGATCAAGGGCGGCGGCGGCGCGTTGTTGCAGGAAAAGATCGTGGCCACGGCCAGCGACCAGATGGTCGTCATCGCCGATGCCGCCAAAGAGGTGGAAAGGCTGGGAAATTTCCCTCTGCCGGTCGAGGTGATCCCCTTTGGCTGGCAGACCACGCAGGCGCTGATCGAGGAGACGCTTGTCTCGATGGATGTCATGGGGCGCCGCACGACGCTGCGGATGAACGGCGAGCGGCCCTTCGTGACCGACGAGGGAAATCACATCCTGGACCTGCACCTGAGCCGGATCGGCAATGCCCGGCAACTGGCGATGGTGCTGAACCAGATCCCCGGCGTGGTCGAGAACGGGCTGTTCATCGACATCTGCGACAAGGTCATCATCGGGCATGGTGACGGGCGGGTCGAAACCCGTGACATAAACGCCGGAACGGTGAGCGAAAACCAGCTGGATTTGGTCGAGGACGACAACATCTTTCGCGACATCTGACCGGGCTCTGAAGGGCGGAAACTGAACCGTTCAGTCTGTACGTTTTGTACAAAACGTACAGCGTTTTCAGCATTTCGTACAAGGCGGCAGGATTTCGTTAACCCCTGTGCCGGGCGATCACCGGGCAGGGCGCAGGCAAGCGGCGCGTCAGCGGTCGCGCGGGTGCCAGTCGGCGGGCGGCACGTCGCGTCGTGCCAGCCGCAGCGCGAGGCCAAGTCCCACGCCGACGGCAATGGCAACGGTCAGGTCGGTCAGCACCGTCAGCACCAGCGTCAGCAGCAAGAGCGCGACGTCGGAGGGACGTTCGGACAGGTAGCCGCGCCACTTGTGCGGCTCGGACATGTTCCAGGCCGTCAGGATCAGCAGGCCCGCCAGCGCGGGCATGGCCATGCCGCCGGCCAGCGGAGCGGCGACGAACATCACCACGAGGATCGTCAGCGCATGGACCAGACCGGCGACCGGGGTGCGGCCTCCGGCGCGGACGTTGGTGGCGGTGCGGGCGATGGCGCCGGTGACCGGCAGCCCGGCAAAGAGCGACGAGCCGATGTTGGCGGCGCCCTGGGCCAGCATCTCGGCGTTGGGGCGGTGGCGGCCGTCGATCATGCGGTCCGCGACCATCGCCGAGAGCAGCGACTCGATCCCGGCGAGGAAGGCGATGACAAAGGCCGAGGGCAGCAGTTCCGTGACCCGGGCGAGCGTGATCTCTGGCAGGGTGGGGGCGGGCAGTGCCCGGGGCAGGGCGCCGAAACGGCTGGTGATGCTGTCGACCGGCAGGGCCATGACCGCGACCACGGCCGAGACCGCGCCCACGGCAAGGATCAGCCCCGGAAAGCGGGGCCAGACCCGGCGCAGGGCCACGATCAGCCCCATCGTCGCAAGGCCCGAGGCCAGCGCAGCGGTGTTCACCGTCTCGCGCGCCGCCCAGAGCGCGGCGAGCTTGGGCAGGAATTCCGCCGGGACCTCCTCTATCGTCAGGCCGAAGAGATCCTTGAGTTGGCTGGTGGCGATGATGATGGCGATGCCGATGGTGAACCCGTTGATGACGGGCTCTGGCACCAGGGCGATCAACCGTCCGGCGCGCAGGACGCCGGCCACCAGCAGGATCACCCCCGCCATGAGCGTCGCGAGCACCAGACCGTCGTAGCCATGCTGGGCGATGGTGGCGAAGACCACCACGATGAAGGCGCCCGTCGGCCCGCCGATCTGCACCCGGCTGCCGCCCAGTGCCGAGACGACAAGACCGCCGATGATCGCCGTGACCAGACCGCTGGCCGGATCTGCGCCCGAGGCGATGGCAATGGCCAGGCTGAGCGGCAGGGCGACCATCGCCACGGTCACGCCGGCCAGCGCGTCGCGCGTCAGATCGGCCCGCGTATAGCCGGGCAGGGTGGTCAGCAGCTTGGGCTTCATGGGCAAATGGCTACGCCTGCCGGGGTGGGGCTGGCAATGGACCTGTGGTCGCAGCCGCGCGGTCAGGCCTGCAGGATGAGCCATCCCAGGTAGGCCGCGTAGCCTGCCAGCAGCACCGCGCCCTCCCGGCGCGAGATGCGGGCGCCGGTCACGGCGAAGACCAGCAGCAGCAGGGTGGTGGCCAGCATCACCCAGACGTCAAACCCCATGACCTGCGCGGGCACGGCGATGGGCGTCACCAGCGCGGTCACGCCGAGGATGCCCAGCAGGTTGAAGATGTTGCTGCCGATGATGTTGCCGAAGGCGACGTCTCCCTCGCCCTTGCGCACCGCCATGATCGAGGTGACGAGTTCCGGCGCAGAGGTGCCGATGGCGACGATGGTCAGCCCGATCAGGGTTTCCGAGACACCGGCCGCCGCCGCCAGGCCCACGGCGCCCTCGACAAGGAAGCGCGCGCCGAGGATCGTCAGGCCGAGCCCCGCCAGCGCGGTGAGGGCGGATGGCAGGATCCGCGCGGGGCGGGCGGGCAAGAGGTCGGCCTCGGCCATGTAGACCTGTCCCGCCTTCGAGGCGCGGCGTCTTTCGGCGATGAGCGTGCCGGCAAGGTAGGCGGACAGGACCGCGACGAAAACGCCGCCGGCGATGCGGCCGACCTCTGCCTGCGCCAGCGCGATGATGCCAAGCCCGGTGGCCACCAGCAGCATGGTCCCGTCACGCATCAGCGCCCGCCGGTCGACCGCGATGGCGCCGACCAGGGCGGCGATCCCGAGGATCAGGAGGACATTGCCGATATTGCTGCCCAGCACGTTGCCGACCGCGATGCCCGGCGCCCCGGAGAGCGCGGCCTGCAGGCTGGTCACGAGTTCGGGAGAGGAGGTGCCGAAGCCGACCAGCGTCAGGCCGATCACCATCGGCGGCACGCGCAGGACGCGGGCGACCGCGACGGCGCCGCGCACCAGCAGGTCGCCGCCGGCGATCATCGCCAGCAGGCCGATGCCGATATACAATGCGTCCATCATTCCGCGCTCCGTCGGGCTGATAGGGGGCCGTGATGCCAATCTCGGGCGCGCGTCCCGGCGCGTCAAGGTCGCCCGCAGGCGGACAGCCCGTGGCGGGGGTGAAACGTTGTCTGGTCTTCGCGGGATGGCTGTGAAATACCTTGTCCCGCGGAAATGCAGGAGCGATGGATGAGCGATTTCGACTATGATCTGTTTGTCATCGGCGGCGGATCGGGTGGCGTGCGCGCGGCCCGGGTGGCGGCGGGCGAGGCGGGCGCAAAAGTGGCGCTGGCCGAGATGGACCGCTACGGCGGCACCTGCGTAATCCGGGGCTGCGTGCCCAAGAAGCTCATGGTCTTTGCCAGCGAATATTCCCACATGCCCGCCGAGGCGCGCGCCTATGGCTGGGACATCGCCGATGGCACCTTTGAGTGGAGCCGGTTCCACGCCCAGCTCAAGACCGAGCTGGACCGTCTGGAAGGCGTCTATCGCAAGCTGCTGTCCGGGTCGGGAGTAGAGGCCTTCGACGCGCGTGCACGCCTGAAGGATGCGCATACGGTCGAGCTGTCGACCGGCGAGGTGAAGACCGCGAAACACATCCTGATCGCCAGCGGCGGGCGCCCGATCCGCCCTGACATGCCGAACGCGCATCTGGGCATGGTGTCGGACGACATCTTTCACTGGAAGACGCTGCCGCGGTCGGTGCTGATCGTGGGCGGCGGCTATATCGCCTGCGAATTTGCCTGCATCCTGCACGGGCTGGGCGTCGAGGTGACGCAGTATTATCGCGGGGCGCAGATCCTGCGGGGCTTCGACGAGGAGGCGCGCGGGCTGATCGCGGATGCGATGAAGGAACGCGGCATCGACCTGCACACCGGCACCAACATCGTCGAGATGCACCGCGCCGACAGCTCGGAGGCACAGGGCATGGATGCGGCGCCGGTCGAGGCGAGCCAGTTCGGCGCCGCCCAGGAGGATGCGCCGGGCAGCGGGCCGATCCGGGTCAAGGCGACCAACGGCGAGATCCGCGATTTCGACGCGGTGCTCTTTGCCACCGGCCGGGCGCCGAACACCGCCGACATGGGGCTGGAGGAGCTGGGCATCGGGCTGAGCCGCAACGGCGCCATCGAGGTGGATGAATACAGCCAGACCAAGGTGCCCTCGGTCTATGCCATCGGCGACGTGACCGACCGGGTGAACCTGACGCCGGTGGCGATCCGCGAGGGCATGGCCTTTGTCGAAACGGTGTTCAAGGGCAACCCGACGCCGGTGGACCACGAGCTGATCCCCTCGGCGGTCTTCACCCAGCCCGAGATGGGCACGGTGGGGATGAGCGAGGAGGCGGCGCGCGACCAGGAGGAGATCGAGGTCTACTGCACCTCGTTCCGTCCGATGCAGACCGCCTTTGCCGACCGGCCCGACCGGGTGCTGATGAAGCTGATCGTGTCCAAGGCGACGCGCAAGGTGCTGGGCTGTCACATCGTCGCGCCCGGGGCGGGCGAGATGATCCAGCTGGCGGGCATCGCGATCAAGATGGGGGCGACCAAGGAAGACTTTGACCGGACCGTGGCGGTGCATCCGACCATGTCCGAAGAGATCGTGACCATGCGCAATCCGATGCGGACCGCTTGAATTCGCGGTAATGGCGCACAGGTTGGAAGGTTAGACGAGAGATGAAAAGGACCGAAGTTCATGGCAGGTAACAGCGGCGGCCCCTGGGGGGGCGGCGGTGGCAACCAGGGTGGAGGTGGCAACGGCCAGCGTCCGCCCAGCGGCGGTGGCGGCGGTGGCCGCCGTCCCGACGACAACCAGATGCCCGAGATCGACGAGTTGATGAAGAAGGGCCAGGAGCGGCTGCGCGTCCTGATGGGCGGTCGCGGCGGCGGCAATGGCAACAACGGTGGCGGCAGCGGCGGCTCGGGGGGACCCGGCCTGACCCGCGGAACCGTGGGCCTTGGCCTTGTCATCCTGCTGGGCCTCTGGGCCTTTGGCAGCTTCTACACCGTGCGGCCCGAGGAAAAGTCGGTCGAGCTTTTGCTGGGGCGTGAATTCGCCGTCGGCAACCCGGGTCTGAACTTTGCCCCCTGGCCCTTTGTCACCTACGAGGTGGTCAACGTGACCTCGGAACGGACCGAGACGATCGGCGGCGGCCGCGGCGGCAACGACGGTCTGATGCTGACCACCGATGCGAACATCGTCGACATCGATTTCCAGGTGGTCTGGAACATCTCGGACCCGGCGCAATTGCTGTTCAACATCCGCGACCCGCAGCTGACCGTGCAGGCGGTGTCTGAATCGGTCATGCGCGAGATCATCGCCGCGTCCAACCTGGCGCCGATCCTCAACCGCGACCGGGGCGCCATCGCGGACAGCGCGCGCGAGCAGATCCAGGCGACGCTGGACGAATACCAGTCCGGCATCAGCATCGTCCGGATCAACCTCGACACCGCCGACCCGCCGCGCGAGGTGATCGACGCCTTCCGCGCCGTTCAGGCGGCGGAACAGGAACGCGACCGGCTGGAACGCCAGGCCGACGCCTATGCCAACCGCGTCGTGGCCGAGGCCCGAGGCAAGGCCGCCGAGATCCGCGAAGAGGCCGAGGGCTATCGCGCCCAGGTGGTCAACCAGGCCGTGGGTGAGGCCGCGCGCTTTACCTCGGTTCAGGAGGAATACGCGCTGGCGCCCGAAGTGACCCGCCGCCGTCTGTACATCGAGACGATGGAACGGGTGCTGGGCGACGTGGACAAGATGATCCTCGACAATACCGTGACCGGCGGTGGCTCTGGTGGCGGGGGCGTCGTGCCCTACCTGCCGCTCAACGAACTTCGCCGCAACAGCGGAGGTGACCAGTGATGCGCAAGGCAACCTATCTTCTTCCGGTCTTCGTGATCGCCATCGTGGTCTTCCTGTCGTCGATCTTCGTGGTCGATGAACGGGAAAAGGCGCTGGTGCTGCAGTTCGGCCAGATCAAGGCGGTCAAGGAAGAGCCGGGACTGGCCTTCAAGATCCCGTTGATCCAGGACGTTGTCCGCTACGACGACCGTATCCTGTCGCTGGACACGCAGACCATCGAGGTCACGCCGTCGGATGACCGCCGCCTGGTGGTCGACGCCTTTGCCCGTTACCGGATCGCCGACGTGGTCCAGTTCCGGCAGGCTGTCGGCGTGGGCGGTGTGCGCACCGCCGAGGACCGCCTGACCGGCATCCTCAACGCGCAGATCCGCGAAGTCCTGGGTGCCGATCAGGTCACATCCGACCGGATCCTGTCCGAGGATCGCCGCGAGCTGATGAACCGGATCCGCGACAGCGCCCGGGCCGAGGCGCTTTCGCTGGGTCTGGAAGTGGTCGACGTGCGGCTGAAGCAGACCAACCTGCCGTCACAGAACCTGGACGCGACATTCGACCGGATGCGGGCGGAACGTGAGCGCGAAGCGGCGGACGAACGCGCCCGCGGTAACGAGGCGGCGGCCCGCGTGCGCGCGCTGGCCGACAGGACCGTGGTCGAGACACTCTCGGAGGCGGACCGGGATGCCAACGTGATCCGAGGCGAGGCCGACGCCGAGCGGAACCGGATCTTTGCCGATGCCTATGGCGCGGATCCCGAGTTCTTTGCCTTCTACCGGTCGTTGCAGGCCTACGAGGCTTCGCTGAAGGGCGGCAACTCGACGATGGTGATGACGCCGGACAGCCAGTTCTTCAACTACTTCAAGAGCGAAGTGGCCTCTGGCGATCCGTTCCTGGCGCCGACGCTGCCGTCGCCCACGGCGAGCCCGGTGGCGCCTGACGCGCCCGCGCCGGAAAGTGCCGAAGACCCGGCCCCCGAAGGCCCGGCGCCCAGCGACCCGGCCCCGGAACCGGCTGACCCGGCGCCCGCGCCGGAAGCCCCCGAGGCCGACGCCGCACCCGTCGACAATTGAGCGGGTCGGACATCCTGATGGGGATCGGAATGGTCCTCGTGATCGAGGGGCTGGTCTATGCACTGGCCCCTCAGCTTGTGGAGCGCCTGCTGGAGGCGCTGCGCGCGATGACCCTGGAACAGCGCCGCCTGCTGGGCGGGCTGACGCTGGTCACCGGGCTGATCGTCTTGTGGCTGGCCCGCGGCGGTTTGCTTTGAGGGGCGCCGGTTGCGGGCCGCAAGCCACCCGTCGCCATGCACCGTTTTGGTATTCGCGTCCCCTGCGACTGATCGCGAACGCGCCTGCGCCTCACGGTCTGCCGGTTTCGGCGCTATACGCGTCGCTCCAGCGGCGCGGTGATGTTCCATACATCCGCTTGAACTCGCGGCTGAACTGCGACGGGCTGACATAGCCCACTTCCATCGCCGCCGCGGACACGGTCATCCCGGCAGAGATCTTCATGGCGGCGTGGTTCAGGCGCATCGCCTTGACGAACTGGATCGGCGACATGCTGGTCGCCTGCTTGAACCTGCGATGGAACACGGCGCGGCTCATGCCTGCGCGCGCCGCCATGTCGTCGATGGACACGGTGTCGTGCAGATGTTGCGACAGATGCGCGATGGCGCGGGCGATGCCGTTTCCCGGCGCAAAGGCCTGACGGGCAAAGGGACCTGCGGCGCCTTTCAGGATCGCGTAGTGCAATTCGCGCAGGCGTGCCTCTCCGAGGATCGCGGCGTCTGTCGGATCGTCGAGCTGCGTGAGCCGCAGGAGCGCCTCGGCAAACCCCTCGTCC
Organism: Mameliella sp. MMSF_3455; assembly: GCF_030733205.1. Classification (GTDB taxonomy): domain Bacteria; phylum Pseudomonadota; class Alphaproteobacteria; order Rhodobacterales; family Rhodobacteraceae; genus Antarctobacter. The sequence goes on from NZ_JASHJL010000009.1 coordinate 92,812, forward strand.
CAGGGCGACAGGCGAATGCCGCGTGCGCTGGTCTCTGGCGCGGCGGGGCGCGTGCCGCCGGTGGCGTCCATCTCCATCGTCAATTCGGTCATCAGGCGCGTGTCCAGCGCGATATAGACGCCCAGCAAAGGGTTGTCCGGCGTGGCGGTCGGCGTTCCGGCCTCGACCGGCAGGGACATCGGGCAGACCAGGTAGTGGCGGCTGTCGTAGCGGTGGTGATGCCCGTCCAGAACGGTTTCCTTGCCGCCGCTGACGATGGCAATCACGCAGGGTTCGTAGACCGCCGGAACGCAGGGCAGGGCCTCTGTGGCGCGGAACAGTTGCACGCCGCGAATGCCGGTCTGCACCATTCCATCCCCGGACATGCGGGTTTCGATGATCTGCTTGATGGCGGGTTTCGTCATGGCGGCAGCTTGGCCCGCAGGAGCGGCCCGTGCAATCGGATCGATACGATCAGGCAAGTCTTTGCGAGGATATCGCCTGTTTTGTCAAAGCTCTGAGATTTACTTCGGCTGAAACGCTGCCTTTGGCGCGAATTTCAGGAGAAGAGAATGGCTGACACGACATTTGGACCCGGAGGCTGGACCCCGGAACGCCTCGGCGCGCAGGATGGAAAGACCTTCCTCATCACCGGGGGCAACGCCGGGGCAGGCTTTCAGGCCGCGCGGCTGTTGCTGGCGCGCGGCGCGAAGGTGGTGATGCTGAACCGCAGCGCGGAACGGTCCAACGCTGCCGTGGCAGAGTTGCGCCGCGAGTTCGGTCCGAGGGCCGAGATCGACTTTATCCGCATGGACTTGTCGGACCTTTCCAGCGTGCGCGCCGCTGCCGCCGAGGTGCTGGCCAGCGTTCCCCGTATCGACGCGCTGATCTGCAATGCCGCGATCGCGCAGGTGCCGACGCGCCGGCTGACCGTCGATGGTTTTGAAAGCCAGCTTGGCACCAACCACTACGGGCATTTCCTGCTGTGCGGTCTGCTGTTCGATCGCATCGAACGCTCGGCCGGGCGGATCGTCGTGGTCGCAAGCCTGGGCTACAACATGGGTCTGAAGACCATCCGGTTCGACGACATGAACTGGCAGCAGGGCTATGGCCCGAACATCGCCTACAGCCAGTCGAAACTGGCGCAGATGATGTTCGCCTACGAGCTTCAGGATCGTCTCTCGGCGGCGGGCAGGACGGCGGTGAAGGTTTACGTCTGTCATCCGGGATCGTCGGCCACCTCGCTGATCAGCACCAGCGGCAGCCGGATGATGCGGGCGATCTGGTGGCTGATGACCAAGACACCGATGGTGCAGACCGCCGAACGGGGGGCTTATCCCGAGGTCATGTGCGCCACCGAGACGGGGCTGACGCAGCGCGCGCTTTACGGTCCGACCGGCGTGCGGGAATTCGTGGGGCCGGTGGGGCGCGGCACGTTGAACCCGCATGCCCATGACAAGCCCGTCATGGCCCGGCTTTGGGACGTGTCCGAGAAGGCGACAGGCTTTGACTGGTTCCTCTGAGCGGGGTCGCGATGCCTAGGGCACAAGCGATCGCAACCGACATGGCCCGCCCCGATCGAGGCGGGCCTACTTGTCTCAGACCTCGACCACGACCTTGCCAAGGGCGGTGCCGCCTTGCAGCCGGGCATAGGCGGCGCCCGCGTCGGTCAGCCCAAAGCGCTCGCTGTCCAGAAGCGGCTTGACCGCGCCCGCATCGACCCATTCGGCCAGCCGGGCAAGGATCTCGCCATGCGCGGCGCGGTTCACGTCATGCAGCATCGGCAGCAGCATGAAGACGATGTGCAGCGACAGCCCCTTGAAATGCGCCGGACTCAGGTCGATCTCGGACAGCGCGACCGTCGTGACCACATGGGCGTTCAGCCCGGCGGCGGCAAAGGAGTTGGTCATGTTCGCGCCACCGACCGTGTCGAACACCACGTCGAAGCCTGCGCCGCCGGTCTGCTCTGCCACATAGTCGTCGATCTGGGCGGTCTTGAAGTCGATGGGGGTGGCACCGAAGCCCGCGATCACCCGCATCTGTTCGGCCCCGGTCCCCGTGGCAGAGACCCTTGCGCCCAGGTGGCGCGCGATCTGAACAGCCAGATGGCCCACGCCACCGGCGCCGCCTTGCACCAGAACGGATTGACCGTCGGACACCCCGGCACGGTGCAGCCCCTCCCACGCGGTGATGCCCACCAGCGGCAGGGCGGCGGCCTCGCGCATGGTCAGGCTCTGCGGCTTTTTCGCGATCAGCCGGGCGTCGGCCAGCATGTATTCGGCCAGCGCGCCCTGCAGATCTGCAAGCCCACCGGCGCAGCCATAGACCTCATCGCCCACGGCGAACTCGGAGACACCGGTGCCGACCTCTTCGATCACCCCGGCGAAATCCATGCCCAGCACGGCGGGCAAGGCAGGCGACAGCGGCAGGTCGCTGCCAAGGTCGCGGATCATCGTGTCGATGGTGTTGACGCTGGTCGCCTTGATGCGGACGACCACATGGCCGGGTGTGACCTCGGGGCGGGGCGTATCGGTTTCGGTGAAGGCGGCGTCGGGCCCGTAGGCGGTCAGGGTCATGGTTTTCATGGGAGTGTCCTCAGGAGTTTTGGGAAAGAAGGGTGTCGATCTGCGCCGTGACCTTGGCCGTGGTGGCATCGTCGTAGCGCGGGGCGAGCCGGCGGGCGTCGTTGTCGTAATAGCGGCCCGTTGCCTGTGCGAATTCCTCTGACAGGGCGGCGCGGGTCAGGATGTCGACGCCGATGTTCAGGTCGTTGCCGGATGTGCCAAAGCCCTCGCGCACCATGCGCGTCGCCAGCAGCGAGCCGGGGTTGACCGCCAGGGAGACCGGACCTTCGGGATGGCGATCGCCAAAGCTCTGGTTCCACAGCGTGATGGCCAGCTTGCTCTGGGCATAGGCCGCCATGTCCTGCAGGGGGCGATTGCCGGCGAGTGCCTCCGTATCGACGGGGGCCTGCGCCGCGGAGGACAGGTGGATGATGCGCCCATCCTGCGGGATCACCGGCAAGAGCCGCTGCGCCAGCAGGGCAGAGGCCAGTGTGTTCACGGCAAAGCGCACGTCGTAGGCACCGGCCCGGGCCTGCGCGGTCTTGAGCACGCCCGCGTTGTTGATCAGCGCGTCGATCTGCGGGTGCTTTTTCGCCACGCGGTCTGCCATGGCTGCCACCTGCGTCAGATCGGACAGGTCGGCCACTTCGGTGGCGATCTCGGCCCCGGTCCGGCGCAGATCGGCGGCGACCTCGGACAGCTTGTCGGCATTGCGCCCGTGCAGGATCAGCGCGTGGCCCTGTTCGGCCAGGGCCTGCGCGGTGGCCCGGCCAAGGCCCTGCGTCGCGCCGGTGATCAGGATGGTTTTCATCGGTTGGTCCTTTCAGGCAAACTGCGGCAGCACGTCCTGCGCGAGATGGTCCAGCGTGCGGTCGATGGGCGCGCGGTTGAACCGCAGGTTCAGGGCGACGTGGTGCACGCCGATCTCTTCGAGGTGTTTGAGGTAGGTGGTCAGCCAGCGCCGCCCGGCGCGTACGCCAAGGTGGATCGGCACTGGTCCGTCGTCGGGGTCTTCCGACAGGTCGATGTAGAGCGGTTGCAGCACGGGCTTCATGGGCTGACCTTGGCTGTGCAGCCGCGTGCGCCAGTCCTGCAACACGCGGTCCTGTGCGACGCCGGGGCGCGGATAGGTCATCCAGCCGTCCCCGTTCTGCGCGATCCATTCCGGCGACTGGCGGCTGGATCCGGTGACGAGCAGCGGCAGGCGGGCGCCCTGCGGTTTCGGCAGCATCTCGACGGTGCCATCGGTGCGGCCGAACTGGGTGTCGATGCGCGGAGCGGCGGTGCCCATCGCGCGGATGTAGTCGAAGGCCGCGCGGAACGCTGCGCCGCGTCCGTCGAAGTCGGCGTTCATCGCCGGGTATTCCTCTGGCCGGTCGCCCGAGGCCACGCCAAGGATCAGCCGCCCGCCGGACAGCTGATCGACCGAGGCCGCGGCCTTGGCCACATGCGCCGGGTGGCGCAGCGGCAGAACGATGGAGGCCACGCCAAGCGCGATTTCGGAGGTCTGCCCGGCGAGGTAGCCGAGGTAGGTGAACGGGTCATAAAGCTGCCCCGCATCGCCAAAGCTCGGCACGTTGAAGGGCACATCCCGCAGCCAGACCGCGCGGAAGCCAAGCGCCTCTGCCTGTTGCACCCGCGCCAGGTGGTCGGTCATGTCCGGCACCGGGCCATCGGGATAGGCGGCGATCGGCGCCACGAGACCGAGGCTCAGCCGCCCGGCCTGAAAGGTGCTGTCATAGCCGCGATTGATCTGCTCGAACCTGTCGATGTGGTCACGCATGACTTGCTCCGTGGTGGATGGGGGTCAGGCGGAAAGGCCCGGCAGCACCTGCTTGCCGATGACGCGTCCGCTTTCCTGCCGTTCATGCGCGGCGGCGAGGCTTTCGGGCGTCAGGGCATCGGCGCGCCCGGTCACGGTCGAGAGCAGATCGCCCGCGTCCAGCATCGCCGCCACCCGGTTGAGCAGGTCGCGCTGCGCCTCCATGTCGGTGGCAAACATCGACCGGGTGAACATGAACTCCCAACTGAGCGTCAGCGCCTTCGGCTTGGCCGGCGCGATGTCCATCCCCTGCGGGTCGTCGATCAGGGCGACGTGTCCGCGCGGGGCAATGAGATCGACGATGGCGGGCCAGTGCTGATCGGTGGCGGTCAGCGCGGCAACATAGTCGGGCGTCATTGCCAGGTCGCGCATCTGAGCAGCCAGATCCCTGCGATGGTCGAGCACATGATCCGCACCCATCCGGCGCACCCAGTCCTGTGTCTCGGGGCGCGAGGCGGTGGCGATCACCGTCAGCCCGGTCAGCCGCTTGGCCAGCTGAATCAGGATCGACCCGACGCCGCCCGCACCGCCGATGACCAGCAGGCTTTTCCCTTCGCCCGCCGCCTCGGCCAGGCGGAAACTGTCGAACAGCATTTCCCAGGCGGTGATGGCGGTCAGCGGCATCCCGGCGGCTTCGGCGAAGTCCAGCGAGGCCGGCTTGCGGCCGACGATACGTTCGTCCACCGCGTGCAATTCCGCGTTGGTGCCCGGGCGCGTCACGTCCCCGGCATAGAACACCTCGTCGCCGACCTTGTAGCCCGTCACCTCTGGCCCGGTCTCTACCACGACACCCGCCGCGTCGAAGCCGAGGATGCCGAAGCCCTCTGGCGCGCGGTTGCTGCGCAGCTTGACGTCGACAGGGTTGACCGAGACGCCTTTCACCGCGACCAGCAGGTCGCGCGGGCGCAGGGCAGGGCGGGCCACGTCCCGTGCGGTCAGTTCGGTGGCGGGGCCAGTCTGGGTGTATCCGATTGCGTCCATGATCCGGGTCCTTTGCGTTTGGCTTGACGCCTAAATACACCTTTGAATTTCGATAAAAACGCCGCATAACGGAGTTCAGTTTTCCGGTTTTCAGGATAATGGGAATGGACACGGAAACCCTGCGCCTGTTCGTTGCGGCGGCGGAACGGCTGAACATCAGCGCAGCGGGGCGTAGCCTCGGGCTAGCTCCCGCCATGGCCAGCGCCCGCCTGGCCAAGCTGGAACATGAGCTAGGGGCGGAGCTGTTGCACCGCACCACGCGCAAGGTGTCGCTGTCGCAGGAAGGGGCGGCCTTTCTGCCCTATGCGCGCGAGATCCTCGCCCAGTCGGAGGCCGCCCGCGCGGCCCTTGGTCTTGATGCCGAGCGCCCGTCCGGCACCCTGCGTTTTGCCGCGCCAAGCAGTTTCGCGCAGCTCCACATCATGCCGTTGCTGCCGGACTTTCATGCGCAATTCCCTGATATCACGCTGGACCTGCGCCTCTCCGACACCCGCGTCGACCTTATCGAGGGCAGCTATGACCTTGCCCTGCGCAGCGCGCCGCTGCAGGACAGCAGCCTGCGCGGGCGCAAGCTGGGGGATGACAGGCGCGTTCTCTGCGCGGCGCCGGAGTACCTCGCGCAGCGCGGCACGCCGTGCACGCCGGACGACCTCACCGGGCATGACTTTCTGTCCTGGAGCAATGCCGCACCGCGCGATTTTGTCTCCGAAACGGGACGGTTTACCCTCGATCCCCGCCGGATGACCTGCCGCACGATCCTCGATGACGGCACGGCGCAACGCATTGCGACGATGGCGGGGGGCGGGATCTCGGTCAACTCTCTCTGGAGCGTCGCGCAGGAGATCCGCGCAGGGCGGCTTGTGCATCTGTTGCCGGACTGGTGGCTCGACGATGCCTCTGTCCTGTGGCTGATCTATCCCCGGTCCAACGTGTTGACGCCCAAGGTCCGGGTGTTCATGGACTTTCTCGTGGCAAAGCTGACGCCAGCGCCTTGGCTGCTCTGACGGCCTCCGCCCCATGCAAGGGCCATGACTGGGTGAGCCCTTCGAGGATCAGCAACAAGGCCACCTGGTGGCCCGCCAGTGCCGTCGCCACGGACGCCCGTTGCGCAACCTCTTGTTTGTGATCTTCCAGCAGCCTGCGCAAAGCCGTGTTCGAAGGGTCAGAGGCGACCGCTGCGTGGAACAGGCAGCCATGCGTGGCCTCGGTTTGCATCCACTCCGCAACCCGATCCATCAAGGCATCGCGCGCGTCCATCGGATCCGGCGGCAAACCCTCCAGCACATGAGACAGGTAGCGCCGATGGCGATGCTCCAGCGCCGCCAGCACCATGTCGGCCCGTGATGGCAGGTACTTGTACAGCGTGCGCAGGCTTACGCCCGCCGCATCGCGCAATGTGTCCACGCTGGGTTCGGCAAAGCCCTGGCTGGCAAAGGCCCGCTCCAGCCCGGCGGCGATCTTGTCCACGGTCTGTGTCATGGTTGACAGGGTAGAGGGACCTCTCTACCCCTGCAAGGTAGAGGGATCGTTTTACCACTTGGAGATGCCATGACCCTGCCTGATACCATGCATGCCGTCCTGCTCACCGGCCACGGTGGGCTCGACCGTCTCGAATATCGCACCGATGTCCCCGTGCCGCGCCCTGATCCGGGCGAGGTGCTGATCCGTGTCGGGGCCTCTGCGGTGAACAACACCGACGTGAACACGCGCACCGGCTGGTATTCAAAGGCCGTGCGCGGCGACACGAACACCGCTGCTGCCACGGGCTATGACGGTGCATCGGATGCCGACGGCGGCTGGTCCGGCGCGCTGTCCTTTCCGCGTATCCAGGGGGCGGACGCCTGCGGGCGCATCGTGGCGGTGGGCGAAGGCGTCGATCCGGGCCGCGTCGGCGCGCGCGTGCTTGTGCGGCCGATGTATCGACCGGGACACAGCGCCGACCCACATGCGCTGGAGACGTTCGGATCGGAACGGGACGGTGCCTTTGCCCAGTTCGCCACCACCGCTTTGGAGAATGCCATCGACGTGGAGAGCGCGCTGACCGACCTGGAACTGGCCTCTTTCCCTTGCGCCTTTTCAACCGCCGAAGGAATGATCCAGCGCGCCTCTCTGGCGGCTGAGCGCGTGCTGATCACCGGCGCATCGGGCGGGGTGGGTTCGGCCGCCATCCAGCTGGCCAAGCGACGCGGCGCCCATGTGACCGCCCTGACCAGCCCGGCCAAGGCAGAGACCCTGCGCGCGCTTGGCGCCGATGCCTGTCTGTCCCGCGACGACGCGCTTCCGGCGGACGGTTTCGACGTTGTGCTTGACCTCGTGGGCGGGCCGCGCTGGCCCGAATTGCTCGATGCATTGGCGATCGGTGGGCGATACGTGACCTCGGGCGCCATCGCCGGCCCGATCGTGGAGCTGGACCTGCGGACGCTCTACCTCAAGGACCAGACTCTGATCGGCAGCACGCGGCAGGACCCGACCGTCTTTGCCGACCTGGTGGGCTACATCGAACGCGGCGAGGTGCGGCCGACGCTGGCCGAGACGTTCGAGTTGAGCGACATCCGCAAGGCTCAGGAGGCCTTTCTTACCAAGTCTCACATCGGCAAGATCGGCCTGCGCATTCCGTGAAGCCGGCGTTGGTCTCGAGGTTGAAAAGTGCAAGGCCGCGAAAGTGACCTTCACTCTCGCGGCCTACACCTGCCGTCCGGATGTGGCCCGGAATGGAGGGGGTTATTGGCCGTTGCTCCGAAGCGGGGAAGGCCGGAGCGCGGCGCTTTCTGTTGCGGCGGTGCCTGACGTCCGTTCTTGGCGCTGTTGCGTCACAGGCTGGCCATGCCCACCAGCATGGAGCCAAGGGCAACGAGGTGGATCATCATGATTGCCTTGTCGTTCCAGAGCACGCCGACAATGAACCAGCCGAGGACGCCAACCAGGAACAGGGAGAGGTTCCACGGTGTCCAGCCGAACCCGGTCGCGGTGTATCCCAAGATCTGGATGATCGAGGCCAGCCACTTCACGACAAAGGCGGTGTTTGCGCGCGCGATGATATTGGTTGCCTCAGACGCCACGGGTGAGCCCTCCGTCGATCCGCCAGTTCTGCCCGGTGACATAGCCGCCTCCCTCGGAGGCAAGCCAACCGATCAGCGAGGACACCTCGTCTTCCTTGCCGTAGCGGCCCATCGGGATGCGCGCACGGCGTTCCTCGGTCTCGGGCAGGCTGTCGATGAAGCCGGGAAGGATGTTGTTCATGCGGATGTTTTGCGGGGCATACTTGTCCGCGTAGAGCTTGGCGAAGCCGGCGAGGCCGGCGCGGAAGATCCCCGAGGTCGGGAAGAGCGGGTCGGGCTCGAAGGTTGCGAAGGTCGAGATGTTGATGATCGCACCGCCGTCCTGCGCTGCCATGATCGGCGTGACGAGGCGAGTGGGTCGGATCACGTTCAGAAGATAGACATCGAGTCCGGCATGCCATTCCTCGTCCGTGATCTCGATGATGTCGCCCTTGGGGCCGTGTCCGGCAGAGTTCACAAGCACGTCGATGCGGCCCCACCGGTCCACCGCGCCATCGACGAGGCGTTTGAGATCCGCGACCGACTGGTTCGATCCGGTGATGCCGAAACCGCCGAGTTCCTCGGCCAGCGCCTCGCCCTTGCCGGAAGACGACAAGACGCCGATCCTGAACCCGTCGGCGGCCAGGCGTTTCGCAGCCCCGGCGCCCATTCCGCTGCCGCCTGCCGTGATCAGTGCCACCTTTTCTATCGTCATGATCCTGGTCTCCTTACTTGCCGGACAATCCCGGCCGCTTCTGTTATGCAGAACTAAGAAGTCGGCAGGGCTTTGGCCAACCAGATCGCCTGTCTCGTGGATGTAGGAAAACTATTGTGTCGAACGAAGTCACCTTGCCCCCGTTGAATGGCCTCCGGGCCTTTGCAGCGGCAGGCAGACATCTGAACTTTCGCGCCGCGGCCGATGAACTGGGGGTGACCCAGGGGGCGGTGGCCCAGCAGGTGCGCGGGCTCGAGGATCATCTTGGTCTTCGCCTGTTCCTGAGGGAGCCGCGCGGCCTGGCGTTTACCGCGGAAGGTCGTACCTATCACGCGGGTGTGTCGCAGGCATTCTCCCAGCTGTCGGAGGCAACCGCGGCGCTTCGGTCGGCGCCGACGCGGGTGACGATCAGCGTGACACCGACATTTGCGTCGAAATGGCTCATTCCGCGGCTCGCGGAGCTCAGCCAAGCCCATCCCGGCATTGATCTGCGCATCACTGCTACGGAGCGGGTCTTGAGCTTTCACGCCGACGGGATCGACCTTGCGGTGCGCCAGGCGCGTCCGCCTTTCGGGGCGAGCCTGCGCGCCGACCTCCTGTTCTCACAAGAGGTGATCGCGGTGTGCTCACCCAGTCTGGTCGTTCAGCATGACCTGCCGCTCGATGTGGCGACCCTGGCCAGCAAGACGCTGTTGCATGACATCCACGACCTATGGCCGAAGTTCATCAAGACGGTGTTCGGGGAAGACGTGAAGCTTTCGCGCGGACCACGGTTCAACCAAACGACATTGGCTCTGGACGCCGCCCTGGCCGGGCAGGGGATCGCGCTGGCGAGCCGTTTCCTTGTGCAGCGGGATCTGAAGGCCGGGCGCCTTGTGCAACCGCTTGAGAATGCGCTCAACGGGGACACGGACTTCTACCTCCTGACGCCGCGACAAGGCGCGTCCGATGCCTCGTTGCTCGTCCGGGAGTGGCTGCGGGGCATGACGAACGAAGGCCCTTGAAAAAGGGCGCCCGGATTCGCCCGAGACAAGGCAGGTGTGTCTACAGCAGGTGGCTTTGTGGGTGTTCCTGCCATGTGTCCGCAGCGAAGCCCGGCGCTGCCGCGTTGCACTGGGGCGGCAAGCGGCCCGGCAAGGTCAGCGCGGTCGCGCCAACCCACCATCCCGACCCGTAGGCGCAGCTTTCGCCCCGAAGCAGAGCGGAAAAGCGCCGATCCCGGTTCCTCGGCCCGTTGTCACAACCCGGTGAGGCTGCATTTCAGCCCTTTGGTGTTGCGCCTGCGCACCTATGTTTGTCACACTGACCGATAGGAGGCAGGCGGCAGCGCGTGGCCTGCGCGTCTGCTGACTGGCAGAGACAAGGAGACCCCATTGAAACCGCAATCCCTCGCTCTGACGCAGGAAAACACGACACCGTTGAGGCTGTTCTGGCTGGCGACGCTGTCGATGTTCCTGATCGTATCTCAATCCCTCATGGCCTCGGCGCGCGGCGCTCCGGACAGCTTTGCCGACCTCGCCGAACGGATCAGCCCCGCCGTGGTCAATATCACCACCTCGACGACCGTTGCCGGCCGGTCCGGCCCGCGCGGGATCGTGCCCGAAGGCTCTCCCTTCGAAGATTTCTTTCGTGACTTTCAGGACCGTGGCGGTCCCGGCCGTCCGCGCCGGTCCTCGGCGCTGGGCTCCGGCTTCGTGATTTCCGAAGACGGCTACATCGTCACCAACAACCACGTCATCGAAGGCGCCGACGAGATCACCATCGAGTTCTTCGAAGGCTTCGAACTGCCGGCGGAACTGGTCGGCACGGACCCCAACACCGATATCGCCCTGCTCAAGGTCGAGGCGGACCGTCCGCTGACCGCCGTGCCCTTTGGCGACAGCAACACCATGCGTGTCGGCGACTGGGTGATGGCGATGGGCAACCCGCTGGGCCAGGGGTTCTCGGTCTCGGCGGGCATCGTCTCGGCCCGCAATCGCGCGCTGAGCGGCACCTATGACGACTACATCCAGACCGACGCGGCCATCAACCGCGGCAACTCTGGCGGGCCGCTGTTCAACATGGACGGCGAGGTGATCGGCGTGAACACTGCGATCCTGTCGCCCAACGGCGGCTCCATCGGCATCGGTTTCTCGATGGCGTCGAACGTGGTGGTCAACGTGGTCGACCAGCTGCAGAAATACGGCGAGACCCGCCGTGGCTGGCTGGGCGTGCGCATCCAGGACGTGAGCGAAGACGTGGCCGACGCGCTGAACCTGGCAGAAGCCAAGGGCGCGCTGGTGTCCGACGTGCCGGAAGGCCCGGCGAAAGAGGCCGGTGTCGCCGCCGGTGACGTCATCGTCTCGTTTGACGGTGTCGAGGTGGTGGACACCCGCCAGCTGGTGCGCGTTGTGGCCAATACGCCGGTGGGCAAGACCGTGCGCGTGATCGTCAACCGCGACGGCGAGACCCAGACCCTGAAGGTCACGCTGGGCCGCCGCGAAGAGGCGCAGACCGCGGTGCCCGCCGCCGCGCCCTCGACCCCGGACGAGCCGCCGGCCAAGATGGAAACGCTTGGCCTGACCCTCAGCCCGCTGACCGATGCGATCCGCAATGAACTGGGCCTCTCCGCAGGGATGCAGGGCCTCGCGGTCATGGACGTGGATCCGGCCTCGGAAGCCTACGAGAAGGGCCTGCGTGCCGGTGACATCATCACCGAGGCGGGCCAGCAGGCCGTGGCCAGCATCGAGGATCTGGAAACCCGCATCGGCGAGGCGCGCGACGAGGGCCGCAAGTCGATCCTGCTGCTGGTGCGGCGGGGCGGCGGCGACCCGCGCTTCATGGCGCTGGGCCTGGCGGCGAACTGAGCCGCGAGAAAACCTCCGGACATGACAAGGGGCGGCCTTTCGGGCCGCCCCTTTTGCATTCCGCGAGAGCGACGCCACGGCCCTCAGGGGCGCATGTCGCGGGCCTTTTGCGCGGCGGCGCTCAGCGCCCTTGAGATCTCTCCGCGCAGGGGGCTGTCCTCCAGCACCTGAAGCCCGGCGGCGGTGGTGCCGGCGTAGTCGAGCATCTGGCGGACGTGATCCGCGGCGCGGGGCGGATCCTCGGCCAGCATCTCGCCACTGGCGCGAAAGAGCTGCCGGATGGCGCGGTCGGCGACCTCGGGCGGGATGCCCTGCGCCTCGGCATGTTCGGTCATGGTGGCGGCGAACCAGGCGACGAAACCGGGAACCGGCCCTGTGAGGGCAGTGAAGTGATCCAGTTGTGCCTCGTCGTCCAGCGCGTCTTCGGTGCCGCAGGCCGCCAGCAGACGGCGGGCGACCATGCGGTCGTCCTCGCTGGCGCCGGGGGCGGCGACCCAGGGCGAATAGGCCAGCCGCCGCGCGGCGGCGGGGCTGGACATGGCGCGGACCACCCGCGGGCTGCCCGTCAGGCGTTGCAGGTCCGCGATCGTGACGGCGGCCATGACCGAGAGGATCAGCCTTTCCTCGGCAGGCAGGTGCAGGTCCGGTACCCCGGCGGGCGGGATGCTGATCAGGATCGTGTCGCAGGCGCGGGCCAGCGCGGCGGCATCGTCGGTGACGGTGACCTCGGCGGGCAGGTCGCCCCGTGTGCCGCTGCGGTTGGCGATCCAGAGATCGCCGGGCGCGACGGCGCCGCTGTCCAGCCAGGCCTGCGCGATGGCACTGCCCAGCATGCCCGAGCCTCCGACGATGCCGATGCTGCTCATGTCAGGTGTCCTTTCGTGGGGCCGCGCGGTCAGCTTTCGGGCAGTTCGACTGCCACCAGCCCCAGCGCGCGGGCGGTTTCCAGCGAGAGCTGCGCGCTTTCCAGCCCGCGTTCGGACTGGTACTTGCGCACCGCTGCCGAGGTCGGCGCGTCCATCCTACCCGAGACATTGCCCGAGAAATAGCCACGCGCGGCCAGCGCCCGCTGCACGGACGAGATGAACTCGGGCGTCATGTCTTCGGGGCAGGGGGCCTCGAAGGTGATCTCGGCGCGTTCGCGGACCAGCCTGGGCACCGGGGCCTTGCGGTAGATCGGTGTGCGGATCACGGTGCCGTCCTCGGCGATCTCGGCCTGGACCACCTGCACCTCGCCCATCACGTGCTCATAGATGGCCGGACGCAGGTCGCGGGCCTGGCAGGTGCCATCGTCGAGATGTTCGGCAAGCGGGGGAGTGGCCTCGGGGCCGTGTGCCTCGCGGCTGACGGTCTGCGGGGGGGCGCAGGCGGCCAGCAGGACCAGCGCCAGCAGCGGCGCGGCGTGGGGCCGGGGAATAGGGGACATGACTGCTCGGGCCTCGGTGTGCCTTTTTCTTGGCGGCAGGATAGCGGGTTTGGCCCGATCTGCCTAGAGGCAGGCGGACCCGCGCGCGGGTCCTTGCCTCAGGGCGTGTCCAGCAACCGGTCGAGCAGCGGCGAAATATCCTCGATCTCTTCGGAGATGACGTGGGTGACGCCGTTCTCGCGTTGGACGCGCCCGGTGACGCGCAGCATGCGGCCCGCGATCACCGCCCGGCGGAAGCGTTCGTAAAGCTTGCGCCAGACGATGACGTTGACCACGCCGGTCTCGTCTTCGAGCGTGATGAAGATCACCCCCTTGGCGGTGCCGGGGCGCTGGCGCAGGATCACCAGCCCGGCCACGGTGACGCGGGCGCCGTTGGGCGGCTCTGCCAGGCGGCTGGCGATCAGGCAGGAAGGCGGTTGCGGCCAGGTCATTCGAACAAATATAGAACATTTGCACGCAACGGCCAAGACGCCCTCCACCACCGTCACCGGAACGTGCAGCAAGAGGAACGCGGCGGCAAAAAATCGTATTCTGCCCTTGAGTTGACGCAAATGGGACTGGCGGGCAAAGGGCGTCCCCACTAGGTAGGGGGCGGATCAAGACGGAGCGGTGAAATGGCTAAGATCACCTATATCGAGCACAACGGCACCGAGCATGTCGTGGAGGTGCCCACCGGGCTGACCGTGATGGAAGGCGCGCGCGACAACAACATTCCCGGCATCGAGGCGGATTGCGGCGGCGCCTGCGCCTGTTCGACCTGCCATGTCTACGTGGCCGAGGACTGGGTCGAGAAGCTGCCCGCGCGCGAGGACATGGAAGAGGACATGCTGGACTTTGCCTATGAGCCGGATGCCAAGCGATCGCGCCTGACCTGCCAACTGCGGGTCAGCGATGCGCTGGACGGGCTTGTCGTGCAGATGCCCGAGAAGCAGATCTGATGCCTGCCCGGGCGCCGCGTCTGCCGTGGCGCCCCTGGCCCGCGTCTGCCCGCGGCGCAGCCATGACGCTGTGCCTGTGGCTGGCGGGCATGGCCCCGGCCATGGCGCAGGAGGCGGTTGCCGCCCGCTACGAGGGCGCGGTGACGCGCTACCCGCACGGCGTGCTGGGGGATGAGATCGAGTATGACACCCTGGCAGTGACTCTGTCGGACGGGCGCGTGCTGCGCCGCCGCTGGCAGGTGCCGCTGGTTTTCGAGGATATCGCGCCGCGGCTCTGGGACGTGACCGGCGACGGGGTGCCGGAGGTGGTGACGGTCGAGAGTCACGCGGACCGCGGCGCCCGGCTGGCGATCTGGGAGGTCGAGGGGGCGGACTTGCGTCCGCTGGCCGCGACGCCCTTCATCGGTCAGCGCTTTCGCTGGCTGGCGCCCGTGGGTGCGGCGGATCTGGACGGCGACGGCGCCATCGAGATCGCCTATGTCGACCGGCCGCACCTCGCAAAAACCCTGCGCCTCTGGCGACTGGAGGAGGGCGCTCTTCGGCCCGTGGCCTCGGCAGAGGGGTTTTCGAACCATCGGATCAGCTGGAACCACATCGTCGGCGGGCTGCGGAATTGCGGCGACGGGCCGGAAATCGTTCTACCCTCGGGCGATTGGCGGCATGTGATGGTGGTGCGCCTGGCGGCGGGCGGCCTTGAGCGTTACGCCAGCGATCCTTACAGCCCCGAGATGCTGACCGCCGTGATGGACTGTCGCTGAAACCGGGGCGCGGCGCCCTTGGCTTCTTCTCTGCAAAAATACTCCCGGGGGAGGCGACCAGAGGGAGACGGGGGCGGCGCCCCCATTTTCTCTCCGACCCCGAGGAACGATTCGGGCTTAACTTTCCCGGACGCCCGAATTACCCATAACGGCCATGAAGATACTCTTTCTTGGTGACGTGATGGGCCGCGCCGGGCGGCAGGCAATCACGGAGCGTCTGCCCTCCCTGCGCAAGGACTGGCGGCTGGATTTCGTCATCGTGAACGGCGAGAACGCGACCAACGGCCACGGGCTGTCCGCGGAGCATGGCAAGGCGATCTTCGAGGCCGGGGCCGATGTGATCACCCTGGGCGACCATGCCTTCGACCAGAAGGAGATGCTGACCCACATCGAGGGCGAAACACGGCTCATCCGTCCACTGAACATCGCGCGTCAGGCGCCGGGCCGGGGGGCGGCGCTCTACAAGGACGCCCGCGGGCGCAAGGTTCTGGTGGTGCAGGCCCTGGGGCAGGTCTTCATGAGCCGCAACTACGACAGCCCCTTCACGGTGGTGGACGAGACGCTGAAGCGGCATCCGCTGGGTGGACAGGCACAGGCCATCGTCGTCGATATGCACTGCGAGGCCACGTCCGAGAAGATGGGCATGGGGCATTTCTGCGACGGGCGGGCCAGCCTCGTGGTGGGCACGCACACCCATGTGCCGACCTCGGACACGCAGATCCTGCCGGGCGGGACGGCGTTCCAGTCGGACGCGGGCATGTGCGGCGACTACAATTCCGTCATCGGGATGGACCCGGCGGAGCCGCTGCGCCGCTTTGTCAACGGCATGCCCAAGGGCCGGTTCAACCCGGCGCTGGGCGAGGCGACCCTGTCGGGTGTCTACGTCGAGACCGATGACATGACCGGCAAGGCGGTGTCCGTGCAGATGGTCCGCCAGGGCGGGCGGCTGGCGCCTGCCGGTCCGGCGTGAATCGGTTTGTGCCCTTTGCGACGCTGGTGGTGACGGGCGCGGCCTGGGGGGCGACGCAGCCCCTGATGAAAGTGGCGGTTTCAGAGGGCTATCGTCATTTCGGCCTGATCTTCTGGCAGACGGTGCTGGTGGGGGTGCTGCTGGGCGCGCTGACACTGCTGCGGGGCAAGCGCCTGCCGATGCATGTTGCGGCGCTGCGGCTGTACCTGTTCATCGCCGTCGTCGGCACCGTGGTGCCGGGAATCGCCTCTTACCAGGCGGCGGTACATCTGCCGTCCGGAGTGTTGTCGATCCTGCTGAGTTCCGTCCCCATGTTCGCCCTTCCGATTGCCCTGGCGCTGGGCATCGACCGGCCCGCGCCGCGGCGCATCCTGGGCCTGTTGCTGGGGCTGGGCGGGGTGGCGGTGCTGGTGCTGCCAGAGGCGAGCCTGCCGGAGGGCACGCAGGCGGTCTGGATTGCGGTCGCGCTGATTGCCTCGGCTTGCTACGCCCTGGAAGGCAACATGGTGTCGAAATGGGGCACCCAGGGGTTGGACGCGGTGCAGGTGCTGGCCGGGGCCTCGATCCTGGGTGTCGGGCTGAGCCTGCCTCTGGCGCTGGCCAGCGGCCAGTTCATCACGCCAGCCCTGCCTTTGACTGGGCCGGACCGGGCGGTGATCGCCAGCGCGGCGCTGCATGCCTTTGCCTATTCGGCCTATGTCTGGCTGGTGGGCCGGGCGGGGGCCGTCTTTGCCGCGCAGGTGAGCTATCTTGTCACGCTGTTCGGCGTCTGCTGGGCGATGCTGTTCCTGGCCGAGGCCTACTCGGGCTGGGTCTGGGCGGCGCTGACGCTGATGATGGCGGGCATGGCTCTTGTGCAGCCGCAGCGTAAACCGCTTGTGCCCGTGTCTGTGAGGGGTCAGAATGCGGCCGGTTGAGGGCGGGCGATAGGCTGAGCAATACATGATCGGAATCGAGCTGAGCCAGACTAGCCAGGCGGTGCTGACGCTTGCCGTGGTGATCGGGATGTTCGTGCTTTTCGTCCGCGAGACCTACCCGACTGAGGTCACGGCCATTGGCGGCGTCGCGGTGCTGCTGGTTCTCGGCGTCCTGCCCTATGACGCGGCGCTGGACGTCCTGTCGAACCCGGCCCCCTGGACCATCGCGGCGATGTTCCTGGTGATGGGGGCCCTGGTGCGGACCGGGGCGCTGGATGCCTTTACCGGCTACGCACAAGAGCAGGTCGAGCTCAGACCCAAGCGGGCCATCGGCGGCATCCTTCTGGTGGTGATTGTCGCCTCGGCCTTCATGAACAATACGCCGGTTGTGGTAGTGATGCTGCCGATTTTCGTGCAGATCGCCAAGACGATGGGCATTGCACCGTCCAAGCTGTTGATCCCGCTGAGTTACGCGGCGATCCTGGGCGGTACGCTGACGCTGATCGGGACCTCGACCAACCTGCTGGTCGACGGGGTGGCGCGGACCCAGGGCTTGCAGCCCTTCACCATCTTCGAGGTCACCCCGCTGGCAATCATCCTTGTGGCCTGGGGCATGGTCTATCTCTATTTCGTGGGTCGCTTTCTGCTGCCCGAACGGACCTCGATGGCGGGGATGCTGTCGGATCGCTCGCGGATGAAGTTCTTTACCGAGGCGGTGATCCCGCCGGATTCCAACCTGATCGGGCGCGAGGTGCTGGGCGTTCAGCTGTTCAAGCGCGACGGCGTGCGGCTGGTCGACGTGATCCGGGGCGATGAATCGCTGCGCCGCAACCTGCAGGGGGTCGAACTGCAACTGGGCGACCGGGTTGTGCTGCGCACACAGATGACCGAACTGCTGTCGCTGCAGCGCAACAAGGAACTGAAGCGCGTCGACCAGGTGTCCTCCAAGGAAACCACGACCGTCGAGGTGCTGATCACGCCCGGCTGCAAGATGGTGGGCCGGTCCCTAGGCGCGCTGCGGCTGCGGCGCCGGTTCGGGGTCTACCCGCTGGCGGTACACCGGCGGAACCAGAACATCGGGCGCCAACTGGACGACCTGGTGGTGCGCGTGGGCGACACGCTGCTGCTGGAAGGCAACGCAGAGGATATCAAGCGGCTGGCGGACGAGATGGACCTGGTCGACGTGGCGCATCCGTCGGCGCGCGCCTTTCGCCGCGGCCATGCGCCGGTGGCGCTGGGGGCATTGGGCGGGATCGTCGCGCTGTCGGCGCTGGGTGTGGCGCCGATCCTGGCGCTTGCGGTGGTTGCGGTGGCGCTGGTGCTGCTGACCCGATGCATCGACGCGGACGAGGCGTTTTCCTTTGTCGAGGGGCAACTCCTGGCGCTGATCTTTGCCATGCTGGCGATCGGCGCGGCGCTGGAGGCAAGCGGCGCGGTCGAACTGATCGTGGGCGCGGTGGCCCCCCTGATGGCCAAACTGCCGGCGCCGCTGGTGATCTGGGCGGTCTACCTGCTGACCAGCATCCTTACGGAAACCGTGTCCAATAACGCCGTGGCCGTCGTGGTGACCCCTATCGCCATCGGACTGGCCAGCGCCATCGGGGTGGACCCGCGTCCGCTGGTGGTGGCGGTCATGGTGGCGGCCTCGTGCAGTTTCGCCACGCCCATCGGCTACCAGACCAACACGCTGGTCTATGGTCCGGGGGGCTACAAGTTCTCGGATTTCTTCAAGGTGGGCCTGCCGCTGAACCTTAGCATCGGCGTTCTTTCGGCGCTGCTGATCCCTTACTTCTTTCCGCTCTGAACGGGTCGTGTCACCCGTAACGCTCGACGAAACCTTCGAGCAGGCGCGGCGGTTCGGTGACGTCCGCCGCGCGGCACATCTCGATCAATTCATCCGCTGTCTCGGGCGCGAAATAGCCCTTGTGGCGGTAGATGCGGATGCGGGTCTCGAACTCGGCGGCATCGGCTTCGGGGTGGAATTGCGTCGCGTAGACGTTCTGACCGTAGCGGATCATCTGGTAGGGGCAGGGGCCGGATGACACCAGGTGCACGGCGCCCTTGGGCAGGTGCTGCACCGCTTCCTTGTGGCCGACGAAGGCGTCGAACTGCTCGGGCAGGCTGGCGGTCAGCGGGTCCTTTGCGCCCTCGGGCGTGGTGTAGCAGGTCACCGCGCCAACCGGTTCGTTGAACCGGTCCTTGGCCACCTCGGCGCCGAGGTGGTGCGCCAGGATGCCGATGCCGTAACAGCAGCCCATGAAGGGGATGTCCTGTGCCGTGATGCGGGGCATCAGGCGCAGGATCGCCTCTTCGATGCGGCGTTCCACAGGGTCCTTGTCGCCGGGCTTGTCGCTGACGCAGCCGGGGCCGCCGCCGACGATCACACCGGCATAATTGCCCGGGTCCAGATTGCGCGGCGGGTCTTCCTGTTCAAGGCGCATCCGGTGGACGCGGTCGTCGCTCAGGCCGGACTTGTCCAGGACGGCGCGGTACTCGGAGTCGCTGGCCTCGGGTTCGGGGCGCAACTGGAGGAGGAGGAATCGGCTCATGTTCTTGCGCTACCCCACGGAGGGGCGGCGCGCAACGCCACATGGCCCGGACGTGGCGCGTGGACTTGGCAAGGGGGGCGGGCGTGACTTATAGAGGCGCGAATACACAAAGCACCCGAAAAGAGGCAACGCGACATGGCCGGCCATTCCAAATGGGCAAACATCCAGCACCGCAAGGGCCGTCAGGACAAGATCCGGGCCAAGATCTTCTCGAAACTGTCGAAAGAGATCACCATCGCCGCCAAGATGGGCGATCCCGACCCGGACAAGAACCCGCGCCTGCGCCTGGCCGTGAAAGAGGCCAAGGGCCAGTCGATGCCCAAGGACAACATCGAACGCGCCATCAAGAAGGCGGTGGGCGGCGATGCCGAGGATTACGAGGAAATCCGCTATGAGGGCTACGGCCCCAATGGCGTGGCGGTGATCGTCGAGGCGATGACCGACAACCGCAACCGCACCGCCTCGACCGTGCGGTCGACCTTTACCAAGAACGGCGGCAACCTTGGCGAGACCGGCTCTGTCGGCTTCATGTTCGAGCGCAAGGGCGAGATCGTCTACCCGGCGGATGCGGGCGACGCGGACGACGTCATGATGGCGGCGATCGAGGCCGGTGCCGAGGATGTCGAATCCTCCGAGGACGGGCATGTGATCTATTGCGCGGACACCGACCTGAACGAGGTTTCGACCGCGCTGGAGGCCGACCTGGGCGAGTCCGAGTCGACCAAGCTGGTGTGGAAGCCCACGACGACGACCGAACTGGATCTTGAAGGCATGCAGTCGCTGATGCGGTTGGTCGAGGCGCTGGAAGATGACGACGACGTCCAGCGAGTGACCACCAATTTCGAAGCGTCCGACGAGGTCATGGCGCAGCTGGAAGGCGCCTGACGCCCGTCCTGTCAGTCAAGATGGCCCCCGCTTTGGCGGGGGCTTTTTGTTTGCGTCGAAGACACCGTATCAGGGATGAAACTGCGCGCCTTGGGCTGGATATCACTGGCACAACAACTGGTTGTTGCCCGCGTGCAGCCCCGTCATCACCCGCCCCTGGGGGCAGCTGTGCATTCCAGCCCGTTGTGTCGATGGATCGACCATCCGGTTCGCCGTCGCATAGGGCGCGCATAGCAAGAGGTTCTTGCTTTCGTGCAGTCCGGTGACTGCATGTCCGGGCGGGCAAGCCGCCATGTTGGCCTCGGAGTAACCGCCTGATCGGCGGATGAACTCCGCGCCCGTGGTGTAGGTGAAACCCGGCTGCTGGCGACATAGAAACATGTTGTGGTCGAGCCGGACGCCAGAAAGATACCTGCCCACGGGGCAGGCGTGCATGCCTTGCCGCTGGGTATATCCGCTGACGCCGATCGGCCCGTCGCAGGATTCGGTGATCCAGGTCGTCGCCGCCGGCCCCATGGCGGCGTTCGGCGTGTTGAATTGAATGCAGGCCTCCATCTGTTCGGGGATCGTGTTGGCATAATAGAGCGATCCGAAATCGTTTTGTTTGTGGCGCCATCCCCGGTTGTGCATGATCTCGTGCGCGATCGTTGCGGCGATGGCCCGCGGGGTGCCCGTGGCGAGGAAGGCGCGGCTCATCTTGAGACGTTCGCCCTCGATGCTGACTGGCGCTTGACCGAGAATATTCGGTCCCAGGTTCGCGCATTCTATCGTGGTGTAGGCTTGGTAGTTCCTAAGCTGAGAAGCCGCATCCATTGCGCTTTGGGCACTGTGGCAGCTGAACTCGACCAGAGCGGCCGAGGTCATGCAATTCACGAGGTTTCCGTAGCCAGTGGTGATCGCGGTGAACAGGATGTCGTGGGACTGCTTGAGCACCATGGCCTCGTTCCAGGTGCAGTTCTTGGCGACGTAGCCATGGGATAGACCAAAGGTCTTGCGTCCAATGTCCTGAGCGCTGCCAGGATCGGGGAATGCGTTGACCGCCCCCAAGAGGACAAGTGCCGCCACGAGCACAGGGCGGACCGGTTTTCGCGGCGTTCTGCAACATCGCAAACGACGCCGGAGGCGCACCTTCGCGGCTAGGTCCGATCTGTAGAAGGTGGAAATTCGGGAATTCGGATTTCTATATGCACTCTTGGCCATCTTAGCCTCCTGAGTGCGCGCTTCCTTCGGTAAGTTTGCGACAATTTGATTATTTTCGCAAGCTTCATGCCTGTGGCCGGTCAAGAAGGCATCAGATTTAGGGAGTTGGCTCGCCACCGGCCGTCTCGCCGTTCCGGTTATCCCGCCTTGCGGGGCTGCCTCGAAACCGCCTAAGCCTTGGTATGCTTCTCCGGGCACTCATTCTTCTGGGGCTTGTCGTCGCGCTGTCCGGCGCGGCCACCTGGTATTTCGGGCACGAGGTGCTGATCGCGCTGGGGCTGATCCTGACCCAGGCCAAGGTTCTGCTGAAGAAACTGGCGGCGCTCGACCTGCCGGCGGTCCTGAGCTGGCTCAAGACCCAGGGCGCGATGTTCTTTCGCGTCGAGCTGATCAAGAAATGGATCACCACCTCTGTCGTGCCGCTGATGCTGGGCAAGGCGATCCTGCGGCGCATCCAGTTGCTGGTGAAGGGCTATCTGCAGATCGTGCAGCAACGATACGCGCGGCTGATGGAGTGGTTCAACGGTCTGAGCCGTGTCGAGAGAGGGGTGGCCTGGCTGGTGATCCTCTTTGCCACTCTAGCGTTGTCGGTCACGTCGATGGGGCTGTGGTTGATCCTCTTTTCGGTGCAACTGCCGCTGTGGCTGGTGGCGGCCTTTGGCGCGACGGTGCGCATGACCTGGACCAGCCTGCAAAAGGGCCTGTTCAAGGCGCTGGCCTTCCTGCAACTGGGCTGGCTGTGGAAGGGGATCAAGCGGCTCTTGCCCGCCTCGGTGCTGGAACGCAAACGAAGGATGGAATTCCGCATCGCCCGGGCCATCGTGCGGCGGCGGCGCATGACGCTGAAGCAGCTGGTCGAGCGCAAGGGGCGTTTGCCATTCAAGCTGGGCCTCCTGGCGGAATACCTCTTTCATCCGCCGGGGCGGCGCCCGCGCTGAGCGCGGTCAGGCCGGTGTCGCGGGGGGAAAGACCTGTCGGCGGACCAGTGGGCTGATCCCGATCAGCACCAGCATGACCGAGAAGAGGCACCAGATCGCCGGCATCTCGTTGGGGGTGCTGGTCAGGCCGGAGGCGATCAGCGGCCCCACCAGCCCGTTGAGCAGGGCGAACCGCCAGGCGCCGTAGAGGCAGGGCAGCAGCAGGCAGGCCAGCAGGTAGTCCGGGAAATGCCCGATGCCGCCCAGCCAGTGCGAGAGGCTGAGGAAATTGTTGAGTTGCATGCTCCACCCCAGGTGCCAGTCGCCGGATATGGTGCAGAACTCTGGCCCGCAGAGCGGCACCCCGGGCGGACAGACGCCCAGCCAGGGGGCCGGGATCAGGCGGGCCAGCAAGGTCAGGGACGCCAGCGAAGCCAGCCCCAGCACCCAGCGTCTTGTTCGCGGCTCTATCGCGGGGACGACCAGCGCCATGCAGAAGAGATTGACGACAATCGGTTGCAGAACGATGTGCAGGTAGGCCAGCACCGTGACAGTCGTGTTGCCCGGCGTGCCGCACTGGTCGATCACGCCGTATCCCCAGGCCTGCAACCCCTCCATGGCGGTGAAGAACCCCAGGGTGCCCCAGATCCCGGCGGGTTCGCCCTTGCGCCAGGTGACGAAGGTGGCCGCCGCGCCCAGGGCGGCCATCGAGTAGGTTGCGGTTTCGCTCCAGCACATGCGCGTTCTCCCTTGGACAGAGAGTTTCGGGATTTCTCTGGGGTGGTCAATGCTGCCGTCGTGCGGGATTGATCCGGGCGGCAAATCGCGCCATCAGGCGGATCGGGTCACGAGGAGAACGGGTATGGAAGCGGCGATTGCGGGGTTTGCACTGGGGTTCAGCCTGATCCTGGCAATCGGGGCGCAGAATGCCTTTGTCCTGCGGCAGGGTTTGCGGCGGATGCATGTGCTGCCAGTGGTTCTTGTTTGCGCCATTTCGGACGCGGCGCTGATCGCCGCCGGGGTTGCCGGGTTCGGCGCGCTGGCCGAGGCGGTGCCCGGCCTGGAATGGGGGATGCGGATCTTTGGCGCCGCCTTCCTGGGGTGGTACGGGGCAAAGACCCTGTACGCGGCCTGGAAAGGGGGCGAGGCGCTGGCCGCGGGCGAGGGGGCTCAAAGCCTGCGGGCGGCGGTGCTGACCTGCCTCGCGCTGACCTGGCTCAATCCGCATGTCTACCTGGACACGGTCGTGCTGCTTGGGGCGGTCTCGGCACAGTACGACGCGCGGCTGGCCTTTGCGCTTGGGGCGATGACGGCCTCTTTCGTGTTCTTCTTTTCGCTGGGGTACGGGGCGCGGGCACTGGCGCCGATCTTTGCGCGGCCGCGGGCCTGGCGTGTGCTGGATCTTGTCGTAGGCCTGACAATGTGGGCCATCGCGGCCAAGCTGCTTTGGATGTGACCCCCTTGTGCCCGCCGCCCAATGGTCTAAGCCAAGGGCATGGTCGACAAGGTACAAGCCCCGGCGCGGGGTGTTTTCTGGATGGTGGTAACGGGGCTGTGTTTTGTCGCGGTCACCGCATTGGTCAAGTCCCTGGGACAGCGCATTCCGGCGCAGGAATCCGCCTTTCTTCGCTATGTGCTGGGGTTGGTCTTTTTGCTGCCGATGGCCCGGCAATTGATGCAGGTGCGCCTGACGCCGCGCCTGTGGCGGCTGTTTTCGCTGCGGGCGCTGTTTCACACCGGCGGGGTGGTTCTGTGGTTCTATGCCATGACGCGCATTCCCATCGCCGAGGTGACCGCGATGAACTATCTCAACCCGGTCTACGTGACCGTTCTGGCAGTGTTTTTCCTTGGCGAACGGCTCGCGCTGCGGCGCGTGTTGGCGATCGTGGCAGCGCTGCTGGGGGCGGTGATGATCCTGCGGCCGGGTTTCCGTGAACTGGATCCGGGGCATTTTGCCATGCTGGCGACGGCCCTGTTCTTTGCGGGGTCGTACCTGCTGGCCAAGATCCTCTCGGGCGAGGTCAGCGCGGCAGTGGTGGTGGGGCTGTTGTCGGTGGGCGTGACCATCGGGCTGGCGCCCTTGGCGATTGCTGTCTGGGTCTGGCCGACCTGGTGGGAACTGCTGATCCTGCTGGGCGTGGCGCTGTTTGCCACCGCCGGGCATTATACCATGACGCTGGCCTTTGCCGCCGCGCCGGTGACCGTGACGCAGCCGGTTACCTTTCTGCAACTGGTCTGGGCGGTCGTGTTGGGCGCGGTCCTGTTTGCCGAGCCCGTTGACCCCTGGGTGATCGCGGGCGGATCTTTGATCCTGGCCGCCGTGGTCTTTATCACCTGGCGCGAGGCGGTTCTGAAGCGCCGGATCACACCGCTGGTTTCGGAAACAAAGAACTGATTTCCCGTCCGATTGTCGACGGATCGTCAAATCTCCGCCTTCCGGGCGCAATAGCGCCGCATTCCTTCACGATGCTTCAAGCAATCAGAGGCAGCATTTGTGGAGTGAAAGGAATGTTTGCAGAGGGAAAGATGACCGACAACATGGAAGACATTCAGGATTTCCTGCTGAGCGAGCGGGAAAAGGTCCTGTCAGAGGCGGAATGGCGGTTCCGGATGCGCGGATACGGCTACAACCTGCGGCGCACCGACGGCGGGGTCGAAGTGGCACGCTTGCCGCAGAACCGGCTGCTGGGCACGCTGAAACTCTGATCCTGCTGCAAGGCGCTCGACAGTTTGTCGGGTGCTCGTGCCTGATGTGTCCCGTGAAAACGGGAGGGCAGGCATGAAAGGTCGGGTTTCGGGCGCCACTGGGCCGGAGTTCTGGCGCTGCCAATTGCGGCGCGGGCCCGGCGGATGCCCTGCGAAATGACCTGCAACACTGGCCGATGCCGAATGCGGACGAAGTCTCAGGCGGTACCACGGTGGAGACCACGGCTGGTTTTCCTTGTCGAGCGGCGGAGAA
Source organism: Mameliella sp. MMSF_3455 (assembly GCF_030733205.1). Lineage (GTDB taxonomy): Bacteria > Pseudomonadota > Alphaproteobacteria > Rhodobacterales > Rhodobacteraceae > Antarctobacter. Next base: position 118,276 of record NZ_JASHJL010000009.1, read on the forward strand.
GAGTGGCCGGCATTCTTGATTGACTCGCCAGTCAATAAAAACCATCCTGTCGCCATGCCCAAGATCGGACAGGAACCCATACGGCGCGCCGCGCTTCTGGCGGCGACGGTGGCCGAGGTCGGCGAGGCCGGCAGCCTCGACGTGACCGTGTCGCGCATCGCGCGCCGTGCGGGCATGTCCAGCGCGCTGGCGCATCATTATTTCGGCGGCAAGGTGCAGATCTTCCTGGCCGCCATGCGCCACATCCTGACGGAATACGGGGCCGAGGTGCGCGCGGCATTGGCGCAGGCCCCAAGGGATCGCCGCCTTGAGGCGCTGATCGCGGCGAATTTCGACGAGAGCTTTTTCCGCCCCGAAACCGTGTCCGCCTGGCTGAATTTCTACGTCCTGGCCCTGCGCGAACCGGAGGCGGCGCGCCTGTTGCGGGTTTATCAGCGGCGGCTTCACGCGAACCTGGTGCATGCGCTGCGCGGGCGCACCGACGCCCCCGAGCTGGTGGCCGAACGTATCGCGGCGCTCATCGACGGGGTCTACCTGCGGGCTGCCCTGTCCGGGCAGGGCGTCTCGGGGGCCGCGCAGAACGTGACCGAATCCGCCCATGCCCTGTTGAGGACCCAATGACCAAGCCGAATATCCTGATCCTGATGGTCGACCAGCTGAACGGCACGCTGTTTCCGGACGGGCCGGCGGACTGGCTGCATGTGCCCAACCTTCGGGCGCTGGCCAAGAGCTCGGTGCGGTTTTCCAATGCCTATACCGCCAGCCCGCTTTGCGCACCCGGGCGAGCCAGTTTCATGTCGGGGCAGTTGCCCAGCATGACGCGCGTCTATGACAACGCGGCAGAATTCTCGAGCGACATCCCCACCTATGCCCACCATCTGCGCCGCGCCGGGTATCAGACCTGTCTTAGCGGCAAGATGCATTTCGTCGGGCCGGACCAGTTGCACGGGTTCGAGGAACGGCTGACCACGGATATCTACCCGGCGGATTTCGGATGGACGCCGGACTATCGCAAACCGGGCGAGCGCATCGACTGGTGGTACCACAACATGGGATCGGTCACGGGCGCTGGCGTGGCAGAGACCTCTAACCAGATGGAATACGACGACGAGGTTGCCTACAACGCCTCGGCCAAGCTCTACGACCTGGCGCGTGGTCAGGACGAAAGGCCCTGGTGTCTGACCGTCAGTTTTACCCATCCGCATGATCCCTATGTGGCGCGCAAGCGGTTCTGGGATCTCTACGAGGATTGCGAGCACCTGTTGCCGCAGGTCCCGGCGATGGACTACGCCGATCACGATCCGCATTCCAAACGCATCTTCGACGCCAACGACTGGCGCAGCTACGACATCACCGAGGAGAACATCCGCCGGTCGCGTCAGGCCTATTTCGCCAATATCTCGTACCTGGATGAGAAGATCGGGCAGCTGCTGCAGGTGCTGGAGGACACGCGGCAGGAGGCCATCGTCGTCTTCGTCAGCGACCACGGCGACATGCTGGGAGAGCGGGGCCTGTGGTTCAAGATGTCCTTCTACGAAGGTTCGGCCCGGGTGCCGATGATGATCTCTGTCCCGGGGCAGGCCGGCGCACGGGTCGCGGCCCCGGTGTCGAACATCGACATCTGCCCGACGCTTTGTGACCTGGCGGGCGTCGACATGTCCGAGGTCATGCCCTGGACCGAGGGCGAAAGCCTGGTGCCGGTGATGCAGGGCGGCGACCGGGTCTCTCCGGTGGCGATGGAATACGCGGCAGAGGCGTCCTACGCGCCTCTGATCTGCCTGAGGCATGGCAAATGGAAATACACCGATTGCACGCTGGACCCGGAGCAGCTTTTCGATCTCGAGGCAGATCCGCATGAACTGGTGAACCTCGCCGAAGATCCGGAACAGGCCGAGGTCTTGGAGGAATTCCGTGTCGCTGCGGCCCGTCGCTGGGACATGGGGCAGTTCGACGCCGAGGTCCGGCAAAGCCAGGCGCGGCGCTGGGTGGTCTACGAGGCGCTGCGACAGGGCGGCTACTACCCTTGGGATTTCCAGCCGCTGCAAAAGGCCAGCGAGCGGTACATGCGCAACCACATGGACCTGAACGTGCTGGAGGAAAACAAGCGTTGTCCACGGGGCGAGTGAGGCGCCGTACGCGCCGGCAATTTCATCAAGGGTAAGCGATGCAAGCGGATTACGTGATCGTCGGCGCCGGGTCGGGCGGATGTGCCGTGGCGGGGCGCCTGACAGAGGCGGGCAAATCGGTGATCGTCATCGAGCATGGCGGCAGCGACTGGGGGCCTTTCATCAACATGCCGGGGGCGCTCAGCTACCCGATGAACATGGCGCGCTACGACTGGGGCTACCAGACAGAGCCCGAGCCGCACCTGGGCGGGCGGCGGCTGGTCTGTCCGCGTGGCAAGGTGATCGGGGGGTCGTCCTCGATCAACGGCATGATCTATGTGCGCGGGCACGCGCTGGACTATGACCACTGGCGCGACGAGGGTTGTGACGGCTGGGGCTACGCGGATGTGCTGCCCTATTTCAAGCGGATGGAGGACTGGCACGATGGCGGCCACGGCGGCGATCCGGCCTGGCGTGGGCAGGGCGGGCCGTTGCATGTCACCCGTGGGCGCCGCGACAATCCGCTGGTGCAGGCCTTTGTCGAGGCCGGGCGGCAGGCGGGCTATCCGGTCACCGGCGATTACAATGGTGAGCAGCAAGAGGGCTTTGGCGCCTTTGACATGACGGTCTGGCAGGGCGAACGCTGGTCGGCGGCCAAGGCCTACCTGCGGCCGGCCCTGAAACAGGGGGCGGAACTGGTGCGGGCCCTGGCCCGGCGCGTCATCTTTGAAGAGGGGCGCGCCACGGGGGTCGAGATCTCGCGCGGTGGCAAGGTCGAGGTGATCCGGGCGCGGGCCGAGGTGATCCTTGCGGCCAGCGCCATCAACTCGCCCAAGCTGCTGATGCTGTCGGGGATCGGACCGGCGGCGCAACTGGCCGAGCAGGGCATCGGGGTGCGGGCGGATCGCCCCGGCGTGGGGCAGAACCTGCAGGATCACCTGGAACTGTATGTCCAGATGTCGGCGACGCAGCCGGTCAGCCTTGCGAAATACTGGAACCTCGCGGGCAAGGCCTGGGTTGGCGCGCAGTGGCTGTTCGCGCGCAGCGGGCCCGGGGCCTCGAACCAGTTCGAAAGCTGTGGCTTCATCCGGTCGCAGGCCGGAGTTCAATATCCGGACATCCAGTACCATTTCCTGCCCATCGCGGTGCGCTACGACGGCCAAGTGGCGCCCGAGGGGCACGGGTTCCAGGCGCATGTGGGGCCAATGCGCTCGCCCTCTCGGGGTGAGGTCACGCTGCGGTCGGACGATCCCGAGGAGGCGCCGCGCATCTTCTTCAACTACATGAGCACCGAAGAGGACTGGCAGGATTTCCGGCGTTGCATCCGCCTGACGCGCGAGATCTTCGGGCAAGAGGCCTTTGCCCCCTATCGCGGCAAGGAGTTGCAGCCGGGCGCCGAGGCAGAGACGGATGAAGACCTTGACGCCGTGATCCGCGAACACGTCGAAAGCGCCTATCATCCTTGTGGCACCTGCCGGATGGGCCGGGCCGACGATCCGCGCTCGGTGGTCGATCCCGAGGGGCGGGTGATCGGCGTGGACGGGTTGCGGGTGGCGGACAGTTCGATCTTTCCGCGCATCACCAACGGCAATCTCAATGCGCCTTCGATCATGGTGGGCGAAAAGATCGCCGATCATGTGCTGGGCCGCCGCCTGCCGCCGGACAATGCGCAGCCCTGGGTTCACCCGGATTGGGAGAACGTGCAGCGTTAAGATATGTTAACCGCCGGCATCGGCGGTTAACCTTTCGTTAACTTTTGGCTTGAAACGGGACAGGAGCGCGCCGATCTTAACGGCATGTTAAGATTTTGTTTCGCTCTTGTTCTTGCTGCCTCCGCAACCGCTGCCTCTTCCGATCTCAGCGGTCCGTTGCGGGTAATCGACGGCGACACGGTCGCCATCGGCCAGACCAACATCCGCCTGCATGGTATCGACGCGCCCGAGAACGGTCAGCGTTGCGGCGGGGGCGGGGCCCCGATGTGGGGCTGTGGCGCTTGGGTCAGCGGCGAGGTCCGTGCCCGCTACGAGGGGCGCACCGCCTCCTGCGTAGAACTGGATCGCGACCGATATGACCGCGTCGTGGCGCGCTGCCGCGTCGATGGCAAGGACCTTGGCGAAACCCTGGTCGAAAGCGGCCTAGCCTTTGCCTACGAACGCTACTCCGAGGCCTATGTCCCGCATGAACGCATCGCAGCGCGGCGCAATGCGGGGCTGCATGCAACCGGCGTGAAATCGCCCTCTGCCTTCCGTTCCGACAGCCGCCGGGGCCACGCTGCGCAGCACCTGGCCTCTGCTCCGGCAGGTTGCCGGATCAAGGGCAACATCTCGACCAACTCAGGCGCACGGATCTATCATGTTCCGGGACAGGCCTGGTACGACGCCACCCGGATCAGCCTCGACAAGGGCGAACGCTGGTTCTGCTCCGAACAGGAGGCGCGGGCGGCAGGCTGGCGCCGAGCACAGCGCTGACAGGGTATTCTCGCCAAAAAGCACATACGGCGATCAGGTTTGATCCGCGTCAAAGTCTGTGCCCGCCTGCTGTGCAAATTGGAGGGCGGACACAAACGAAGGAGACGCCAATGTCCCACACGCCGCATGAACTGTCGGAAGAATTTCCGGAATTCACCGACAAGATGCACACCCTGAAACAGTCGAACGCGCATTTTGCCAAGCTTGCGGACGAGTACCACGAGGTCAACCGCCAGGTGCACCGTGCCGAAACCAATATCGAGCCGATGGAGCAACTGGCGGAAGAGCAGCTGCGCAAGCAGCGTGCCGCCCTCAAGGACGAGATCTACGCGCTGCTGAGCGCCTGACCCCCGGCCTTGGCCCGGTCAGTCAGACAGGATGCGCCCCGGTCCGACGTCCGGGGCGCTTTCAGTTCAGCGCCTCTTCGATCGCGCGCGTCAGCTTGTCCGACAGCGGGCGAGTGGTTGAGCCGAAGGTCGAGCGCACCGTCCCGTCGGGACCGATCAGGATCTTGTTGAAATTCCAGGCCGGGCTGAACCCGGTCTGGTCCGCGACCCAGCGGTAAAAGGGATGGGCCTCCGCGCCGCGTACATTGGTGATGTCGGTCATCGGCATGTCGAGGCCGAAGTTCACCTCGCAGAATTCCTTGACCTTCTCCTCCGAGGACAGTTCCTGCCGGAAGTCGTCCGAAGGCACGGCGAGGACGATCAGGCCCTGGTCGCGATAACGGTCATAAAGCGCCTGCAAACCGTCGTATTGCGATGTGAATCCGCAGCGCGAGGCGGTGTTGACCACCAGCACGGGGCGGTTCTGCCAATCGTCCATCGACAGGGTGCCGCCGTCGATACTGGCAAAGGTGAAGCCCTGCGCGGCCCAGGCGGGCAGGGCGAGGATGGCGGACAGGAATAGGGCGGCGGGTCGGATCATTCAGGGGGCACTCCTTTTGCACTGGAGATAGCGCAGGGTCAGGGCGGTCAAGGCCGTGATCGCCCCCGCCGCCCCGTCTTGCGCCGGTCGGGGCTTTTGTGCTGGACTGGCGTGAACTGGCGCTGGTGGCAAAGAGGTGTGACATGGCAGGCGGATGGAGCCGGGACGGCGCGGTCAGCGAACAGATCGAGGCCAGCATTGCCGAGGAACTGGAACGGATGAAGCTCCGCCGCGGACCCCGGGGCGAAAGCCTGAAGGAATGCGCCGACTGCGGCGAGGAGATCCCGGAAGAGCGCCGGCTTGCGATCCCTGGGGTCAAGCTGTGCATCGACTGTGCCAGCGAACGTGACGGCCGATCGGCTCAGCGCGGGGGCATCAATCGGCGCGGGTCCAAGGACAGCCAGTTGAAGTAGGTCAGCCGATGCTCCGCGCGAGGCAGGCTTGCCAGTTCTCGCGGGCCAGTTTGGTGATCAGCGTGTCATCGTAGCCATGTGCCGACATGGCCGCCAGCAGGCCCTGAACACCTGTGACGTCGCCGATGAGGTCGGGCAGGACACAGCCGTCGAAATCCGACCCCAGCCCGACGTGATCCTCGCCCAAGGTTTCAACCAGGTGATCGAGGTGGCGCAGCATCGTCTCCCACGAGGTGCCGGGATCGGCGCTGCCATCTTCATTGATGTAGAAGGTGGCATAGTTGAACCCGACCATGCCGCCCGTGTCGCGGATCGCGTGCAACTGTCGATCCGTCAGGTTGCGCGGCGAGGCACAGAGCGCATGGACGTTGGAATGCGTGGCCACAAGCGGCGCGGTCGACAGTCGGGCGACGTCGTCGAACCCGGCCTCGTTCATGTGGGACAGGTCGACCAGGATTTTCAGGTCGTTGCACAGCCGGATAAGGTCGCGGCCTTGGTCGGTCAGGCCGGGGCCCGTGTCCGGCGTGCCGGGAAAGGCCATCGGCACGCCGTGGCCAAAGATGGTCGGCCGGCTCCAGACGGGTCCGAGCGAGCGCAGTCCCATGTCGTGAAACAGGTAGAGCGCGTCGAGGTCGGGGACGATGGCCTCGGCGCCCTCCATGTGCATGACGCCGGCGATGCGGCCCGCGTCCATCGCCCTGCGGATCTCGTGCGCGCTGCGGCAAAGGGCAAAGTCATCGGGGGCGGCACGCGCCATCCAGTGCAGCAGGCCCGCCATCTCCAGCGCCGTGGGCTGGGCGGTCTTGTGGTCCATTGCGGGGGGCAGCGGCAGGGCATAGGGCGGCTCGGCCATGAGCGCCTTGAAGTCGGGCGGCGGGGATCCGTCCGGCACCGGTGGCACGAAGATCGCGAACAGCCCGCCCGCGAACCCGGCCTGTTTCATGCGCCGCAGGTCCATGTGCCCGGCGGAGGTGCCCAGCCAAGTCTCCTCGCGCGGGGATGGCGATTTCATCAGCCGAAGCAGGAAATCGTTGTGACCGTCGAAGAAGGGGATGGGCATCTGCGGACTTTCGGGCTGGGACATGGCCGCGATCTGACCCGATCGGCCAAGGGCTTGGCAAGGGCTGATCCTGGTCCATCAGCGATGTCTCTTGGCGGCAGCGCAAGGCGTGGTTAGGCTTTGCCCATCGGTGCCGGTGAAACGGGGGTGTCATGGCGAACGACGACGACAGGATCGAGGGACGGCTGCACGGAGAGCAGCCGGAGGTCGAGACAGAGCCGATGGGGATGCGGCTGCTTTACATGGTGCTGATCTGGCTGATGCTGAGCCTGGCGCAGACGGTGCTGACGGTGACGACCGTGGTGCAGGCGATCATCCTGCTGGTCAACAAGCGCGAACCGAACGAGAGGCTCGCGGAATTCGGCACGGACCTGGGGATCTGGATGGCCAAGGCCGCGCGCTACCAGACCGGGGCGAGCGAGGTGAAACCCTGGCCCTGGACGGAGCTGGATTGAGTTATCATCCGGTACAGCAAGGATTTGAGTACGGGAGCAACCCCTTGGGTGATTGAACGACCCCGGGGTCCGACCGGGACCGCGAAGCAAGAGCGGCCGTTTCAGACGTCTTCTGGATCCGCCGCGTCAATCCATGACTCTAGTCCCGCCAGCCCTCGGCGAAACATTGGCAGTGTTGTCAGCGGTTCACCGAGCTATTGCACGGTCCGTGCTTCAAACGCTCCGCCGGAGCGTTTGAAGCCTTGGATGAGCAAGCCGTCAGCCCTCCATCGCCTCGAGTTGATCAATGAAGCCCTCGATCATGCTGAGTCCCTTGTCCCAGAACTTCGGGTCCGTCGCGTCCAGCCCAAAGGGCGCCAGCAGCTCCTTATGGTGTTTCGATCCGCCCGCCTTGAGCATGTCGAAATACTTGTCCTGGAAACCCTCGGGCGCCTCCTGGTAGGCGGCGTAGAGCGCGTTCACCAGCCCGTCACCAAAGGCATAGGCGTAGACGTAGAAGGGCGAGTGGACGAAGTGCGGAATGTAGCACCAGAAGGTCTCGTATCCTTCCATGAACTCGAAGGCGCCGCCCAAGGATTCCGCCTGTACCGACATCCAGAGCGCGTTGATGTCGTCCGGGGTCAGCTCTCCGCCGCGGCGCGCCTCGTGCAGCTTGCATTCAAAGTCGTAGAAGGCGATCTGGCGGACGACGGTGTTGATCATGTCCTCGACCTTGCCCGCCAAGAGGACCTTGCGCTCGGCGTCGTCCTTGGCATTCTCCAGCATGCGCTGGAAGGTCAGCATCTCGCCGAAAACGCTGGCCGTTTCGGCCAGGGTCAGCGGTGTCGAGGACAGCATTTCACCCTGGCCCGCGGCCAGCACCTGGTGGACGCCGTGGCCCAGCTCATGCGCGAGGGTCATCACGTCGCGCGGTTTGCCGAGGTAGTTGAGCATGACGTAGGGGTGCACCTCGGTCACGGTGGGATGGGCGAAGGCGCCCGGCGCCTTGCCGGGTTTGACGCCCGCGTCGATCCAGCCCTTTTCAAAGAAGGGGGTCGCGATCTCGCCCATGCGGGGGTCGAAGGCGTTGTAGGCGTTCATCACCGTCTCGCGCGCCTCGTCCCAGGTGACGGTGCGGGTGGCCTCCATCGGCAGGGGGGCGTTGCGATCCCAGACCTGCATGGTGTCCAGCCCCAGCCATTTGCGTTTCAGCTCGTAGTAGCGGTGCGACAGGCGCGGGTAGGCGTCGACGACCGCGTTGCGCAGCGCCTCGACAACCTCGGGTTCGACGTCGTTCGACAGGTGGCGGCCGGTCTGGGCCGTGGGCATCCCGCGCCAGCGGTCCAGCACCTCTTTCTCTTTGGTCTGTGTGTTGTGCACGCGGGCAAAGGTGCGCAGGTTCTCGGCGAAGACACGGGCCAGTTCGCGGGCAGCTGCCTCGCGCGTGTCGCGGTCCTGTTCGGTCAACAGGTTCAGCGTGCCCTCGATGTTGAGCTCCTCGCCGTTCACCTCGAAGGTCAGCCCGGCGATGGTCTCGTCGAAGAGCCGCTCCCAGGCGTCACCTACGACACCGAGGTCATGCAGGAATTTCTCCAGCTCGTCGGACAGCTGGTAGGGCTTCATGGCGCGCATCCGGTCAAAGGCGCGCTTGTAGCGGTTCAGGTCGGCGTTGGCGGCAAAGAGTGCCTCGTAGTGGTCGTCGCCAAGGCGGTTTGCCTCGAGTGAGAAGAAGACCAGCGGCGTGGTGTAGTTGGTGATCTTTTCCTGGCAGTCGGACAGGAACTTGGCGCGCTCGGCGTCGGTGGTCAGCTGGTAGTAGCGCAGCCCGGCAAAAGACATGATGCGCCCGGCGATGGTCGAAATCCGCTCGTTTCTCTGCACCAGCGTCAGAAAGCCTTCGGCGTCCAGCGTATCCAGCTTGCCCTCGTAGTCCTCGGCAAAGCTGCGGCAGGCTTCTTCGAGCCAGTCGAGATCGCGTTTCAGCTCGGGCGCGTCGGGGGAGGCGTAGAGATCGGTCAGATCCCATTCGGGCAGATCGCCCAGGTTCTTGCCCCCGGCACTGGCGTTGGCGTCGAAAAGCGGTGTTTTGGCGAACGTGTGCATGGGGAACCCTCTTGTCGTTTCCCTTCACATAGGGGGCAGGCCCGCGCGAAGGCAACCGGCGCCCCATATTTTTGGAGGTCTTGACGCAGAAAAGACTTAGGATCGCCGGGGGAGACTGGCTAAGCTTTCCCTGGGAAGAACCAACAATCGAATTCAGGGAGGAGATTTCAGCATGTCGAATGCTTCACTGCTTTGGGGGGCGGGCGGTCTTGTGATCGGTGTCCTGGCCGGCGTCGCCTTCAGCGGGTCGGACAGTTCAGCCGACCTGCGCGAGGTTATCGACGATACCGTGGTGCCCGCGCAGGAGGCGGCCGAAAAGGCGGCCAAGGCGCATGGGGAACAGATCGCCGCCTTGCAAAAGCGGCTGGAGGCGCTGGAGACGGGATTGGCCGAGAACGCACCGGACATGACGGCGCTGGCCACGGGCCTGTCCAAGGAAATGACCACCAAGCTGGACGACCTGCGGACCAAGCTGGGGGACGACATTGCCAAGACCTCGGCAGCGCAGGCCGAGACGATCAAGTCGTCGCTTGCGGACCTGTCCAAGGGGATCGAGGAAACCGCCCGCGTGGCCGCCGCCGCGGTTGCCGCGCCGGAGGACGCCGGTCCCGATGCGGCAGAACTGCCGGAACCCGCGAATGGCATGGCCTCTGCCGATGCGTTGGGCGTGGGGGATACGGCGCTTTTTGCAGATGGTGCGGTGCGGGCCTTTGTGTCGCGGATCGACCCGGCGGGCGGTTCCGTGCGGCTTTCGGTGAACGGATCGCTGGTCACACTGGGCGCTGGTGGCTCGACCAATGTGTCGATGGATGGTCGGGATTGTTCGGTCACGGTCGCGTCGATGAGCGCCCAGGGGGTGACGCTTGGGTCCGACTGCGGCGTGCTCCCGCCCGCGATCACTGCCACGGCACCCGACAATGGCGTCATGCCGGGTCACACGGTCAGCCTTGCCGATGGTGCCCTGCGTGTTTTCGTGTCTAGCGTGGACAGCGACGCTCAGGAAGCGCGGATTGCCGTGAACGGTGTCCAGACACAGCGTGTCTCCGCCGACAGCAGCCTGGGTGTCGAGGTCGGGGACCAGTCGTGCACGCTGCGCGTCACAGGGATCGGCGAGGGCATGATCGGTTTCGACGGGTCCTGCGGCTGAGGCTGGCCGGGCCTAATCCGGCCCGGGCGATGAAGCGGGGTCAGAACCGCCGTTCAAGCGTCAGGTGAAAGCCGCTGCCACCGGGACCATCGGTGGCGGCGAAGAGGACGCTGGTATCTTGGCGCAGCTTGTAGTCCAGCGCGAGGCCATAGGCATCATCCTTGCCGCCATCGGTGAACTCTCCAAAGGCCATCATGTCCATTGTCGAGGTCACGGGAAAGACGAGGTCCAACGCGATCGCGTCCGGCTTGTCGTTGGCCTCGGGGTGCAGCCAGGTCACGCCGAAATCGGCGCGCCCGATGTCAAAGCGCGCGCCCAGCTTGGCATTGATGCCGTGTTGATCCATCGTGCGCGAGGTCACGGTTTCCAGCGCACCTGCCAGTTGCCAGCCATCACCGTTGTAGGTCGCCGCGACAGAGGCGGCGCGAAAGCCACCCTTGACCGCGTCGTGCAGTGACACGGCCACATCTGTCCGGCCATAGCTCTGCTGCCACGACAGGCCCCAGGGCACGGCGGTGCGGCGCATGGCCTCGACCGTGGCGTGGGCGCGGGTATACTCGGCGCGCTCATAGGCGAGATAGGGCGCTGTGCGCGCAAAGACCGAGGGCAGCACCTGATCATAGGCCGGACGCACGACGCCCGCGCGCCAGGTGTCGTCCCATGCGAAGGCGACGTAGGTTTCATGCGGCCGCTTGCCATCCAACCCGAAGAGATAGGTGCCGAATTCCAGCGCCAGGGGATAGTCGCGGCTGAGCGGGATCGACGCGGTCGCGTCGATCACACCGATGCCTGACAGGGTGTGGTCGTCATGGGCGCTGATGGCCACGCTGCCCTCGACGTTGAAGGACTGCGCATGGGCAGCGGCGGGCACAAAAAGCCCGAGGCAGAGCAGGAGGGGGCGGAGCATGTCGGCAAGGTCCAGTCGAAAATACCGGGCCATCTATCCCTAGGGCCAGGTGCCTTGCCAGTCGGGAAAACCGGACATGCGGCCCGATGTGGCTTTCGCGTCAACCGTAGGCCGCAAGGAGCGCGCGCAGGTCGTCCAGGGTGTTGGCCTCTTGCGGGGCCTTGTCGTGACGCCAGCGCGACATCCGTGGAAACCGCAGCGCCAGACCTGACTTGTGGCGCGGGCTGGGCTGGATGCCCTCAAAGGCGATCTCGAAGACGTGCTGGGGGCGCACCTGCCGTACGGGGCCGAACCGCTGCTGCGTGTTCTTGCGCACCCAGGCCGTGATCTCGTCGAACTCCTTGTCGGTAAGCCCGGAATAGGCCTTGGTAAAGGGGACCAACTCGTTGCCCTGCCAGACGGCGAAGGTGAAATCGGTGAACAGGTTGGCACGGCGACCGTGACCCTGCTGGGCGTAGATCATCACCGCGTCGACGGTCAAAGGGTCGAGCTTCCATTTCCACCAATCGCCCTTCTTGCGGCCCGACAGATAGGGGCTTTCGCGGCGTTTCAGCATCAGCCCTTCGGCGCGGAAATCGCGCGCCTGCGCGCGTGTCTTGGCCAGCGCTTCCCAGTCCGCGAAAGGCACGAGGGGGGAGGCCCGCACCGGCGCCTCTGCGGGCATGTCGGCCAGCAGCGCATCGAGGCGGGCGCGCCGCCTGCACAGTGGGGCATCACGCAGGTCGGTGCCGTTTTCTTCCAGCAGGTCATAGGCCAGCAGGATCACCGGCGCCTCGCGCAGCAGCTTCTTTGGCACGGTCTTGCGCCCGATGCGCGGCTGTAGCGCGCTGAAGGGCATGGGCTGCGTGCCCTCCCAGGCGACGATCTCGCCGTCCAGCACTGTGCCGGGCGGCAGGAAGTCAGCCGCGCGGGCAAATTCCGGGAAGCGGTCGGTCATCAGTTCCTCGCCGCGTGACCAGACATGATGCGCATGGTCGCGCAGGATCAGCTGGCCGCGGATACCGTCCCATTTCCATTCCGCCTGCCAGTCTTCCGGGGGGCCCAGCGTTTCGGGAGGCTCGTCCAACTGGTAGGCAAGGTAGAAGGGATAAGGGCGGCTCTGGTCGGCGGCGGGGTCGTCCGCCTCGATCAGGGTGTGGTAGCTGGTGGTTTCGGGCGTCCATCCCCCCATCAGCTTGTGCGCCAGCACCGCCTCGTCCTGACCGGTCGCCTTGGCCAGCGCGCGGGTCATCAGCTTGCGGCTGACGCCGATGCGAAAGCCGCCGGTGATGAGCTTGTTGAACAGGAAGCGCTCGGTGGAGTCGAGTTGGTCCCAGGCGTTCAGGATGCGCGGCTTCCGTTCCTCCAGTGGGATATCATGAAGGCCGCGCAGGACATTGATCCAATGCGATAAACTGTGATCGGAGGCCTGAGACGGAGGGGGCAGGACCAGCGCGATGGTTTCGGCCAGGTCGCCGACGATGGGATAGGATTCTTCGAGCAGCCAAAGCGGGATGCCTGCTCGTTCGGCCGCCCATTCCCGCAGGTTGGTGGTGGTGACGGCACGTTTCGGACGACGCCCCGAGAAAAGGGCGATGCACCAGAGCTTGTCGCTCTCGGGGGCATGGGTGAAGTAATCGGCAAGGGCTTTTGTCTTGACCGTGGTTTTCTTGGTCTGGTCGATCTCGGTGAACAGCCGGGCAAAGCGCTTCATGACGTGCTCTCGCTCTCGGCTCCGTCCTCGCCGCCGAATTCGGTCGGGACGATGGCCGCATCATGGCCCTGCTCCTTCAGCCAGCGCGAGAAGATCTCTGTGTAACCATGTGTCACATAAATGGTTTCCGCGCCTGTGGATTTGATGGCCTCTTGCAGGCCGGGCCAGTCGGCATGGTCGGATATGACGAAGCCCCGGTCCATGCCGCGGCGGCGGCGGATACCGCGCAGGCGCATCCAGCCAGAGGCAAAGCCGGTCGACGCCGGGCCGAATTTACGCGCCCATGCGCTACCCAGAGCCGAGGGGGGCGCGATGACAAGGGCGCCCTTCAGGGCCTTCACATCCGTATCGGGCATGACCTGAATGGTCTCTGGCAGAGAGTAACCTTGCGCACGCAGCACGGCATTCGTGGCTTCGACGGCGCCATGTGTCAGGATCGGGCCCTGAGGCTCCAGCATGGACATGAGGCGCTGAGCCTTTCCCAGCGAATAGGCCCCCAGCATGGATGTGCGGCCCGCGGCGGCATTGGCGGCCCACCAGGCGTTGATTTCTGCCGCGACCTCTGTCTGCGAGGGCCAGGTGAACACCGGCAGGCCGAAGGTGCATTCGCTGATGAAGGCATGGCAGGGAACCGGCTCGAACGGTTCCGACAGACCGTCATCCACCACCTTGTAGTCGCCCGAGACGACCCAGACCTGGCCGCCCACCTCGACCCGGATCTGGGCCGACCCGGGAAGGTGGCCGGCGGGATGGAAAGAGACGCCCGCGCCGCCGATCTGCCGCGCCTCGCCGTAGGCGATGCCCTCGGCCGCGATCTCGCCCAGGCGGTGGCGGATCACGGGAAGGGCGCCGTCGGTCGCCAGGTAGGCCCCATGGCCCGGGCGGGCATGGTCGGCATGGCCGTGGGTGATCAGGGCCCGGTCGACCGGGCGCCATGGGTCGATATGAAAATCTCCCGCGGGGCAATAGATGCCGCGCTCGGTGAAGGTGAGGACGGGTTGGCTCATGGCTCTGAGGATAGGCGCATTTTTCGCCACTGCCAGCGGTTGTCGTGTTGTGCTTTGCCAGCGTTCCGCGCAATCTGCCGCGCAAAAGGGAGGGTGCCATGGGATATGCGGATTTCAGGAAACGGGTCAGGGAGGGCGCGCCGCTGGCGGGAACCTTCGTCAAGACGCCTGCGATCCCGGTGATCGAGGTGCTGGCGCAGTCGGGGCTGGATTTCCTGTGCCTCGACGCGGAACACGCCCCCTTTGACCGCGCATCCCTGGACAGTTGCCTGGCGGTCGCCCGGGCCCTTGATTTTCCGGTCATGGTGCGCGTGGGCGACAGCAGCCCGCGCGAGATCCTGCAGGCGCTGGATTACGGTGCGGTGGGCGTGGTCGTGCCGCATGTCGAGACGCTGGAACAGGCACAGGCGGTGGCACGGGCCGCGCGCTTTGGCCTGCACGGGCGGGGCTTTGCCGGATCGACCCGCTGGGCCGGCTATGCCACGCGTCCCATGCCGGAGGTGCTGGCGCAAAGCCGCGAGGAAACCGTGGTTCTGGCGCAGATCGAGGAACCCGACGCGGTGGAAATCTGCGAGCAGATCGCGGCGGAGGACGGTATCGACGGGCTTTTCGTCGGGCCCGTGGACCTGTCGGTGGGCTATGGCCATGACACCGCCGACAATCCCGAGGTCAAGGCGGCATTGGCCCGTGTTGGGGCAGCATGCAAGGCGGCGGGCAAGGGATATGCCAGTTTCGTGGGAACCGGCGGCGTCGCGCAGGACTGGGCGGAAACCTATGGCGTCAATGTCTTTTGCATCGCCTCGGAACATGCCTGGATGCGGACCGGTGCCGCAGAGGCGGCGCGCGCAGTTCACGAGATCGGATCGTCGTGAACGGCCTTTTGTGCTGATCGACGGAGAGGTCAGGCGCGCAGAGCGGTCCGGTCTGTCGCACTGTCGAAATGGGTGACGATCTCAGAGAGGACACGCTCGCGGATATGCGGGCTTTCCATCAGGATCTCGTGCTCGCCGCCCTCGACCATGTCGAGGCGCCCGTTTGGCCAGCGCGCCATGCGCGAGCGGATACGGTCGATGTCGACGATGCGTTCGTTGGTGCCGCAATAGCAGATGCAGGGCTGTTTCGGAGAGGGACGTCGGGCGAGGCGGCGGGTTTCGGCAAGCGCCTCGTGCAGCCAGTGTAACGACGGTCCGCCAAGTTGCAGTTCCGGGATCGCCAGCACCTGGCGGCGCATGTAGTCCCACTGCTCGGTGTCGGTGGTCAGCAGATTGTCGTCGAAGGCGTTGGAGGCAACGTAGCTGTCGGCCCCGGTGCCCGGCGCAAAGAGATGGCCCAGGCCCACCGATTTCGACATGCGCGAGATCGCCCAGGCCGCAGGGCGGACCGGATCGGCGATGCGGATGCCCCACATCGGGCCGGTAAAGACACAAGAGGCCACGTCCAGACCGTCGGACACGGCGCGGAACCCGATGCAGCCGCCCATCGAATGGCCGATCAGGTGGCGCGGGCCGGGCAGACCCAACTCGTCGGCCAGTTGCACCATGCTGGTGACATCGCGCTGGTAGTCCTCGAAGACACCGACATGCCCGGTCCGGCGTTCGTCCAGCATCCGGTCGGCCAGGCCCTGGCCGCGCCAATCGATCGTCAGGACATGATAGCCTGCGTCCGAAAGATGGCGGCTGACCCGGCCGTATTTCTCGACGTATTCGGTCCGGCCTGGGAACATGAACACCGTGCCCCGCGCCCCGTTGCTCCCGTAATGCGCAATGCGCACACGCAGCCCGTCCGACGTGGTCATCCACCAGGCTCGGGCATCTGCCGGACCTTCTGCGAGGTCGGCGTGGAAGGGCGCGGGAACGGCGGTCATCAGGCCAGGACCTGTGCCAGGCGCATGGCGGCGGACATGTCGCCGTCGATGGCAAGCTTGCCGGACATGAAGGCCGAGGTCGGGTCCAGGTCACCTTCGACAATGGCAAGGAAGGTGTCGGCGCTGGCGGTCATGGTCACATCTGCCGCCTCATCCCCGGCATGTGCGCCGTTTTCGTCGATGATCAGGCTGCCTTCGTCCTCAATGGTCACTTTCGCGGTTCCGTCGAACCCGTTTCCGCCCATTTTTTCGTTCAGGGCTTTGACGGCCGCGTTGACTGTGTCGCTCATTTTCGCTCCTAAAGCTTGCTCTCATAATCGTGCGCTGGCCAACTGGCGTTCAGACGCTACACTCAGCCCAAGTTATGAGGACGGCACATATGGAATTCAAACGTATCCTCGCGGCATTTTGCGCCCTAGTCATGATTTCCCTACCTTCCCTCGGGGAGGCGGAAGATCGCGCGACGGAACTGCTTGCAGAGCTGCGGGATGCCGAGACCGCGACCGCTGCACAGCGGTTGGAAAACCAGATCATCGCCGAGTGGTCCAAATCCGGTTCGGCCAGCATGGACCTTCTTCTGAAGCGCGGGCGCGACGCCTTGGAGGTTAAGAACCACAAGGCCGCGATCGAGCATTTCCGCGCCCTGACGGATCATGCGCCGGATTTCGCCGAGGGCTGGCACGGGCTGGCGCTGGCCTATTTCGGGGCCGAGAAATTCGGTCCCGCGATGGATGCCCTGGAACGGGTGCTGGCGCTGAACCCAAGCCATTTCGCGGCGCTCCGCGGGGTCGGGGCGATCAATGAACAGGTCGGAAAACCGGCCCTTGCCTATCGCGCCTTCGAGAAGGTACTTGAACTCAGGCCGCATGATCCCGACGTCGAGAAGGCGATGGAGCGGCTCGAGCGCAGGGCCATCGGCATCACGCTCTGACGAGGCAAGAGGGGCGCGGCCTTGATGACCGGTCGCCGTCCGAGACATAGGCGGCCCAATGGCCCAGAATTCCCGGATCGCGGCCGTTCTCGGCCCGACCAACACAGGCAAGACCCATTACGCCATCGAGCGGATGCTTGGGTATCGCACCGGCGTGATCGGCCTGCCGCTGCGCCTGCTTGCGCGCGAGGTCTTTGACAAGATCGTGGCGATCCGAGGACCGTCTGTCGTGGCGCTGGTGACGGGTGAGGAGCGGATCGTTCCGCCGCGGGCGAAGTACTGGGTCTGCACGGTCGAGGCGATGCCCGAGGGCATGGGGACGGATTTCGTCGCCATCGACGAGATCCAGTTGTGTGCGGATCCTGAACGCGGCCATGTCTTTACCGACCGCCTGCTGCGGATGCGCGGCACGCATGAAACGCTTTTCCTCGGGTCTGACACCATGCGCGGCCCTATCGGGGCGCTGGTTCCGGGGGTGGAATACGTCCGTCGCGAACGGATGAGCCAGCTTGTCTATACCGGCTCGAAAAAGATCAGCCGCCTGCCTGCGCGGACCGCCATCGTCGGTTTCAGCGTCGACAACGTCTATGCCATCGCGGAACTGCTGAAACGGCAAAAGGGGGGCGCGGCCGTGGTGATGGGGGCGCTGTCACCCCGGACACGCAACGCGCAGGTGGACCTCTACCAGAATGGCGAGGTCGATTATCTCGTGGCGACCGATGCCATCGGCATGGGCCTGAACCTCGACATCGACCATGTCGCCTTTTCCTCGCTGACGAAATTCGATGGGCGGCGGATGCGCCCGCTGCAACCGAACGAACTGGCGCAGATCGCGGGCCGGGCGGGGCGGGGCATGTCCAATGGCACCTTTGGCGTCACCGGTGACACCGGGCCGATTCCGGACGAATGGGCAGAGGCGATCTGCAATCATTCCTTCACACCGCTGAAGAAACTGAACTGGCGCAGCGCGGCGCTGCGGTTCGGCTCGATCGACGCGCTGGACGCAAGCCTTGACGCCTCGCCCGACCACGAGATGCTGATCAAGGCGCGCGAGGCCGACGACCTGCGCGCCCTGAGGGCGCTGGCCTCCGAGGCAGAGGTGCGGGCGCGGGCCTCGGACGCGGCATCGGTGCAATTGTTGTGGGATGTTTGCCGAATCCCCGATTTCCGCGGAATTTCGCCGGCGGAACACGCGGGCCTCCTGGGCGTTATCTTTGGGCACTTGCATCAAAACGGACGCGTGCCCGATGATTTCCTGGCTCGACAGGTCAACAGGATCGACCGGACCGATGGCGACATTGACACATTGTCGAAACGGCTGGCGTATATCCGCACATGGACTTATGTGGCTCAGCGAAAGGGCTGGGTCGCTGACGAAGACCATTGGCGCGGGCGAACACGCGCTGTAGAAGACGCCCTGTCGGACGCCTTGCACGAGCGTCTGACGCAGAGATTTGTAGACCGGCGCACCAGTGTTCTACTGCGCCGGTTGAAACAGAAGGAGGCCCTCTTGGCCGAAGTGAACGATCAGGGTGAAGTCACCGTCGAAGGTCATCTCGTCGGCAGGCTAGAGGGGTTCCGGTTCCGGCAGGACAAGGATGCGACGGGCCAGGAGGCCAAGACGCTGCGTCAGGCAAGCCTGCAGGCACTGACACCGCATTTCCACTTGCGCGCCGACCGATTCTACAATGCGCCGGATACCGAGATCGACTTTACCGAACAAGGTGGGTTGATGTGGGGCGAGCAGGCGGTCGGCAAACTGGCCAAGGGCGACGATCCGCTCAAGCCGCGCGTGGTGGCCTTTGTCGATGACGAGGCCGGGCATGACGTGGCCGAGAAGGTCACGCGCCGCTTGCAGCATTTCATGGACCGCAAGATCGCGGCCCTGTTCGAGCCGCTTCTGAAAATGCGCGACGATGATGCGCTGACCGGCCTGGCGCGGGGCTTTGCCTTCCAGATGGTGGAGGCGATGGGCGTGATCCCGCGGTCCCAGGTGGCGGATGACGTCAAGGCGCTGGATCAGGATGCGCGCGGGTCCTTGCGCAAGCACGGCGTGCGTTTCGGTCAGTACACGATCTTCATGCCGCTGCTGCTGAAACCGGCACCGACTCGGCTGCGGCTTGTGCTGTGGTCGCTGGCCAACGGGCTGGACGAGTTCCCCGAGGCGCCGCCGCCGGGGCTGGTTACCGTGCCGAACATGGAAGAAGTTCCGGCGCAGCATTACTCGCTGGCGGGCTATCGCAAGGCTGGTGCTCGGGCGATCCGCATCGACATGCTGGAGCGTCTGGCAGACATGCTGCGCGCCGAGGACAGCCGTGGCGGGTTCGAGGCCAAGGCCGACATGCTCTCGATCACCGGGATGACGCTGGAACAGTTTGCCGACCTGATGCAGGGCCTGGGCTATCGCGCCGAAAAGGGTGAACGCGAAAAGGTCAAACCCGCCGATGCGGTGGTCGCGAGTGAGGCAGGTGCCCCGGCCGAGGACAAGCCTGTCATGGACGCCGCGGGCGAAGAGCCGGCAGGCGTGACGCCGGATGCGGCGGAACCCCCGCAGCCCGCCGATGTGGCCGAGCCTGTGGCGCAATTGGAAGACCAAGGCGAGGCGCCCGTTTCTGCCGAGCCGGCGGAACCCGTTGCCGAGACACCTGTGCCGGAAACACCGGAAGAGGAACTCACCCCGGGCGAGGCTCCGGATGAGGCGCTGGCCGGTCCCGAGATGGAGGTTTTTTATTCCTTTACCTGGGGCGGCAATCGCGGCAACCAGCGCCGAGGTGGCGGCAAGCCCCGGCGCGAGGCGCGCGGTGGCGATGGGGCCAAGGGTGGCGGACGTCCGCAGCGTGGCGATCGGCAGGACAACAAGGGCGGCGACCGTCCCCGTGGCAAGGGGGGCAAACCGAAAGGCAAACCGCCACGCGATGGTGGTGGCCGCAAGTTCGAGTCGCGTCCTCCCAAGAAGGACAAGCCGATCGATCCGGACAATCCCTTTGCAGCGGCGCTCATGGGGCTCAAGGACAAGAGCTGAATGGGTGAAGGCCCCGCCAAGATCCGCCTGGACAAGTGGCTCTGGCATGCGCGGTTCTTCAAGACCCGCTCGCTGTCGGCCAAGCTTGTTTCGGGCGGGCATTGCCGGGTGAACGCGACGCCGGTGGCGAAGCCGGCTTTCCTGGTGGGGGCAGGGGACATCGTGACCTTTCCAAAAGAGCGCGATGTGCGGGTGATCCGAATTGTCGCGCCAGGAGAGCGGCGTGGGCCTGCGCCAGAGGCGCAGGCACTCTACGAGGACCTCGACCCGCCCAAGCCACGCGAGCGTGAACCGCAGGCGCCGCGCTACGAGGGCGGCGGTCGCCCGACCAAGAAAGACCGCCGTGCATTGGACAAGTCGCGCCCCTCGGCGCTTGAATGATCCGGACCGCTGGATTAGCTAGGCGCAAAAGCGCGCCGCGAGGAAACAGAAGCTCATGACCTACATCGTCAACGACGCTTGCATTGCCTGCAAATACACCGACTGCGTCGAGGTGTGCCCTGTGGATTGCTTCTACGAGGGTGAGAACATGTTGGTGATCCACCCCGATGAATGCATCGACTGCGGCGTCTGCGAGCCGGAGTGCCCCGCCGACGCCATCCGTCCTGACACAGAACCGGACATGGAGAAGTGGGTGGAGTTCAACCGCAAGTACGCGGAACTCTGGCCGGTCATCATCTCCAAGAAGGATCCGCTGCCCGAGGCCGAGGAACGCGACGGCGAGTCCGGCAAGCTGGAGAAGTATTTCTCCGAGACGCCGGGCGAGGGCGGCTGAGAACGATTCGCCGCGTCCGTTCCGGTAGAACATGAAAACTTTTGCATAAATACCTGATGTTCAACGGGTAAACCTCAATCCGTGAGGGCGCTAGGATGTGCCCGGAATCTGTGCTATACATGTCTTTCACATGATGACTGCACGTTCGGGGCGTACTGCCCAACGTCCCCACGGGGCATAACCAGACTGTATGACATGAGATGAGCGGGAATCCAGCGATCCCCGGTCGTCTTTTTTGTCGCCTAGTCAACTGATGAGTTGCGAGGAACGACCTATATGACCAAGACCAAGAAAAACGACTTCCGTCCCAATGACTATGTGGTCTACCCGGCGCATGGCGTCGGCCAGATCATGTCGATCGAGAAACAGGAGATTGCCGGGATCAGCCTCGAACTCTTCGTGATTTCCTTCGAGAAGGACAAGATGACCCTGCGCGTGCCGACGCACAAGGCCACCGAAGTCGGAATGCGGTCGCTGTCGTCCCCGGACGTGGTGAACGAAGCGATGAAGACGCTCAAGGGGAAGGCCAAGGTCAAGCGCGCAATGTGGTCGCGCCGTGCTCAGGAGTATGAGCAGAAGATCAACTCGGGTGACCTGATCGCCATCGCCGAAGTGGTGCGCGACCTGCACCGTGCCGACGACCAGCGCGAACAATCCTACTCCGAGCGACAGCTCTACGAGGCCGCGCTGGAGCGCCTGACCCGCGAAATCGCCGCTGTTTCCGGCGATGAGGCCGCCGCGGCCAAGCAGGTTGACGAAGTGCTGGGCCTGCGCGCCGCGTAAGCGACCTGCGAAACGGAAATGAACTGACCGCGTCCCCCGGGGCGCGGTTTTTTCATGTCCGGTCCGCGCTTATGCGGCGTCCTGCTTTCCACGCTCTGTCAGTGCGGTGTAAAGTTCTGCCTCCAGTTCGCGCTCCAGTTCCTTGGACCGCGCGACATAAGCCGCGTTCTCGGCCGGGGAAATGGACGGGTCCCAGAGCTGGGCCAAATCGCGGATGGTGCGACGGTCGTGGTGGTAGAACGTCTCTTCGGCGATGGCGGCCTCGAATTCGCTCATGCCGACGTTTTCCAGCACATAGCGGCCGGCACGCAGGCTGCTGTCGAACATCTCTCGGACGATGTCGTTCGCCCCGGCCTGGTAGAGCGCGTACACATGCGTCCGGTCGCGGGCGCGGGCGACGATGTGCAGGTCCGGGCGGACGCGGCGGGCATAGGCCACCAGCTTTGTCGTGGCCTTGGGGTCGTCCAGGGCTGCCACCAGGACACGCGCCGAATCGATCCCGGCGGCGTGCAACAGTTCGGGCCGCGTGGGATCGCCGAAGAAGCCCTTTACCCCGAACCGGCGGATCAACTGGATCGTCTTGATGTCATGGTCAAGCACGACGGTACGGTGGCCGGCAGAGCGGACAAGGCGGTTGACGATCTGTCCAAAGCGCCCGATCCCCGCGATCAGCACCGGGCCAGCCTCGTCGATGACGTCTTCTTCGGCGCTTTCGGTGCGCGCGCTGAAGCCCTTGTTGAGATAGTCGAACAGAAGGAAGAGCAGGGGGGTGATCAGCATGGTCATGGCGATGATCAGCAGAAGCCGGCCGCCGAGATCGGCGGAAAAGACGCTTTGCTGGCGACCGAAGGAGATCAGGACGAAGCCGAACTCGCCGGCCTGTGCCAGTCCCAGCGTGAACAGCCACAGGCCGCGTTTGCGCAGGCCAAAGGCACGACCCAGACCGTAAAGTACCGCGCCCTTGACCAGGATTACCGCCAACGCCAGCCCGAGGATCGTCAGCGGTTCCTCCAAAAGAGCGCCCACATCGATCCCGGCGCCCACGGTGATGAAGAAAAGCCCCAGCAGCAGCCCCTTGAAGGGTTCGATGTCGGATTCCAGCTCGTGCCGGAATTCGGAGTTGGCAAGGACGACACCCGCAAGGAACGTGCCGAGTGCCGGCGACAGGCCGACAAGGATCATGAGGAAGGCGATGCCGATCACGATCAGCAGGGCGACGGCTGTGAACATCTCGGGCAGACGTGCGGCGTGGATGTAGCGGAACAGCGGCCTCGCACCATAGG
This sequence comes from Mameliella sp. MMSF_3455, assembly GCF_030733205.1. GTDB lineage: Bacteria > Pseudomonadota > Alphaproteobacteria > Rhodobacterales > Rhodobacteraceae > Antarctobacter. The sequence continues at coordinate 141,198 of NZ_JASHJL010000009.1, forward strand.
CTCCGGCCAGGATGATCGCGGCGATCACGCCCAGCGTCACCAGCGCCGCGCCCCAGCCGGGAAGGCCCTCGACCAGGGACATCGCCGCGTGATGGGCGTCGCCGGCATGGTCCCCGTGGTCACCGTTCTGTTCCAGGAATGCCCCGGGGCTGACGAAGGCGGGAATCGACAAAAGCGGCAGGATGACCAGGATCGGTATGACCGCGATGTCCTGTGTCAGCAGGACGGAGAAGGCGGATCGCCCGCCATTGGTTTGCATCAGGTTCTTTTCATTCAGCGTCTGCAGCACGATGGCGGTCGAGGACAGCGCCAGCGCGAGGCCCACGGCCAGGGCGGTCGGCCAGGCCAGGCCAAGGGCCATGCCGCCGGCGAAGATCGCGGAGGTGGTCAGCAGGATCTGCAGGCCCCCGAGCCCGATCAGACGGTGCCGCATGTCCCAGAGCGCGCGCGGTTCCAATTCCAGCCCGATGATGAACAGCATCATGACCACGCCGAACTCGGCAAAGTGCTGGATATCATCGGTGGCCACGACCAGCCCGAGGCCGGGACCGATCACGAGACCGGCCAGCAGGTAGCCAAGCACCGAGCCAAGTCCCAGGCGCGCCGCGAGGGGGACCGCGATCACGGCGGCGAGAAGAAAGACAGAAGCCTGAAAAAGAAAGGAGTCCACGCGCTTCTCCGCTGATTGGCCAACACCCCATATTGTGCCGGGGAAGGCCGGAGAGGCAACCGGAGACATGTGAAATCTGCCTGCGATACAGGCAGGTTGCCCTGTGCAGGGCAGGGACGAACTACTCAGCGGGCACCATTGGCGGCTGCGGGCGCGGCAATCGTGGGCGCAGGCGCGACCACCGTGGGGCGCAGGCCGTGGGCAGAACCGCGCGCAGGCGGTCAAGCGGTAGCTCGCCGCTCAGTATGGCGCGGTAGAGCGAAAAGACCCCGTCGCGCAGGTAAGGCGACCAATGGCAGATCAGGCGTTCCGGCGGCGCGATCGGATAGCCCAGGCGCCGCAAGGCCGCGAGGCTCTCTGCATCGTCAAGTTGCAGCGTCACCATGTGCGGCAGGTCCACCCCCCCATGTCCCAACATGCGGTCGCCCGGATGCATCGGGGGCACCAGCCGTTCCAGTACGAAATCGAACAGGTCGTTTTCACGGCTGGTGACATTGAGCACCTGTGTCCGGCAGCCTCTTGCGCTGTCGAGCGTGCTGCGTGCGACTTCGCCGTATTCCGCCGCGGCCAGCAAAACGGCGCGTGTGATGGCGCCGGGCGCGCCTGCGCGCACCGCGGCGAGGGAGACCCGAGCGCCAAGCGAGTGGGCGATGACGTTGACCGGGCGTCGCGGAGCCAGGCGGCGCACCTCGCGCACCAGTCCGGCCAGCGCCTCTCCTGCCGAGGCCGCTCGTCGATGTGCCGCCCAGATCGAACCGCGCGCCTGCCAGCCAAAGGAAATGGCGACGCGGTTGTCCAGACCCAGGCGCGCTGGCCAGCTGACCACCCTGCGGTCGGCGGCGTGCGGGGTGGGGGACATCAGCGAAGCGTGCGGACAGTGCTGGGGGTGGCCGGGTTGGTACTTGTAGCCATGCACCATGATGGTGACCGGGCCCGTATCCGTCGCCAATGCGGCCGCGAGCGCTGGCAACAAGGGGGCAGGGTCGCCGTGCAGGCGGGCCTCGGTTTCGGCAACTGTGATCCGTAGCATTGGCATGGCAGCGTCCCACTACATCTTGTGCGTGGCCCTACCTGAATGCTGCGACGGTATCGTGAAGAGCGGGTTACATCATCGTGACGCCCTTGCAATGTGATCTTAACGTCTCTATGCCAACGCCCGTGGCGATTTGTTACCGGATTGCGGGCCACAAAGGGCATCGCCCCTTTAAATTCCGCTAAAGAGGTCAGACGGAAGCTCCTTTCGCTTGGCCGCGATCGGAGCTTTTTTGTTGGGAGTGGATCCATGAGCATCGAAGAGAAACAGGCGCGCGGCAAGGCGACGAACCTCGTGCACGGCGGCACCAAGCGCAGTCAGTGGGGCGAAGTCAGCGAAGCGATCTTTCTCACGCAGGGGTTCGTCTATGACACCGCCGAGGCGGCAGAGGCGCGCTTTCTCAAGGCGGGCGAGGACGAGTTCATCTATGCCCGCTACGGCAACCCCACCGTGGCCATGTTCGAAGAGCGCATGGCGCTGCTGGAAGGCGCCGAGGACGGGTTTGCCTGTGCCAGCGGCATGGCGGCGGTCAGCGGTGCGCTGACCTCGATGCTGCGGGCGGGCGATCACGTCGTCTCGGCCAGGGCGCTGTTCGGTTCCTGCCTCTATGTCCTGGAAGAGGTGTTGACGCGCTACGGTGTCGAGGTGACCTTCGTCGATGGCGAGGACCTCGCTCAATGGGAGGCCGCCATTCGCCCCGACACCAAGGCGGTCTTTTTCGAAAGCATGTCGAACCCGACGCTGCAACTGGTGGATATCACCGGGGTCGCGGAACTGGCGCACAGGGTCGGTGCCACGGTCATCGTGGACAACGTGTTCTCGACGCCGGTCTATTCCAAGGCCATTGCGCAGGGGGCTGACCTGGTTGTCTATTCCACGACCAAGCATGTCGACGGCCAGGGCCGCTGCCTGGGCGGCGTGATCCTTGGCACGCGAGAGCATATCCGCGGCGTCGTCGAACCCTACATGAAGCATACCGGCGGCTCGATGAGTCCATTCAACGCCTGGGTGATGCTGAAGGGGCTGGAGACGCTGAAATTGCGCGTGCGCGCCCAGACCGAGGGCGCCGTGGCCCTGGCAGAAGCCCTGGCGGATCACCCCAAGATCTCTCGGATGATCTATCCGGGACATGCCAGCCATCCGCAGAACGCGCTGGTGCAGCAGCAGCTTGGCGCGGGAGGCACGCTGGTGTCCTTCGAGGTCGCGGGTGGCAAGGGGGCGGCCTTTCGCCTGTTGAACGCGCTGCAGGTGGTCATCATCTCGAATAACCTGGGCGACGCGAAATCCATCGCCACCCACCCGGCCACCACCACGCACCAGCGCTTGAAGCCGGAACAACGGGCTGCATTGGGCATTGGCGACGGGATGATCCGGCTGTCGGTGGGCATCGAGGACCCAGAGGACCTCGTTCGGGACGTTTTGCAGGCGCTGGACGCGGTCTGACGGACAAGTGCCGCCTGCGAGTGATCCGGGGTCCGGTTAGCGACGTATACTATTTCGAGATTGGAATTGATGAGAACAATTCCTAGGTTAAGCGTCGAAGACAGGCTCGAAAGGGGTGGCCATGAACGTCCACACACCGGAAATCGATCGAAAGCCCAGCCAGGAAGAGGCGGCAGAGGCATTGGAACTGCTGCGCCGCTGGGCGTCGAAGGCGCAGGACGCCGAGATCGAGGCGTTGGATCCCCTGGTGGCCCGTCTTGCCCCCGATTCGGCCCCGGATTCCTATCCGGCGCTGTCGCGGGCCTATCCTGAGGGGTTCAACGTCGACGCGGCCTACAAGGAGGGGCTGCCGGATCTGCAGAACGGGCCTTCCTCGCTGATCCGCGGCGCGAATCGTGCCATTCAGCATGTGGGCATTTCGAATTTTCGCCTGCCGATCCAGTATCACACCCGGGACAATGGCGACCTGCACCTGGAAACCAGCGTCACGGGGACCGTCAGTCTTGAGGCGGATAAAAAAGGCATCAACATGAGCCGCATCATGCGCTCGTTCTATGCCCATGCGGACAAGACCTTCAGCTTCGAGGTAATCGAGGCGGCTCTGGACGATTACAAGTCCGACCTCGAAAGCTTTGACGCCCGCATCAACATGCGCTTCTCCTTTCCGATGAAGGTGGACAGCCTGCGGTCCGGTCTGTCAGGCTATCAATATTACGACATCGCGCTGGAGCTGGTGGAACAGGATGGGGTGCGCCGCAAGGTCATGCACCTCGACTACGTCTATTCTTCCACCTGCCCATGCTCTCTGGAACTTTCGGAGCATGCCCGGCGGACGCGCGGGCAGTTGGCCACGCCGCATTCGCAACGTTCCGTCGCGCGCATTTCCGTCGAGGTGAAGGAAGGCGAGTGTCTCTGGTTCGAGGACGTGGTGGATATGTGCCGTCGGGCCGTTCCGACCGAGACGCAAGTCATGGTCAAACGTGAGGACGAACAGGCCTTTGCCGAATTGAACGCCGCCAACCCGATCTTCGTCGAGGATGCGGCCCGCCTGTTCGCGGAACAGCTGCAGGCAGATACGCGGGTCGGCGACTACCGCGTGGTGGCGAGCCACCAGGAGAGCCTGCACAGCCACGACGCGGTCTCTGTCCTGACCGAGGGCGACCTCTTCGCTGCGGAAAGCCTGGACCCCAAGCTGTTCTCGACCCTTTTCCACGTCGGCTGATGCAATTGGCGGCACGGGCCCTGGCCCCTGCCGCCGCTTTGTGCAGTGCGGGGCGCTTCGCGGCAACCTGTGTCGCCTTCATGGCTTGGTTACCCCTTTTGTGAGAGGGTGAACCTCAGGGAGGAAACCGACCATACAGGATAAGGTTTCCAGTCATGACGCGCGACAATGTTCAGATCGGGATGGGGCACAGGTCACTCAACAGCCGGATCGATGTCTTCCTGACAGAAGTGGGGTTCGGCATGAACCCGGGCGCGCTGCGCAGAGCGAGGTTGCGGCAGATCATCGCCCTGGAATGCGCATCGGACGCAGAACTTGCCACTCTGGGTATTGGACGTGACGATATCCTGCCCTTTGTCTTTCGCGACTTGCTGGCCGCCTGACGGACGGCGTTTCGGCAAGCATGCGCAGGGCGCTTGACAGTCCTGCACCGGCGGGCCAACGCTCCGTCTCATGTTCGATGTTCGTCCCGTTGCCTATGTGATCGGCCTGCTGGTCGCCTGCCTTGGTGCCTGCATGTTGCTGCCGCTCGTGGTCGACCTGGCAGAGGGCCGGGGCGAATGGCCCGTCTTCCTTGAAAGCGCAATCATCACGATTCTGGCTGGCGGCCTGATCGCGGTGTCCTGCGCCAACGGGGTCAAGAAAGGGTTGACCCTGCAGCAGACCTTTCTGCTGACGACGGGCGTCTGGGCGGTGCTGCCGATCTTTGGGGCGATGCCCTTCATGCTGGGTGCAACGGACGCCAACCTCACGGATGCCTATTTCGAGGCCATGTCGGGCCTGACCACCACCGGATCGACGGTCTTTATCGGTCTGGACGATCTGCCCAAGGGGTTGTTGCTGTGGCGGGGCTTGCTGCAATGGCTCGGCGGCATCGGGATCATCGTCGTTGCCATGGTCTTTCTGCCGGAATTGCGGGTGGGCGGGATGCAGATCTTCCGCTCCGAGGCCTTTGACACGATGGGCAAGATCCTGCCCCGAGCGACACAGATTTCGGCCTCGATCTCGTCGATCTACATCACGCTCACGCTGGTCTGTACCATCTGCTATCTTTTGACCGGCATGAATGCCTTTGACGCGACGGTTCATGCCATGACGACGGTTTCGACAGGGGGCTTTGCCAATTACGATGCCTCTTTCGGCACGTTCGCGGGGCCGGCGGAATATGTGGCCTCTGTTTTCATGGTTTTGGCCGCGCTGCCCTTCGTGCGCTACGTGCAGATGGTCGCCGGGGCGCGTTACGTGCTGTTTTCCGACAGTCAGGTGATCGCCTTCGTCGGGATCATCGGCATCCTGGTGGTGGCGACGTCCTTCACCCTGCTGTCGATCTTTCCGCACCACCCGGAACAGGCAGTGCGCGAGGCGCTGTTCAATATCACCTCGATCATGACGGGTACGGGATATTCCAGCGTCGACTACATGACCTGGGGGCCGTTCCTGATCGCCATGTTCTTTTTCATCGGGCTGATCGGCGGTTGCGCGGGATCCACCGCCTGTTCGGTCAAGATATTCCGTTATCAGCTCCTGATCGCTTCGATCCGGGTTCAGTTGCGGCGCATTCGCTCGCCGCATGGCGTATTCGTGCCGCGTTATCAGGGGCGCCCGATCGGACCGGATGTCATGAGTTCGGTCATGAGCTTCTTTGTCTTCTTCGTGGTTTCGCTGGGGGTGCTTTCGGTCGGGCTCAGCCTTACGGGGCTGGATTTCATCACCTCGGTGTCCGGCGCGGCCACGGCGATTGCCAACATCGGCCCGGGGCTTGGGGACACCATCGGCCCGGCGGGCAACTTTGCCACGCTCAGCGATACCGCAAAATGGATGCTGAGTTTCGCCATGCTTGCCGGGCGGCTTGAGCTGTTGGTGGTCTTTGCACTGTTTACTGTCGGCTTCTGGAGGGCATGATGACGAAACCCCTTGGCGCACAGGTCAGCCATGCACTCAAGGCCCGCGGGGTCGAGGTGATCTTTGGCATTCCAGGTGTCCACAACATCGAGATGTATCGCGGCATCGAGGAGGCCGGGATTACACATGTCCTTGCCCGCCACGAGCAGGGCGCCGGGTTCATGGCCGATGGTTATGCGCGGGCGACCGGACGGCCCGGTGTCTGCTACCTGATCACCGGGCCGGGATTCCTGAACGCGCTGACCGCGCTGGGACAGGCCTATTCCGACAGTGTCTCGGTACTGGCTCTGGCCTCCTGCCTGGATGAAACCGCGGCCCGACGCGGGCAATTGCACCAGATGCGCGACCAGCGCGCGGCAGGGGCCACGGTCTGCGACTGGTCCGAAGAGGCGGGGACGCCCGCGGCTGTCTATGCTCTGATCGACCGCGCCTTTGGCGAGTTCGCCAGCGCGCGTCCCCGGCCAAAGGCCCTGCACATGCCGATCGCGTCCTTGGGGGCATCGGCCGATCCCGCGCCGGAGCCGCCTCTGCGGCCAGAGCGTCCGCATCTGACCCATGACCAGATCTACGCGGTGATCGACGCGCTGAGCGAGGCCGAGAAACCTCTCTTTGTCTTTGGTGGAGGCGCTGTTGCCGGGGCAGCCCATGTGCCGGACCTGTTGCAGCAGACCGGGGCTGCCAGTTTTGTTACCTATGCGGGCCGAGGCATCGTGCCCTCGGATCATCCTCTGTTCTTTGGCAGTTCGCTCGCGCGGCCCGAATGCGCAGAAGTCGCCGCCCAGGCGGATCTGGTGGTTGCTCTGGGGACGGAACTGTCCGAGGTCGACCTCTGGCGCGACGAACTGGGCCACAAGGGACGGATGATCCGGGTGGACCTGGATCCGACGGTCTTGTCGGGGCTGCGGGCGGGTGACCTGGGCCTGATCGGCGACGCGGCGGCGCTGATCCGGGCAATGACCATTGCCATCCCGGCGCGCAACGACGACCGTCCGCCCTGCTGGGATGCGGCGCAGGTGGCAGCGGCGCGGGCGCGCTGGCAGGCACAGGTCCGCGCGGAACGGCCCGGCGTGGTGGAGATCGCCGAGGCGTTGCAGGAGATCATGCCAGCGGACGCGATGATCTATTCCGACATGACCCAATTCGCCTATGGCGCTTTGGAGGTCTGGGACATGCCCCGGTCTGGCCACTGGCATCACCCCAGCGGTTTCGGCACGCTTGGCTATGCGCTTCCCGCCGCAATCGGTGGCGCCGTCGGTCGTCCGGGCCTGCCGACCTGTGCGATCCTCGGGGACTACGGGTTGCAATACACGCTGCCCGAACTGGGGACAGCGGTGGAACTGGGGCTGTCGCTGCCCATTCTGGTCTGGGACAATGGCGCGCTGGGTGAAATCCGGGAAAACATGGTCAGCGCCCAGATCGAGCCCAACGCGGTTGTGGCACGGAACCCGGATTTCCTTGCCCTTGCGCGGGCCTACGGGGCGCAGGCTGTGGAACCGGCAAGCCTTGCCGGGCTGCAAAGGGCAGTGACCTCGGCCTTCGAGGCGGAGGGGCCGACGCTGATCCGGATGACGCAAGCGCTGCTCTAGGGTCCGCGGTCCGCGCGGAGATCTGGCAAGAGAGGGGCTATGCCCCCGTCTTCTTGTGAAAGTCTCCCGCGAAATGTCTGGAAACCAAGGGAGAACCGGACGCCGGCGGCGCCCGGTCAACGGTCAACTCGGCTCAGCCGATTTCGGCCAGCCGCGCGAGCGCCTCTTTCAGCTTGGCCTCTTCGCCTTCTCGGGCTGCGAGATTGTCACGGGCTTCCTCGACCACTTCCGCTGGGGCGCTTTCCGCGAACTTCGGGTTGTTCAGCCGCCCCTTGAGACCACCGATCTCCTTGGCCAGCTTGCCCAGCGACTTCTCCAGCCGCGCCTTTTCCTGCTCCACGTCGATGATATCGGCCAGCGGCAGGCCAAAGGTGGCCTGGCCAACGGGAACGGTCACGCAGCCCTTGGGGAAGTCCTGAACCGAGGTCAGCCCCTCGATCCGGGCCAGTTTCAGGATCAGCGTCTGGTTGCGATCCCAGGCGGCCTGCTCTTCTGCACCGATGCCCTTGACCAGCATCGGAACATACAGTCCCGCCGGAACATGCATCTGCGACCGGGCCGAGCGCACGCCCTCGATCAGAGAGATCACCCAGGACATTTCCGCATCGGCCTTGGCGTCGCTGACCTCGGCGGCGCTGTAGGTCGGCCAGTCGGTGTGAACCAGCATCCCGTCGCGCGTGCCCAGCGTGTCCCAGAGTTCTTCGGTGATGAAGGGCATGACCGGGTGCAGCATGATCAGGCACTGATCCAGCACCCAGGCCATCGTGGCGCGGGTCTCGGACACCACCTGCGCATCCTCCGAACCAAAGAGCGGCTTGGAGAACTCGACGTACCAGTCGCACACCTTGCCCCAGACAAAGCTGTAGAGCGCGTTTGCCGCGTCATTGAACCGGTAGTCTGTCAGGGCCGCGTCGACGGTCTCGCGCACGCGGGCGGTTTCCCCGACGATCCAGCGGTTCACCGTCTGCTGGGCGGTCGGGGCGAATGCCGGGTCGCTGCTGGACTTGTGGGTGTCGAAGACCTGGTTCATCTCCGCGAAGCGGCAGGCGTTCCAGAGCTTCGTGCCGAAGTTGCGGTAGCCCGCGATCCGGTCGACGCTGAGTTTCAGAACGCCACCGATGGAGGCCATGGAGGCATTGGTGAAGCGCAGGGCGTCGGCACCGTATTCGTCCACGATTTCCAGCGGGTCGATGACGTTTCCGGTGGTCTTGGACATCTTCTTGCCCTTCTCGTCGCGGACGAGCTGGTGCAGGTAGACGGTGTGAAAGGGTTTTTCATCCACGACGGCCAATTGCATCATGATCATCCGGGCGACCCAGAAGAACAGGATGTCAAATCCGGTGATCAGAACCGAGGTCGGGAAATAGCGGCGCATTTCCTCGGTGTCCTCGGGCCAGCCCAGCGTGCCGATGGGCCAGAGACCGGAGGAGAACCAGGTGTCCAGCACATCGGATTCGCGCCAGACCGGGTAGATCAGCTGCGTCGGGTCCTGCGTCGCCTCGTACTGGGCCAGCGCCTCGGCGAATTGGTGCACGGCGGCGTTGCGGTCCTCGACCTCGGTCACGCGCGCATGGTTGAGCGGTGTGGGCAGGCCCGCCAGAACATCCTCGAATTTCGCGCGGACGGCGTCGAAGTCATGCGCGGCGTGGTGGCGTTCCTCGCCGATCAGCAGGCGCTGGTCGTCCAGAAGCTCGCGCATCTCGACGAGGTCGAGTGCGCCGTCCTTTTCCTGGTCGTATTGCTTGCCGCTCTTGGCGGAGAGGTCGAGCCCGTACCAGACCGGGATCTGATGCCCCCACCACAGCTGGCGCGAGATGCACCAGGGTTCGATGTTTTCCAGCCAGTGGAAATAGGTCTTTTCGCCGGACTCCGGCATGATCTTGATGTCGCCGTTGCGCACGGCGTCCAGCGCCGGCCCGACGACCTTTTGCGCATCGACGAACCACTGATCGGTCAGCATCGGTTCGATGACCACTTTGGAACGGTCGCCAAAGGGCTGCATGATCGGCTTGACCTCGACCAGAGGAACCTCGGTGACGGGCGGCTCTTCCTCTCCCTTCTTCAACTTGGGTTTCGGCCCAAGGCGCGGGTCGTCAGAGGTGGTCATGACCGCCAGCCCTTCGGCGGTGATCTCGGCGATGACCTTTTCGCGGGCTTCGAAACGGTCGAGCCCGCGCAGGTGGTCGGGCACAAGGTTGAGCGCGTCGGCCTCGGCTTCGGTCAGAGTGCGATCGCCTTCGGCCACCTGCATGGCGATCTCGGCAGCCTTGGCATAGGTCTCGCCGTCGGCGCGCATCTGGCCGCGCGTGTCCATCAGGCGGTACATCGGAATGCCGCCGCGCTTGGCCACAAGATAGTCGTTGAAATCATGCGCGCCGGTGATCTTGACCGCACCGGACCCGAAGTCCGGATCGGGGTATTCATCGGTGATGATCGGGATCAGGCGGCGGTGTTCCTTCGGGCCAACAGGGATCTCGCACAGCTTGCCCACGATAGATGCATAACGCTCGTCGTCGGGATGCACGGCCACGGCGCCATCGCCCAGCATGGTTTCCGGGCGGGTGGTGGCGATCGAGATATAGTCGCGAGTTTCGCGCAGGGTGACGTTTCCGTCCTCGTCCTTTTCGACATATTCATAGGTCTCGCCGCCGGCGAGGGGGTACTTGAAGTGCCACATGTGGCCCGCGACCTCGATGTTCTCGACCTCGAGATCGGAAATCGCGGTTTCGAAATGCGGATCCCAGTTGACCAGCCGCTTGCCCCGGTAGATCAGCCCCTTGTCGTACATGTCGACAAAGACCTTGATGACCGCATCGTGGAAGTTGGGGCTGTTCTCATGCCCGGTCTTCGGGTCACCTGGCGCGCCGGCCATCGTAAAGGCGTTGCGGTCCCAATCGCAGGAACAGCCGAGGCGCTGCAGCTGGTTGACGATCGTCCCGCCGTACTGGCCCTTCCATTCCCAGACCTTGTCGAGGAATTCCTGCCGCGTCAGGTCGGTGCGGCGCAGGTTGCTTTCGGCCTTTAGTTTCTTCTCGACCTGCAACTGGGTTGCGATGCCGGCGTGATCCTGCCCGGGCTGCCAGAGCGTGTCAAAGCCGCGCATCCGGTGCCAGCGGACCAGGATATCCTGCAGGGTGTTGTTGAAGGCATGACCCACATGCAACGCGCCGGTCACGTTCGGCGGCGGGATCATGATGGTAAAGCTTTCGTCGCGGCTCTTGTTGGCGCCGGCGCGGAAGGCGCCAGTGTCGAGCCATTTCTGGGTGAGGCGCGGTTCGGCCTCGGCGGCGTTGAAGCTCTTTTCCAGGGGCATGGGTCTTGTCCTCGTCCAGTGTTGGCGGAGGGTCTACGACAAGGGCGCGCCAAGGGGAAGGGGGCCGGTGAAGGCGCGCGCGTGGGGCCGCGGACGATGTGGACACGCACCTATCCCGTCGACCTTGCGCGGCACAGAAAAAAGCCCGCGATGCGATGCATCGCGGGCTGAGGCTACGGAACCCCAGGGAGGAGGAGAGGGGCCCCGAAACTTATTTGGGCAGCGGCGCCAGGGAGGAGGAGAGGCGCCGCTGCCGTTGAAAGACCCCAGGGAGGAGGAGAGGGGCCTGACAACTTGGTCGGGTCGCGTGACCCGGAATTCCTGTGCGGCGGTGCCAGGGAGGAGGAGAGGCACCGCCGCTTATGCAAGATCCCAGGGAGGAGGAGAGGGACCCGACATATCGTTCAGGCCAAGCGGCCCGGAAATCTGGTGCGGCGACACCAGGGAGGAGGAGAGGTGCCGCCGCTTATGAAAGGTCCCAGGGAGGAGGAGAGGGACCAGACATATCTGTGGGCCGTGTGACCCGAATTCCTGTGCGGCGGTGCCAGGGAGGAGGAGAGGCACCGCCGCTTATGCGAGATCCCAGGGAGGAGGAGAGGGATCCAACATTGCGTTTGGGTCACGAGACCCGGTGTTTCGTGCGGCGGCACCTAGGGAGGAGGAGAGGTGCCGCCGCTCTGTCTGCGGGCCGAATGGGAGGAGGGCCCGCATATGATGTTGGGGTCATGCCCCGAAACTTTTGGGTGCCGGCTCCGAAGGGAGGAGAGTGGAGCCGGCACCGGAACAGGAGGGACTGGGAGGAGGAACGTCCCGCCTGAAAGACTTAGTTCTCGTTGGCTGCTTGCCACGCGATGCGCGAGATTTCGCTGCGTGCTAGGCCCAGATCGGCCAGGTCGCGGTTGCTCAGCGAAGCCAGCTCTGCATAGGTCTGCTTGTAGACCCGGCGGCGGGCGCGACGCGCCTGGAAGGTTGCGACCAGCCCGGAGATGCGGGCGCCCAAACCGCTTTGGGCATTGGTGATGTTCGCCGTTGCATGTGCCATTGTTTCCGTGCCTCAGTGTCTGTGCGTTGCCTTGGTTGCGCTAAAGATGGGGCAAATGCTGCAAGTGCACAATGGTCACGGCGTCATTTCTGCTATGCAGAAAGTGCATATGAAAACTGTTCAATTCTTGGCAGTTAAGGTTGATTGCTAGGCAGCTGCGTGATCTGAGGTTGCGCTAACGCAAGGGAAGCGCCACTGAAAATGGCAAAACCACGGGGTAAGACATGTCGGAGATGAAGGAAGCGGTCGAGGCGGCGCTGGAGCGGGTTGATCTGCCGGACGGGGGAAACCTGATTTCCAGGGACATGATTCGAGCGCTGCGGGTCGAGGACGGGGTTGTGCGCTTTGTCATCGAGGCACCGAGCGCAGAACTGGCGCGCCGGATGGAGCCGCTGCGGGCCATCGCGCAGAAGGCGACGGAAGCGGTGCCCGGTGTGACCTCGGCCAGCGTGGTGCTGAGCGCGCCGACCGAAGCCAAGGCGCCGCCCCAGTTGAAGATGGGCGGCCACCCGAAACCGCAGGACAGCGTGATGAAACCGGCAGGTGTCAAGACGATCCTGGCCGTCGGCTCCGGCAAGGGCGGCGTCGGCAAGTCCACCGTCTCTGCCAACCTGGCCGTCGCGCTGGCGCGGGCGGGCAAACGCGTGGGCCTGTTGGACGCGGATATTCACGGCCCCAGTCAGCCCCGCATGTTTGGCCTGACCGACAAGCCCGCCAGCCCGGACGGCAAGACGATCATTCCGCTCAAGGCGCATGGGGTCACCGTCATGTCCATCGGCTCGATGCTGGCCGAGGACAAGGCGGTGGTCTGGCGTGGTCCCATGTTGATGGGCGCGCTCCAGCAGATGTTGATGCAGGTGGACTGGGGCACGCAGGATGTGCTGATCGTCGATCTGCCGCCGGGCACCGGGGACGTGCAGCTGTCCTTGTGCCAGAAATCCGAGGTGGCGGGGGCCATCGTCGTGTCGACGCCCCAGGACGTGGCGCTGCTGGATGCGCGCAAGGCGCTGGATGCCTTTGCCACGCTCAAGACACCTGTGCTGGGCCTGATCGAGAACATGGCCGTCTTTACCTGTCCGCATTGCGGCAAGGACAGCCATATCTTCGGTCATGGCGGCGTGGCGGCAGAGGCCGAGAAGATCGGCGTGCCCTTGCTGGCGCAGCTTCCGATCGACCTGGACACGCGGCTGGGCGGCGACGGTGGAACGCCGGTGGCGATGGGCGACGGGCCGATCTCGCAGGCCTATGCACAGCTTGCCGACCGGCTGATCCAGGGCGGGATCGTCTGATCCCTGCCCGGGGCGCGCGCCTGCGGCGCGCCGTTGGAGTATTTTTGGAGAGAAGAAGCCGGGGCGGGGCGCCCGGTGGGCCAAGGTTTTATCAAGACGGGTCCGGGCGCTACGCCGGTGAGTTCTGGGACC